>JAKAUI010000042.1 GCA_021827745.1 Bacillota bacterium | reverse complement strand
CAGTCGGCGTGATCCGGCCGATCGCGTCACTGCCCGCTAGGGACTGCTCTGTGAACCACAGGTCGCCGCCAGGGCCGGCCACGAGGCTGTTGATTAGGCCACTTTGAGGAAGGCCCTTGCAGAACAGCGTGATGGTCCCCGCCTTGAGGCCAGTACTGGGCACCGGTTTGGTGGCGCATGAAATCGTCGGCAGCGTCGGCATGGCGTTGGACGTGCTCGTCGGGGGCGGGGTAGGTGGCAAAGAGACCGATACGACGATCGGAGCAGAGGATGCCACCGGTTTACCGTTCGTGACCAGGACGGCCTTCAGCTGGTAAGTGCCGGGGGCTAGATTCAAGGTGGCGGTACTGCTGACTCCCTCCGTCTTCCGCTGACCGTTGACGTAAATCCACACCTGACCCGTGCCAGTCTTCTGTCCAGTCCCGCTGGCCACCAGACTGAAGTGCGAGAGCACTAGGTGAACAGTGACGAGTTGAGGAGCAATGCTATGAACTGTGATCACCGCCCCGTTGGTCGGCGAGCTGATGCGGACCTGTGGCTTGGCGGTGCTCTGGGGCACAGAGCCCGCTCCGCAGCCAGCTGCCGCTAAGAGGAGAGCAACTAGGAATGCTGTCCGGATCAGACCAGTCAGTCGCATGGTCGCTCCCTCCCGTCTTCTCGACCGATCGATGTGCACCACGCTGACGCGCCCCAGCCCACTACAAGTAGCCTCCCAACACCCTCCCGCCTGCCTGTCCGCGCTACGTCCCTGTGGCTGCCGCCAGCAAGTCCCATCGGGACAGTGTGAGCCACATCACGGGATGATCCGACCGATGGCGTTGGTGGTGGCGAGACCGCAGCCAGACCTGTGCGGCACCAAAAACCAGAGGCTGCCATCTGATCCTGTTACCAGCCTCCCAGCGCCACCACCAGCCGTAAGAGCTTGGCTGTTAAACACGGTGATCGTTCCGGTTGGCGTGATTCGACCGATCTCCCCGCCGTCACTGAACCAGAGGTTGCCGTCCGGACCGGCGATCAGACTTCCTCGGAAGTAACCGGCGAACGGGCCCTGGCTAAACACAGCGATGGCACCAGCCGGCGTGATCCGGCCAATCCCCGCCGCGATGGCACCCGATGAAGTCAATGTGAACCAGAGACTGCCGTCTGGGCCGACGGTTAGGCGACCTATGCCCTCGTCAGCGGGCAGTCCATGGCTGAACACGGTGATGACACCAGACGGCGTGATCCGGCCAATCCCCCCGCCACCACTGAACCAGAGGTTGCCGTCCGGCCCCTTCACCAGATTGCCTATGCCACTGCCAGGAGACAGGCCGTGGCTGAACACGGTGATGGCACCGGACGGCGTGATCCGGCCAATCCGGGGTGTGCCCTGCGATGCCCCTTCAAGGCTCGTCGGGGTCGGAGTCACGATGAACCACAGGTTGCCATCGGGGCCGACGAGTAGCGGGCCCGGCTGTTGATTCCTGCCGGTGAGACCGCCTCCCGCTAGGCTGCCAGCAGGCAGGCCGTGACTGAATATGGTGATCGTGCCAGACGGTGTGATTCGGCCGATGCCGAGACCTGGGCCGAGACTTGGGGGGCCGGCGTGAGGGGCCAGCGTGCTCTCGCCGTTCACCACGAACCACAGGTTTCCACTTGGTCGCGTCGTGAATCCACCCAGGGTGCTGCCCGCGGGCAGACCATGGCTGAACACGGTGATGACACCAGACGGCGTGATGCGGCCAATCCCCCCGCCATCACTGAACCAGAGGTTGCCGTCCGGCCCCTTCACCAGATTGCCTACGCCACTGCCAGCAGGCAGGCCGCGACTGAACACCGTGATCGCTCCGGACGGCGTGATCCGCCCAATGCCGGCGCTGGTGCCGTTGGAAGTCCCCGGAAAAACCGGGAACCACACGTTGCCATCCGGCCCCGTCACCAGGGTGCCTACGCCACTGCCAGCGGGCAGGCCTTGGCTGAACACCGTGATCACCCCGGACGGCGTGATCCGGCCGACGCCGCCCGTGCCATTGGCATCGGTTGAACCCATAGGGAACCACAGGTCGCCCCCCGGACCGGCCAAGAGACCGAGGGCCGCGCCGCCATCGGGCAGGCCCTTGCAGAACAGGCTGATGGTCCCCGCCTTGAGGCCGGTGCTGGGTTGCGGCGTATGCGCACAAGAGACGGGATTCGAACTCGACGTCGACACCACAACCGGTGCCGAAGATGCCACCGGCTTGCCGTTGGTGACCAGCACAGCCTTCAAGGAGTAGGTGTCAGGAGCGTAGGTGTTAGGAGCGTAGGTGTCAGGACCGAGGACTAAGGTAGCGGTAGCGCTGGGCCCACCCACCTTCAGCTGGCCGTTGACGTAGAACCAGACCTGTCCGGTTCCAGCCTTCTGACCACTTCCGCCTGGCACCAGTACAAAGTTCGAGAGTGCGACATGGACGGTCACCCTCCCGGAAGAGAGCTTTGCCCCGTTGACCGGTGAGACGATGCGCACCGTCGGTTTGGCACCAGTCGTCGCCGCACCGCAGCCGGCCGCTGCTGTTGCGAGGAGAGTGACTAGGAATACCGTCCGGATCAGGCCGGTCAATCGCATGGAGCCTCCCCCCGCCCTGTGGCTTGATAGCTTGATACCCTGCTGCAAGCAAGTCCCAAGCGCGAGAGTGTGAACCACATCACGGGATGATGCGGCCGATGGCCGTCCCGCTGCCCAAGATGAACCAGAGATTGCCATCAGGGCCCACCACGAGCCTGCTGGGCCCATTACCTCCGCCACTGCCAGCGGCCAGAGCCTGGCTGTTGAACACGGTAATGGCTCCGGACGGCGTGATCCGGCCGATGGCGGTGGCGCCGTTGACACTTATCAGGAACCAGAGGTTGCCGTCCGGCCCATTCACCAGGTTTCCTGCCCCACCGCCAGCGGGCAGGCCGTGGCTGAACAGAGTGATAACACCAGACGGTGTGATCCGGCCGATGCTGCCGGTGCCCTCAGAACTCGTCGGATTTACAGGGAACCATAGGTCGCCGCCCGGACCGGTCACCAGGGTGCCTACGGAGCTGCCAGCGGGCAGGCCGTGGCTAAATATGGTGATGGTGCCAGACGGGGTGATCCGGCCAACGCCAGGGGGGCTGGCCGGCACACAGCCCCCCTGGACCGAGGAGCAGAGTTGGTAGAGAAACCACAGATTTCCACCGGCACCCACGGTGAGAGTGCCGTAGGGGTAGTCGTTTGCAGGCAACCCATTCGAATAGATGGTGATGGTGCCGCCCGGTGTGATCCGGCCGATGGCGCTGAGGCCACGATAGATAAACCACAGGTCGCCGCCCGGGCCGGGGACGAGCCGAAACACGCCACAGGCCGGTCCCATTCCACATGTCATGGTTGGATTGGTCAGGGTCTTGATCACAGCCTGAGGCGAAGGCAGGCCCTTGCTGAACATGGTGACCACACCTGTCGGCGTGATGCGTCCGATGCCGCTACCGCTTTGGAGCGTGAACCACACGTTACCGTCTGGTCCGACCACCAGTCTGTCGATCGGGTTGGAGGACGGCAGGCCTGTCCTGAAGACGGTGATAGTGCCCGAGGGAGTCATCTGGCCAATGGCGGCAATCGGGGCGTCGATGGGGAACCAAAGGTTGCCGCCTGGACCCACGATCGGGCGGCCAAGAACGGCAGTGGCAGGCAGTCCCGCTGAGAAGAGAGTGATCGCACCCGTTGGCGTGACCCGGGCGATCCTGCCTGTGCCCCCAGTCGACGGGTCCCGGTTCACTGCAAACCATAGATTGTCACCCGGACCCACGGTAGCCGGGTTTTCCAAGGGGTAGGCGCCTACAGGCAATCCTTTCGAGTAGGTAGTAATGGTGCCGGTGGGTGTGATGCGGCCGATGCCAGGGCGGCCACCAACGGCCAACAGGGTGAACCACAGGTCGCCTCCCGGGCCGGCTACGAGAAGAGACCCCAGGCCGCCCGCGGGCAACCCCCTGCAGAACAGGGTGATGGACCCCGCCTTGAGGCCGGTGCTGGGAAACGGCGTATGCGCACAAGAGACGGGATTCGGAACCGACACCACGACTGGAGCCGACTCTGCCACCGGCTTGCCATTGGCGACCAGCACGGCCTTCAAGGTGTAGCTACCGGGGGTGAGGGTCAAGGATACGGTGCTACTTCCACTGCGCCGCACGGCCTGCCCGTTCTCATAGATCCACACTTGGCCCGCCTGCTCGGGCCCGGCCGGACCCGCTACCAGGATGAAGTGTGAGATCGCCAGATGAACGGTCACGTCTTGAAGGGTTTGAGATGAGAGCTTCGCCCCGTTCACCGGCGAGATGATGCGCACCGTCGGTTTGGCCGTGCTCTGAGCGGTGGTCGCCGCTCCACAGCCGGCCGCTGCCGCCAGGATCAACGCGGCCAGGATGGTGCGGGCGACCATGGACGTACGCATCAGAGAACCTCCCCGAGAAGACGCAGGCACCATATCCAAGAGACCGCAACCTCATGAAGTGGTTCCCGGAGGCTTGTGGTTGGCCTGGTGAAGGCAACGAGGGCGTGCGGCATCAACGCCCAGACAGCACCCATGGGGCTCACTGCCGGCCAGCGCCCGTCACCAGCGGGTAGTGCGACAGATTGGCCGGCGGCGGGAATTGCGGATTCCAGGTGGCAAGTCCCTGCTTCAGCACATAGGCGCGGTAGCCCAGGATGCGTAGGATGGCACAGGCCTGGGCTGATGCCTGCAAGGTCGCGGAAACCAGGACGATCTGCCGTGATACCCCTGGCAAGGCGTTCAGGTTCCCTCCCAGGTCCTGGAACGGAATATTGAGACTGCCCGGAATATGACCGGCCGCATACGCCGAGGGCGACCTAAGATCCACCACCACCGGCGGGTCGGGCGCCCTGAGTTCAGCGTAGAGCTGAGCCGCCGAAATGGTCCACGGACGTCCGTACCCAGGCGGGTACACCCGATTCAGACTGTTGTAAAAGACCGCCAGAGCGGGCGCAAACGCGGACCCCAACTGATATGGGCCGGATGGAGCCGAAGCCAGACGGAGTGTGGAAACACCGCGGGCGACAGGCAGCGGTGCCACGAAGGCCGGACTGGGCCACACGTCCAGTACCTGATTCCATCCCGCCACCCCCCAGCGCAGCCCAAAGGCGTGGTAGCCCAGCAGGCGGAGCAGGGCTGGCGTCATCTCCCCGCCGTCGCCGTCGTAGCACATCACCACGATCGGTTCGTTCCTGGGCAGAGGGAAGAACTTGGCGGGTGCGGTTTGGCCCTGGCCTCCCTCAGCCGTCTTGCCGGCAGCGGCCAGCAGCTCCTGGCCGAACAGCTGCAGTGGAATGTTCACGGCACCGGGAATATGGCCCTGGTCGAAGCCGTCAGGGCCGTACGGCTGGCGCACATCAATCAGCAGCACCGGCTTCTTGTCCAGCAGCCACTGATGCAACGTGCTGGCGGCGACCTCAAAGTCCCCCTGGGCCGCGGCCGCCGTGAAGTAGTTGAGAACCGTCTGCTGTTCCGCCACCGTGAGTCCGTACGGACTGGGAGGCAACCTCGTAGCAACGGGCTGAACGTGCTTGTACCACCAGAGCCCTCCGCCCATGAGTATCACCAGGACAAGCGCCGCCAGAGCCAGGCCATACCGCCGTACCATACTAGGGCACGATCCGGCCGATGGCGTTGGTGGTGGCGACGCCGCAACCAGACACGGGCGGCACCAGGAACCACAGGTTGCCATCCGGGCCTGTTACCAGGTTGCCTGCGCCACCGCCAGCGGCCAGAGCCTGGCTATTGAACAAGGTGATGGTGCCAGACGGCGTGATCCGGCCGACGGCGTTGGCGCTCCCGTTACTCACAGTGAACCACAGGTTGCCGTCCGGACCCGTCATCAGGTCACGCGTGAAACCGCCAGCAGGCAGGTCGTGGCTGAACACGGTGATGGTACCCGACGGCGTGATCCGGCCGATGCCACCGGTACCGAAGCCGCGGTTCACAGTGAACCACAGGTTTCCATCCGAGCCGGCTACGAGGCTGTACAGCTGACTGCCAGCAGGCAAGCCGTCGCTGAACACGGTGATGGTACCGGACGGCGTGATCCGACCGATGCCGTTGGCGCCGTTGCTGCCCGTATTCGTCGGGGTCGCGGTGAACCATAGATTGCCGTTCGGGCCGACCACGAGGTGGCCTGCGCCCGTCTTCCTGCCATAGTTCGAATCGCCTCCTGCCAGGCTGCCAGCAGGCAGGCCGTGGCTGAACACGGTGATGGCGCCAGACGGCGTGATCCGGCCGATGGCGATGGCGCTGCCGCCGCCGGCGTTCGTCTGGGTCGGATACACAGGAAACCACAGGTCGCCACCCGGAACCGTCACCAGATGACCTACGACACTGCCAGCGGGCAGAGCCGGACTAGTGAACACGGTGATGGCGCCAGACGGCGTGATCCGGCCGATGGCGCTGGCGCCTTTCGAGTACACAGAGAACCACAGGTCGCCACCCGGAACCGTCACCAGATGACCTACGACACTGCCAGCGGGCAGAGCCGGACTAGTGAACACGGTGATGGCGCCAGACGGCGCGATCCGGCCAATGCCCCCGCTCACAGGGAACCACAGGTCGCCACCCGGACCAACCAGGAGTTGGGTGTCCCAAGCCAGGCCGCCAGCGGGCAGGCCGCGGCTGAACACGGTGATGACCCCAGACGGCGTGATCCGGCCAATGGCGCCGGCGCCGTTGGCACCCGTCGAATTCATAGTGAACCAGAGATTGCCGTCCGGACCCGTCACCAGTTTAACTGGCCAACCGCCAGCGGGCAGGCCGTGGCTGAACACGGTGATGACCCCAGACGGCATGATCCGACCGATACCGAAGTGGACGACGTTGGCACTCGTAAACTCCTCCACAGGGAACCACAGGTCGCCGCCCGGACCGGCCACGAGACCCAGGACCGCATCGCCAACGGGCAGGCCTCGGCAGAACAAGGTCATGGTTCCCGCCTTGAGGCCTCTGCTGGGTTGCGGGGTGGGGACACAGGAGACGGGATTCGGAATCGACACCACGATCGGAGCGGAAGATGCCACTGGTTTTCCGTTGGTGGCTAGGACGGCCTTCAACGAGTAGGTACCGGGGGTTAGGGCCAAGGTGGCAGTGCTGCTTCCACGGTGCGACACGATGTGCCCGTTCACATAGATCCACACTTGGCCACTCCCCGCCTTTTCGGGCCCTGCCGGGCCCGGTACCAGGGTGAAGTGGGAGATGGCCACACGGACCAATACATTGGCCATTGACGGGGTGAGCTGAGTGCGGCTGATCGGTGAGATGATGCGCACCGTCGGTTTGGCCGTGCTCTGAGCGGTGCTCGTCGCACCGCAGCCAGCGATCGTCAGGAGCAGGGCAGCCAGCAGGCAGGTGCGGGTCATAGTAGCCAGTCGCATCTGCCAACCTCCCCCGATTCAGAAACAGGCACCGTGATCAAGAGACCAGGGCTGCAACAAATGGTTCCCGGGTACACAGGCGCCGGCCTGCCAACATACTTCCTCAGTCAGGCCTTGTGCCGGAACGATCTGGTGAATTCGAGCGGTCGTCGCAACGCGGGCGGCTCAATCGTATCACCGGTGTAAAGCCAGCAGCCGGCGAACAGGCAGGAAGATGCCGCAAATGGCAGGTGGGAGCGACACTTGAGCGCCAGTCGTTGTGTGGGCGGGCGGCCGCTTAGGTGGCCTCGGGCATCTGCGGGCCTGCCAGCAGCAGCTCAAGGGCGTGGGCGGGGGTGGCCCAGCCGAGGGTCTTGCGCGGTCTGGAGTTGAACTCGGAAGCGACAGCGGCGAGATGTTCGGGGGAGTGAACGGAAAGATCGGTGCCTTTAGGGAAATACTGGCGCAGAAGGCCATTGGTATTCTCATTCGACCCCCGCTGCCAGGGGCTATGGGGATCACAGAAATAGATCTTCATGTTCGTGGCCAAGGTGATGTCCGCGTGGCTGGCCATTTCGGTGCCCTGATCCCACGCCAGAGACCGGGTGAGCGCTGCGGGGAGAGTCCGAATCGCCTTGACCATCTGGTCGCGCACCGTCTGGGCGGAGTGATCGGCCGGCAGGTGGACCAGCATGACGAATCGGCTTGAGCGTTCCACCAGGGTTCCGATCGCCGAGCGGGAGTTCGACCCCAGGATCAGGTCGCCCTCCCAGTGGCCCGGTACGGCCCGATCTTCGGCCTCGGCGGGGCGTTCCGAGATCATCACCATGTTGGTGATGGACGGCGACTGGCCCGGACCCAGGGTTCCTCGGGGCCGACGCATCGCCCGACCGGTCCGCAGACAGCGGTGCAACTCCCGGCGTAACTCACCGCGGCCCTGGATGAACAGAGCCTGGTAGATCGTCTCGTGACTCACCTGCATCTCCGGGCGGTCGGGGAAGGTCTGTGCCAAGACCCGGCTGATCTGCTCCGGGCTCCAGCGACATTCCAGTTTGGCCTGGACGAAGTCCCTCAACTCCAAGCAGCAGCTGAGCTTGATCGCCTTCGGTCGCCGCGCCCGCCACTCCGCCTTCTTCTGTGCTGCATAGGGACCGTACCTCCCACTTGCCGCAGCGTTGCGGGCCAGTTCCCGGCTGATCGTCGACTTGTTCCGGCCCAGCTCGACGGCGATAGCCGTCACTGACGCCCTGGCGATCACCATGTCGGCGATCTTCAACCGCTCATCAAGGGACAGGTACCTCGCCGTCGCCGTCGGCCGGGAGCGGGGAATCCTCCATCCCGCCGCCCTCCGCCAGCGATTACCCTGCTGGCGGGCCACTCCCACAGCCGCTGACGCCGCCGGGTTCGAGGCACCCTGGCGCATCAGCTCCCAGAACCGAGCCTGCTTCTCCATCGATTCCCGTTTCGACAACATCGGCTGACAACACCTCTCATGGGACGGAGGGTGTTGCTACGACCGCCTGAGCGCAAGGACCACAGAGGTGCCCAGTGAGGCAAAGCCCCAGGCAGGGCTGGGAAAGTGGATGGCCATGATGGCACTTGGACTGGATGTTGCGGGGAAGGAGTAGAGCTTTTGCCAGGACGCGCCTCCGTTGGTT
>JAKAUI010000021.1 GCA_021827745.1 Bacillota bacterium | reverse complement strand
GGCCCAGAGATGGGCAGATCGTGCACCAGAACCGCATAGCGCTCTGCCAGGGTGTATCCGTGATCGAGCAGCCAGGGCACGAGGCCGGGTGTCTCCCGCGGGCTCACCCAGACGAACGGTGAGGTGCGATAGCGCGGCCAGTGTGCCTTGAGCCAGCTCGAAAGCGTCGCAGCCGGGACCCGAAGGCGCATGATGCTCGATCCCAGCCCGTCTGCGGCGGGGTAGCTGCCGAAGCTGCCAAAGTCGTCGCTCCAGGGCTCACTCCCTGGATAGGAGTCCGGGATCGTGGCCTCGATGTGGGCCATGTAGTCCATGCCCACTCCCCTCCTCGGCTGCAACCGACCAGTCTTGGTCACCACCGCTTCGAGGGGGTCGGGCAGTGTTCCCGCACGCTTAAGATGGCTGCCGCAGAAGTGGGCCTCGGCATGGCCGCCTTGTAGCCGGAGCCAAGAGAAGCGGCACGACTGGGCGTGCCCGTGCAAGAAGGCAGGGATTTTAGGCCCGACCGGTAAGCGGAAGAGAGGCCCCGTCATCGGGACCAGTTGCCCAACGAGCGATCGGCGGAGGGGAGCGGCAGTGCCGGAGCGGCGGGAGGATCTGATCGAACGCCTGTTCGAAGCAGGCAGGATCACGGACGAAGAGCGGGCACTGCTCGCCGATCGGCCGCGCCTGCAGCCGTCCACCGCCCTGGCCTATGCCGCAGGAGCCATCCTGGTGGTCTTGGGCGCCGGTCTCATCGGCGCTCTGCTCGGTGTCAGCACAGCGGCCTGGGTGCGAGTGGCCGTGGTTGGCGGTCTGGCCGTGGCCCTTGGCGTGGCCTCCTGGCTGCTCCGGCGCCGGCGGGTGCTGGCTGCCGCCCTGGCCCTTTACATTGGCGCCATCGCCGTGTCAGGAGCCGTGGTGCGACTCTTGGGGGCGGCGCTCTGGCCAGCGGCCACCTGGGCTGCTGCGGCGGAGGCCTGGGCCTTTTTGGCGCTGGCCATGGCCTTCTGGTTCGGGTGGCGCGGCCCTGTTCTCTCCGGAGTGCTCAGTGTCGCCGCCTATCTGGCGGCGGTCAGCACGGCACATCTTCTGCTCGGGAATTCGTTTGTAGCCGGCCGGATGGCGCTCGACGTCCAACTGGCGGCGGCAGGACTGATGGTGGCGCTTGGGATCTGGATCAGCCGACGGCCCGCCCCTTCCGACCATGCCTTTTGGCCCTGCCTGGTCGGACTGCTGACTCTTGACCTCTCTTTGATCGGCACGGCCTGGCTGGGAACGGCGGACGGCTGGTGGCTGGTCGCCGTCCAGGCGCTCTTGGTGGCCCTCTTCTGGCAGGTCGGGCGGGTCGCTCTCGGCGGGTTGGCGGTGGTGGGCGGACTGGCGTTTTTGTCCCGGCAGATCTCGGGGCAGCTCTTTCCCCACTCCCCGCTTGGCGCCAGCGTGCTGTCGATTGTGGTGGCGGCCGCGACCTTGATCTGGGGCACCGCCTATCTGCGCCGCCATCCCCGTTCCTCCACCCTTGACCGGGGTTCGGTGTGGTGGGCAGAAGCGGAGCACTGAGTTAGAGTGGGCACCTGAAGACAAAGCCGCCTGCCCCGACCTCGGGGTGGGGGACCATTTTGCCTGGGTCGAAGCATCATGTGAGGAGAGGCTAGATCCTCCCTCCTCCCCGCTTTGCACCCAGATGTGAACGAGGTTGATCACAGCGTGAAGAGACCACGGCTCCGTCGGCTGATCGCCGGAACGTGCGCCTTTGTGTGGCTGATGGCCTGCACGGCGCCAGCGCTGGCCGCAGGGCCGACCTGGATGCCACCGGGCGTGCCGGACCGCTTCAACGCCCCCATCCTCCCCAACTTTCGGATCGTCGCCTACTACGGCAATCCGCTGACGCCGGCGATGGGCATCTTGGGCGAGCAGCCCCAGTCGCTGATGATCAGCCAGCTCCTGGCCCAGGCCAGCACCTACGCCCAGCTCGATCCCTCCCACCCGGTGATCCCGGCGCTTGAGATGGTGGCGGTGGTGGCAGCGGGCAGCCCCGGCCCGGGCGGCACCTACAGCCGGCGCATGCCGTACAGCCTGATCCAGCAGGAGCTCAACCTCGCCCGCTCCATTCACGGCCTTCTGATCCTGGACGTGCAGGTCGGACATGCCTCTGTCCAGTCTGAGGTTCGCTATCTCGCACCCTTTCTCGCCCAGCCGGACGTCGAACTGGCGCTTGACCCGGAGTTCGACATGCCGCCAGGCGACGTCCCGGGCGTGGAGTTCGGCACCATGCCCACCTCCTCGATCAACTGGACGCTCAGCTACCTGAACAGCCTGGTCAAGGCGGACCACCTGCCGCAGAAGGTGCTGATCGTCCATCAGTTTCTGAAAAGGATGATCCCGCAGTGGTATCTGATCCAGCCGCAGTCCCATGTCGCCCTGGTCCGGGACATGGACGGCTTTGGCGGCCAGGGCCTCAAGATCGCCAACTACGAGCGCTTTGTGCGCAAGGAGGCGGTCTCGTGCTTCGCCCCATCTGCGATGATCGCCCAAGACCTCAAGCTGATCACCACCCCGGTCGAGATGGCAGGCGCCATCTACCGGCTCATTCAGCGAACTCTCAGCCAGCCGGTCTCCCCCTGCGGCGGCTTCAAGATCTTCTACAAGGCCGACAAGCCGCCCCTGACGCCGCAGCAGGTGCTTAGCCAGCTCAGCCCCCCGCCGCTGGTCCTGATCTACCAGTAAGCCGCCACAAGTTGCCGGAAGTGTGGCAGAGGCCTATGGTAGAAGCACTAAGGAGGGATCGCCATGTCGCGTCATGGAAATCCGTTTGAGCGAGTGATCAAGTGGGTCCTCACCCTGGTCGGACTAGGCTTCCTGGCCGGCACCTTCGTTGCCAGCCACACCACCGACGGCGACGGTCAGCGCTCGGCCCGCGGAGAGCTCGCCAAGCGTCTGCGTCATCTCGCCGACAAGGTCGAACAGATGTCCGATGAGTCGGACGACACGGCTGAGGGTGACGCCTAGCCAACCGACTCGGGGGTGGCTGCGCAGCCTGAGTGTTTTGTCCCTGGCTGCGGGGGCCGCCTACCGATCGTGGCGATTCTCGCTGCGCCGCTTCCCCTCGGAGGCGGCGCGTGCGCGTGCCCAGGATGACCTGTGGCGCGGCGAGGGCGAGCGGCTGCGGAGTAGCGCCGTCCGCCTCGGCGGCTTGTTGATCAAGGTCGGTCAGTTCCTTTCGGCCCGGGCCGACGTGCTGCCGGAGAGCTTCACGAGACCGCTTGGATCCCTGCAGGATGTCGTTCCGCCCGTCCCGTTCGACCAGGTCAAGCCCGGGCTGGAGAAGGCGTTGGGCCAGCCGCTCAGCGAGATGTTCGAGTCCTTCGACGAAACGCCGCTGGCCGCCGCGTCTTTGGCCCAGGTCTATCGGGCCCGCTACCGCGGCCGCAAGGTGGCGGTCAAGGTGCTCAGGCCCGGCATCGAGCGAAACGTCCAGACCGACCTGAAGGCAGTGCGGCTGGCCGCCCGCTGGGCGACCCGGCTGACCGACTGGGGCCGGCGCTTTGATTTGATGACGCTTTGGGCCGAGCTGGCTGACATCACGCTGCAGGAGCTCGACCTGGAGGGTGAGGCCAGCCGCCTGGAACGGTTTCGCCACAACTTCGAAACCGACAAAGACGTCCACGCCCCCGGACTGGTCCCGGAGCTGACTAGGCGGCGGGTGCTCGTCATGGACGAGGTCTTTGGCGTCAAGCCAGACGACCCGGATGCCCTGAAACAGCTGGGCATCGACCCGGCCAAGGTGGCGCGCATCCTGATCCGCAGCTTCATGAAGCAGTGGATGGTGGACGGCCTCTTCCACGCCGACCCCCACCCCGGGAACCTGTTTGTCCAAAAAGACGGCAGCGTGACCTATCTCGACTTTGGCATGATGGGCGAGGTGCTGGCCGAGGACCGCGAGCAGATCCGGATCCTGACCTCCGCCGTCATCCGCCAGGACACGGAGGGCATGGTGGCGGCCTTGGAGCACCTGCAGTTCCTGCGCCCGACCACGCACCGGGCCCGGCTGAAGCGGGCGGTCGGCATGCTGGTCAACCGGCTGCTGAGCGCTCCCCCACCGGCCCAGCACGGCTGGCAGGAAGGGCCCGAGGTGGACGAACTGGTGCGCGAGATTCGCTTCTTCCTGCACGACAACACCCTGCAGCTGCCGGCCCGCTATGCCTTTTTGGGCCGCTCATTGGGCATCGTGGGCGGGGTGGTGGCCCGACTGGCCCCAGACGAGCCCTTCGTCCGGCTGATGGCCAGCGAGGCCCGCCGCTATCTGACCGAAAGCGGCATCGGCTGGAAGCAGACCGGACAGGACCTGATCGCGCGCCTGCTCAGGCCCTTTCGCCAGGCGCTGGCCGTCCTGGAGAAGCTCGATAGCGGCAACTTGAAGACGGATGTGGACTTGACGCCCCTGATCGAGGAGCTGCGCACCGAACGGCGCAGCCGGCGCGCCATCTCGCTCGCCATCTTGTCCGGCTTCTTTCTGATCGTGGCGGCCTTCAGCCACATGCCGCCTGTGCCCCAGGACCTCTTTTGGGCCGCTGCGGCCGTCTTGACCCTCCTGACCGTGCTGTTTCGGCCCTAGGGCGGACCGTGCGATCAGAGCCGAGCGGTCCCGGCGCCAGCCATCGCCGGGTCGACTTGGGGGCACAGCCGGCCAAGGAGCAGGAATCCGGCGGCCACTAGGCAATCTGTTGGGTCGGGAATATCCGCACAGTCGCTGGCGAGGGTCCGTTCGCCTGGGTGCCCGATTCGGGAGAGTTCTCCCCCACCGGGTGGGGAGGCGTATGGCCGAGAGCCAGGAGAGACGAGGGAGGAAGTCCGTGACACGGGTTGTGATCACCGGCCGAGGTGCCGTCAGCGGCTTTGGAGTGGGCCTGAAGGGCCTGCTTGCCGGGGTGTATGGAGACCAGTCGGCCGTGCATGTCCTGAGCGACCCCATCCTCGGCGCCAAGCCTTACGGCATCGGCGCTGAGGCCACCACGTTCGACCCACTGTCCGTGATGCCGGCCCACGAGGCCCGCCATCAGGACCGCTTCATTCTGCTGGCCCTGGCCGCCGCCAGAGAGGCCTTGGCCGAGTCCGGTCTGGTCGGCCAGCAGCTGGTCGAGTGGGGCGTGTTCGCCGGCACGGCGGTGGGCGGCATCACCACCCTCGTCAACGATGCGATTGCCTTCTCCCAGGGCAAGCGGATGTCTCCCTTCCTTCTGCCGAAGTTCATCCCGAACATGGCGGCCACCACGCTCGCCATGGAGCTGGGGGCCCGCGGCATGAACCTGACCTTCGTCACCGCCTGTGCGGCGTCCAGCAATGCCATCGGCGAGGCCTTTCGGGCGATTCGGGACGGCACGGTGGAGGCGGCGGTGGCCATCGGCACTGAGTCGTTGTTCGTCGGCCCGCTGATGGACTCGCTGGCGAGCGCCAGGGCGCTCTCCACCCGCCATTCAGATCCGGGGACGGCGTCTCGCCCCTTCTCGCTCGGCCGCGACGGCATGGTGATGGGCGAGGGTGCCGGCGCCCTGGTGCTGGAGACCCACGACCACGCCTTGGCCCGCGGCGCCACACCGCTGGCTGAAGTTCTCGGATACGGCGCCGGCTCAGACGCCTATCACCCAACGGCGCCGCGCCCAGACGGCCAGGGCGCCTATGAGGTGATGGCGGCCGCCCTGCGCGACGCCAAGATGGATCAGAAGGACATCTCCTATGTGAAGGCGCACGGCACCTCGACGCCGGCCGGCGACCAGGCCGAGGCGAAGGCCATCCGCCGTCTGTTCGGCGCCGCAACACCCCCTGTAGGCTCGCTAAAGGGTGCGCTCGGCCATCTGCTCGGCGCCTCCGGCGCCGTTGAGGCGGTCGTCTGCGTGGAAGCGCTGCTGCGCCAGGTCATCCCGCCCTCTGTCAACCTGATCGAACAGGACCCGGCGATCGACCTGCCGATCGTGCGCGTCCCGACGCCGATTCGGATCCGGGCGATCATGGCCAACGCCTTCGGCTTCGGGGGCCAGAACGCGGCCGTGGTGCTGGGCGCCATCTAACCGTGCACCGCAGCACGTTTCGGGTCCGCTACGGCGACACCGACCGCATGGGTGTCGTCTACTATGGCACCTACGCCGACTACTTCACCGTCGGGCGCACCGAGTGGATGCGCGACAAAGAGGTGCCCTATCGGGAGGCCTTCGAAGAGCGCGGCCTCCTGCTGCCGGTCCGGCGCATGAGCTGCCGCTATCTTCTTCCCCTGCACTTTGACGACGCCCTGACGGTGGAGACCTGGATCGCAGACCTGCGGCCGACCCGGCTTGTCTTCTGCTACCGGGTGCTGGCCCCGACCGGGGCGCTGGCGGCCGAAGGCGACACCGAGCATGCCTTTTGGGATGAAGAAAAACAGGCTCCGGTCAATCTGGCCAAGCACCGGCCCGAGCTGTGGGCGCTCCTGCAGGCGGCAGCCGATGTGTTCGGAGCGGACAAGCGCGACTAGGTTCGAAGACTAGCGCCGCTGGCACAGGAGCCATGGGCGAGGCGGTCCGCTAAGGGACGAGCACCGCCCGGTAGACGGTTGAAAGGGCGCCGCCGCTCCCCTCCCCGCCCAAGAGGTAGATGGTGGACGAGGTGGAGACGGAAGCGCCGTATGCCCAGGCCAGGGGCAGGTGGCCCACCGCCGCCACCTGATTGGTCGTGGGGTCGAAGCGGTAGATGGTGCTCGTGAGCCCAGCGCTCGTCTTCCCGCCGAAGATGTAGACCTCGCCGTTCAAGACGCCGGCCGCCGCCTTCCAGAGCGCCACCGGCAGCTGCGCCACCACCGTGGAGGCGCCGTTCGCCGTGATGGCGACGATGGCGCTCGAGGCTCCGGTCTCGGTCTTGCCGCCGATCACGTACAGCGTGTTGTGGACCACGGCGCTGGCCGCATAGCGGGTCGGGTTCGACAGCGGAAGCAGTGTCTGGTAGCTGTTGGTCGAGGGGTGATAGGCCCAGACGGTCGCATTGGGTGGCCCGCTGTTGTGGCCGCCGCCGAGCAAGAGCTGCCCGGCCACGACGGCCGCCCAGAGATCGGACAGCGGCGTTGGCAGATTGAGCAGCGTCGTGAACCGCCCGGGCGGCGAAAAGGCGGTCACGGCCGCACTGGAGACGAAGCGGCCGCCACCGAAGATGAACAGCTGGCTGCCAAGAGCCACCGCCGCCGCGTCGTGCAGCCGGTCCGGCATGACGACGGCGGTGCCGGGGCCGCTCGTTAGGTTATAGGGAACGAGGTTGGCCGAGGACAGGCCCTGGGCGGTCAGGCCGCCCGCCACCCAGATCGTGCCGCCGAGCATGGCGGCGGCATCTCCCTCCACCGCCTGGGTCAGGCTGGGCGCCCCAGTCACGGTCAGGTGCAGCGCGGCCGCCTTGGTGGTGGCGGTGCCTGTCCGCAGCGGCGGGCCGAGCAGCGCCTGGCGGACGATCAGCAGCACGACGACCAAGATGGCGGCTGCGATCAGCCGCATCGGGCGGAACTGGCGGCCCTTTTTGCGCTTAGAACTTCTCGGCAACGGACTTCATCTCCAAGAAAAGCAGTAGGTAATCCGGGCTGCCGGTCTTCGAGTCGGTTCCCGACATGTTGAACCCGCCAAAGGGATGGGCGCCCACCATGGCGCCCGTGCACTTGCGGTTGATGTACAGGTTGCCGACCTGAAACTCGGTGCGGGCCCTTGTGATCCGGGAGCGGTCCTGCGAGTAGAGCGAACCGGTGAGGCCGTATTCGGTGCCGTTTGCGATCTCAAGCGCATGGTCGAAGTCTTTGGCCCGGATCACGGTCAGGACCGGTCCGAAGATCTCCTCCTGCGCCAGGCGAGCCTCCGGGGAGACGTCTACCACCACCGTCGGCTGGATGTAATTGCCGGGCCGATCGGCCACCTTTCCACCGACGACGACCGTTCCCTCGGTCGGGGCGAGCGAGAGGTAGCTCGCGACCTTGTCCTTGGCCCGGGCGTCGATCACCGGGCCGACCTGGACACTCGCCTCCTTGGGATGGCCCATCACCAGGGCCTTCGTCCTCTTCACCACCGCCCCGACCACCTGGTCGTAGACACTGTCCACGATGATCGCCCGCGAGCAGGCCGAGCACTTCTGCCCCTGGAAGCCAAAGGCCGAGGCCACGATGCCGTCTGCTGCCAGGGCCCAATCTGCCGTCTCGTCGACCACGATGGCGTCTTTTCCGCCCATCTCGGCCACCACCCGCTTCACCCAGCGCTGGCCCACTTGGTGGTGGGCGGCGAGCTCGATGATGCGCAGCCCGACCTCTTTGCTGCCGGTGAAGCTGATGAAGCGCACCTTGGGGTGGCTGACCATCAAATCGCCGATGGCGCCGCCGGCGCCGGGCAGAAACTGGACCACACCGGGAGGCAGCCCGGCCGCGGTCAGGATCTCGACCAACAGCGCCCCCAGCATCGGTGTGGTCGAGGCCGGCTTGAACAAGACGGCGTTTCCGGCCACCACGGCGGCAGAGACCATGCCGGTCGGGATGGCGAGAGGGAAGTTCCAGGGCGGGATGACGACCCCGACGCCGAGCGCCTGATAGAAGGCCTCGTCGCCCTCTCCCGGCAGCTGGGTGACCTCAACGCCCTGGTCGAGGCGGATCATCTGGCGGGCGTAGTACTCCAGAAAGTCGATCGCTTCGGTGACGTCTCCGTCGGCCTCGCCCCAGGTCTTGCCGGCCTCGAAGATCTCCCAGGCGCTGAGCTCGTCCCGCCTGCGCCGCATGATGGCACCAGCCCGCAAGAGGACCTGGGCCCGGGCGGTCGCAGACCAGGCCTGCCAGGCCCGAAAGGCATCCCAGGCGCCCAAAAGGGCCTGCTCCACCTCGGCCGGCCCGGCCTTGGCCACTCGTGCCACGACCGTCTGGTTGTCTGCGGGATCGGTGGAGATGATTTCCCCGACTCCGCTCATGGCCTGGCCATTGATCAGAAGGGGCCGGGACTCGCCCAGCCGCCCTGCGACCATGGCCACGGCCCGCTCCATGGCGGCGCGCTGATCCGGTGCCGAAAAGTCCCGCGGCGGTTCGTTGACGAACGGCGCAAGCATAAGAGACCTCCTCGCAAGACGTTCAGGAGTGGTCCGGGGCGGCTGCCACCGACATGACGGCGACCGACATGCCGTGCACGAGCTTCTTGTCCTTGGGCACGGCCGTCACCAGGACGCCGCCCAGGGAGATCGAGCCGCTGTCCCCCAGATAGTAGGGGGAGACGCGCCACCTCGCCTCCATCATACCGCGCCGGCCATCTGGCTCCAGGCGCTCGACCGCCATCACCTCGGGCTTGTAATAGCGCTGCAGGATCCAGGGCGACTGGCCCATCCGGTCGGCCCCTAGGGCGTCCTGCCACGCCTCCTGCCAGGCCTCCTGGGAGAGGTCCGAGCCCAGCCGGACGCCGTGGCCGCCCCAGGCCAGGGGCGAAAAGCCAGACGGCTTGAGCAGCCAGTCCTGGCGCTGTCGTTGGCTCAGGGCGGCGAATCGGGAGAAGTCCTGCACCGGCTCACCGCCCAGGCTGAGGCCAGAGATCTCGGCGTAGGGCGGCAGGATGCGGGAGTCGACCACCCAGGACTCCGGGAAGAGCCGCTTGAGGCGTAGCTGGAGGGACTCTCCCAGCTGCTCCTGCCAGAAGCGGTGCAGCCTGGGCAGCGAAAAGAGGGCCAGGGCCAGCTTTTCCTCCAGATAGGCCTTGACCGGCGGCGTCAGGACCAGCCTGCGCTTTTTGGCCAGGTAGAAGATGATCTCCGCCTTCGGCACATTGCGCCAGTCGAACAGCTCGAAGAAGCGATAGAGCACATCGATGCGCCGGCCGTCCGGGCAGAAGAGACCATCGTCTGAGAAGGAAAGGTCCTTTGGCGCAAGCACCTCGATCGAAAAGCCC
>JAKAUI010000060.1:5441-50608 GCA_021827745.1 Bacillota bacterium | reverse complement strand
GGCCAACCCCGCGCCGACAAGATAGCGGCGCCAAGCCCCAGGGCATGGCGAGGCGGCTGTGGCCAAAGGCGGCCGGCCAGGCGTGCGGATGGTGCGGCGTGACTCGCCCGAGGGCGCTTTCATGTCATTAGGATCACAGCAGGGTCTCCGATTGTTCCTCGGGCGATGGAAATGTCTCAGGCGGCGCTCGCCGTTGCCAAGGGGTCAACAGCGGGGCCGACCCATTGTCCCAAGTGAGGCGAGCGGGCTGACCAGTCGCCCTCATGCCTGGAAGTGCATCAGGTCTGGAACTAAGGCGTGCTGCCTGAAGACGAAGAGCCGCTGCCCGATGGCGAGGAGCCGGATGACGATGAGCCTCCCGACGTGGAGCTCCCTCCGGAGGATGGGGCGGCCTGCACCGTAAAGGTCCCGTTGATGGTCGGGGTGGCGCCGTTGGTCGGAGCGAGCGTCCAGTTGAACACACCCGTCTGGTTCGCATTCATGGTCAGGGTCAGCGAACTGCTGGCGCCTACCGTCTGGGAGCCGACCCCGAAGGCCTGCAGCGTGAAGGTGTAGGGGACGTTGTCCGCGTTCTGCAGGGTCAGTGAGAAGGTGGTTCCGACCGTCGTCGCGATGGCGGTGGGATGTGCCTGGCCATTTTGAATGAAGATGGTGGCCGAACTGGTGGTTTGGCCGCTCGGGGTGGGCGTGCCGTTGGTGCAGCTCTGGGTGGGCTCCCAGTAGACGGAGTCGATCGGCAGCTGCATCCCGGGCCCGGTCATGATGTCGGTGGGCCGGGTCAGGAAGACCTTGGTCACCGGCGGGGCGGGGCAGGTGGGCGTCCAGAGCAGGCTGGTGTCTGCGCTGTCCACCTGGGCCTGCACCCACACCGTGCTCTGCTGTGTGGGCTGGGTATTGGCGATGTAGTAGTAGTGGGACGAAATGAACTGAGACGGCGTCAGGGGGCTCGGCAGCATGCCGGACTTCGTGTCGATGGTGGCCTGGACGATGCCAGGCGGGCGGACGAAGTGTTCCACCGGCATCTTGGCGACGATCGCCTTCATCAGGTCGGCCCAGATCGGTCCGGCGTGGGTGGCGCCGTAGACGCCGGGCTGGGTGGCGTTGTTGTCGGTGCCTTCCCACACCACGGCCTCCAACTGCGGCACGAAGGCGGCGAACCAGCCGTCTGTGGCCCGGGTGGTGGTTCCGGTCTTGCCCGCCGCCGGCCGGTTCAACTGGAGCTGGGGGCTGCGGGAGGTGCCGTAGACGAACATCCGCTCCATCATCTTGATCATGATGTAGGAGATCTGCGCCGAGAGCACGTGCACCAGCTGCGGGGCGTCCGTGAACAGCACCTGGCCGTCGGGGGCGACCACCTTGGTGACCACGATCGGGGTGGCTCGGTAGCCCTCGTTCGGGAACACCGTGTAGGCCTCGGCCATCTGCATCGGGGTGACCCCGCGGGTCAGTCCGCCGATGCCCATGGACAGCGTCTGGTCGTTGCGGACGCCGTGGGCGACCAGCGGCAGTCCGAAGATCTGGGTCGCGGTGACGAAGGCGTTGTGAATGCCGACCATGCTCAACAATCGCACCGAGGCGTTGTTGTCGGACAAAGAAAGCGCCCGCTGCATCGTGATCCGGCCCAGATAGCGGTGGCTGTCGTTCTGCGGCCACGGCACCCCGTCTTGGAACATCCAGATGCCGTCGTCGATGATCGAACCGGCCGTGTACCCCTGGAGCAAGGCCGTCGTGTACTCGGCCAGGGGCTTGATCGCCGAACCGGTCTGGCGATAGGCCTGGGTCGCCCGGTTGAAGGCCAGGATGGTGTTGTGGACCCGGCCGCCGACGATCCCCTCCACGTACCCGTTGTGCGGGTTGATCACGACCACCGCCGCCTCGTTGTTGGGCACGACGCCCGGCTGGATCGCCCCGAAGGCCTGATTCATGACTGTCGCCACGGCGCTGGTCGCCGCGTTCTCAACAGACGGCACCAGGGTGGTGTAGATCTTGAGCCCGCCGTTCAACAGCTCGTTCATGGAGAATCCGTGGCTGAGCAGCGTGCTGACCGCAGTGTCCACAAACCACGGATAGGGATAGTTCGTGGACTGGGCCAAGGTGCCACGGGACAGGTTCAATGGCGCATTGGCGGCGGCCGTGGCCTGGGCCTGGGTGATGTAGCCGTATCTGACCATGTTGGCCAGCACCTGGTGCTGACGGGCGACCGCGGCCTTCAGGTTGATGAACGGATCAAGATAGCTGGGCGCCTGCGGCAACCCGGCGATCAGAGCGGCCTGGGCCAGGGTCAGCTGGCTCGGCGTCTCGCTGAAGTAGACTTGGCTGGCGGCCCCGACACCGGTCGCACCCTCGCCCAGATAGACCTGGTTGAGGTACATGTCCAGGATCTGGGGCTTGGTGTACGTGTGGGCGATCTCCAGACCGAGGATCACCTCGGCGATCTTACGGGTGATCGTCTTCTGGTTTGTGAGGTAGTGGATCTTGGCCAGCTGCTCGGTGATGGTGGAGGCGCCCTGGACGGCTGATCTATGGACCAGGTCCGCTAAGGCGGCCCGCAGGATGCTCTTGATGTCGATGCCGCTGTTCTGATAGAAGGCGTGGTCCTCGGTGGCGATGATGGCGTCTTGCAAACTGAGCGGAATCTCAGACAGCGGCAGGGGCTGGGACGACTGGCCCCACAGATAGGAGACCGGCTGGCCCGCGAGGTCGTAGATCACAGATCGGGTCGAGACCTGGCCGACGGTGTTGACCGACGGCAAGGTCGTGATCACCTTGACGGTCACGACGATGCCAATCAGCACGACCGCGCCGACCAGACCCAGGGCTGTCAGCACGGCCAGCTTCCACGGATGCAGGCGGGCGAATCGCGTGAACTTCTTGAGCGCCTGGGGCACGTGTCTGGCACCGGACCCCGGACGGGTCGGGCGGCGGGAGTTGCGTGCGGGTACGGGGAAGACCCCCTCGACGACGTCGGTCGAACTAAGACAGTATATAGCATACGTTCTTGCCCCTTCAGGCTGAGGGGGTCGATGACTGAACGCCCGCTGCTGACCCCTGGTGTGTGCGACCTGGGAGGGATTCTGGTGGAGTCGCCCTCGATTGAAGAGCAGATCCGCCTCTTGAGCTCGGGCGCTCTTGAGGTGATCGGGCTCGAGGATCTGGCCGCAAAGCTGCGGCAGAGCGCCCAGGCCAAGAGACCGCTTGTCGTCAAGCTGGGGGCCGACCCCAGCGCTCCGGACCTGCACATCGGGCACGCCGTGGTCCTGCGCAAGCTCCGCCAGTTCCAGGACCTAGGCCACCAGGTGGTGTTTTTGATCGGCGACTTCACCGGTCGGGTGGGCGACCCCACCCTGCGCAGCGACAGCCGCCGCCAGCTCAGCGCCGACGAAGTGGCCGAAAACGCCGCCACCTACCGCCAGCAGGTGCACCGCATCCTAGATCCAGAGAAGACGCGCCTTGAGTTCAACTCCACCTGGCTGGGAGCGCTCACCTTCAGCGAGGTGCTGGAGCTGGCCGCCCGCCAGACGGTGGCCCGCATGCTCGAACGCGAGGACTTCAAGCTGCGCTTCAAGGACAACCGACCGATCTACCTGCACGAGTTCTTCTACCCGCTGATGCAGGGCTATGACTCTGTCGCCCTTGGCGCCGACGTGGAGCTCGGCGGCAGCGACCAGCGCTTCAACTTGCTGACGGCCCGCGAGCTGATGCGGGACATGGGCCTTGAGCCGGAGGTGGTGGTGCTGATGCCCCTTCTGGTCGGCACGGACGGCCAGCAGAAGATGAGCAAGTCTCTTGGCAACCAGATCGCTCTGGAAGACGCGCCGGAGATGATGTTCGGCAAGGCGATGTCGATCCCCGACCAGACGGTGCCGGAGTACCTGCAGCTGGCGACCGACCTGACGCCAGACCAGGCCGCCGACCTGTTGGAGCGGCACCGGAGCGGACAGCTTTCGGCTCGGGATCTGAAAGAGGCCATGGCCCACGCCCTGGTCCGTCTCTGCCACGGCGAAGCGGCGGCGAAGGCGGCTGAGGCCGAGTTTCGGCGCGTCTTTCGGGACAAGGGGGCGCCCACCGATCTGCCAGAGGTCACGTTGCCGGGACCGGTCGACCTCAGCGCGCTCTTGGTCACGCTCAAGGCTGCGAAGAGCCTGTCCGAGGCGCGCCGCCTGATCGGGCAAGGTGCGGTGTCCTTGGACGGCGAACGGCTGAACGGAACGGAGCAGCTCAGCCCCAAGACGGCTGGCACTCTGCGGGTCGGCAAGCACAGATTCTGGAAGCTGGGGTGACAGGGGTGCAGCAGGCAGAAGTGGGGCCAGCCCAGGGCGATCCGTGGCAGTCTGAGGTCCAGGCGCTCCTCGCCTGGATCAAGGATGCGGTGCAGACGGCGGGAGCGAAGGGCGGAGTGGTGGCGCTTTCTGGCGGCATCGACTCGGCCGTGGTCGCCCATCTGCTGGGACGAGCGCTGCCCAGTGCGGCGCTTGGTGTCCTGTTACCCTGCCACTCCGACCCCCAGGACTTGCTCGACGGCCAGCTGGCCGCCCAGTCGGCCGGCATCCCGACCGTCACTGTGGAACTCGACCGCCCGTACGACGCCTTGTGCGCCGCGCTCGCCGAAAGCGGGGAGGCCGGGGCGGTGGCTCTGGCCAATGTCAAGCCCCGGCTGCGGATGAATGCCCTCTACTATCAGGCGGCGCGCACCCAGTCCGTGGTGTTCGGGACGGGCAACCGGGCAGAGCTGGAGCTCGGCTATTTCACCAAGTATGGAGACGGCGGCGTCGACCTCTTGCCGCTGGGGAACTACCTGAAGCACGAGGTACGCGATCTCGCCCGCTCGCTGGGGGTGCCGGACCGGATCATCGCCCGCCCGCCCAGCGCCGGGCTGTGGGCCGGGCAGACCGACGAGGGGGAGATGGGGCTCTCCTACGCCGCGATCGACCGCTATCTGGAATCGGGGGTGGCCGACCCGTCGGTTCGCCAACGGATAGAGACAATGCGGCAGAGGAGCCGACACAAGCTGGCGATGCCGCCCGTGTTCGCCAGGCCGGGCAGGGCGCGGTGAGCGCACTCGTCATCGTCTCGGCGGAGGACGGAGTGCTGGATCTGTCGAAAATCTGGCCGCTGGCCCTGATGCGTTCGGTCGGCGAGACGGTGGGCAAACACCTGGACGAACCGGAAGTGCGCCTCCTGATGAGAAACGGTCCGCGGGCCGGTCTCAAGGCCCTGCTCGGCCCCGGATCGGGCCGCTTGGCCTACGACATCTTCACCAGACGCTATCTGGAGCTTGTTCAGCGCTCCCAGGTGGTGATTCCGGGCATGGCGGAGAGACTCGGCAGACGGCGGGATGCTGGGGCCCAGGTGGTGGCCGTCAGTGCGCTGAACCGGAGGCCGCTCGCCCGCTCGCTCTGGCTGGCAGGACTGAGCGAGCTCGTGAACCTGGCCTTTTCCGAAGAGGATCTGCCGGACTGCCCGCCCGACCCGTCGATGCTGCTGCGGGTGCTAGGCCGAACCGGCACCAAGGACTCAGAGGCCGTCTTCTACTCCGACCATGTCCTGTGGCGGGTCGCCGGCGAGCGCGGGGGTCTTGCGGTGCAGCCGGTCAGCGCACTCTAGGCAACGGGATCAGAGGGGGTTACGTGCATGTCCGGCCATTCGAAATGGGCAAACATCAAGCGCAAGAAGGCAGTGGTGGACGCCCAGCGCGGGCAGGCCTTCTCCAGACTGGCGCGCGAGATCACGGTGGCCGCCCGCCATGGCGGCGGGAACCCGGAGGCGAACTTTCGCCTGAAGGCGGCCCTGGCCAAGGCCAAGGAGTACAACCTGCCCCAGGACAACATCGAGCGGGCGATCTCGCGCGGCGTCGGCGCTGCCACAGACGGGGCGATCGAAGAGATCATCTATGAGGGCTACGGGCCGGGCGGCGCCGCCTTGCTCCTGGAGTGCATCAGCGAGAATCGCAACCGGACGGCGGGCGAAGTCCGCCACCTGCTCAGCCGGCACGGCGGCCGGATGGGGGAGGCCGGGAGCGTCGTCTGGCAGTTCGACGCCAAGGCGGTGCTGCGGCTTGACGCCGACGTGGACGACGTCCTGGAGCCGCTCTTGGAGGCCGGCGCCGAGGATCTGCAGGAGGACGGAAGCCACCTTCTGGTGCTGGGTCCGCCGCAGGCGCTAGAGCAGCTCTCGCAGACTGCCCAGCAAAGCGGCGCCGACGTGGTGGCGGCAGAGGTGGAGTGGATTCCGAAGCTGGAAGTCGAACTGCCGGCCACCGATCAAGAGAGCCTGCTCGAGCTGGTCGAGGGACTGGAAGAGCTCGACGACGTGCAGGCGGTCTGGACCAATGCCAAGCTGACCGAGTTGGAGTGAGCCCTGGGAGGGGATCGGATGCGGGTGCTGGGCATCGACCCCGGCCTGGAACGGGTCGGCTGGGCGGTGGTGGAGGACCGAGGCCGCGCCTTTCAGCCCCTGGGCTGGGGCATGATCTCAACCGACGCTCAGCTGGACCCGGCGCTTCGGCTGCAGGCCGTCTACCGCCAGATGCGCGCGCTGATTTCTAAGAGGCCGTGCGATCTGGCCGTGGTAGAGAGACTGTTCTTCACCCGCAACACCTCTTCAGCGATGGCGGTGGCCCAGGCCAGAGGCGTCATCCTGCTGGCCCTGGCCGACGTGTCCTGGCCGATCCTGGAGCCGAACCCGATGCAGATCAAGCAGGCCGTCACCGGCTATGGAAAGGCGGACAAGGTCCAGATGACGTCTGCCGTGCGCAAGCTTCTTGAGATCGGAGTCGAGCCGATGGTGGACGACACGGCGGACGCCCTGGCTGGAGCACTCTATGGCTTGACGCAACGGGAGGCCTAGGAAACGTGTTTGCATTCTTGGAGGGCGAGCTGGCCGCGGTGCAGCCAGACCAGGTGGTCTTAGACGTGGGCGGGGTCGGCTACCGGCTGTTCGCCTCCCGCCTGACCATCGCCGCCCTGCCAGCGCTGGGCAGCCGGGTCCGGCTGCTCACCCGGCTGGTGGTGCGGGAGAACGAGATGTCGCTTTGGGGATTCGCCACGGCCGACGAGGAGCTCGCCTTCGGGCTTTTGACCGCCGTCAACGGAGTCGGCCCGAAGCTGGCCATGACCGTGCTGTCGCAGCTCACCCCGCTGGCGCTCTTCGCCGCCGTCGGCCGCCAGGAGAGCGCTCGGCTGCAGTTGGTGCCGGGGATCGGCCGCAAGCTGGCCGAGCGGATCGCCCTCGATTTGCGCGATCAGGTCCCGGAGGTCCAATACACAGTGGGGCCAGTCGACGAGGCGATTTCGGCGCTGCTTGCCCTGGGCCTGCGGGAAGGTGAGGCCCGCGGCGCCGTGGAAGGGCTTGCTGGGGATACCGAGGAGATTTTGAGACAGGCCCTAAGGCGGCTAAGTGAGGCGAAGTGATGGACCAGCGGGTGATCTCTGCCCAGGCCAGCGCCGATGAGCGGCAGACTGAGTTCGCGCTGCGGCCGACCACCCTGGCCGAGTACGTCGGCCAGTCCCAGGTCAAGGCCCAGCTTGCCATCTTCATCGCCGCCGCCAAGGGCCGGCAGGAGACGCTGGATCATGTCCTGGTCCAGGGTCCCCCGGGACTGGGCAAGACCACACTCGCCTATGTGATCGCCCGCGAGATGAACACCAACATTCGCGTCACCAGCGGCCCGGCACTGGAGCGCCCGGCCGATGTGGCGTCGATTCTGACCGGCCTCGGTGCCGGCGACCTCTTGTTCATCGACGAGATCCACCGCCTGCCGCAGGCGGCCGAGGAAGTGCTCTATCCGGCGATGGAGGACAAGGCGATCGACCTGGTGATCGGCAAGGGCGTCGGCGCACGCACGCACCGGCTGCACCTGGAGCCGATGACGGTGGTCGGGGCCACCACCCGGCCGGGCCTGATGAGTGCGCCGCTTCGGGACCGCTTCGGCATCCATCTGAGGCTCGACTTCTATCCGCCCGACGAGCTCTCCCAGGTGATCGAGCGCAGCGCCCGCATCCTGGACGTCGCCCTGGAGTCGGCGGCCGTGCCGCTGTTGGCCACCAGAAGCCGCGGCACCCCGCGCATCGCAAACCGCATCCTGCGCCGGCTGCGCGATGTGGCCCAGGTGGAAGGCGAGGGCAAGGTGACGGTCGATCTGGCTGAGAGGGGATTGCGCCTGATCGGGATTGACCAAGGCGGACTGGACGAGATCGACCGCCGCTACCTGCAGGTGCTCTCGTCGAAGTTCCGGGGCGGCCCGGCCGGTGTCGAGACCTTGGCCGCCGCCCTGTCCGAAGAGGCGGAGACGGTGGAGGACGTCGTCGAGCCATACCTGATGCAGCGCGGATTGATTGAGCGCACCCCCCGCGGCCGCCAGCTGACGCCTGCTGGGCGCACGGAGGCGGGGATGGAGCAGCCGGCAGGAGGGCTCTTTGGGCCCTAGAGCGCCCGCTGATTCATCGACTGTCAGCTGGGCCCGCTGCGGCGCCAGACCCTTCATCGTGTCGGCCCGCCTTGGCTCGCGGCCAGGCCCGGAGAGCGTGGTGTGAGATGCCTGAGCTAGACAGCCCCGATGCCACCGAGCTGCTGGAGCGGGCGCGCGCCGGCGACCGACAGGCCAGGGAAGACCTGATCGGGCGCTATCGCCCGTTCATCCTGAAGAGCGCATCGAGAGCCTCTCGGCGCTACCTGCAGGAGGGCGTGGACGACGAGTATGCGATCGCCCTGCAGGCCTTCAATGAGGCGATCGATCACTATGCCGCAGACCATGGCACCGCCTTTCTCACCTTCTCCGGGACCGTCATCCACCGCCGTCTGATCGACTACTTCCGGCAGCAGGGGCGCCATCGGGAGATCCCGATGAGCGAGCTCGAGCGCGAAGACGAAGAGGGCGAGCCCTACAGCCCGCTGGACGACGCTGCGGCTGAGCAGGCGTTTTTAGAGGAGCGAGAGGAAGAGGCGCGGCGCGACGAAATCGCCGCCTTTAGTCAGGTACTGCAGGAATATGGACTCAGCTTTCCCGATCTGGTGCGGGCCAGCCCGCGCCATCAGGACGCCCGCCAAACCGCCCAGAACGTGGCCAGGAGGCTGGTTTCCGACTCAGAGCTGATGGCCAGACTAAAGCGCGATCGTAAACTTCCGCTCAAAGAATTGTCCGAGATGGCCCAAGTAAGTCGCAAAACGCTGGAACGCCAACGAACGTATATCGTAGCGCTGGCACTCCTGCTCAGCCACGATTTCCCGATCCTGCGCGAGTACGTTCCGTGAGTCGGCAGGACACCACCGAGACCGAGAAAGGAGGGACGAGGGCCTTGGCACAGCACGTCAGACAGCAGAAGGCGGTTGTGGTCGAGATCCAGGGCAGGCGCGCCGTCGTGCTGACCAAAGACGGCCGCTTCCTGAAGGTCCAGAGCGACCGCCATCGGGTGGGCGAGGAGACCTGGGTGACCGTCCCTCTGGAGCCGTATGCTCCAGCGTTGCGCTGGGGCAGCGTGGCGGCGGCGTTGGCCCTCGTCATCGCCGTCATGAGCCGGGCCTTGCCCGGAGCCTATGCCGCCACTGCGGCCTATGTCTCGGTGCAGATCAACCCCGGTGTGACCCTCGGCGTCTCAAACCAAGGGGCCGTGACATCGGTCCAGGCTCAGGACCAGGATGCAGCCGTTGTGCTCAGCCGGCTCAGCCTGGTCGGCGACAGCCTGCCGCAGGCGGTCACCGCCATCATCCAGCAGACGGTCAAGGCCGGGCTGGCAGGCAGGGGGCACTGGATCGCCTATGTCGTCACGGTCTACCCGGCGACCGGTCAGACCGTCGGGAGCGCGCTGCGCAGCCAGGTGGCCAAGGCAGAGGCGGACGGCCAGCAGGCGCTGACCGCTGCCCATGTGCCAGACAGCCACGAGGTGCTGGCGGTGTCGGCCAAGGTCGCCGCCCAGGCCAAGGCGCTCGGGGTCGATGTCGGGACCTACGTCGTCTACCTGCAGCTCCAGGCGGCTAGCCAGACTCCACTGACGCTCAGCAGCCTGAAGGGAAAGGGACTGACCGCCGGGATCGTCCGCAGCGGCGACCAGGCGACCTTTGAGAAGGAGACCGAAAACGAAGGCAAGAGCAGCCCTTCGTCCGGGTCGTCTGGATCGTCGTCTAACAGTTCGTCCGGGCAGACCGAGGTTACGGGCCCAAGCCCGCAGAGCGATCTGCCGAGCGGCGTCGAGGACCTGGCGCCGACGTTCTTGCAGGGCCCTGGCTCGGACGGCTCGGGCCAGGGCAGCGGCCAGGGGAAGACCGGGGATAAGAACAAACAGCAAGCGACAGGGGACCAGAACAAGAAGGACGGGACGAACAAATCCGATAACGGATCGAACCAAGGCTCCTCCGACAACTCCGGGGGGGCGTTGACGCTTCCACAGCTGCCCTCGCTTGACGGCAGCAGCTCCACGGACAACACGCAGCAGAACGCTGACGGCAGCGGCAGCACGAGCACCCAGTCCGGCTCCGACAGCACGAGCTCCGGCAGCAACTAAGGCAGCCGGCGGATTCGAGCAGGCGGCGATCCCCTAGGGTTCAAGGGGATCGCCGCTTGGTGTCGAAGGCATTTCGCCGGATCGAGAGGAGGAACGTCGGTTGCAGATGGTGTTTGCGGCGACCAGCGGCGGGTTCCCAGCCTACCTGATCGTGCTCTATGTCCTGTTCTTCGGGGCGCTCTGGTACTTCATGATCCGCCCCCAGTCCGTGCAGCAGCGGAAGCATCAGAAGCTGGTGAGCAGCCTGAAGCGGGGGGATCGCGTGATCACCTCGGGCGGGATCCACGGTGTCGTGGTCGAGGTCAAGGACGACACCGTGACGGTGCAGATCGCGGCCCGTACCGACGTCACGGTCCAGCGCCACGCCGTCCAGACCGTGATCGGAAAGGTATCCCGCGACGACCTGCGCCGCCAGGGGAAGGGTCGGGCGCCGGGCCAAGAGGTGGACGACCTGACCGCAGACGACTCCGGCAGCGATTCGGACGGCGCGGCGCCGAAGTCGTAAACGGCGGGCTTGACATGGCTGGCACAGGCGTATAATCGTCCCGTGCCCGCAAGGATCAACCTGCCAAAGGAGACGGTGAGTCCATGGCCAGCGTCGTTACCGAGACGCTTGACCCTTTTCAGACTGCCCAGGGTCAGGTCAGGCAGGCGGTAGCGGCTCTAGGAGCGCCGCAGGCCGTGTTCGAGTATCTGAGGGAACCGTGCCGGGTGCTCGTCTGCTCGATTCCCGTCCAGATGGATGATGGCCACGTCAGGAGCTTCATCGGCTATCGGGCCCAGCATACGGATGTGATCGGCCCGACCAAAGGCGGCGTCAGGTTTCACCCCCAGGTCACGCTCGACGAAGTGAAGGCCCTGTCGATTTGGATGACCTTTAAATGCGCCCTCCTTGGACTGCCCTACGGCGGTGCCAAAGGGGGCGTTGTTTGTGATCCGCAGGAGCTCTCGGTGCATGAGCTGGAGCAGCTGTCCCGGGGCTACATTCGGGCGATCAGCGCCATCATCGGTCCAGAGCGCGACATTCCGGCGCCGGATGTGAACACCAACGCCAAGCTGATGGGCTTCATGCTCGACGAGTTCGACCGCCTGAAGGGCCAGAACACGCCCGGCCTGATCACGGGCAAGCCGCTGGTGCTGGGCGGCTCGAAAGGCCGCGACGAAGCGACCGGACGCGGCTGCGCCGTGGTGATCCGGGAAGCGGCGCAGGTGATGGGCTTTTCGTTGGCCGGAGCGACGGTCGCCCTGCAAGGTTTTGGCAACGTCGGCTCCAATACCGCCCGCATCCTCTCCGAGATGGGCTGCACCGTGACCGCAGTGGTGGACGCCCAGGGCGGCGCCTACAACCCGAATGGGCTGAGCATCCACGCCTTGCAGGAGTGGACGCAGGAGCACCGCACCGTGGCCGCCTTCCCGGGCAGCCAGCCGCTGACCTCGGAGGAGCTGTTCGCCCTGCCCGTCGACATCATCGTCCCGGCCGCCCTGGAGAGCCAGATCACGGCCCGCGTCGCCAGATCGGTCAAGGCCAAGCTGATCGCCGAAGCCGCCAACGGCCCGACCACGCCGGAGGGCAGCGACGTGCTCTTCGCCCGGGGCATCCGGGTGATCCCGGACATCCTGGCCTCGGCCGGCGGCGTCACGGTCTCCTACTTCGAGTGGGTGCAGAACCTGATGAACTACTACTGGCCGGAGAGCGAAGTCCAAGAGAAGCTGGAGCGGATGATGGTGGACAGCTTCCACGCCATGGCCGAGATGGCTGACCGGCACGCCGTCACCTTCCGCAAGGCCGCCTTCATGGTCGGCATCGAACGACTATCCCAGGCCATGGCCGCCCGCGGCTGGATCGCCTAGGAGAGCGGATGAGCCGGCGGACGAAGGGCGACCAGGCCGCCGGGCCGCGTAAGGCCGCCTTCACCACCATCTCCGGGCTCACGGTGCCGGAGGTCCTCGGGCCGGCTGACCTCGAGGGCTGGGACCCCAAGACGGCGCTCGGAAATCCGGGCGAGTTCCCGTTTACCCGCGGGATCCATTCGACCATGTACCGTCAGCGGCTCTGGACGATGCGCCAGTACGCCGGATTCGGTGATGCCGCTGAGACCAATCGGCGCTTTCGCTATCTGCTCGAACAGGGTCAGATGGGACTCTCGGTGGCCTTTGACCTGCCGACCCAGATGGGCCTTGACTCCGACCACGCCCTGGCCGACGGCGAGGTGGGCCGGGTCGGTGTGGCGATCGACAGTTTGGCCGACATGGAGCGCCTCTTCGCCGCCATCCCGCTGGACCGCATCTCCACCTCGATGACCATCAACGCGCCGGCCGCCATCCTGATGCTGATGTACGCGGCGGTGGCCAAGGGTCAGGGCGCCGCCGCAGACAAGATCCGGGGCACGATTCAAAACGACATCCTGAAGGAGTACGTCGCCCGCGGCACCTACATCTATCCGATCAAGCCGTCGATGCGGCTGGTGACCGACACCTTCGCCTACACCGCCCGAGAGCTTCCCCAGTTCACGCCGATCTCGATCAGCGGCTACCACATCCGGGAGGCCGGCTCCACTGCCCCCCAGGAGATCGCCTTCACACTGGCCAACGCTCTGGCCTACGTTAGGGCGGCCGTGGCGTCTGGGCTCGATCTGGACGGCTTTGCCGGTCGGCTGTCTTTTTTCTTCAACGCCCACTCCGACTTCTTAGAAGAGGTGGCCAAGTTCCGGGCCGCCCGCCGGATCTGGGCCGATCTGATGCGAAAAGAGGGCGCGAGACGCCGCGAGTCCCTGCAGATGCGCTTTCACGCCCAGACGGCCGGCTCGGCTCTAACCGCCCAGCAGCCGGACGTGAACATCGTGCGGGTGGCGCTGCAGGCCCTGTCTGCCGTCTTGGGCGGTGCTCAGTCCCTGCACACCAACGCCTACGACGAAGCCCTCTCCCTGCCGACCGAGGCCTCGGCCCGCCTGGCGCTGCGCACCCAGCAGGTGATCGCCAGCGAGACCGGCGTCGCCGATACGGTCGACCCGCTGGCCGGATCGTACTGGGTCGAGCAGCTGACCAATCAGCTGGAAGACGCGGCCCGCGCCTATCTGGAGCAGGTGGAGAGATTGGGCGGCGCCGTGGAGGCGATCCGCCAGGGATACATGCAGCGCCAGATCCAGGATGCGGCCTACGCCTTCCAGCGCCAGGTGGAGAGCGGAGAACGCGAGATCGTCGGTGTGAACGTGCACCAGGCGGAGATTGACGAGGCAATTGAGATCCACCATCAGGACCGCGCGCTGGCCGAGCGCCAGATCCGAGCCTTAAGAGCCCTGCGCCAGGAACGAGACGGCGTACAGGTGGACGCGGCCCTGCGCCGGGTGGAGGCGGTGGCCGGCGGAGGGGGGAACCTCTTGGAACCTCTGGCCGAGGCGGTCTCGGCCTATGCCACCATCCAGGAGATGTGCGACCGCCTGCGGTCGGTGTTCGGCACCTATCGGGAGGGATCGGCGTGAGGGCGAAGCGGATCGCCCATCTGGCCGTCGCCACCGATGACAGCCGGCCGCTTCTGGCCGTTCTCGGCCAGCTGGGGCTCACGGTCAGCCGCCAAGAGGTCGTTTTCGACCAGGGCGTGCGGGTGCAGATGGTGGACATCGGCCCCGACCACCTGGAGATCCTGGAGCCCGCAGGCGCCCGCTCTCCGATCAGCCGCTTCGTGGCCGAACGGGGTCCGGGGCTGCATCATCTGGCGATCGAGGTGGACGACCTGGAAGGGGCTCTTGAGCTGCTCGGGCGCCAGGGCGTGCGGCTTGTCGACGAGCACGCCAGGATCGGAGCCGAAGGGCGCCGAATCGCTTTTTTGCACCCGGCCAGTTGCGGCGGCGTCTTGGTCGAGCTATGCGAACGGGAGGAACCGACCAACGTTGGATAACGATCGCACAAAGGATCTGGAATCCCGCCGCCAGCGCGTCCTGGCTGGCGGCGGCGAGGCGCGCCAGGCCAAGCAGCGCAAGCAGGGCAAGTGGACGGCCCGCCAGCGCCTTGGGGCGCTCTACGACCCCGGGACGTTCCAGGAGCTCGGCATGTTCGTCGAGCACCGCTCCACCGACTTCGGCATGGATCAGGCGGATGCGCCTGGCGACGGCGTGGTCACCGGTTTCGGTCAAGTGGACGGACGCCTCGTGTACGCCTTCGCCCAGGACTTCACCGTGCTTGGCGGCTCTCTGGGCGAGATGCACGCCCGCAAGATCCACGTCATCCAGGATCTGGCGCTGAAGTCTGGGGCCCCGATCATCGCCATGGCCGATTCGGGCGGTGCTCGGATTCAAGAGGGCATCGACTCGCTGAACGGCTATGGCGAGATCTTCCGCCGCAACACGATGGCGTCGGGGGTGATCCCGCAGATCTCGGTGATCGTCGGACCCACAGCCGGCGGGGCCGTCTATTCGCCGGCGCTGACCGATTTTGTGCTGATGGCCGAGGGCATCGGCCAGATGTACATCACCGGACCGCAGGTGATCAAGGCGGTCACCGGCGAGGATGTGACGCACGAGGCGCTGGGCGGCGCCCAGACGCACGCCCGAAAGAGCGGCGTGGCGCACCTCACCTTTGCCGATGAGACCGCCCTGATCGCCGGCCTAAAGCGCCTGCTCAGCTACCTGCCGTCGAACAATTTGGCGCCGCCGCCGGCACACCCGGCCGCAGAACCCGATGCCAGGGCCGCCGCCGCGGTGGAACAGGTCGTTCCGGACGACCCCAACAAGCCCTACGACGTCCGCCAGCTGATCTTTGGCCTGGCCGACGAGGGCTCCTTCATGGAGCTGCAGGAGGCCTATGCCCAGAACATGGTGGTCGGGTTCGGCCGGCTCAGCGGGCGGGTGGTCGCCTTCTGCGCCAATCAGCCGAGGATCCTGGCCGGCTGCCTCGACATCGACGCCTCGGACAAGCTGGCCCGTTTTGTGCGCTTTGCCGACGCCTTTCACCTGCCGATCGTCACCCTGATCGACACGCCAGGATACCTGCCAGGCACCGCTCAGGAGTACGGCGGCATCATCCGGCATGGGGCCAAGGTGCTCTACGCCTACAGCGAGGCCAGCGTGGCCAAGATCTCGGTGGTGCTGAGAAAGGCCTATGGCGGGGCCTATCTGGCCATGTGCTCGAAGTCGCTTGGCGCCGACTTGGTCCTGGCGCTGCCGACGGCCGAAATCGCCGTCATGGGGCCAGACGGAGCCGCCAACATCATCTTCCGCTCCGAGATCGAGGCGGCCAGGGATCAGGACGCCACCAGAAAGCGGCTGGTGGCCGAATACCGCAATCGCTTCTCTTCGCCCTATGTCGCCGCCGCCCGCCAGTACGTGGACCAGGTGGTGACGGCCGGCGAGCTGCGCCCGGCTCTGGTCGCCGCACTTTGGGCGGTGGGTGAGAAGAGCGAAGACCGACCGGCCAAGAAGCACGGGAACATTCCGCTGTGAGCGGCATAAGCCCTCCGGAGCCGATTCCGGACGAGGTGGTGGCAGCGATCGCAGCCGCCCTGGCGGCCTGGGGCGTCGCGGCGACGGCTGATCGAGCAACGGGTCCGAGGCTCTTCGTCCGGCACGACGCCCAGCTCTATGCCCAGATGGCCCGTCAGAGCCAGATGTCAAGGCGGCGGCGAGGAGGACGAGGCTGAGATGAGACGGTTCAAGATCACCGTGAACGGCCACAGTTATGAGGTCGAGGTGGAGGAGGAGGGCGAGCGCCCGGCCAGCGGGCGCCAGACCCACGCCCATGCCCCGGCCCATGCCGAGCCGCCGCCGGCCGAGGCGCCGGTCGCCGCTGTCGGCGGGCCAGGAGAACAGATCGTGGCGCCCCTGCCGGGCACCGTGCTGGCGGTCAAGGTCACCGCCGGCCAGGCCGTGGAGAGCGGTCAGGTGCTCTTGGTGCTCGAGGCGATGAAGATGGAAAACGAGATCGTGGCGCCGAGAGCGGGGACGGTCCATGAGCTCCATGCCCGCCAGGGCCAGGCCGTGAACACGGGAGACCTCCTGCTCAGCCTCACCTAGCAGACTGAAAAGATAGGGCCGAGACAATCTTGTTGCCCGACTGTGGCTTGGCGCGCCTGGCCGCTGCAACGGCTTTGGGCAGGACAAGTCGCCTCCGAGACTAAGCAAGAAGAGGGTGTAGACAGAGGAGGGATCGGGTGCAGGGCGAGGTTGGCTCGGTCCTCGCCTTTGCGGCTCTGGCGGTGGTGGCGCCGCTTCTCACGACGCGCATGCGCCGGCTCAGGCTGCCGGTGGCCGTCGTGGAGATCCTGCTCGGAATCGTCTTTGGCAAGAGCGGCTTCAATCTGCTCACCGTCACACCGATCATTCAGTTCCTGTCGCTGTTCGGCCTGTCCTACCTGATGTTCTTGAGCGGGCTGGAGATCGACGCCGGCCAGTTGACTCGGCGCGGCCAGGGCGACCAGCCTGGACTGGGCTGGCCCTTGGCCGTGGCGGTCAGCGTGCTGGCCGTCGGCGCCGCAGCCGGACTGATCCTGAGCGCCCATCACCTGGTCAGCAATCCCTTGGCGATCGGTCTTCTGATCGGGTCGTCGGCCCCGACGGTGGTGCTGCCCACGCTGAGAGAGGTAGGCCGCAGCCAGAGCCGCGCCGGTCAGATCACGCTGCGCGCCACGCTCGTGGTCGACATTCTGGCCCTGCTCGGCGTCTCTTTGGTGGCCGGCGCCAGCTCCGGCGGCGCCCATGTGCTCTTGGTGCTGGTGCTCTTGGTTCCGCTCTTGGCGGCGCTGTTGTCGTCGAAGACCATTCGCCGCTGGTGGCTAGGCCATGGCCTGGAGTCGGTCACCGCCCAGATCGCCGTGCGCGGCGCCCTGGCCGTGATCTTGCTGTTCATCGCCGTCTCCCAGACGCTGGGCGTGGCCACTGTGCTGGGGGCCTTCATGGCCGGGGTGATCATCTCCCTCGTCTCCGGCGAGCACCGCGGGCTGCTCCAGGAGAAGATGGAGACGGTTGGGTACGGCTACTTCATCCCGTTCTTCTTCCTCCTGCTCGGTGCCCAAATCTCGGTCGCCGGGCAGTTCAGCCACATCCTGGCGCTGGGCGGCATCTTGCTCGCCGCCTTCTTGGCCATGGCACTGATCGCCTCCGGACTGCTCAGCTGGGCGTTTCGCAACCTGCGGGAGGGCATCGGAAGCGGGTTTCTTCTGAGCACCCACCTGTCGGTGACCGTGGCCGGAACCGCCATTCTGGAGGCGGCCCACGTCATCTCCTCGACGGTCGGCGTGACCGTCATCCTGGCCAGCATCATCAGCGCCGTGGCTTTCCCGGCGATCTACCTGAGGCTGTGTCCGCCGGAGCGGCGGGAGAAGGGGTGCATCCTGCTGTTCGGACCCGCAGACCGCACCGATCCGCTGCAGCGCAGCCTGACTAGGCGGGGAGTGGAAGCGTACACCGGCCAGCCGCCTGCCGGCAGACGGGCGGTCGAGGTGGCCGTGGTGGTTGGGGAGGAGAGCCGGCGCAACCTGATCATGGCCACCGAGGTGAGTCTGGCCATGAAGCCGCGCCGGATGGTGGTGGAGGTGGACCAAGCAGAAGCCGAGGTCGCCCGCGCCCGCGGCTGGACGCCGTTTGTCCGCACCCAGGCCGTGACCGACCTTTTGGACATCCTGATCCTGGCGCCGGGCGGCAGCGACCTCCTGCTTGGTACGGGCAGCGGCGACGTCATCCAGATCCGCCTGGCCGACGACCGCTTCGACAACCGGCCGCTCCGTCGGCTGCCGCTCCCGGCCAGCGCTCTCGTGGTGGCGATCCGCCGGGACCTCGAGGTGCTGGTGCCCCGCGGCCAGACCGTGCTGCGGGAGGGGGATCAGCTGACGGTGATGCTCGACCCGAACGACCTTCCAGAGTTGCGCCGCGTCTTTCCCGACGATGGATGGGACGGCCGATAGGAATTCTTGCCAGTTTGTCAAATAAGGCCATCGGGCCGGTTGACTCCGCCAGGTGCAGTCTGCCGGCCGTTTAGCAAGTGTCGTCGGAAGGAGGTGAACCGATGGCCAACCGCCGGCCCGCCTCTTCCGGCAAGTCCGGGTGGCTCTTTTTGCTCCTGATTCCGTTCATCGCCGTGCTCTTTCCCCAGTTCTACGACAGCGCCACCCCCACGTTCGCCGGCATGCCGTACTTCTACTGGTATCAGCTGCTGTGGATCGTGCTCAGCGGTGTCGTGACCGGCGTCGTCTTCCTGGTAACCCGCTGACGGTCAAGTGGGTGTTGTTGGTGTGAGCCCATCTTGAAGGGGGGACGTCCGTGAATGCCGCTGCGTTGAGCGTCTTCATCGTTCTCTTTCTGCTGGTCACGGTCCTCGGCTTCTACGCCTCCCGCTGGCAGAAGGGAGACCTGCGCCGAATCGACGAGTGGGGTCTCGGCGGCCGCCGATTCGGCACGCTGATCAGCTGGTTCCTGATCGGCGGCGACCTGTACACGGCCTATACATTCATCGCGGTTCCAGCCCTGATCTATGCATCGGGCGCCATTGGCTTCTTCGCCGTGCCCTATACGCTGATCGTTTATCCGCTCGTCTTCTTGATCATGCCCCGCTTCTGGGCGGTGGCGAAGTCCAAGGGCTATGTCACGGCGTCCGACTTCGTGCGCGGCCGCTTCGACAGCCACCTCTTGGCCCTGGCAGTCGCCCTCACCGGCATCCTGGCCACCATGCCCTACATCGCCCTGCAGCTGGTGGGCATGCAGGCTGTCTTGACCACGCTCGGCTTCAGCAACGAGCTGCCGCTGGTCATCGCCTTCGTGGTGCTGGCCGTCTACACCTACACCGGCGGCCTTCGAGCGCCGGCCTTGGTCGCCATTGTCAAAGACATCTTGATCTATGTCACGATCATCGCCGCCCTGATCATCATTCCGGCCAAGCTGGGCGGCTTCGCCCACATCTTCGCCGCCGCCCAGACTCAGCTGGCCGCCGGCAAGACTCCGGGATCGATCTTCCTCTCGCCCAAGGCGTACACGGCCTACGCCACCTTGGCGCTGGGCTCGGCGCTGGCCCTGTTCCTCTACCCGCACGCCATCACCGGCGTGCTGTCCACCAAGAACACGACCGTGATCAAGCGAAACGCCGTGCTCTTGCCGCTGTACTCCCTGGTGCTCGGTTTCATCGCCCTGCTCGGGTACATGGCCCTAGCCGCCCACGTCAACATCGGCAAGACGACTGCCTTGGCCGTGCCGGCGCTCTTTGAGAAGATGTTCCCGCAGTGGTTCGTCGGCTTCGCCTTCGCCGCCGTGATGATCGGCGCCCTGGTGCCGGCGGCCATCATGTCGATTGCCGCCGCCAACCTGTTCAGCCGCAACATCTACAAGGAGTACTTCAAGAAGGACGCCACCGATGAAGACCAGGGGCGGGTGGCCAAGATCGTCTCGCTCTTGGTCAAGTTCGGCGCCCTGGCCTTCGTGCTCGCCATCGCCACCCCGAACATCATCCAGTTCCAGCTCTTGGGCGGCATCTGGATGCTGCAGATTCTGCCGTCGGTGATGCTCGGTCTCTACACCCGGTGGTTCGACCGCACCGCCCTCCTGATCGGCTGGCTGGCCGGCATGGTGGTCGGCACCTCGATGGTCGCATCCTTGGCCTTCAAGAGCTCTGCCTACCCGCTGGTCATCGGCGGCTCGACCGTTGTCGGCTACGCCGGCATCTGGGCCCTGATCGTCAACCTGGTCCTGGCCGTGGTGCTGACCTTGATCTTCAAGGCGGTCAAGGTTCCGGCCGGCCACGACCACACCGTGCCTTCAGACTACTACGAGCCAACTGAGGTCTCCGGCCGCTAGCTAGGGGCCGTGCGACCTTCCGTCAAGGCGGCGTCTTGATCAGGCGCCGCCTTGCACTGTGGCCATCAGGCCCCAAGGAGGCGTTTTCCGTCAGGGAGACCGATCAGATCGCCATCCCGCTCAGCGGCTGGGCCTGGCTGGGCGCTCTCGGCTGGATGCTCGTCTACGCCGATCGGGCGGTGTTCGGGCCGCTTTTGCTCCCCATTGGCCAGCACTTTTCAGTCGGGCCGGCTGAGCTCGGACTCCTGGGCGGCGCCTTCTTTCTGGCCTACACGGTGCTGCAGGTGCCGGCTGGCCTGGTGGCCGACCGCCTGTCGCCCAGGGCCCTTCTGGCCGGATCGTTTCTCGGCTTTGGGGCCGCCGTGGCGCTGGGCGGCGTGGTCGGATCGTTCATCGGACTGATCCTCCTGCTCTTTGCCGCCGGCGCCGCCCAGGCCGTCTACTTCCCGGCCCAGTACGCCGTGACGGCCCGTGGCGCCCAGGGTCAGGCCCGCGACCTGACCACCGCCGTCACAAACGGCGGCATGGGCGTCGGCGTTGCCCTCGGCTTTGGAGTGGCCGCCTGGCCCCAGGCAGCGTCCCACTGGCAGGCGCTGCTGGCTGTGGCCGGTCTTGTGACCATGCTGGCCGCAGCCCTCTTCTGGCGGGCGGCCCCCATCCGGCTGGCCAAGCCAGCCCATGTCGGGCCGCGCCCGATCCCGTGGAGCCGCGACCTGTGGCTCTTGTGCCTGGTCAACTTCGGTTCGCTGTTTGGCTTCTTCTTCATGCTCACCTGGCTGCCGTATGACCTTGAGACCATAGGCCGCCTGCACGGGGGCAGCCTGGCCCTGGTCAGCGCCCTCTCGCCCTTGATCGCAGCCCCGGCTGGCGTGATGTGGGTGAAGCTCGTCAAAGACTCGAGGCTGCTGGCGATCCGGGCGTTCTTGCCGCTGGCCGCCGCCTCGTTGCTGGCGGTGCCGCTGATCGGGGCGAGCGGCCTGGTTCTCTTGCCGCTGATCGTCTACGGCCTCTTTGGCAAGCTCAGCACCGATCCCCTGATCCTGGGCGAGGCGACCCGGCGCCTGCCGGTGGCCGCCCTGGGCGCCGGACTTGGGGTCTTGAACTTCTCGGGGATGCTGGCCTCGGTGGTGGCGCCGGTGGCGGCCGGGCTCCTGGCTCAGGCCGGGCACCTCGACTGGGCGTTTGACCTGGCGGCCCTCTTGCTCTGCCTGGGGCTGGTGGCCAGCCTCCGGCTGAGACCGGCCAGCGGGCAGGGAGTAGGCGTTTTGGGCGTGAATTGAATAGGAGGCAGCAGGCCGCGACTGCCGGCTGCCGATCGGCCTGAGCGATCAGTGAGGAGGCGGCGTCATGCCAGAGAAGAGGCCCCAGCCGGGGGTCAGCCCTGAGCCCAAGCGCAGCCGGACCTGGATCTACCTGCTCCTGGTGCTGGCCATCGGCCTAGGTCTTGCCTACGCCGTAGATGTGGCCCAGCTGCCGCTGAAGATCAGCCCGCGCTGGGTTGAGATCGCCCATGGCCTCGTGGTGCTTTTGCTCGGCATCGTCATTTCCAACCTGGTCGAACGGCATCTGCTGCAGCTGGGCAGCCGGCGCCTTGGGCCACGCCGCTTCGCCATGGCCCGCTTCTTCGCCCGACTCCTGCTCTATGTCGCCGTGCTGCTGGCCGTTTTGGCCGCCTTCGGGGTGTCGATCGGCTCTTTGGCCGTAGGCGGCGCCTTCTTGACCGTGGTCTTGGGCCTGGCCGGCCAGACCTTCTTCGGCAACCTGATCGCCGGCATCGGGCTGATCATGTGGCGGCCGTTCGAGGTGGGAGACACCATCTCGTTTGTGACCTGGCAGTTTCCGATCCAGCCGCCCACCTATCCCCATGAGATCGTCCGCCCCTACTACACGGGCACGGTGACCGACATCAACATCATGTACACGGTGCTGCAGGCCGAAGACGGGCTGAGCATGACGGTGCCAAACGGCATCATCATCGTCTCGGTGGTGGTGAACCGGACGCGCACCCGCCATCAGCGGCTTCGGCTGCGCTTTGACGTGGCGGCGTCCGTCTCGGTGGACCCCCTGATCGCCAAGATCAAGGAGATCCTGGCCAAGAGCGAGCATGTGCTGGAGAAGCCGGCCGTAAGCGTGGAGGTGGTGGACCTGGCGCTGACCAGCTATTCGGTGGTGCTGTCGTTCTGGTCGGACGGTGCCGAGGAGACGGTGAAGGGGCAGGTCCTGCGCCAGGTGTGGAGCCATCTGCAGGACACAGCGGCCAAGAGCGCACCCCATGCCTGAGGTCCTGATCGGGCGGATCGGCGACGAAGGAGCCGGCCGCTGCACCCGGGTCCTGGTCGATCGGCTGTGGCCAAGAGGCGTGCGCCGAGAGACCGCGCCCTTTGACTGCTGGTATCCGAAGGTGGCGCCCAGCACCGAGCTCCGCCAGTGGCTGCATGCGCACCGCGACCGATACCCGGAGTTCTGCGTCCGCTATCAGGCGGAACTGGAGGCAACGGAGCCTAGGGCCGCCTTGGACGCGATCCGAACGATCTGTGCCCAAGGACCGGTCATCCTCTTGACCGCTGCCCGCAGCTGGCAGGAAGGCCACCTGCCAGTGATCCGAGACGCCATCTTGTCTGGGCTGGACGGGAAACGATGATCTTTGGCCGAGGCCAGAGCCGCCTAGAAGTCTAGGCCGATCAGGCCGCGGCGCAGGGCGTACTTGACCAGGGCCACCCGGTCGTGCAGGTTCAGTTTCTCCATCAGGTGCAGTCGGTGCGTCTCGACTGTCTTGACGCTGACGAAGAGGGCGGCGGCGATCTCCTTCGTGGTGTTGCCGGCGGCGATCAGGGTCAGCACCTCCAGCTCGCGCCCGGTCAGCTTGGGCTCGCTGACGCTGTGGGGGCCGAGCAGGCCGCGCACCAAAGACGGGTAGATCACGGCCTCGCCGTGCACGACGGCCCGAACCGCATGCACCAGGTCGCGGGCCGCCGTCTCCTTCAGCAGGTAGCCGGTGGCGCCGGCGTCCAGGGCCGCCTGGACGAAGCCGAGATCGTGGTGCATGGTCAGCATCAGCACCGCCACCTCCGGGTGGGTGCGATGCAGTTCGCGGGTGGCCGAGATGCCGTCCATCTCGGGCATCGAGACATCCATCACCACCATGTCCGGAACCGCGTGCTGACAGATGTCGAGCACCTCTTGGCCAGTGGCCGCCTCGGCCATGACCGTGATGTCGGGCTCGCCCTCCAAGACCGAGCGGATCCCCTGACGCAAGAGCGGATGGTCGTCCGCCAGAAGAAGCCGAATCATCGCCCGCCACCTCCCAGCACCTGCTCGGACAGGGGCACGGCCAGGCGGACGCGGGTACCGCCGCTGATCCCGGGGCCGATCTCCAGATGGCCGTCGAACAGCGCCGTGCGCTCCATCATGCCGGGGATGCCGTAGCCGTTGGCCGAGGCGGCATCTGAAAGGCCATGTCCGTCGTCCGAACAGAACACGAACAGCCAGCCGCGGCCAAAGCGCAGGCGGACCGTGATCGTGCGGCATCCGGAGTGGCGGATCGCATTCACCACCGCCTCGTTCACCGTCCGGTACAAAGAGGTCTCCAGCTCCGGCGCCAGTGCCAGCGGCTGGCCGCTGACCCTGAGCCGGCTCTTGATGCCAAGCGGCCGCGCCCGATCCTCCAGCAGGCTGGAGATGGCGGCCACCAGCCCCAACTGGTCGAGCACGGGCGGCCGCATGTCCTGGATCACAAGGCGCAGGTCGTTGAGCGAGTCCTGTCCCAGGCGGCGAACCTCGGCCAGGGTTTGAGCGGTCTCGGGCGTCGACGCCTTCTGACCGGCCCGGTCCAGCACGATCTGCTGCAGGGCCAGTGACTGGACGGCCGAGTCGTGGATGCGCTGGGAGAGCGTTCGCCGCTCTTGCTCCTGGGCGGCGATCAGGCGACGGGCAGACTGGCGGCGCTCGGCGGCCAAGGAGAGCAGGAGCCGGTTCAAGAGCTGGGCGGTGGCCCGCACGTCCGGGTCGGCGGCGTTCAGCGGCAGCCTGGCGGTCGGCGACTTCGGATTGATGTCGCTCACCACCGCCGACAAGATGACCAAAGGAGCGGCCGCCATCCGGAGCAGGGCATAGTCCAACATCACCACGACTGCCGCCAAGACGAGCAACGTCAGGCCGGTGGTCGAGGTGCTCAGTCGGTCGTCCAGATAGATCAGGCCGCCGATCAGGACCACGATCAGGGCCAAATTGGCGAGAAAGACCTTCCAGACCAAGTTCAGCCGGCGGTGCAGCTGGAGTAGGAACCGTATCGCTGGGCCCGCCTCCCCCCGAAGCCGCGCGCTCTGTTTCCTTCATTGGTCACCGCCCGGATGCCGATGTCAACAGGCGAAGGCCTGATCGTCCCAGGCTCAGGGTCGGGCCTGACCCAAGATCAAGGGTCAAGCGGATGGGCCAGGAGGCCGCTTCGGTCGAGGATGGCGATGGGCGATCGCAGGCGGCAAACAGCAGCGGCGATGGCTACACAGTCCCGAGGAGGCGGGGTTGAGATGAGCACCGATCGGTCAGGTGGGGGCCGGAGCGCACGGGGATTGGTGATCGGAGAAGACGGGAGCGAGCGGCTGCCCGTCACGCAGCATCTATTGACCGAAGTGGTGGAACCGCGCATCTCTCGTCTGCTGTTCGGCGACACCCGGATGGCGTGGCTTTGGCTCGTGATCCGGGTGTACGTGGGCTGGCAGTGGATGTTTGCCGGCCTAGAGAAGCTGGGTAGCCCGGCATGGGTGGGAGCGAAGGCCGGAGTCGCCCTCGGCGGGTTCCTGAAGGGGTCTCTCAGTCAGATGGCCGGTCCCCACGCCAACGTCCAGGGATGGTACGGAGCGTTTCTGCAAGGTGTGGTGGTGCCGCATGTCGCCGTCTTCTCCTACATCGTGTCCATCGGCGAGCTTTCGGTCGGACTGGCCCTGATCCTCGGTGTCCTGACCGGGATCGCCGCCTTCTTCGGCTGCTTCATGAACATGAACTATCTCTTGGCTGGCGCCGTGAGCATCAATCCTGTCCTCTTCCTGCTCAGCCTGTTCCTGATCCTGGCCTGGCGGGTGGCCGGCTGGTACGGATTCGACCACTGGCTCTTGCCGCTGTTCGGCACGCCCTGGCAGCCCGGGCCGACCGCTCGGCGCAGCGCCCCCTCTGCCACCGCTCAGCCGTCGCACTGACATCTGGCCCAAGGCGCCCACAAGCCCCGCCCACGCCGCTTCATGGCGTGGGCGGGGTTTCGCTCAACCAGGGCCGTGGCAGCCGGATGGCAAGAACTCAGGTCTAGACCCGATCAGAAATCGGGAGATTCCCCGATGGTCCGGCCCTTTCTCCGGAGGGAGCATGACCCCAGGGGTTGCGTAGCCCTGCGCAGCCCCCGGACTCAGAAAGGTTGTGATCGGATGGCTCGCAATGTGGTGTTTCGCAGTCGACTCCTACCGGGCGTGCTGGCCTTCGGTGCGTTTGCCGCCTTTGCCGGCCTGATCGCCGGATGCGGTGCCCTCACCACCACCAGCACAGCGACTCCCGCCCCGAGTGCCGCCACCCAAACGGCGGCCAAGACCGTGCACGTGAATCTGAGTGTCCTAAACGGCAACTGGCCGCAGTTCACGCCCACCGACTTCACCGTCTCTAAGGGCGAGACGGTGGTCCTGACCATCACGTCGTTTGACCCTGGCACCTCCACCCTGCCGGCGAACTTCGCCAAGGTTTCGGGGACGGTCGGCGGGACCGAGATGATCAATGGCACGGCGGTGAGCCAGATCACGCCTAACCTGGGGGCCCACACCCTGACCATCCCGGCCCTTGGCCTGAACGTCGTGGTGCCGGCGGTGGCCGTTGGCCAAAAGAGCGTCACCGTGCAGGCCACCTTCCAGGTGACCAAGTCCGGAAGCTTCGTCTGGCAGTGCATGGCTCCGTGCGGCACCGGCCCCTCCGGATGGAGCGGACCGATGGCGGAAAAGGGGTACATGAGCGGCACCATGACCGTCTTGAACTGACCGAACTTGGGAGGGTCGGACGTCTGTCCGGCCCTCCTCTGGACAAGCGCTCCCCTGGGCGGGCGGCTCCTCCGGGGGCCTGAGCGGGGGGCGCTTGGCTTTTTCCCGGCGCACGGTCCCGCCCCCATCCCGACTGTGGGCGGAGTGCTTTCGAGAAAGGGGCGTCTATGGTGCAAGAAGACGCACAGCCGCACCGGATCGGCACCAACCAGCGCCCTGCCTCGTGGCACACGCTCCGCTTCGGCTTGGCCGGCCTTTGGATTCTAGACGGGCTTTTGCAGCTGCAGCCGGGCATGTTCACCATGGACATGATCAGCACGATCATGCAGCCGGTCGCAAATGGGGAGCCGCCCTGGCTGCACCACCTGATCGCCTGGTCGATCCTTCTCGTGACGCCGCATCTGGTGACCTTCAACTGGACGGTGGTGGCCATTCAGATCTTGATCGGGCTGCTGCTGCTTGCCCCGTGGCCCAACGTGCTGAAGAGCGGGCTCTGGCTCTCCATCGTCTGGAGTGCGCTGGTCTGGCTGTTTGGGGAGGGATTGGGCCAGCTCTTGACCGGATCGGCCACCTTTATCACCGGTGCCCCGGGCTCGGTCTTCTTCTATGGGGTGGCGGCCGGTCTCTTGCTGTGGTCCAGGGGATGGCGAGGCCGCTGGCCGCTGGCCGCCCGCCTGGCCACCCAGGTGGTTGCCCTCAGTCTCCTTTTGGCCGCAGCCCTGCAGCTCGTGCCCATCTTTTGGACCAGCCTGGGCCTCGCCACCTCGATCGGCTCGGCTGCCACCATGGCGCAGCCCGCCTGGATGCGGGCGCCGATCGACTGGAGTGCGCTCTGGGCGTCGCGGCTGCCGGTTGTGGTGAATGCGCTGATCATCCTTGCCTGCCTGTCCCTCGGCGTCCTGGTCATGGCGGCGCCCCACAGCCGCTGGGTGGTCTTTGCCGCCATCTGCTGGCTGGTCGTGGTCTGGTGGATCGGGCAGGATCTGGGCGCCCTCACAAGCGGCATGGCGACCGATCCGAACAGCGCGCCGGTGCTGGCCCTTTTGCTCATCACCGGCTGGCGGGCCCGCCGAGACGCCACCTTGGTCGTTGCGCTCCACCCAGAGCGGGCGGCGGAGATGGCCGGATCCTAGATCGGTCGGGCGAGCGTGCAGGCCGGATCTGCGGCCAGAGCGTCGCCGGTCATGGTGTAGGCCCGGGCCCGCGAACCGCCGCAGGCGAAGCGGTGCGCACAGGAGCCGCACGGGTCTTCTAGCTCTCGGCGCCGGATCGCCTCCAAGAGTGGATGATGGCGGTAGATCTCGGTGAGCTGGTCGTGCTGCACCCAACCCAGCGGGATGGGCAGGAACCCCCCGGGCATCACCGTACCGTCGTAGGCGACAAACAAGATGCCGTCCCCATCCAGGGTGCCGCGGGTGCCCATCCGGATGTCGTGGACGAGGGGACCAGAGAGCTCGGCGAGCCGGGAGCTGAGGTGGCGGTAGAGGGCGCCGCCTTCGGCTCCCTGTTGGCGCTCGGATAGGATGCGGCGGACGAACGGGGCCTCGACCGTGCGCACCAAGAGGTCGTAGCGGGAGGCATCCAGGAGAAAGTGGCAGACGTCTTCTGCGTCCTCGGCCGAGACCATGGCGTCTTTCTGAGCTCGGCCGGTGGCGATCAGGAAGAACACCTCCCAGATCGGGATCCGGGCCGAGAGCAATAGGGCAGCCACATCGGGCAGGGTCGGCACCGTCTGGGCCATCACCACCGTGTTGATCTGGACGCTAAGGCCCAGATCCTGAGCGATCAGGGCTGCCTTCACCGTGCGGTCGAAGGTGCCGGGCACGCCCCTGATCTGGTCGTGAACCGGGCGCAGGGCGTCGAGGCTGAGTGAAATCGCCTGGGCGCCCGCGGCCTTCAGCCGACTGAGGGCCAGGCGATCCAGCCGGGGCGTCACGGCCGGCGCCGCTGCGACCCGGAGCCCCAGCTCTCGGGCTCGCTCGATCAGGCGGAAGATGTCACGGCGCAAGAGCAGGTCGCCGCCGGTGAACACAACCACCGGAGTCGGCTGGCCAAAGGCAGCGATCTGCTCAAGCAGGGCCAGGCCCTCGGCGGTGTCGAGCTCGCCGGGCAGCGGCCGGCGTTGGGCCGTCGCCCGGCAGTGGCTGCAGGCAAGCAGGCAGGCGCGGGTCGTCTCCCAGAAGACAAGCATCGGCCGGTTTGAGAACGCCGAGCCGCCGTTGGGCTCCTGCGCCATCGCCACGGCCAACACCTCCGGTTGATTGAGCCAAGACAGCAGACAGTAGCCGGGGCGCCGAACCAGCCGTCCCCTGGCCAGCAAGACGCCGGCCAAAGGGTCAGCGCGCCCTAGGCCGTGGGTGGGGCGGAGGCGGATGCGGTCAGGGCGGCCAGCGTCTTTGTGACAAAGCAGCCCTGGCAGCTGGCCGGAAGAGCGGCTCGGGTGCCCGGACTGGCCTCGGCCGCACAGGCGCCGCAACGCAAGCCGACATGGCGGCTTCTGGCCTGCACCTCGTCCGAGAAGGCCGAAAAGAGGTCTTGGGCGGGAAAGCCCAGCGCCGAGGCGTCATCCTTCAAGGTGACGCCCATGCGGGCCACGATCCGCAAGAGGTCCTCCTTGACCGAGAAGATCTCCTGCCTCAGCTCCGGAGCGGCCGTGGGCAGCCGGTCGGAGAGATAGTGCTCGGCAAAGGCCTGGTGGCGCCCTTCGTCCACCACGATGTCGGCCGAGATGCGCCCGAACAAAAACGACCCCTTGGTACGGGCGAAGGCGCCGTAGAGCGTACGGGCAAAGATGTCGCTGACCAAGATGCCCATCACCCAGTGCAGAGGTGTTTTGCCCATCCGCATCCGGTGGTGGTACTGGAGCATCTCCGGCATCTCCTTGATCCGCATCGGGGAAAATCCGAGCAGCTCATAGAGGCGCGTGATGGTCTCAATGTGCCGGGCCTCGTCCATCAGAAAGCTCGGCATATACAGCTGGGCGGACTCCGTCTCCGCCCCGAGCATGAGCAGGGCCTGGGCCCCTCCGAGCAGGGCGGCCCGCTCGCCCAAGAACACCGGCGTCAAAAGGCGGGCCAACGCCTCACGGCCGCGCAGATCCAGGCCGTCCGGGATGGTCCAGTCCACGTCTTCGACTGTCCACTGGTGTTTGGCGCCGATGTGAAAGAGGCGAGTGTAGCGAGCGTCGTCTAAGCGCGGGGTGATTCTGATCACGGAGTCTGCCTCCTCGGGCGCTCGCCAAATGGCCGGGCGGTCCCATCGATCAATTCAGCCTAGAGCAGTGCCCAGGACGCGCCCAGGGACTAAAGTCCCAAAGAGACAAGGACCTTAGTCCTGGAGGGTCGGTGCGCGCGACCATCCTGGACTCATTGTCCAAACGTGGCAGCGATGGATTTCCGGTGGATGGCGCAGGCGTGAGCGAAGCTCCCGCCCTTGTCGTGCACGTGGGTGATCACCATGGTGCTTGAATATGGGAAGCAGAGGCGAAGGAGGGATGACAAAACTTTTATGGAGGAATATGGCAGGAGATTGTGACGGCAGAGTACAAGTCAACAGGCGTTCGAATTTCGATGGGGGGTGTGTCGACGTGCTTAGGTCTCGTGTGTTCAAGTGGATCGCTGTTGCGGGGGTCTCGCTGCTGGTTGGTCTGAGCGGCGGTGTGGCCTTGGCAGCGACCAGTTCCATGACGTCGATCCAGGTGGCGTTCGAGAACATTGGCATTGATGTCAATGGCCAAGCGGAATCATCGGGTGCTCAGCCGTTTATCTACAACGGCCATGTGTATCTTCCGATCAGGTATGTGGCCCAGGATCTGAACACTCCGGTCTCATGGGATTCCTCGAGCCACACCGTGTATGTTGGGAATCAACCTGCCGGTCAGTCGACAGACCTGTCTGCGTTGCAAGCCTCCCTTAGTGTCAACTGCGGGGCAGGGTGTCAGGACTTCCTGTCTACTGGCTACACCACCCTCCAGCCTGCAAACGAGCCGGTGTTCAGCATTAATGGAACCTCGTACAGCAACGGGCTGATGCTGGGTTCCTCAGCCGCAGGCAGTGCCACCGAGACATGGAACCTGAACGGGAAGTACATCTCCTTGGCGGCGAGCATCGGGCTGGACGACGCCAGTTCCCACGCGGCTACGGTGACATTTTCGGGGGACGGCAACACCCTGGCCTCATACACGCTGACGCCGGGCGGCGCACCGCAGTCCGTGGCGCTTAATCTCACTGCCATTTCGACGCTCGTGATGACGGTGACGACAACAAATGCGACAGGCACCCAGGTCGACCTGGTGAACCCGGTCCTGCACTGACACGCAAAGCGGCAACAACCTAAGCTGAAGGGTCATGGTGGGGAGTTGCGGGGCCGCCTCGCAGCTCCCCATCTCAGTATTCCCTTTCTCCTCAGCTCCAGCGCAGCCAATCGCCGGTCGATCGGCTGCGATCATGCAGCAGTCGCCCGGCGACATGCTGTCCAACCCGGATATGGCCGCAGACATCCAAGCGCCTGTCTCCTCAGATCCGTGGCCAGCTGGCGGGAAGGGGCCTAGCTGCGATAGCGCTGAGCCTGCTCATGGACCAAGACGACGATCTGAGCCCGCCGGGCCAGCCCCAGCTTACTCAGGATGTCGCTGATGTGGTTTTTGACCGTCTTTTCAGACAGCCCGAGCTGCTCGCCGATCTCGCGGTTGGAAAGGCCACGGCTGACCGCCATCACGACCTCCATCTCGCGTCGGGTCAGCTGGTCGGCCAGCGCCACTGCCGGGTCGCTGTCCTTGGGAGCCTGCAGGTGGCGGACCAGTGCGTCTGCGACCTGCTCGCCCAGCATCGGGCGGCCAGCCATCAGGTCGTCGATGGCTGCGATCAGCCGCCCGCTGTCCGCCGACTTGACCAAAAAGCCGTCCACGCCTGCGGCCACCGCCTCCACCACCGCCCGATCCTCGCCGTAGGAGGTGAGGACCAGGATGCGCGTGGTCGGGGACGCCTTTCGCACGTCCGGAACGATCGCGGTGCCCGGACGGTCGGGCAGGCGCAGGTCGAGCACCAGCACGTCGGGCCGGTGCAGGCCAACCGCGGCTACGGCCTCTTCGGCCGTGCCGACAGACGCCTTGACCTCAAAGTCCGGCCGGTCGGCCAATACGGTGGCCAGTCCGACCCGGACCACGGCGTGGTCGTCGACGATGACGATGGACACACTCATCGTGTCGCCTCCTGGTCAGGATGGGGCAGGGGCGGGGCGTAGGGGAGTTCGACCGCCACCCGGGCACCCCCCTCTGGTCGGGGGAGGAGGATGGCGCTCCCGCCCAGGCGCTGCGCCCGGCGGGACAGGTTGTCGAGACCGCGCCCGACTCCAGCCATGTCTCCGGTTGCCTCGGGGAGTCCGACCCCATTGTCGTCCACGGTCAACCGGATGCAGTCGTCGTCACGCTCCAAGCAGACCAGGACGTCTGTGGCGCGGCCGTGCCGGCCGGCGTTGGAGACCGCCTCGGCGATCAGCATGGACAGATCGGTCGCCCAGCCGGCCGGCATCTCCCTGGCCAGGGCCAATCCCTTCCAGGTGAGGTTGATGCCGTAGAGCTCTGCCATCTGCTGAGTCGCCAGTCTGAGTTGGTCGACAACGGCCGGGGCAGGGGTCTGGTCGAGGTCGTCCAGCACGCGGCGGATGGCGTCCATCGCCTGCTGCACCGCCTCTAAGACCAGATCCAGCGAACCGGGATCCGGGACGGACGCCAGCTGTCGGCGGCGGCTTCTGTCCAGCTGGATGCCGACGGCGTACAGGGTCTGCAGGGCTCCGTCATGGAGCTCCATGGCGATCTCCCGCCGCTCTGCGGCCCGCACCACCGTGGCCTGGTCCCGCAATAGCCTGGCCCGGGCGATGGCGGCGGCGGCGTGCATGCCGAACATCTCCAATAGCTGCTCTTCTTCGGCCGTAAACGGCTCCTCCCCGTGGTGGCCACCGAGGTAGAGGTGACCGACCAGCTCGCCCTGCCAGTAGAGCGGGACGCCCAAAAAGGTGCGAAAGTGCGGGTGCTCGTTGGGAAAGCCGCTGAAGTCCGGCTCAACCTGGACATTGGACAGGCGAAGCGGCCGCTCGTCGACGGACAGCCGGCGCAAGAGCCCGCGATGGCTGGGCGGCAGGCCGATCCGCTCGCGGATGTCGTCCGGGACCCCGACCGTGACGAAGTTGACTACCTGTTCCTCGTCATCGAACTCGGAGAGCGCCCCGTAGCTGGCGCCGGCCAGACGCACGGCCAGCGCCACGATCTGGCGCAGCACGTCGGGATAGGCCTCCTTGGAGCGCACGGCGACCGCTGCCTCGTGCAGCGTCTCAAGAAGCGCCCGGCGGCGGTCCGCCTCCTTGCGCAATCTCTCGGCCTCTTCCGCCTGGGCGGTGGCCCTGACCCAGAGCAGCCCCAACTGCGAGAAGGCCACGAAGACGAAGATGGCAGCGAGAGCCGTGCCCAGATAGAGCAGGTCTCGCTGCCAGGCCAGGGGAGCGAACGGCGCCAGGGTCAGCCCGACCGCCAGCTCGATGGCAACCACCACCGCCGCCGCAAGCCACCGCCAGAAGCCGCCTTGGATCAGGGATCGGAGTCGGTGCACCCACTCACCTCCAGCGTCGGACAGCGCCCAACCGCTGGCCGCTGTCTAGCGGGGATGGCGGGCGAGCAGCCGGTCTGCGGCGACCATCAGGGCAGCCAGGCCGGCCGAGATGATGCCGCCCAAGAAGCCGGCCACGGAGAGAAACAGGAGCACACTGACCACGAGAAGTCCGCCCGCCGTCACAAGAAACGGCGACACCCGGCGGCGGGGGTGTGGGCTGGCTGCGATCTTCGGGGTCAGGACGTTGCGCTGAGGGTGGATGGCCAGCACGCTTTGGGCGGCAGCCTTGCCCTGAGCCATGGACCCGACCACGGTGGACGGTCCGACTAGGGCGTCGCCGGCGACCCAGATCCGGTCTCCCTGGGGCCTCTTGGCCTGAACCAGTCCCTGTTCCCGCTCATAGGCCACCTGCCCGACCGAGCCTCCCTGCGACAGTATACCGCTGGCCAGCCAGTGCCGGTCCGGAATCGCCTGCGTCAAATTGGGCCGGGGCAGCGGCAGTCGGGAGGTGTACGGCAGGCTGAGGCCGGAGTCGACCCGATAGCCCATGGCCATGACCACGAGGTCGCACTCCATGGCCTCGGTGGTTTCGTCGGTCACCTTGGGCAGCTCGCTGGCCCGCCGCTGGCGGGTGTGGCGGAGCAGAGCCGAGCGCACCTGCCCGCTCTTGCCCTCAAGTCTCTCCACGGAGGTGGAGAAGCGGATCACGACACCCTCGGCCCTCGCCTCGGCCAGCTCGTCGCGCCGGACCCGGGCGAAGCGCTCGTCCATCCAGTCCACGGCCGTGGCCTGACCGCCGAGGCGGCGCACGGAGCGAGCCACATCCATGGCCGTGTTGCCGGCGCCGACGACGAGCACCCGGGTGGTCGGCTGGATGTCAGCCAGGCGGTTTCCCTGCTTGAGGGCGAACTTGGCCCGCTTCAAAAAGTGGGTGGCATCCTCAACGCCGGCCAGATCCAAGCCTGGAACCGCCATCCGCATCGGAACCGATGCGCCATGGGCCATGATCACGGCGTCATGCATGCCCAGCAGTTCATCGATCATCACGTCCTTGCCGATGGTCACCCCCAGCCGGACACTGACGCCGGCCTGGCGCAGGGCGTCGATCGGCCGTCTCGCCACCTGGTCGGGCAGGGAGAAGGAGGGGATGCCCCAGGCCAGAACGCCGAGTGGCTCCTGATCCCGCTCGTAGACGGTAACCTGGGCGCCGTTTGAAACGAGTTCCCAGGCGGCCGCCAGCCCGGCCGGGCCGGAGCCGACGACTGCCACAGAGAGATCGTGTCCCTTGTCGGCTGCGACGGAGGGGGCGGGAGTGGGCTGCTGGTCGGTGATGAAGCGCTCCAAGAGACCGATTGACACCGGGCGCTCGCCGGCCAGGGTCCAGGAGCAGGCCCCTTCGCACTGTGCCGCTTGGTCGCAGACCCGAGAGCAGATGTCCGGCAAAACCGATGTCTGACTGAGCACGCTATGCGCCCGATCCAGGTCGTGGTCGCGGATGGCGGCGATAAAGGCGGGGATGTCATTGTGGGCCGGGCAGCCCTTCAGGCAGGTGGGATCCGGGCAGTTCAGGCAACGGGTGGCTTCGCGCACCGCCTGCTCCCAGCTGGAGAAGCCCTGGCGGATCTCCGTGGTGTCGAGATCCAAGACGGCCGGGTGGTGGAGGGCAGGCCGGTGCGGGGCTGCGACCACAACCGGGCCGGACACCTTGATGGCGCTGTACGGGCAGACCCGCTCGCACTGGCGGCAGCCGACGCACAGTTCGTCGTTGGCCTGGGCCACCCAGTCTCCCGAATAGAGACTGAGGGCGCCGGTCGGGCAGCGGATGACGCACTCCTGACAGCCGGCGCAGCGCTCCTCGTTGACCTCGACGTGGGCGTGCACCGTCTGCGCAACGGTGGCCTCCGGGGCAATTTCCTGTCTCAGCGCCATATCCAACACCTCCACCCGACGAATTTGTTACTGGACGCCGCCCATGGCCACGTACAGGATGGCAACCGAAACGGTGGCCACCACCACGAAGCCGAGCGCCAGCGCTGAGACGAGCGCCGGGCGGGCGGTCAGGTGGCGCATGTCTCGGCGCAGGATGCGCTGCGTGACATAGAGGGCTGCGCCCCCGCCCAGCACCGACAGCAGGACCTGACTGGCAATGACGCCGCTGAGCGGCAGCAGGTGGGCGTTGTAGAGAGAAGAGTGAGCGGTTCCGAACAGATTCCAGCCGAGGGCGAAGGGGTCCGAAATCGCCGGGACGATGCGCAGGGCGTGGTCCCAAAAGCGCGGCAGCTGGCGGGCCAGGTAGTCGGCGGCGACGATTGGGGTCAGTCCGTAGGCCAAGGGCGTCAGCCAGGCGGCCAAGGTGTGGGCCGGGCGGGTCTTGTGGCTGCCCGACGTGTCGCGCAGGCGGATGCCGCCGACGAAGCGCATCAGGGCGAAGTAGGCGGCGCAGACGGCCGTGCCGAGAGCGATGATGCCCAGATAGTCGACCGGGTTGGGATATCCCGGGAAGCCGGTGAGCTGGTTCAGCCAGTTGTCGAGCGGGACGTAGAACGGCAGGGCGTTCACCTGCTGGAACAGCACTAGGCCGAAGAGGGCGAGGATGGCCCAGGCCACGTCTGAGCGTCGGCTGGTCGGTGCCACCAGTGAGGTGAGCGGGCGCTGCACAAACAGCCCGACGTTGTCCTTCGGGCAGTTCTTGAAGCACTCCGAGCACAGGCCGCAGGTCAGGTTCGAGGTGGCGGATCCCGGCCACTCATACCAGGGGCAGGGGTAGCCGTTTTCGCTGCCGCGCATGCAGTCCTTCGTTTCGCAACTGAGGCAGACGTCGCGGTCCCGGGTCCGGAAGCCAGCCACCATGCCGGTCGAGCCGACGGTGCCGATCAAGGCGGTCAGCGGGCACAGGTAGCGGCAGAAGGTGCGCCGCTCGAAGATCAAAAAGGTGACTAGGGCGAGCCCGATCACGCCGAAGACCAGCAGACTGGTGAACAGCGGCTTGCCGGGGCCGGCAATGTTGTAGAACTCCTCAAACCAGGTCAGGACGATGAACACGCCGACCGAGGACAGAATACCGACCTTGCTCCAGGCCTTTGGCCACTTCAGGCCCAGCGTCAGGGAGATCTTGTGGCGCTTGAAGAAGGTGCGGCGCTGCACCCATTCGGCGAAGCCGCCAAACGGGCACATCAGACACCAGCCGCGGCCGACTCCGACCATCAGCAGGAAGACCACGCAGAACCAGATGTACCATGTGATCACGGTGGCGAAGTTGCGGGTCGGAACGGCAGCGCCGAACAAGCCGGCCACGATCACGAGCCAGAAGATCAACTGGTTGGGCAAGATGAACAGGAACTGGAAGGGTCGGCTGCGCAACATCTTCGCCAAAAACGGGTTGCGGGCCAGATCGATCTTCGGATCGCTCGGAGCGAAATGTTCCTCCATTCCGTCTCGGCTGGGCTCCCGGAGCTTTCGAACAGCCACTGTCGATCCCACCTTCCGCTGCCAACGGTAGGCCGCTCGAGAGGACGCCGAAAGTGCGAAAGGTCCCGTCTTGTCCGCCGGTGAACAGGGACTAAAGTCCCGCTGGTGCAAGCCCTCGACCCAGGGCCAGCGCAACATTTGGCGGAAAAGCGCACATCAGGAGAGGAGGGGACAGTGATGGCAGCGCCAGAGCTGTCCGTAGTGGCAAAGGCCCTTGGCGACCCAACCAGGCTTGTGATCTTCGAGATCATCCTGGCCGGCCGGTCAGGCAGCTGCTGCAGCCCGGCTGACGACTGCTGCCCGGATGCCGTCTGCGTCTGCGACATCGTCTCGCAGTTGGGCATGATCCAGTCCAAGGTCTCCTATCACCTTCGGGAACTGAAGGAGGCCGGGTTGATCGTGGAGACGAGACGGGGCCGCTGGAACTACTACCAGGCGGTGCTCGGTCAGCTCGCCGGATTCGCCGATGCGATCCGGGCCATGGCCCGGCAGCCGAGCACTGGCCAAGGGTAAAAAGAGGGCGGGCCGAGAGCCGATCTCAGCCCGCCCTGCCCTTAAACCCGAATCAGTCGCAGCAGTCGGAGCAGCACTCCGAAGGGGCCTGGTTGGTGTCCCCAGACGACGCTGCATCCTCGGCCGATCCCATCTTCTTGCCGCAGCAGCAGCAACAGCAGGGATCCTTCTGGGCTTGGTCCATTCTCCCGAACCTCCTTCCTGATAAAGACCTCAACCTGGACCCAAGATAATACAACAAGAAAAGTTGATCAATACTCCGTCAACCCTCTTTTCAGGTCGGCAGGACGTCGCCGTTTTGTGTCTAAGTAGCCGGGTCCGAGTCTGAGGAGGCCGCACCATGTGGGTCGCCTATGTCTGTGTCGGCGGGCTCTACGCCAGCGCCGAGGATCGGCCTGTCGTCCTGATCCGAGACCGCCTGGTCTGGGATGTCACGGCCGGCGTGCGCGGCGTGCGCCCTGGCATGACGGCGAGAGAGGCGGCGCTGGCCGCTTTGGATGTTCCTCATCTCATCTATGTGAAGGCGCGCCACGACCGTCCGCTGGACGCCTTCTGGCAGACCCTTGAGCAGGCGGCGCCGATCGTGGCGGTAGAGCCGGATCAGCCGCACGCAGCCTTCCTGGCCTGGCCGGGCAGCTGGCCAGAGCAGGAGTTGGCATGGCTCAGACGCCGTTATCCAAACGCCAGGGTGGGTATCGCAGCCAATCGGCTGGTGGCAAAGGCGATCCTGCCAAATCAGCCCGGACTGCGTCAGGTGGCGCCCGGGACAGAGGCAGAGGCGCTGTTTAGGTTGCCGGTGCAGGCCCTGTGGACACTGCCGCGGCATGTGCAGGACAAGCTGCTCGACCTGGGCCTGGAGACAGCGGGCGAGGTGGCAGGTGTCGCTCAGGCGGTGCTGGTGAATCGGATGGGGACAGCTGGGTACCTGGCGGCCAGGGCGGCACGCGGGCAAGACAGCAAAGACATTCGCCATCACGATCCGATCCCTGATCTGACCGAGCGCCAGGTGTGGGCGCCCCCTTGTAGCGATTACCTGACCGAGGCGGCCGCACAGATGGCTGTGCGGGCAGCCAAGCGGCTGCCGGCGGGGACGGGGGCAAGAGAGCTTGTGCTCACCTTGGACGGTCTGTGCCTGAAGCGCAGCTGGCCGACCCCGATCCGGGACACTGACCGGATCGGACGGACAGCCGCCTTGCTCGCCCTTGGCGCCAAGGTCAGAGAGGTGGAGGAGGCGACGGTCTCCCTGTCTCGACTGGTCCCGATGGCCCCGGTGCAGGAGCGGCTGTTTGGCCCAGATCAGGCGGCCATCCCGGAACTGGATGACGTGGCGCGCGGGATCGGACTTGACCGCTACGACACCTTTTTGCGCCGCTATGACCCGCTTTTTGGAGGCAGTGATGGACAGGGGGCGTGAGCGGGTGGTCCAGGTGCGCTGCGGCGAAAACGGCGAGCCTGCCGCCTTCGTATTGGGCCAGACGACCTACGGACCGCTGTGGGTCGAGGATGCCTGGTCCTATCGCGAGCCCTGGTGGCAGACAGACGGCGGCGGCAGGCGCCAGATCTATCGGGTGCGGAGCAAGGCGGGCCACCTGTTCGACCTGTGCAAGATGCCAGAAGGGGACTGGCGGATCTCCCGCCTGTTCGACTGACATGGCAACCCATCTGCATCTGCACGGACCCTTCAGCCATCTGGACGGCGCCTCCTCGGCGGCCAAGCTGGCTGCGCGGGCGGCGTCTTTGGGGCAGAAGGCACTGGCCATCACAGACCACAACTCGCTTTCTGGCATCGGCGAGTTTGCAAAAGCCTGTGCCCAGTCAGGAGTGAGGCCGATCATCGGGGCGGAGGTCACGGTGGCAAACCCGTCTGGCGCACCCTGCCACCTGACGCTGCTCGCCCCCGACCAGACCGGCTACCGCCATCTGTCACAGCTCATCTCTGCCGCCCACCTGGAGCGTCCCCGCGGGCAGCCGATGGCGTCGCAAGAGGCGCTGGCCGCCCATGCCCCCTATCTGATCGGGCTCAGCGGCTGCCGTCGGGGCGAGGTGGCCAGCCATCTCCTTGCCGGTCGCTGGAACCAGGCGGAAGAAGCGGCCAGCAGGCTGATGGGATTGTTCGGGAGGGGGAGATTCTTCCTCGAGCAAGAGGTCTGCCGCCTGCCAGGAGACCGCCCCCTGCAGCGCGCCACCCGCGACCTTGGCCAGCGCCTGCGGCTGAAGAGGGTGGCCACATCAAACGTGCACTATGCCGATGCCCCAGACTTCTGGCTGCACGATCTGCTGACGTGCATCCAAACCAGGAGTCGGGTGGACGACCTCGCCCCCGGCCGGCCGATGAATGACTGGCAGTTTGTGCAGTCTGAGGCGGACATGGTGCGTGGGCTTTCGGACGACCCAGACGCAGTGGCGATGACCGATCGGGTCGCCGACATGTGCGAGATGGCGTTGCCTGATGCCAGCCAGCAGTTTCCCGCTTTTCCGCTGCCGCCCGGGGTGTCGAGTGCACGAACGTATCTCCGCCAGCTCACCGAGCAGGGGGCGACCTGGCGCTATGGCCAGATCGGCTCCAGACTGCGCCAGCGCATCGACGAGGAGCTTTCAGTCATCGACCAGACCCAATTCACCGACTACATGCTGGCGGTGGCGGAGATTGCCGGTTGGGCGAGGAAGACAAAGATCCGCACCTCTGGCCGTGGCTCTGCCGCCGACAGCGTGGTGGCCTACTGCCTGGGCCTGACCGACATCGACGCCCTTGCCCGCGATCTCCCCTTTGCCCGATTTCTGAGCCTGGGCCGGACCGATCCGCCGGATGTGGACCTCGACTTCGACGCCGACCGCAGGGAGGAGGTGGCCGCCCACGTCGTCCAGCGCTATGGGCAGGACCATGTGGCGGCTGTTGCCACCTATGTCCGGCTGGAAGGCAGGATGGCCATCCGCGAGATCGGCAAGGCGCTTGGGCTGCCGGCAGCGGAACTGGACGCCATCGCCAAGCGCATCCCCTATTACGTGGGCGCAGATGGGCTGCGCGACGCCCTGTCCCGGGTGCCGGAGCTGAGGCAGATGAAGGTGGAGACCGGGCGGATCGAGACTCTGCTGCAGGCCGCCGAGCGACTTGCTGACTGGCCCCGTCATCTGGGAACGCACCTTGGAGGTCTCGTGGTGACGGCCTGTCCCGTGGCCGAGGTCATGCCGCTGCAGATGGCGGCAAAGGGCACGGTGCTAGGCCAGTTTGACAAGCGGGACTGTGAGGCGTTCGGACTGATTAAGATTGACCTACTTCATCTACGGACTCTGTCGGCGGTGGATGAGGCGATCACGGTGTCCCAGGTGCCGTGGGAGACCATCCCAGATGACGACCCATCCACCTTCCGTCGGCTGCGGCGGGCCGAGACGGTGGGCGCCTTCCAGCTGGAGTCTCCGGCGCAGCGGGCCCTGCACCGGCGGATGAAGGGCGATCGGCTGGAGGACGTGATCGCGGCCACCGCCCTGATCCGGCCGGGCCCGATCAAGGGCGACATGGTGGCACCCTTCGTCCGGCGGCGACTTGGCAAGGAGGCAGTCACCTATCCGGCCCCTGGTCTGGAGGATGTGCTGGGACGCACCTACGGCGTGGTGGTGTACCAAGAGCAGGTGCTGGAGATCGCGGTCCGGGTGGCCGGGTTCACGCCAGCCGAGGCAGACCGGCTGCGGCGGACAATGAGCCGAGCCCGCTCCAAGGCCGAGATGCAGTCGCTAGGGGACGTGTTCTGCGCCCGGGCGGCGGAACGGGGCGTGGAGCGGAAGGCGGCGGAGGAGATCTGGCAGACCTTGCTTGGCTATGCCTCCTACGGCTTTGCAGAGGGGCACGCCGCCGCCTTCGGGCTGATTGGCTATCGGACCCTCTACCTTCTGGAGCATCACTCGGCCGTCTGGTACGCGGCGCTGCTCAACCACCAGCCGATGGGCTACTACCCGCCGCAGACGCTCATTACGGAGGCGCGGCGCAGAGGCATCCAGGTGCGGCTGCCCGATGTGAACCGCAGCGAGCCGACATGGACGATCCAGGATGGAGCCCTGTCCTGCGGCCTCCTGCAGGTGCGGGGCATGGGGACGAAGGAGGCGGAGCTGGTGCTGGCCAACCGGCCCTACCGCACAGTCTGGGATCTGGTGGAGAAGAGCCGGCTTCTGCCGGCGGCGCTTCGCCAGCTGGTGCTGGCGGGAGCGCTTGACGGCCTTGTTCCCAATCGGCGCCAGGCACTCTGGCAGGTGGAAGGTCAGGCGGCCATGGCGGACCTGGCCGACTTCACGCCCGAACGGCGACTGAGCCAGGAGATGGCGGCCCTGGGGCTGGCAGTGTCCGCCCACCCGCTGTCCTTCTTTCGAGCGCAGCTGGAGCAAGCAGGCGTGCTGCGCACCGATCAGGCGCTGTGCGCCCCGCACCGCATGCAGGTGGCGGTGGCGGGGGTGCTGGTCCGCCCGCACCGTCCGCCCACCCGGTCCGGAGAGCGCGTCGTGTTCTTGTGCCTGGAAGACGAACGCGGCCTCTGCGATGTGACGGTGCCCGAGGCGGTCTACCGGCAGGACGCAGACGCCATCTTCGGACCGGACGCCTGGATGGTGGTGGTCGAGGGGACAGTGCGGGAGGTGGGCACGGGGGCGAGCCTGGATGCTGAGCGGGTAATGGCGCTCACCGCCTATCTGAATAGGAGTTCTGTCCTAGAGCCGCTCGGCGGCTGAGATGCCTCGCAGCCAAGAGACTGTTATGGTGGGGGAACATCGATCCAATGCGCGAGATGGGAGATGCCAGCATGCACAAGATTCCACCGATCGCCTCAATCGACACCAAGGGACCGCTCGGGGTCGTCCAGCTGCCGCGGCTGTGGTCCAAGGTCCTGCTCGACGCCAAAGGCCTCTTGCCGGAGGGATACTACCCTTGCGGCAACGGCTTTGACCGCATTGCGCTCGAGGGCCTCGGTCTCGACCGCGAAGCGGTGCTCGCCTACCTGACCGCAAAGACGCCGACCTATCCGCAATTCGAGGCCTGGGTGGTGACCCAGGTCGGCGAAGTCACGGAGGAGGCCAAGGCGAAGATCAACAACGCCATCTTGGGCCATGTGCCGACCCCGGAGCGGCGCGCCCAGATCCTTGAGCGGCTGGGATTGCCACAAGACCACTCGGCGAGGACGATGGTCGAACTCAACACCCTGGACGACTGGGCCGAATTCCACCGCTACCTGACCCAGCCAGAAGGCTAGTCGGAGCCGGGAGCGCCAAGCGGCCGGATGCACTCCGGCGTGTCAAGACGCGGGTCGTTGACGGCGGTGGAGACCACATACAGGCGCATCTCTCGTTCGTCGTACGGGGCGAACAGAGCGGACAGTTCGGCCGGTTCCGTGACCGACGGATCGAGCCAGACCTCCTCTTCGTCTGGACGCAAGATGACCGGCATGCGGTCGTGGATCGGCGCCACGACCGCGTTCGGCGTGGTGGTGAGCAGGCAGAGGCTCTCGACCGGTCTTCCGCTTGAACCCTGCCACTGCTCCCAGATGCCGGCCAAGGCGAAGAGCTGGCCCGATGCCAGGGAAAAGTGATGCGGGGTGCGGCGCGGCGGCTTGCCTGCCCACTCGAAGAAACCGTCGGCCGGAACGAGACAGCGGCGCTGGCGGATGGCCTGGCGAAACATTGGGCGCTCAAAGACGCTCTCACAGCGGGCGTTGATCGGACCGGCGGCGCCGTCCCGGCTCCAGCTCGGGGTCAGGCCCCAGCGCAGCCAGCGGACGTCGCGATGGCCTGCCCTAGCGGTCAGCGCGAGCACCTGCTGGGACGGTGCAATGTTGTAGCGGGGCTGATGGCGCACCTGCACCTGGTCGAGGTCTACTAGGAAGCGCTCGGCCAGATCCTCGGCAGCAGCCGCCAGGGTGTAGCGCCCGCACATGACGGCTAGTGGTTTCCGCGATGGCAGATCTCGAGCAGGTTGCCGTCTGGGTCTGCGAAAAAGGCCGCATAGTAGGTGGGTGAGTACTCGGGGCACAGGGCGGGGTCCTCCATCCCGACGGCCCCAGCCCGGCTGGCAGCCGATGCCGCTTTGTCCACAGCGTCCCGGGACGCAGCGCCGAAGGCGATGCGGCTGTGCCCGGGCTGGTGGGAGCTGTCCTGGTCCAGGGCGAAGAACGGATCGAGCCGATCTGGTGATGCAAACTCAACCCAGTCGTCATGCTGCTCTTGCTCGGTCAGGCCGAGAAGAGGCAGCCAGGCCCGGTAAAAGGCGCCTGCCCGCTTCAAGTCGCGGACGCGTAGGTCGATGTGATCGAGCACCATGGGAAGACCTCCTCTGTGGGCCGACCGATGCTGCTTCGCCACCGTCTGCACTGCCCCCTGGCCCGGCGATGGGAGCTTGTGGCGTCGGCAGATGGTCGATGTCAGAGAGGAAACGCTGGTCGGTTCGGGAAGGCAGTTCAGATGGGATGGAATCCGCCCAGTCGGGGCGAACGACGCAAGCGCAAGCTGGGGAAATGGCTGGTCGTCGCCGTGGTGCTGCTTGCAGGCATGGTGCTGGCCCTTCAGGCGCGCCAGCGCTGGGGTGTGGTCAGTCTGCAGGGCGGCGCCCTGACGGTGACGGCGAGCGGCACCCTGGTCGACACCGGCTTCCTGCACCCGCCGTCACCCAGCCAGTACAAGGTCAACGGCAGCGCCCCGCCAGCGCTGCGCTTCACGTCCTGGTCCCCCGGAAAACTGGGGGTCGGCACCAACGACGCCCACAATCCGGTCTATCATGGCCTGTTCTATGTCACGACCCAGATGTTTCCGGCCAACTCCTATGTGCAGGTTGTCGTCTATCCGCTCACGGCCTCCACCGCCGCCGGACAGACCGCCGAGACGGTGGTGGCCGTGCAGACGGGATCGACCGGACGCACCGGGCTGATCAACTATCTGGTTGTCTCGGAGCTGGCGTTTAACGGCCACCAGCCGCGATTTTTGGTCGGATACGCCCACGGCTACATCGCCGATGCCGCCACGGCGTCTTACGGGTACCACCGGGCGGCGAGCTTTGTTCCCACAAACACCCTCTATACGGTGACGATTCAAACCAACGGAACCACGACGGCCCGCTACTGGCTGAACCAGCAGATGGTCTTTTCCGCCTCCAACCTGAAACTGGCGATCCAACCGCCGTTTCAGGTGTATCTGGAGGTCCAGGCGGACAACATGCGCTACGAGGCGTTCTTTAAGCACTTTGCCGTCTTCACGGGTTCGGTCGTTCGTCTCTTCAATCTGCCTCCGCAGGCGGCTGTCACCTTCCAAGCACCCGGTGTCAACGTCCATGCTGTTGCGTCGGCCGCCGGCGTCGCCCGGCTGCAGATGCCCACGCCCACCCTGCAGGGGACCGGGACCCTGACGGTGCGCGCCGCAAGCGGCTCGACCTGGACGTGGGGCACACAGACGCTCAGCGGTGGCGAGGCCGTGCGCTTCAACGCCGTTCCTCTCGACCTGCGCTGGATGGCCTTGGTGCCGCGCATCAGCCTGCCGCCGATTCATTGGCCGAAGCTGCATTTTCCAAAGATCCACCTGCCGTAGGGCGGCACGGAGCGCGCGCCGTCGGCGGCAGATCAGTTCTCGAGGTAGTCGTCCGTATAGGGCCTGAGGTCCAGCTCGAAGCTCCAGGCAGACGGAGGCTGCATCGCCAGCTGATAGTAGGCGTCGGCGATGTCGGCAGGCCGCAGGAAGTCCGGTGGGTCGCCGCCCTCTGCCTGAGATTGCGGCCGCAGGATCACGCCGTCGACCAGCACATGGGCGATGTGCACGCCCTGCGGCCCCCACTCGCGCATCAGGGACATGGCCAGGCCGCGCAGAGCGAATTTGGCAGAGGCAAAGGCCGGGCTCTTGGCTGGAGCATGGACGGACGAGGTGGCGCCGGTGAAGAGCATGACACCGCCCCCTTGGGCGGCCATCTTCGGCAGAAGCCGCCTGGCGTGCAGGAAGGCGCCATAGGGTCCGACCCGCCACGCGGCGGCGAAGTCCTGGGGAGAGAGCTCCGGGATGCCCCCTCGGACCTGATTTCCGGCGTTGTAGACAAGGGTGCCGATCGGACCCAGTTGAGATTCGACCTGCCCGATGGCGCCTGCTAGCGCCAGGTCGTCACTTACGTCATAGGCGAGCGGCAGGGCGACCCCTCCGGCCTCTTTGATCTCGCTTGCAATGCTGGCAAGAGTGGCCTCGGTCCGGGCTGCGATGGCGATTGGATGGCCCGTTTCGGCGAAGCGATGGGCGAGGGCGCGACCGAGCCCGGGGCCGACTCCGACGATCATCACCGCTGTGTGTCCGACCATCTTG
>JAKAUI010000060.1:0-5431 GCA_021827745.1 Bacillota bacterium | reverse complement strand
CAGCGGCGCGCCGTAACGGAGCTCTGATGCCGAACAACGCTTAGGTGGCAGAATGAGGGGGTCGCAGGTTGAGCCGAGCCGCCCCGCCGACGCTCATGGGGAGGGAGTGCAGTGCTGACGGCCTTCGGTGCCGCTGCCGTGTTCTTGATGATGGTCTTTTACGTCCTAGAGCCACGGGCCCGGCACTTCACCTTCTGGTTCGCCGTCGCCTGCGCCATGTCGTCTGCCTACGGCTGGTGGGCGGGCACCTGGCCCTTCGGGGTCGTAGAGGCCGTCTGGGCGGCGCTGGCCCTGCGCAAGTGGTGGCTGCTGCGCCTCGGTGGGGCTGCGCGAAAGGCGTGAGGTCAAGCGAGGCCGAAGTGGCAATGGCGCAAGATGAGAGACGAGCCTGGCACCCTGTCCTGCGCTCAGGATCGATCGAGCGCCTGGTGCCATCAGACAAAGGAGGAGAGACGGCTGCGCTACGACTTTGATCGGCCGGTGCAACGCGAAGGGACCGGATCTGTGAAGTGGGATGGACGTAAGGCCCGCTTTGGGGCGGCGGATGTCGTCCCTTTGTGGGTTGCGGACATGGACTTTCAAGCCCCCAAGCCGGTGCTCGACGCACTGGCCGAGCGAGTCCGCCACGGGGTCTTCGGCTACACCGCAACCAGTGCCGACTACCAGCGGGCCGTGATCAACTGGCAAGAACGCCGGCACCACTTCACGGCCCGGCCGGAGTGGCTGTGCCACAGCCCCGGTGTCGTCGCCGGCCTGAGCCTGATGGTCAGCGCCTATACCGCACCGGGAGACGGCGTCATCATCCAGCCGCCCGTCTACCATCAGTTCAACGCTGTCCTGAAGGCGCTCGGGCGCAAGACGGTCGACAATCCCTTGCAGTACGACGGCCACCGCTACACGATCGACTTCGAAGACCTCGAGCAAAAGGCGCAGTCAGCCAAATTGCTGTTCTTGTGCAACCCGCACAACCCGATCGGCCAGGTCTGGAGCCGGGCAGACCTGATCCGGCTGGGAGAGATCTGCATTAGATACGGCGTCCTGGTGATCGCAGACGAGGTGCACGCCGATTTGGTCTTGGGCGACACACCGCACGTGCCTTTTGCCAGCATCTCCGAGGAATTCGCCAGCCACTCGGTGACCTGCGTGGCTCCCAGCAAGACCTTCAACCTCGCTGGCATGCAGACGGCGGTGGTGATCATCCCGGATCCGGACCTGCGCCACGCCTATGACCGCTGGCTCCACGACTACCACCTGTGGGGCTTGAACCCTCTGGCCGCCACGGCGCTCATCGCCGCCTACGATCAGGGCGAGGAGTGGCTGGATCAGCTGCTCGCCTATCTTCGGCAAAACGTGGCCCTGGTCTGCCGCTTCATCGCAGAGAAGCTGCCCGAGATCCGGGTCCGGCCGCCGGAGGCGACCTACCTGATGTGGCTCGACTGTCGGGCGCTGGGCCTGGAAGAAGCCGCCTTGGAGCGATTTTTTGTCGAAGAGGCTGGCGTCGGCCTGGATGGTGGCCACCAGTTCGGATCGGGTGGCAGCGGCTTTTTGAGGCTCAATGTGGCGCTGCCGCAGGCAACCTTGCTCGTTGCCCTCAAGAAGATGGAGCAGGCCGTCCGAAATCGGTCGGTCAGCGAAGGGGCAAAAGCCGCCCGCTAGCCCCGTCGGTCGTGCCAGGGCGGCGAGATGGTAAAAACAACCGAAGGCCATGGATTGAGTTTGTGGCCGGACCTTGATGGTCGTCCCACCAACCCACCGTCTCTGAATATAGACTGGCACTGATCGAGCGATCGGTTCCAGTCGCGCGTTGCCTTGTCGGAAACGTCAGAAATTTGGCGGAGGCGGGGGAACCGAACGCCCGACCTATTGATTGCGAACCAATCCCGGCGGTGTCCAGTACGTCTGGCCGTGTTCGCCATGGTCGCGTCGCAGCTGGTGGCGCCGGCGTCGAAGCTCAGGACCTTCACGGAGCGGCTGCCGACCGTCGCCTTCCCTGCCTCCGACGGCCTGCGACTCCACCGCTTCTACCGGGCCCTGGACCTTCTGGCCGGGATCAAGGATGCCCTATGGTAAGAATTGTGGGCAAAGACGCACACCCACTTCAGCCCGCCCGTGGATCTGATCCTGGTTGACACCGCGAACCCCTACGTCGAGGGCGACACCCAGGGCCAGATCACCCAGTACGGCAAGAGCAAGGACAAGCGCTACAACCGGAGGCTTCTCTCTATCGTACTCGGGTGACCACGGACGGGATCCCCATCGGGCACGAGGTCTTCCCAGGCAACATTCACGACACCAGGGCCTTCGCCGAACTGATCCCTATCCTCGACCAACGGTTCACCATCGGCCAGGCGATGCTGTGCGCCGACCGTGGCCTCGTGTCCAAGCGGATCCTCGCCGGCCTCGACCCGCAGGACATCTTCCGGGCCTACTGCCAGCTCTACCAGGTGGAGCGGGCCTTGCGAGAGGTGAAGGGGCCGTTTGAACTTCGGCCCGTCCGGCATGTGCTGGGACGCAGAATCCGAGGCCCTATGATGCTGTGCTTCCTGGCCTAACACCCTGGAGATGGCGCTTCGGTGAGCGATGGGTAAGAAGTGTGGCGGCTTGCTGACAGCAGGGGACTACCGGGCTGTGAGGCGGGACCTGGGCCGGCTGGCTGTGGTGGCCACCTGCCAGGGGAAGCACGCCAACGCCATCTGCTTGCCACTTGAGGGCAGGGAATTGGGGGCCCTTCAGTCTGTCAGTCTCTGGTCGCCACCCCGACTGATACCGACGCTACGCCAGCACCCGCCGGCGAATGATGGCGTAGTGCCACAGGGATAGTCGCGTCCTCGCCAGCCCTTGCCCTACAACGCCTCCAGAAAACATCCATTCAAACTCGTGCCCGACAGAAAAGCCGCCCTCCCGGCGTGGAAAGCGGCCGTGCGGCTGGAAACTGGGGAACTGGTTGCGTCTCGACGACTTGCACAGCTTATTGATCAACGAGCCCTGCGACGCGGTCAACCCTCGCGTCGCAGGGCTACCGCTACATCACAAGTGCCGGAGGGCCCGAAATGTTCCTTAGTGGGGCCTGTTGCGCCTGAACCCTTGAAGGTCAGGGGCTCAGCGGGGGTTGGTGGGCACTGAGCGCAATCCTGACTAGGTCTGAAAGCGAGGTGAGGTGAATGCCAACCACATTTACGGAGAGGTGCTCGGACAGCGGCATCACTACGACGGCCACAAAGCCAGTCTGGCTGGCGGTGGCGGGCATCTCTTGCAGGACCAGACCGTCGATCGTTATAGAGCGGATTCCCGGACTGGCCATTAGTGACGCATGGGCCGAGATCTGGTCGAAGTGGATACCCCAGCTTGGGTGCTGAGCGAAACAGTAGATCAGAGAAGTCTCGGTGAGTGACCCAGGCAACGGTGGCGGCTCCAGATAAGCAGCGCAGAGGTGCGCACCAGCGGGCAGCCATCGCGGGGTCAGCAACACGCTAAAGCCAGATCGATGACGCAGGGCCTTGAGGCCTGTCGGCGTTGGAGGGAAGCTGACCGGGAGAACTATTGCCGTCTTAACGACGGGCGGAACGGTGGCTGTCTGGCCGGCTGGCGCCCCAGGTTTTCCAGCCGCTGGGCTGTCGCCGCAGGCGCTTAGGGAAAGCAGGCAAACCACCGCCGCCGACACCAGCCAAACGGCCCGAAGGCTCACTCGGTGGCTCCGATGGGGGCCACAGTCGCTGACACTACGGCTGCGGGTAGATGAAGTAGTAGTTTCCGACAGCACTAGTGTTGCACGCACCGCCATGGACTACTTGTTTAACGCCCGCAGGCAGGGTCGAGGCGTTCAAGTCGGTGCTTATGGTGGAGCCACTCCAGGTGTACGAAGGAGACGATGAGATCAAGTGGCAGTTCCATAAGTATGACATGTTAACCTGACTGTCGTTCTGGTTATATACCCACATCGTCCCCCAGGTTGCCGACCCCGATCCCTGCCAATTTCCGTACTGCAACGAACCACTGAAAAACTCAACCGCTGGGCTAGTCGTGACGGTTACTGATTGCAACCACTCAAAACTGTACTCCCCAGCGGCTAAGTTGTTCGAGAAGGAGTCGCTCAACTGATAAGAGCCTGGGGCCAAATCCTCGTTGTACGCGTACGTGGAGCCACCGTTGCAGGTGCTACAAATTTTCACCTGCGGACCCGCCGCCGCCGCCGCCGAGGCCTGCAAGCCCACTGCAAGGCCGACCATCAAGACACTGACCCCCAGTATCCTAACCGCCGAGCTAAGCCCAAGTCGAACTCTCTTATCCGGTTTGGGACGGAAACTGGGCATGAAGACCACCTCCGCAAGAATCAGATCGGAATGGAATATACTGGAGATTCGTGATGATCGGGCCAAGCCCTTCTTGTCAAGTTCGAGATCTGCTGGAAATTGGCGAGCCGGCGGATCGGTCGAGGCGTGGGCGGCATACCCCATTTCAGGGCGGGTGGCGTGTTGGTCGTCCGTCAGGTGTCGGTAGGCGTGCAGCGTGAGATGGCGCCGCCTGGTGGGCGAGGTTTCATCCGGCCCCATGAGAAGCGCTCGAAGTCTCGGCAGGCGTCTTCGTCCATGTCGAAGCAGCCTAGGGCCTTGAAGTGTCCTGGGTGCCGTTCCACTCTGCCTCGGCGCTCTTGACGCCGAGCGCTCCGCCGCCGGTGCCACAGAAGAGATGCAAGACGCCAAGGATGCGGCTCACGCGAAGCCACCCCTCTCGAGCGTCGACTAGGCTAATGTCGGCAAAGGTCGAGGTCAGGCAAGACACGAGGCTGAGGCCCCTGTCTCTCTGAGTTCTCGCAGTGCGGCCAGGCCGGCCGACATCAGAACGCCGGCAAAGCTTTCATTCGCACCGAGGCTCTTTGTGACTCTCCGAGTAAGAAAGAAGAGTCCGTCACGCCTTACGGCGGACGGGCTTGGATGTGGTGGAGGCGGGGGGAATCGAACCCCCGACCTATTGATTGCGAACCAATCGCTCTCCCGACTGAGCTACGCCCCCACGGCGTCAGTCTAGGCCGGGCTGCCGCGGTGGTCAAGGCGCGAAAATTCTGGGGAAAAGGCAGCGCTCGGGAGGAAGCCGTGGTAGGATATCGAACAAATGTGGGGCGAAGTGGGGAAGGGTGGTGGAGAGGTGTTCACTGGGGAGTTCCGCCATGCGCTGGACGACAAGGGCCGCCTCTTCATTCCGACTCGGTTTCGCCAGTCGCTCGGGGCTCGGTTCATCGTCACCAAGGGCCTGGACGGGTGCCTGTTCGTGTACGGAGTCGAGACCTGGGAGGCCATCGAGCGCAAGCTGCGCGACATGTCATTCGCCAATCCTGATGCCAGGCACTTCTCAAGGTTCTTTCTAGGTGGAGCGGAGGAGCTGGAGCCCGACCGCCAGGGCCGGGTGCTCCTGTCGCCGCCGCTGCGCGCCCACG
>JAKAUI010000014.1 GCA_021827745.1 Bacillota bacterium | reverse complement strand
AGGCGCTCGGCTTCTTCCTGAGCGGCCACCCGCTGGATGCCTTTGGCCAGGAGATCGCGTCGGGACGGCTGACCATGCCATCGCGGCTCGCCGACCACCGCGACGGCGAACGGGTCAGCGTCGCCGCCGTGATCGACCGGGTGCGCCTTCTGACCACGCGAAAAGGCGAGCCGATGGCCCGGCTCGTGCTTTCCGACCGCGTCGGCCAGGCCCAGGCCGTGGTCTTTCCCCAGGCCATGGCCCAGGCGGCCGGTTTCCTGGAGAGCGGTCTCGCCGTGCAGGTCAGCGGTCGGCTGGAACACCAGGAAGAGGGCTCAACCATCTTGGTCGAACAGGTCGAGGCGCTGGCCAAGGAGCCGGAGCTCATCGTCACCTGGGACCCCGAGGCGGCCCGCGAGCCACTGCTCCAGGTGCTCGCGGCCTGTGCCGGCCGATCGCCGGTGGTGCTGAGCTGGCAGGGCCAGGAGACCCGCCTGCCGGACCTGCGGGTGGACGTGGGGCTCAGCCTACTTGAGTCCTCGCTCCTCCAGCTGACCGGAGAGGGGGGATTTTCGATCCGCCGGCCCAAGGCTGCAGATGGGGGGGCGGGCGGCCAGCCGTAGGCGGGTTGGGAACGGCGGTCTTGATGGAGACAAGGGGGCAGTTTTTGTGGACGACGTATTGACCCTGATCCAAGAGCTGTGCGACGCCTCTGGACCCAGCGGCTACGAGGGCAAGATCCGGGAGATCTTTGTTCGGCGGGCCACGCCCTTGGCCGACTCGATCAGCCAAGACCGCCTAGGGTCGGCCATCGCCACCAAGGTCGGGCTGGCAGACGGCCCCAGAGTGCTACTCGCTGGGCACATGGACGAGGTCGGCTTCATGGTCACCCGCATCACCGACGATGGCTTCATCAAGTTCCAGCAGCTGGGCGGCTGGTGGGATCAGGTGATGCTGGCCCAGCGCTTCCGGGTGGTCACCGGCCACGGCGAGGTCATCGGCGTGATCGGCTCCAAGGCGCCGCATGTGCTGACCCCAGAAGACCGAGCCAAGGTCTATGTCCGAAAGGACATGTTCTTGGACGTGGGAGCAGCCTCCAAGGAGGAGGCTCAGTCCTTTGGCATCCGCCCCGGAGACCCGATCGTGCCGGACTCCCACCTGGTCCAGATGGCAAACCCGAAGCTGTTGATGGCCAAGGCCTGGGACGACCGCTACGGCGTGGCGGCGGTGCTGCGCGTCCTGGAGGAGCTTCAGGGGGTCAGCCACCCCAACGTGGTGCTGGGTGCCGCCACCGTTCAGGAGGAGGTGGGGCTGAGAGGCGCCACCACCACCGCCAACATGCTGGCACCGGACGTGGCCTTTGCGCTCGACGTGGGCATCGCCGGCGACACCCCAGGGATGGGACCGGACCTGGCCCAGAGCAAGCTGGGCGAGGGCCCGACCATCTTGATCTATGACAGCTCCATGATTCCGAACCAGCCGCTGCGCGACTTCGTGGTCAAGGTGGCGGAGGAGGAGGGGATCCCGATCCAGTTCGACTCGATGGCGGCCGGCGGCACCGACGCCGGCGCCATTCAGCGCTCGGCCTCCGGTGTTCCGGCGCTCGTCATCGGGGCGCCCGCCCGCTACGTGCACTCGCATGCGGCTGTCTTTCACCGCGACGACTTCGACAACGCGGTGAAGCTCTTGGTCAGCCTGATCAAGCGGATCGACAGCCACGCCGTCGAGGCCTTTCGCAGAGCCTGACCGAAGCGGAGGAGCGGCCCAGGTGGTCGCCAGAGCTGTCACATGCTAGAGTGTGAGCGCGCGCCGAAGTGGCGGAACGGCAGACGCGCCGCACTCAAAATGCGGTGGGCATTGCCCGTGTGGGTTCGAATCCCACCTTCGGCACCACCTTTGGGCCTCCTTGGCGGCCCCTTTTGGCGAGGAGGGCTGGGCGTGCGGGTGCTCCTCTTGGACGGCTACTCGCTGTTCAACCGGGCGTTTCACGCCCTGCCGCCCTTCACCACCAAAGACGGCCAGCCCACAAACGCCATCGTCGGCTTTTACAACACCTTCAACAAACTGATCGACGACCTGCACCCAGACGCCGTGCTGGTCGCCTTGGACCGCCCCGGAGACACCTTCCGCCACGGTGTCTACGACGAGTACAAGGGGACGCGCTCCGAGCCCGACCCGGCGCTTTCGGCCCAGTTTGCGCCGTTTTTGGAGACACTGCAGTCCCTGGAGATCCCTCACCTCGGCATGGACGGCTACGAGGCGGACGACATCATCGGCACGGTGGCCGGACGGGCGGCCAAAGACGGCGCCGAGGTGGTGATCGTCTCAGGAGACCGCGACCTCCTGCAGCTGGTCGGACCAAACGTAAAGGTCATGCTCTCCCGCAGCCGCAACGAGTTCGTTCTCCTCGACGAATCCGGAGTGCGGGCGTTCATGGGTGTGGAGCCCGGTCGGATCACCGACTTGAAGGCGCTGATCGGGGACAGCTCGGACAACATCCCCGGCGTGCGCGGCATCGGCGAGAAGACGGCGCTCGCTCTTCTGGGGGACGGCCGCACCGTAGAGGACCTCTATGCCGACTTGGAGCGTCTGCCGGCCGGTCGGGCCCGGGAGCTGCTCTTGGCCGGCGAGGAGATGGCCCGGCTCTCAAAGCGGCTGGCCACCATCGTCACCGACCTGCCGCTTGGCCTCGAGGTGGCCCAACTGGCCTACGAGCCCCATCTGAGCGCAGCCGGCCGGACCACACTCGAGAGGCTCGAGATGAGGAGCGTGCTCGCCAAGTTCGCGGGCAAGGCATCTGCCCAGCCGTCGCCCCGGGCGACGGCGCCAGCGCCGCGCTCGGTTCTGCCGCGGCCCAAGGTCAGGGCAGCCTCTGGCAGCGAGCTGGCCGTTTCGGTGCAGGGGGACGAGGCCGCCATCGCCGACCGCAGCGGCAGCCGGCTGGTTTCGCTGGCCGAGGCAGAGCGGATTTGGAAAGACCATCCCGGCGTCGTGATGCACGACGCCAAGCCGACCTTCCATCAGCTTTCAGAGCGCGGCATCACGCCGCCAGCCCTGGCGCTCGACACCGCACTGGCCGCCTATCTGCGCGACTCCAGCCAGGGCCGCTACCCGCTTTCTCGGGTGGCCGAAGACGTGCTGGGCGAGAGCGTGTCCGAGCTGGACCTGACCGCTCAGGCAGAAGTCGTTCGGAACCTTGGGCCTACTCTTTTGGCCGAGGTCGACCGCCTGGGACTGCGCAGCCTGCTGGATCAGGTCGAGATGCCGCTGCTGGCCGTGCTCTTCGCCATGGAACGGACCGGGATCAGGGTGGACACAGACGCCTTGCACCAGCTGTCGGTGGCGATGGAGGGCCAGCTTGGGGAGCTCGCGGCCGAAATCACCAATCTGGCCGGCTATGCCTTCAACATCAACTCGCCCCAGCAGCTGGGACAGGTCTTGTTCGACAAGCTGGGATTGCCGGTGCTGCGCCGGAACAAGACCGGCCCCTCGACCGATGCCGAGGTGCTGGAGCAGCTGGCGCCGATGCATGAGATCGTGTCCTTGATCTTGGAGCACCGCACGCTGCAGAAGCTGAAGTCGACCTATGCGGACGGCCTGCCGCCCTACATCGGCCCGGACGGGAGAATCCACGCCACCTTCGGGCAGATGGTGGCCGCCACCGGCCGCATCTCCTGCTCCGATCCGAACCTGCAGAACATCCCGATCCGCCTGGAGGCCGGCCGCCGGCTGCGCCGGGCCTTCTTGCCCAGCCGCCCGGACTGGCAGCTCCTGGCCGTCGACTACTCGCAAATCGAGCTCCGGCTGCTGGCCCACTTCGCCGAAGACGCGGCCTTGACCGCTGCCTTCCAGAGCGGCCAGGACATCCACACCGAGACCGCCGCCGAGGTGTTTGCGGTGCCGCAAGAGGATGTGACGCCGGAGCTCAGACGTCAGGCGAAGGCCGTCAACTTCGGCATCATCTACGGCATCTCCGACTTCGGGCTGGCCCGCGACCTCGGCGTTGACGTGTCGACGGCGCATCAGGTGATCGAGCGCTACTTCAGCCGCTTTCCTGCGATCCGAAGCTACCTCGACCAGACGGTGGCGTCGGCCCGCGAGACCGGCTACGCCACGACCATCTTGGGCCGGCGCCGTCCCCTGCCCGACATCCGGGCCAAGAACGCAAATTTGAGGAAGTTCGCCGAGCGCACCGCCATGAACACACCGCTGCAAGGGTCCGCCGCCGACATCCTGAAGGTGGCGATGGTGCGGGTGTGGGACAGCCTGCGCCATCAGGGATTGGAGGACCGCCTCTTGCTCACCGTCCACGACGAGCTGATCTTGGAGGGGTCAAAGAGCGAGCTGCTCGTGATGGCGCCGCTGGTGAAAAGCGCCATGGAAGAGGCGGTCGCCTTGAGCGTCCCGCTGGCCGTCGAGGTGAAGGCGGGCGCCACCTGGTACGACGTCCAGCCGGTCGGGAAAGATGCCTGAGCTGCCGGAGGTCGAGATCGTCCGGCGCACCCTTGGCCCCCTGGTCGGCAGGCGCATCGAGGCAGTCAGGGTCCGCTGTGACGGCGTGATCCGCGGGCTCAGCACAGAGGCCTTTTCGGCCCATCTCATCGGCCATCGGGTGCGGTCTCTCGACCGGCGCGGCAAGTATCTGATCATCGGCCTTGCGCCGAAGACGACGCTCTTGGTCCACCTCAGAATGACCGGTCGGCTGACGCTCGCCGAGACCGGTGCGCCGATCAGCGCCCACACCCATGTGCAGATGGCGCTGAGCGGCGGCGGCGAGCTGCGCTACGAGGACCAGCGCCGATTCGGCGGATTTTGGGTCCTCGGCGAGGGCACCCCGCCGCCAGGCTTGGCGACGCTTGGGCCGGAGCCCCTTTCCGACGACTGGGACCGCGCGCGCTTCTTGCGCCAGCTCAGACATCGCTCCGGGCCGATCAAGGCCGCCCTGCTCGACCAGCGCCTGGTTGCCGGGGTGGGCAACATCTACGCGGACGAATCGCTCTTTGCCGCAGGCCTCCACCCGGGCACCCCGGCCCAGTCCTTGAGCGAGGAGCAGGTGGGCCGTCTTTTCGTCGCCGTCCGAGACACGCTCCGTCATGCCCTAGAGCACCACGGCACCACCATCTCAGACTTTCTGGACGGAACGGGAGAGCCGGGCCAAAATGCCCAGGAGCTCAAGGTATACGGACGGCGCGGGCTTCCCTGCGAGGGATGCGGAGCGCCGATCGAGAAGACACGGCTGGCAGGACGGGGCACCCACTTCTGCCCGACCTGTCAGCGGCCCGCTGCGAGCGCGAAGGAGCGATGAACGATGGAGACAGTGGTGCTGGAGTACCGGGACGAGGCGAGCGCCAAGGCCGATCTGGAACTTCTTTGGGGCAAGTCCGGCGTGAGCGGAGAGGTCCTGCGAAAGCCTGACAACGACGGCACCTGGTATCTGGAGGTGACCGCCGAGGGCGACATCCCGCCGGCCCTCTTTGCCAAGTTGAAGGGCCGGCGACCCTAGCCGGATGGCGCGCAGGATCGGCCTCACCGGCGGCATCGCAAGCGGCAAGAGCGCGGCCGCCGCCGTCTTGGAGACACTGGGGGCGGTCGTGATCGACGCCGATGCGATCGCCCATGAGGTGACCGATCCGGGCGGCTCGGTCTTTGAGGCGGTGTGCCGGGCCTTTCCCAGCGCCGCCCGCTCGGGCGGGGAGCTCGACCGAAAGGAGCTGGCCCGGCTCGTGTTCAGCGACCCCGAGGCTAGAGAGCGGCTCAATGCCATCGTCCATCCGGCGGTGCGGGGGCGGATGAACGCCCTGGCCCAAGCTGCCGAGGACAAGGGAGCGGCCGCCGTCGTGATGGAGATTCCGCTCCTGATCGAAAATCATCTGGAACGGCACATGGACGAGGTGTGGCTGATCGAGGTCAGTGCCAAGACCCAAATCAGCCGGCTGATGGCGCGCAGCCAGCTGACTGAAGAGCAAGCCAAGGCGCGCATCGCCACCCAGATGCCGAACGCCGAAAAGCGGGCCTATGCCCAGGTCGTGATCGAAAACGAGGGCACCTTGGAGCAGCTGGCGGAGCGCATCCGAAAGACCTGGAAAGAGCGGGGGCTGACCCAGTAGTCGAACTCCTGACAAGACCAGGCGTTCGGGTGGTGGAGGACGAGAAGACCTTGTGATACAATCCGGCTCTGAGCCGAAGTGGTGAAACGGCAGACACGCGGCGTTCAGGGCGCCGTGAGCGCAAGCTCGTGGGGGTTCAAATCCCCCCTTCGGCACCAGGCCTTTGGTCGGGATGGCGGAATTTGGCAGACGCGTACGCTTGAGGTGCGTATGGGGAAACCCGTGGGGGTTCGAGTCCCCCTCTCGACACCAGCCTTGTGCATGCGACCGAACGAGCGGATCGGGGCCTTTGGGCCCCGATCCGCTCTTCTATCAGCCGACCGCAGACGGGGGAGCCTTATCCGGCCGTGCCGTCGCGCCGCTGGTGCAAGAAGATCAGGTTGCCGAAAGGGTCGCGCAAGGCGGCCTGCAGGCAGGGGCCAAAGTCCTCCGCTGGGAGGGCCGCGCGCACACCTTTTTGCTCCAGCTCGGCCATCGCCTTCGCCACGTCGGAGACGGCCAGTGCGATCCGCACCTCGCCGCCCGGAGCGGCGTCGGCGGCAGGTGCGAGCAGCGGTGCCGAGTCCAGGCCGATGGTCAGGGCGCCGGCCTGATACTCGACCCAGGTGTCGTTGCTGATCCCTTCCTGGCGCAGGCCAAGCAACTGGCCGTAGAACTGCTTCGCCTCCTCCATCTTGTCTTCTGGCACACAGATCGACACGAAGTCGACGCCCCGAATCTCCATGCCGGCACCTCCTCACGGGCTCTAGCTTCACCCTAGATGACCGGGCCGTCGTGTCAATCGAAATCGACTGACCGCCGATCCCGCCGTGGCGCGAAGCCTGGCGCTACAATGGCAAGGAAGGCGGCTATGCGGGAAAGGAGACTGGCCAGCACCAATGGAGACGAAGACAGCGACCCTGGGCGGAGGATGCTTTTGGTGCCTGGAGCCCCTCTTTGATCAGCTGAAGGGTGTGGTGTCCGCAACACCCGGCTACGCCGGCGGGAGAAGCCAGAATCCCTCCTACGAGCAAGTGTGCAGCGGAACGACCGGCCACGCCGAGGTCTGCCAGGTGGTCTTCGATCCGGCCGAGATCAGCTATCGAGACCTGCTTGATGTCTTTTTTGCCGTCCACGATCCGACCACTCAGGATCGGCAGGGGGCGGACATCGGCAGCCAGTACCGCTCGATCATCCTCTATCACGATCCAAGCCAGCGAGCCTGTGCCGAAGAGGTGATGGCGAGCCTGCCAGACGACGACGGCTGGGAAGGGACGCACATCGTGACCGAGCTCGCGCCCTTCACCGACTTCTACCCGGCCGAGGACTACCACCGGGAGTACTTCGCCCGAAACCCCAATCAGGGATACTGCCGGATCGTGATCAGCCCGAAGGTGGCCAAGTTCAAGCGGAAGTTCGCCGATCGGCTGGACAGCGCCCGCTGAGCCGGGAAGCGATCGGACCTGGGTCAGGGACGGTCAGAGAGGTTCTTGGCCAGTTCCAGTTCGTCCCGGATGGCGATCCCACCCTCGCCGACGCGCGGGATTTCCGGTTTGAGCAGGCGGGCCCGGTCGACCGCACCGCGGTGCACCGCCACAAGGCGGTAGCCGCGATGCTGGTAGAAGTCCAGAGCATGGCGGTTGTCGTTGGTGGTGATCAGCCAGACGTAGGGGCTTTGGCGGTCTCTGGCCACTGCCTCGACGGCAGCGAGCAGGGCTGACCCCACGCCCTGGCCTGGAGCCGTGCTGTCGAGACTTACCACCTGACAGCGCTTCGCCTCGATCGCATAGGTAACGAGCCCCAGCCAGCGACCGCCCTCTTCTGCCAAAAAGCCGTCCAGCTGAGTCAGGTCATACACCCGGCCTGAAGAGACCATGGTCGTGCTGGCCCAGTGTGCGCGGGCAAAGACTCCGACCGCTGGCCGGTCGTCGTCTTCAACCGCTCTCAGGGCAAACCAGGGCTCGCCCACGCTAGTCCGCCACCGCAGGGCCGGCGGTACGCTGGCGACCGGGCTGGCTCGTGGCCAGATGAGCCCTTTGTTCCACATAGGCGGCGGCCAAAAGCAGGAGCCAGACGAGTCCGGTGTTGGGGTCGGTCCCGGCGCCGCTCAAGAGCGCGCCGAAGTTCTCTCCGATCCACCAGGTGAAGAGGGCCAGCAGCACGCCGAGCGTCCAAGTCCAGCGCGCGGGCGCGCGCCAGAGGCCGACGCCGAGGACAGCCATGACCAAGACGAACAGGGCGTTCAGGAGCACCGGGTGGGCGCCGCCAAAGGTCGCCACTGCATGGATCGGGGCGGTGAGCGCCCCCTGGCGGGTCAGCACCGCGGCGCCGAGAAAGGTCAGCGATTGCGTGGTGCCCTTCCAGAAGTCGGGGCAGGCCTGCAAGACGGCCCCCATCAGCCAGGTCCAGCCGAGCCAGCGGTGGAGCCGGCCCTCGGCGGCACCGGTCTGCCACCAGCCCTCGGGCTGGAGGAGCAGCCAGGCGATCAGGGCGTAGAGGAAGGCAGCGCCCGGCCCGCCTGAGATCAGACTGACGTCCAATCCAAAGAAACCGCCCGCCCATTCCCCGAAGAACCAGATCACGACCGCCACCGGCAAAGACGCGATCAGAAAAAGACGGCCCCACTGCCGAGCCCGGCCCATGAGCAGCCCGCCGCCGATGGTGATCTGCACCCCCGCCAAGAGTGCATTGGCGGCGAGGGCGCTGTGCGACGTATACAGCCACTGGATCACGCCGTCGTTGATCAGAGAGACCATCCAGGCGGGCTGCCCCCAGCCGCCCATCGCCACCACATCCAGCATGTTCATGTACATGTTGGGCTGCAGGGCGAGCAGCCCGTCCAGCAGCCAGAGCGCGCCCAGTCCGACCCACAGCAGGCTGCGGGCTGAGATTCGGGGTTGGTCTGGCACCTGGGCTGAGGTCGGCATCGGGAGGCGCCTCCTCCGCGGCGCAGTATAGCATCGGGGCAGGAAAAAGACGGCGCCTGGGGCGTCTGGCGCCGGCTAGGGCGCCGTACCTCCGGCGGGTAGCTCCCAGAGGCCCAGGCCGTGGGTCGCAGCCAAAACGGCCCCAGTCGGCACAGCCGCCAGGTCCATCACCTGAACCGAGGGGAGCCCGCTGCCGAGAGGGGACCAGAACGATGTTCCGAGGGCGGCGGTAAAGACGCCCACGTTGGTCGCGACGTCGATGGCGTCACCATGGATCAAGATGGCGTTCACCGCAGACGGCAGGTTGCCTGAGATGTCCTGCCACTCTGCCTGCCCGGATGGCGGCACGGTCAGCGCCAAGAGATGGGCGCAGTCGGCGGGATAGTTGAGCGGGGCACCAGCCCCAATGCTGGCGTAGAGGGTGTTCGGGCTGGTCGGCGAGACGGCGAGGCTGTTCACCGAGTCGAGCTGGTCGTAAGTATAGTTGGCGTAGCCGCTCTGGGTGTCGGGACAGCTGAAGTTCCAGGTGCCCGCCGCCACCTCGCTCCAGCTTTGGCCGCCATCCGTGGAGCCCATGATCAGTCCGCCGGTCCAGCCGGCATAAATGGTGGTGGGGTCAGACGGGGCCACGGTGATGGCGCTGACAGACCCGGAGCCCGATGGCACCGACGTGACCTTGGTCCAGGAGGTGCCGCCGTTTTGGGTCAGCCACAGGTTGTTCGAAGCGGCGAGTAGCGTCGACGCAGTGCCCGATACAGATGCCAGATCGGGGTTGAAGGCAGGTACCGTGGCAAACGGAGGTGTGACAGTGACACTGGTCTGCACCGCACCGGCCGCAGCAGCCGTCCCCAGGTAGATAGAGCCGTCCGCTTCGACGAAGTCCTGACCCTGGCCGTCGATCGCATTCCAGCCGCCGTCGCCTCCCGCCACAGACTGCCAGCCTTGACCCGAGAAATAGGCCATCGTGCCATTGTCCTGGCTTCCGGCCAGCACCATCCAGCCGCCCCCACTGGTCGAGCTGACGGAGAGGCCCTGATAGAACTGAGTCAGGGAGAGATTGGTGTTGAGATCGGAAACAACGCCCGAGCCTGCGATCTCCCAGATTCCGCCGTCGTTGCCGATGAACAGGCTTCCAGACGGATCGAAGGTCAGAGCATGGAAGTCGGGATGGATGACCTGGTTATTCACATACCCTCCGACCTCCGTCCAGCTCTGGCCTCCGGTGAGACTCTCGTAGAGCGAGGTGCCTCCGGCGTAGACCTGGTTGGGGTTGGTCGGGCTCACCGCCAGTGCATTGTCGTAGTTGCCTTGAGACGGCAGCGGCGGCGTCGTCGACTCTGCGAAGTAGTTGGGCGCAGAAGTTCGGGTCCAGCTCTGTCCGCCGTCAGTCGACACGTAGAGTCCGACGAGTGACCCGGTCGTGCCGTTTGCGATCGAGGCGTACATGGTGGTGGGATTGCTCGGAGCGTAGGCGAGCATGGTGGACCCAATATCCACGCCGGCGGGAGGCAGGCCGTTTGTCATGGGGGTCCAGGTTGCTCCGCCGTTGGTCGATGTCTCGATCCCGACGCCGCTCACACCGGCGAAGAGGGTTTCGGGACTCCCAGGGACGATCACGATATCCCAGGCCTGCGATTTGATCTGCTGCGACCAGGTGAGGCCCCCGTCCTGAGAGACCCACAGGCCCCGGCTGCCGGCGGCGAAGAGGACGGAGGGATCTTGGGGGTCGACGGCGATCGACCCCAGGTTCCAGCCGTTGAACACGCTCTGTCCGAGCAGCGTCCAGGTCTGGCCCCCGTTCGTCGACTTCAGGATGCCGTTTCCATAGAAGCAGTCATAGCAGGTGGTGGGTCCGGTCGACGTCTGAAAGCCGTCGTTCTCACCGGTGCCGGCGTAGATGACTTCAGGATTGGTGGGGTCGATGGCCAGCGCGCCGATGGCGAGGTCGGTGGCGGTGGGGGTGAGGTTCGTCCAGGTGCCGCCGCCGTCGGTCGAGGCCCACACGCCGCCGCTTGCGCTGCCGATGTAGATCTCGCCGGATGGCGCGACCGCCACCGCCTCGATGCGGCCCGACTCAGCCGATGTTGCACCATTAGCGGTCGTGCCGACCGGGATCGGAGCGGGGCCCAGATTCGTCCAGACGGCCGGCTGCGCAACCGAGCCGAGCGAGATGGTGGGCAGCGCCCCTGGTGCGTAGGAGATCTGGGTTCCGAGCAGGTTTGCGACCAGGCGGATCGGCACGTAGGTGGTGCCGTGGGTCTCGAGGGCGGCCGGAACCAGGGCGATGCCGTTGTTGAAGCTGTCGCCTGTGGGTGTCTTGTCCGCACCGTTCACCAGAAAGCGGTCGGAGACGATGGTGAGCGCCGCCGTGCCGGCAAAGGTGGGGGCTGGACCTGACGCCGCAGCCAGCGCCTGGGGCGTTCCCGGAGACGTGATCAGGATCTGGTTCGGCGTCTGAAAGCCGATGGCGACGCCGAGCAGGTTTGCCACCAGCCGAATCGGGACGTATGTCGTGCCGCTGTAGTTGTAGGCGGCGGCAACGTAGGCGGTGCCGTTCCAGAAGGCCTGGCTGGTGTAGGAGCCGGTTGCCGTCGCGTACTGAACGGGAGAGACGACGGCGGACACGGTCGAGGATGCCGCCAAGGCAGGCAGAGACCACGAGGAGGCCAGCACGCAACCGAGGGCGAGGCCGACCACGAGCTTCGCTCGCACGGAGGGCCTCCCTTCGCCTAGTGGATCCCGCCGGCGGCTCACCGCCGGCATGACGGTGGCCTCTATGGGGCTCCCATAGCGATTCGACACAGGGCGGCCAATTCTTTCGCCGTCACGGTCTCATCTGGCGGGAGGGGCCCCTAGGCTGCCTGGATGAGATGGTGGATGTCTTCGCGCCAGCGCTGCGAGGTGGGGAGGACACTGCCGTTTCGACTCAAGTCCGTGCTGTTGCGCGTCAAGAGCCAGTACCGATTCATCGCCGCCAGATAGCCGCTGAGCCGAAGCAGGCTCTCAAAGCCGATGCCGATGTCGACCCGCGGGATCAGACGCTGGCCAGGCCGGGCGAAGCCGGGGACCGAGGTGAACAAGAACGGATAGGTGTGGCCGAGCAGGGCGTTTGTTTCGGCATTGTAGAAGCCAAACGGATAGGCGAAGGCGGTGGGCGGGGGAAGACCAAGCCTGGAGAAGGCTGCGGCCTCCTGGTACACGTCTTGGGTTACGGTGGCGGTCAGGGAGTGGTGGACGAAGGCGTACTGCATGCTCGGCATCTTGTCGATCAGAGAGTGCAGATCGTAGGTGTGGGCGCCAAAGCTCCACAGGCCGCTCGCCGCCATGGCCGAAACGTCGGAGGCAGACACGGTGTTTGGCCCCTCGCCGATCCGGCTGCCGATCAAAAACGCCACGGCCGGCATGTGAAAGGCAGCGAGGATCGGAGTGGCTTCGGTGAAGTCGGAGACGTTGCCGTCGTCGAAGGCGATCAGAACGGACGGCACAGTGACCGGATAGCGGCCCTGCATGTAGCCTTCAAACTGGGCCAGGGTCAGCACTTGGACGTGGCGCTCACGGAGCAGGGCGAGGTCCTGGCGAAAGGCAGTCGGAGACAGGGTATAGGCGCCAGGCGTGCCGATGGCGTGAAAGAGCAGCACCACGACCAACGAGAGCAACCGATGCATCGCTGCGCCATGGCCTCCTAGGAGATCTCGGTCCGTCAACTCTGAGATGCAGCGGCCAGGCGGGAAGGTTCCCTGGCGGTGGTTGCGGCTTGGCCCCTCGGGGCAGAGGGGAGCCGATGATCGCTCCGCTGCCTGCGATCATCGGGCGGACAGAATGCGTCTCGCTAGGCGGTGCCGGCGCTGCCTGGTTTCGGGAGAGCGGAGCCGGGTCGGATCACGGCAGGCAGGAGGCGGTCCCGCTCTGGCCGCGCGAGCCACTCGGCAGCTGAAAGCTGAAAGACAACCGAGGGCACCCAGTGGTCGATGAACCACTCGCCCTCTGCCACCACGCCCAGGCGGCGAAAGCCGAGGCGATCCGCCACCCGCTGGCTGCGCACATTGTCCTCGGCCGTCTGAATCCCGATGTGCGACAACCCAAGATCGAAAAATGCCTGATTGAGCAGGGCGCACACACTGCGCGACACGAGACCTTGTCCCTCGAAGGACGCGCCGAGCCAGTAGCCGATGTCCGCATGCCGCTCTATCCAGCGGATCGGGTGATAGCCGATGACGCCGGCCAGGTCCGTGGCCTGCCAGATGCCGAACTGGGCGCCCAGGCCAGACGCCTCCTGGACCATGGCCTGGCGGACGAACTCGGCGGTGGCCGCAAGGCTGGGCTCTGAGTGAATCCATGGCATCCATGGCGCCAGGTGGGCGCGGCTGGCCTCGGTGAGGGCGTAGACGGCCGGGATGTGCCTGGGACGAACCGGCCGCAGCTCAAGCCTTTGGGCCGAGATGGGCCTCGGGCTGGTCACCGTGCTTCTGCCAGCAGCGCCTCGAGGTCCAGGCGGCGGGTGTACATGGTCGGCTGCCCGTCGGCGCTGCGCGGCCACTCACCTTGGGGGCGGTCCCGGTACAGTTCGATGCCGTTGCCGTCCGGGTCGCGCAGGTAGATGGCCTCGCTCACGCCGTGGTCAGACGCCCCGTCTACGGCGACGCCAGCGGCCAGCACCCGGACCAGGCACTGGGCCAAAGAGCGGCGGTCCGGGAACAAGATGGCCAGATGGTAGAGGCCGGTGTGGCCGGTTGGAGGAGGATCGGCGCCTTTTGTCTCCCACGTGTTGAGGCCGATCAGATGGTGGTAGTGGCCCTCGGAAACGAAGAGGGCGCCCGGCCAGCGTAGCATGACGGTGAAGCCGAGTATTTCGCAGTAGAAGGCCTCGGCCCGCTGCAGGTCGGATACCGCCAGGTGCACATGGCCGATCCGGACACCATCGGGCAGCGTGGCCGGCACTTCCATCAGGCAGCCTCCTCTAGCGGCGGGTCAGCGGGCCCTGAGGCCAAGGGTCAGCACCCGATTCAGGACCGTAGCGACCTGTGCACGGGTGGTGGTGCCATTAGGAAGCATCGTAGTGGCGGTGACGCCCTTGAGCAACCCCACCTGCCAGGCAAGCGTCAAGGGCATGTAGTACCAGGCGCTCGGGCTGACATCCTGGTAGCTGAAGCGGGCGCCGCTGTCGCTGAGCGAAAAGGCCCGCACCAGGAGCACGGCCAGTTGAGCCCGGGTCAGGGTGGCGTCTGGCGAAAACGTGGTCGAAGACGTGCCGTTGACCAGACCCAGGCTGTACGCCTCCCCGACCGCACCCGCGTACCAGCTGGTGGGGGAGACGTCCGAAAATGGCGATGTGGCGGTGGCATGGATCTGCAGCACGTTCAGGAGCAGGGCCACGAACTCGGCCCGGGTCACCGGCTCATTGGGCAGAAAGTCCGCACCCTGCCAGTTCGGAATGGAGGCGAAGTCGCCCCTGGCATAGAGGGAGGCCACCGCTGGCTCCTCCCAGGAGCTCGACCCGACATCGGCATAGGGCAGGGTGCCCGAGCTGACGGGGAGCATCGGAGCGCTCAGGCCGCTGGAGGTGGTCACGGCCACAGAACCTGCCGCCGCCGCCTGCGGCGTCACGGTGAAGGAGCCTACGCCTCCGCTCAGGCTTCCGCTCTCCGTCCCCCAGGGTGTGGCTGCGGAAAAGGAGCCGGACCCGGACAGCGTACCCGTGGCGGTCATCTCCTGCACCGTGTAGGTGTTGGCGACACCGACCAGGGGCTTGGGCGGACCGGACACGGTGAGGGTCGGCTGGGCGCTGTAGGAGAGGGTGAACGCGACACTCTGGCCGGCGGTCTGGATCGAGGAGAGCGTGATGTTCGAGGGGAGGTTGCCGAACAAGCTGGCCGAGGGGGTGGTGGTGTCGGAGAAGGACGTCACGGCGTTCGAACCGGGAAAGGGATCGGACGCAGACCCGCAGGTCTGGGCGATCGGCTGGTTGCCGGCCGGTACGACGCTGATGCCCGGGTGGGGCGGGCCGGCCGACCCTGAGGCGTTGATGGCGTCGTTTTGCCAATAGGTCGAAGACGGGGCCACCACCTGGGTGTCGATCCGCCAGACGAGGAGGCCAGAACCTGGCAGGGCGCTGTCGTATCCGATCGGCTGCAGATTCTCGAGAAGGTAGACCTCTGGAGCGGAGGCGAAGGCGATCTCGTAGACCTGGCCAGAGGTCTCAACCGGGGAGAGCGTGTAGTTGCCGGGGGCGCTGATCAGCGTCGGCGTCAGCCATCCGGCCCAGGCCAGCTGATAGGGGTCGATCGGGGCGGGCTGCGACCCATCTTGGTTCGGGCCGTTGTAGGCGCCCTGGTCGTAGAGGTCCCAGACCCCGGTCACGCAGCCAGTGGCAGACGACGGCAGGTTGAAGACGTTGGTGTCATAGGTGTCGACAAAGCCGAGCATGTGGCCGAACTCATGGGCGAGGATGCCCAAGGGGTCGCTCTGCGAGACCAGGTCTGCGTTCAACACCGGGGCCGACCCGGCGCTGATGCCGGGGTCGGACACCTCAGACGAGTAAAACGGCGAGCTGGCATTGCTGGAGTCGGGTGCCGTGCTCAGGATGACCAGCTGGGCGATCTCGCCCGAACTGTTCTCATAGGGAGCGAAGTTGAAGCCGGCGCTGCTCAGCGTGCTCACGGCGTCGCGCATCACCGCCAGCTCGCCCTGGCTCCCGCCCAGGCTCTGGTAGTAGGCCATGGAGTGGGGGACGATGACGTCGGTCGTGGGCTGGTTGGCACCGGCGCCGCCGACGACCTGGCCGCGCAGCCGGAAGAGGCCGCGGGACTGATCGAGGAAGTAGGCGCCAACCGAGTTTTGAGCGCCAAAGTAGAGGCTGGTCGCCGTCTGCAGGTTGAGCGCACCTGATGGCTGGTTGGGATAGCCGACCAAGACGATGAGGGCGGCTGCCGTCTCGGTGATGGCCGGATAGGTGGCCAAGGGGGCGTAGTGGACGCCCGGCTGGCTCATGCGGCGCGGGGGTGCGCCCATGACGACGGTGTGCCCGGAGCGCACCTGCTCGGCACGCGCCGGGACCGCGCCAAAAAGTGCGGGCCAGAAGATGACGATAAGAATGAGCAGCCGCACCATCGATTGGCGCATGTGGACGCGTCCTTCCTGGGTCACAGCCGGAGCCACAACAACCCTAGAGCCAGATTAGCAGATCTAGCCGATTCAAGGGGCCGTCGATCTGACCCTGCTCAGATCTGGTGGGGCGAGGCCGGCAGGTCGTCCGCAAAATCGCGGCCATCGGCGGAGGTCCGGGCGATCGGCCGCCGCCGGCGCCCGGAGAGCGGGCCGCCGTCTTCAAGAGCGGGAAAGCGCCGGCGGCTGTACCAGAGCAGGGGACGGGAGACGACGGGATAGAGCGGATTGAGCAGGCGCATCAGCGGGTGCGAGACGTAGGCCGAGCGCCGCTCCAGACCGCGCAGGATGTAGGCGACCAGCTGCTCAGGCGTCCAGGTGAACCGCCAGTAAAAGGCGGGGAGACGCTGGGCGGTGCCGGGATTGTGCACGAAGAAGGTGGTCAGCGGCCAGATCGGCGGCGGCTCCACATACATGACCTGGATGTTGGTGTCGTACAGGTCGGTCTCAAGCGCCTGGGCCAGTCCGTGCAGGGCGTGGGCCGCCGCCTTGTAGGCCACATTGAAGCTGTGCAGCCAGGCGAAGCTGGAGCCGATGATCACGATCCGGCCCCGATCCTGCTTCAGCATCGGGCCGATCAGAGAACGGATCACATAGAAGGCCGAGAGATAGCGGCTGGACATGATGTTGGCCGCCTCTTCCTCGGATGTCTCCTCGATCGAGAGAAAGCGGCCGCCGCCGGCGGCGAGCACCACAATGTCGACGCCGCCGTGCTGACGGCCGATCTCCTCGGCCATCTGACGGACGGCTGCGATGTCGGTCAGATCAACGGCGAAGGCGTCGGCTCTCCCGCCGCTGTCATGAATCTGGCGGACTGTTTCGTCCAGGGCGGCCTGGCGGCGGGAGACGACGAGCACGTGGGCGCCGCGCGCGGCCAGACCCTTGGCGATGGCCCGGCCAAGACCATGGCCGCCGCCGGTGATCAGGGCCCGCTCGCCGCTCAGATCTAGCAGATGCCTTCTCCTCTTTCTGCTGGTGAATAGGTGGGCCGCGCCTTGTGATACGGGGCCCACGCCGAGATCCCTGCTTCTCCGGCGGTCGCGGATTAACCGGAACTTAACACCAAGTGACTTGTCCGGCGGTTACGCTCTCGGTGGATGAATGTTGGACAGGGGAGTGACTGGGAGGATGGGTCCTCGGATCGGGAGACGCGGGTTCCTGGGAGTGGCATTGGTGGCCGTCTCGTTGGCGGTGGCCGGGTGCGGGGCGAGTGCTCCGGCAGCTTCTGGCACAGGAAGCGCCTCAGGTTCCGGCAGCGCAGCGAAGATCACGCTGCAGGAGACCGGTTCGACCCTTTTGTATCCGCTCTTCAACATCTGGGCACCCGCCTACCACAGCTCGCACCCACAGGTGTCGATCACGACTGACGGCACCGGCTCCGGGACCGGGATCTCGCAGGCCCTGGCCGGCACCGTGCAGATCGGTGCGTCGGACGCCTATCTGAGCAGCCAGGACGTGACGCAGAACCCTGGCGCCATGGACATCCCGCTCGCCATCTCCGCCCAGGTCATCGCCTACAACCTGCCGTCGGTGACGGTGGCCCACCTCAAGCTCTCTGGACCCGTGCTGGCCGCCATCTACACCGGTAAGATCACCAAGTGGAACGACGCCCAGATCCAGGCGCTGAACCCGGGCGTGAGCCTGCCCAACCTGACGATCACGCCGCTGCACCGCTCGGACGCCTCCGGCGACACCTTCATCTTCAGCCAGTACCTGTCGTTCACCACCCCGAGCTGGGACTCGTCCGTCGGCTATGGCACCGGGATCACCTTCCCGAGCGTGCCGACCGCCCTCGGTGAGGCCGGCAACTCCGGCATGGTCACCGCCCTGAACTCGACCGTTGGCGGCATCGCCTATGTCGGGATCAGCTACAGCGGCAGCCTGGCGCAAGACCACCTGCCCTATGCCGAGCTCTTGAACAAGTCCGGTCAGTACGTGCTGCCGACGCCCCAGACGATCGATGCGGCGGCCGCCGCCCTGGTGCCGAAAACCCCGCCGTCTGAGGCGCTGTCTCTGATCTACGCGCCGGGCGCCAGCGCCTATCCCTTGATCAACTATGAGTACGCCATCGTTACCCAGCAGCAGGCATCGACCCAGCAGGCCACGGCCGTGAAGGCCTTTCTGACCTGGGCTCTGACCAGCGGAAACAGCCCGACCTACCTCAATCAGGTGCACTTCGTGCCGCTTCCCGCCGGCATCGTGCAGTTGAGCGAGAATCAGGTGGCGAAGATCCACTGAGCACTGTCGTCCTGGGCTGAGAGGTGGCGAGTGGTGCCCACTCTAGGCAGGTCCCGTGACCGGGTGCTGCGGCGGCTGTTTGCCGCCGCAGCCCTCAGTTCTGTATTGGCGATGGCCGCCATCTTCGTCTTTCTGTTTCTAAACAGCCTGCCCGCCATCCGCTACAGCGGGCTGAGCTTCCTGACCGGCCTCAACTGGAATCTTGGCAATATGTACAGTCTGCACCCAGCCGTGCACAACGGAGTGGCGGCGCCGCCCGGCGCCGTCTACGGCATCTTGAGCTTCATCGCCGGAACGCTGCTCACGTCGGTGATCGCCCTTGTGATCGCCATTCCGGTGTCCTTGGGCACGGCCATCCTGCTGACCGAGTTTCTGCCCCGCCGCCTGGCCCTGCCGCTGTCTGTGGTGGTCGAGCTCTTGGCCGGGGTGCCGTCCGTGGTGTTCGGTCTCTGGGGGCTGGCCGTGGTGGTGCCCTGGGTCGGGCAGAGCGTTGGCCCGACGCTCAGTCATGTGCTTGGCTTCATGCCCTTTTTCAGAACCACGGCCAGCTCAGGCCAGGGCCTTCTGGCCGCTGGCCTGGTGCTGGCCATCATGGTCATCCCGATCATCACGGCCACCACCAGAGACCTCCTGCTGACCACGCCGGCGTCGCTCAAGGACGGGGCGGTGGCGCTTGGCCTGACCAGCTGGGAGACGATTCGAGCGGTTTCTCTGCCCTGGTCGCGGGCCGGCATCCTCGGCGCCGTGATTTTGGGCCTTGGCCGGGCGCTCGGCGAGACCATGGCGGTGCTGATGATCGGCGGCAACGCCATCGGCGGCCTGCCCACGAACCTCACGGCCCCGATCAGCACCATGGCCACCGTCATTGTTTCGGCGCTCGACTCCGCCTTCTCAGACGCCACCGGGATGGCGATCCACGCCCTGGCCCTGATCGCCCTCACGCTGCTCGCCATCACGGTCGCCGTCAACATCCCGGCCCGCATCCTGATCACCCGCCAGCAGGCGGAGCGGCTAGGCCGATGAGAGAGCGGGCGAACCGGCGGCGGTGGGGCGACCGGGCGATGCGCACGCTCTGCTATCTCGCCGCTGTGGTGGCCGTCTTTCCCTTGATCGACATCTTGTACCAGATCGGCTCACGGGCAATCCCGTCGATCGGATCCTATCTCTTCACCCAGCCGGTCCAGGGCAACGCCGGCGGCCTCGAAAACGCCATCTTGGGCACGTTGCTGCTGGTCAGCCTGGGCATTGTGATCGCGGCCCCGCTCGGCATCTTCGGCGGCGTCTATCTGGCCGAGTTCGGGCGCACGGGGCCCTTTGGACAGGCCGTGCGCTTCACGACCGACATCCTGGCCGGGGTGCCCTCGATCGTGATCGGGTATTTCGGCTACGTCACCTTGGTGGTCGGTCTGGGCTGGAAGTTCTCGGCCCTGGCCGGAGCGATCGCTTTGGCCCTGATGTCCTTGCCCTACATTATGCGTGCCACCGAGCTGGCCTTCCGCAGCCTGCCGGACGACCTGCGCGAGGCCTCTCTGGCGCTTGGTGCCGGCGAGGTCACGACCGTGTTCCGGGTGCTGTGGAGACCGGCCCTGCCCGGGCTGATCACCGGCGTGCTTTTGGCCGTCAGCATCGGGATGGGCGAGACCGCCCCCCTGATCTACACCGCCGGCTGGTCGGTGTTCTTGCCGACCGGTCAGCTGATCGGATCGCCGGTCGGCTACCTGACCTATGTGATCTGGACCTTCATCAACAACCCGTTTGCCGCCTCGCACGCCTTGGCCTATGCGGCGGCCTTCTTGCTGATCGTGTTCATCCTGGTGGTGAATGTGGTGGTGCGGCGGCTGGTCGCCCGACTGAACCCGGAGCTGCAGCGCCAAGGCTAGCGTCGTTGGCGATCGCGCGTCCCGTATTGGGCCGGGACGAAATCAGGGGATGCGGGCCAGGACGAAGTAGCCGTCGCCGAGTCGGCGATAGCTGGCATGGGCCCCGCCCAGTTCTGGGCGCAGGGTGTGAAAGTTCTCCGGCGTCAACAGCGCCCAGCCCCCGGCATGCTGGGCGATCGCCGTCTGCCAGGCGGTCAGCGAGAACGTGCCGTGGTCGAAATTGGCGTAGGGGTCGCCGATCGTGACCACGGACTCGCCCTCAACCTGGAGGATCAACGGCAGATAACGGCCGAACGGCAGCTCGGAGTCGACCAGGACCACCGGGCCGCCCGCCACCGGATCCACCTGGTGCACCACCGTCGCGACCTCGATCCACTGGGCGTTGGTGTTGTGGCTCTGCAGCTGGGCCTGATAGTAGGCGGAGAGCGCCGGAATCGGCAAAAGCACCATGGCGGTGGCGCAAACCGGTCCCAGCCAGCCGATCGGAAGCGGCTGGCCTCGTCCCCGGTCCAGTCTGCGCCGGACGGCCGTCCAGAGCCGCACCGCCGCCACGGCGATGGCGAGGAAGCCAAAGGGCAGCAAAGGAGCGATGTAGCGGACGTCAGACGGGAAGTAGAAGCTGTGGCCGACCACGGCGTCTGCCAAGAGCGGCACGACCAGAAGGGCCGCCAGGAGCACCTCGCGCTCTCTGATCAGGATGACGAGCCCGGCCAGAAGGAGCAGCCCGATCACCCAGAACATCGCCGGCGGCGGGCCGTGCAGGTAGCCATAGCCGAGCATCGGCTGGCTGGCCAGGGAGCGGACAAACTCCTGCGCCACGTCGACCAGTCGCCGCAGGTAGCTGGCAAGGGTGAGGTGGCTGGAGAGGGCGTAGGTGTTGTGGATCGCCACCCAGCGCAAGGACGCCAACGGATAGCGGATGTTGAAGGCGATCATGTTCCCGTAGCCGACGAGAAAGGCGAGAAGGCCGCCGTACAGCCAGGGGTCCTTCAGCCGGCGGCGTCCGCCGAGCAGGGCGATGGCGATCAAAGGGGCCGGCAGGAGCGCCGCCACCGTGCCATGGGTCTGCAGGGCCAGCCCCCACATCACGCCGGCCGCCGCATACCACCAGCGGCCGCGGTGCAGCGCCAGCAGCAGCAGATAGGCGGCCAGGGTGACGAAGAAGGGGTCGGTGGTGTTCGACCAGGCCATGTGGGTGGCCAGGATGTCTGCGGCGCATGTGGCCAGGAGGCCAGCGGCGAACAGCCCGACCCACCGCCCGAAGAGCATGCGGCCGATCAGAAAGGTCAGGTAGACGGTGATGACGCTGAGCAGCATGACGAACAGCCGGGGCAGGTCGAGATTTGGTCCGAAGATGTGGAACAGTCCGGCCAGGAGGTAGTTGTAGAGGGCGCCGATGTCGTGGGCGGTGTCGGTCAAGGGGAACACCTGCCCCCGGTAGATGCGCCAGGCCAAAAAGATTTCGCCCCACTCGTCGCCGATGCGCGGGATCAGCCAGAGGTTCCACAGCCGGAGCGGCACATCGGCCAGGGCGAGCAGGATGGCCAAGAAGCCGGCCATGTCGCGCACGCCGGTGCGCAGCGAGACCAGCTCCAGCAGGGTGCGCGGCGCATGGATCAGCGGTCGGACCGTGGAGCCGGGCTGCGGCTCCCAGGTGATCGGCACCTGGGCAACTGAAAGGCCGTGCCGCTCCGCCTTGATCAGAAACTCCACGTCAAAGGAGAATCCGTCGACTGCGGCGTTGGCCAGGAGGAGCGGGGCCTGCTCCCGCCATAGCGCCTTGAAGCCGCACTGCGGATCGGGATAGCCCGGAAGCAAGAGGTTGGCCACCGCCCGTCGGTAGAAGTGGCCCATCAGTCGCCGCAGTCGGGACGCACCCTCCTGCCCGGCGTCAGGGTCGGGGCGGACGCCGATGGCGAGGTGCGCCCCCTGCTCGAGGGCGCTGGTCAACACATCCCACTGTTTAAGGTCGACCGAGTAGTCGGCGTCGGTGTACAAAATCACGTCGGAGCGGGCGGCGCCGATGCCGACCCGCACCGCCCGTCCCTTGCCGTAGTTGCGGCGAAGCGAGACCAGCCGCAGCTCGGGCCAGCCCTTGGCGGCCGCCCGCACGATCTTGGCCGTCTGATCGGTGGAACCGTCGTCGACGATGATCAGCTCGTAGGGAACCGGCAGGGTCGGCAGGAGCTTGGCGAGGATGGAAAGCGTGCGCGGAAGTCGGTGCTGCTCGTTGAAGGCTGGGATGACGATGGCCAAAGAGCCCATCGTTCTCGCAGCCGTGGGCAACGGCTTTGGTTCACGGTAGACGAAGAAGCGGTAGCCTACGAAGTTCAGGGTGCCGGAGAGCACCACGGCCGACGCCTTGGCCACGTTCAGATCGAACAAGGTGGGGCTCGCGATCATGTGGGCCACAAAGAGCACCACGACGGTGTTCAAAATCAGAGAGGCGCCGGTGATCACGGCGAAGCGGGAGAACGCCCGAGGCCGTGCCTGCACGCCGAAGGTGAACCGCCCGTTCGCCCAGTAGCTGAACAGCATCGCCGCCGCCACCGAAAAGATGTTGATCGCACCGAGCATGGGGCCCGAGCGCGCTCTAAGCAGCACACTGAGCAGGTCGAACAACCCAAAGTCGATCAGCGTGTTCGCCGCGCCGACCAGGATGAAGCGGGTGATCTGGGCGGTGAGGGCCCTAGTCGGCAAAGAGGAGGCTCACCTCGCATCTCGTCTGGTCCAAGCATCTCTTCAAGTCAGCACGCCACGCCGGAGGAGGGCATCCGCCCACCGGCCCGCCCTTCGCATGCTATCACGAGCCGCCGTCCAGGGGATGCTGATCTGAGAAGCCGCGGCCAGAAACGGGTGTCCACGGACCGTGGGCGGGGCGGCCCATCCGCACCGGAGGGCCGAGACCGACCCAGCGCCAGCGGACGGCCATGCCCAAGATCGATCGCCAGTATGCCGTCAGCGCGAGGTGCCGAGCGAGCCTGCACGGTATAATGACGGCGCCGAAACGTCCTCAGTCGACCTCAACTCGAAGGGAGCGCCACCATGCAGATTGAGAGCTCGCCGACCTGGGTCAAGGGAATCTATGGAGCGATGATCGAGCGCCTGCCGACCGTCCGTCGCCGTCTGGGCCGACCGCTGACGCTGACGGAGAAGATCCTGCTCACCCACCTGGACGATGTTGCGGGCCAGGAGCTCAAGCCCGGGCAGAGCTACCTGGCACTGAGGCCAGATCGGGTGGCGATGCAGGACGCCACCGCCCAGATGGCGCTCTTGCAGTTCGCCCATGCCAACCGCACAGAGTCAGCGGTGCCGGCCACCGTCCACTGCGACCATCTGATCACCGCCCGCACCGGCGCTGAGCCGGACATGAAGCAGGCGGTCAGCGCCAACCAGGAGGTCTATCAGTTCCTGCGCTCTGCCTGCCAGCGTTACGGCCTCGGATTCTGGCAGCCAGGATCTGGAATCATCCACCAGGTGGTCTTCGAACAGTACGCCTTTCCCGGTGGCCTGATGATCGGCACTGACTCCCACACCCCCAATGCCGGCGGACTCGGGATGATGGCCGTCGGAGTGGGCGGCGCAGACGCCGTGGACGTGATGGCCGGTCTGCCCTGGGAGGTGCTCTATCCGAAGCGGGTCGCCGTCTACCTGGACGGCGCCATGACCGGCTGGACCGCCGCCAAGGACATCATCCTGGCCGTGTTGGGCCTGCTCAGCGTCAAGGGCGGCACCAACCGCGTGATCGAGTACATCGGCCCTGGTGCCCGCACCATCAGCGCCACCGGCAAGGGCACCGTGACCAACATGGGCGCCGAGCTGGGCGCCACCACCTCGATCTTTGCCTGGGACGGCCACATGGACGCCTACCTGAGGGCCACCGAGCGCGGCGCCCTGGCCGACTTGGCCAACGAAGCGCAGGAGCTGCTGCGCCCGGATCCGGAGGCGGAAGCCGACCCCGAGCGCTTCTACGACCAGGTGGTGCGGATCGATCTCGGCACTCTGGAGCCGCATGTCACCGGGCCGCACAGCCCGGACCTGGCGCGCACCATCAGCGAGCTGAAGGCCGCCGTTTCAACCGAGGGCTACCCGAAGCGGCTGTCCGCCGCCCTGATCGGGTCCTGCACCAACTCTTCCTACGAGGACCTGACCCGTGCCGCCGACATCGCCAACCAGGCAGCGGCCGCCGGACTCAAGGTCTCCGTGCCCTTCTTGGTCACCCCGGGTTCTGAGCAGATCCGGCTCACCGCGGAGCGCGACGGTCTTTTGGAGTCGTTTCGCAAGATCGGCGCCACCGTCTTGGCCAACGCCTGCGGTCCCTGCATCGGCCAGTGGCAGCGCGACGAGATCGTGAACGTCGAAGGCTCGGAGCGAACCCACCAGCTCGCACCCCAGGAGACGCCCAAGAACGCCATCATCAACTCGTACAACCGCAACTTCCCCAGGCGCAACGATGGCAATCCCAACACCCTGTCCTTCATCTCCAGCCCTGAGGTGACGGTGGCCTACGGGCTCTTCGGCCGGCTGGACGTCAATCCGCTGACCGATGCCCTGGTCGGCCCAGACGGCAGCTCGGTCGTCCTGGAGCCTCCCAAGACAGCGCCGGAGATTCCGGCCTCGGGATTCGCCAAGAGCCAGGCCGGCTTCACAGCGCCCCCCGCAGAGCGGGCCCAGGTGTCGGTGCAGATCGAACCAGGGTCCGATCGCCTGCAGCCGTTGGAGCGCTTTGCGCCCTGGGACGGCCAGGACCTGTTGAATCTGCCCGTGCTCTTGAAGGCGAGCGGCAAGTGCACGACCGACCACATCTCGCCAGCCGGACCGTGGCTGCGCTTTCGTGGCCATCTGGACCACATCAGCGACAACATGTTCATCGGCGCCCAAAACAGCTTCAGCGGCAAGGCCGGCATCGGCATCGACCCCAAGACCGGGGAGCAGGCGCCCCTGGCCGAGATCGCCCGCCGATTGAAGGCCGAGGGCGTGCGCTGGGTGGCGGTGGCCGACGAGAACTACGGAGAGGGGTCGAGCCGCGAGCATGCGGCGATGAGCCCGCGCTATCTGGGAGCGGCGGCCGTGATCTGTCGCAGCTTCGCCCGCATTCACGAGTCGAACCTCAAAAAGCAGGGCGTCCTGGCGCTGACCTTCGCCGATCCCGCCACCTACGACCACATTCGCCAGGGAGACCGCCTGGACCTGACCGGCCTCACCGGACTCGAGCCCGGCCGGACCGTTCGGCTCGTGATCCACCATCAGGACGGGAGCTCCGAATCGGCCGAACTGCGCCACACCATGAGCCGAGAGCAGATCGAGTGGTTCCGGGCCGGATCGGCCCTGAACGTGATCGCAGGCCTCTCTGCCTGACCTCGCTGCAGGAATGGCATGGGGGGATCCGGGATGACAGGTGATGTGCGCGCCTTTTTTTCAAAACACGCCAAGGACTACCGGCAGAGCGCCTCACACGCGAGCGGCGGGGACTTGGCCATCCTCACTGCACTGATCGCACCGACTCGAGAAGACCGGCTTCTCGACGTGGCTGCAGCCACCGGCCACACGGCCCTTCGTCTGCGGCCGCTGGTGGCAAGCGCCACCTTGGTCGACCTCACACCCGAGATGCTGGAGCAGGCCCGTCTGGCGGCTGCCGAGAAGGGGCTTGAGATCGACACACTCGTGGCCGATGCCGCCCACATCCCCCTGCCAGACGGAAGCTTCACGGTGGTGACCTGCAGGAGAGCCGCCCACCACTTTCCAGATGTGTCGGCCTTTCTGAGAGAGGCCTGGCGGCTGCTCTGCCCAGGCGGGAGGCTCGCCGTCGCCGACATGACAGCCGACGACGTGGCCATCTCCTTTCTGAATGACCTGGAGCGGCTGCGCGACGGCTCGCACGCTCGCGCCTTGTCCCCCGAGGCCTGGCGGGCTGCACTGATCGCCGCCGGCTTTGAGAGCGTCGCGATGGAGCTTCACGCAGAGGACTACGCCCTCTTGCGCTGGCTGGCGCCGGTCAAGCCGGAAGAGGTCGACATGGCGGCGATCTACGCCCTGATCGACGGAGCGGCGCCCGGTGAGCGGGCAGCCCTTGGCCTCAGCCAGGGTGCCGATGGCTGGCATCTGACAAAGCACCGGGTGGTGGCGCTGGCCCGTCGTCCGTACTGACTGGGCGAGCGTGCGATCGCCCCCTCGGGTTGGAGGCGGCCGCTACATCCGATAGAATGAAGCCGTCGCCGTCTCGATCCAGCGTGAAGAAGGGGGCGTCTTGAGATTGGCCTTTGAACTGCCGCAGTTGCCATACGCCTACGATGCCTTGGAGCCGCACATCGACAAGGAGACCATGCAGATCCACCATCAAAAGCATCACGGTGCCTACGTCAACAACCTCAACATCGCCTTGGCCGAGCACCCGAACTGGCAGAGCAAGTCGCTCCCGGAGATCCTGAAGGGCATCTCCGAGGTTCCAGAGGCCGTGCGCACGGCCGTGCGCAACAACGCCGGCGGCCACGCCAACCACAGCCTGTTCTGGACGATCATGACGCCGGGCGGCGCCAAGGAGCCTGTCGGCCACCTGAAGGCGGCGATCGAGGGCACCTTCCAGAGCGTCGAGGCCTTCAAGGAGGCCATGACCAAGGCGGCGATGGGACGCTTCGGCAGCGGCTGGGCCTGGCTGGTCAAGACGCCGGCCGGCAAGCTTGAGGTTACGTCAACGCCCAACCAGGACAACCCGCAGATGACCGGCGACCTTCCCGTCTTCGGCGTCGATGTGTGGGAGCACGCCTACTACCTGCGCTACCAGAACCGCCGGCCCGAGTATCTGGCGGCCTGGTGGAACGTCGTCAACTGGGACGCCGTCGAGGCCAACTACAAGAGCATCGGTGGCTAGAGCGGAATTCCAAAGCGCAGGGCAGGGGGCAGGGGCTCCCTGCCCTGCGTCTGAGTGAAGGGCCGCATCTGGAAGTGGGAGGGCGACAGATGAATTCCGACTATCAGAGACTTTTGGACCTCTTGGCCGAGGTTTCGGATTTGAACGCGGCATCGGCCGTGCTGAACTGGGACGAGCTGACCTATATGCCCGAGGGGGGAGCGCGGGCCCGCGGCGAGCAGCAGGCAACGCTCAGCCGTCTCGCCCACGAGGCCTTCACCTCCGATCAGATGGGAGCGCTTCTGAGCAGCCTGGAGGCACAAGGGGTCGGCGCAGGAGATGAGCCGGCCGATCAGGTCGTGCACGAGACCCGCATCCAATACGACCGGAATCGGCTGGTGCCGTCCGACTGGGTGAGCCGGCACACTGCGGCCGCCTCCCAGTCCTACCAGAGCTGGGCCAAGGCCCGCGACCAGAAGGAGTTCAGCATCTTCTCACCCGACCTCAAGACCCAGCTGGCACTGGCAAAAGAGCTCGGCAGCTATGTGCCCACCGCCGCCGACCCGTACCAGGGGCTCTTGTTCTTCCATGAGCCGGACTTCACCGTGGAGGAGCTGGACCGCCTGTTCTCCGATCTGGCGGGCTTCCTCAGCCCGCTTCTTGCAGAGATCAGCGCCGGGAGCGACCGGGTCGACCGCAGTTGGACGAGCCAGGACTGGCCGGAGGCGGACCAGTGGCGCGCCTTTCGACTGGGCACTGAGGCGATCGGGTTCGACTATGACCACGGTCGTCTCGATCCGACCATCCACCCCTTTGAGACCTCTTTTGACCGCGACGACGTGCGGATCACGACCCGGATCATCCCGGACGATCTGTTCAGCGGCTTTTTCGGCTCCCTGCACGAAGCGGGGCACGGCCTGTACGAGCGCGGACTGCCGGAGGCCTTTCGCCGCACGCCGATGGCCCAGGCGCCGTCATCTGGCATGCACGAGTCGCAGTCGCGGCTGTGGGAAAACCTGGTCGGACGCAGCCCGGCGTTTTGGCAGTTCTTCTTCCCGCGCCTCGTCGCCCTCTTCCCGTCCCAGCTGAAGGGACGCTCGGCCGAGGACGTCTACCGAACGGTCAACTGGAGCGGGCCGTCGTTCAACCGGACAGAGGCGGACGAGGTCTCTTACAATCTGCACGTGATCCTGCGTTTTCGCCTGGAGCGGCGCCTGTTCTCCGGCGAGCTTGCCGTGGACGACCTACCGCAGGCCTGGCGCCAGGAATCAAGGGCGCTGTTCGGCGTGGAGCCCAAAGACGATCTCACAGGCGTGCTCCAAGACGTGCACTGGTCGTTTGGCGGCTTCGCCGCCTTTCCGTCCTACACGCTTGGCAACGTGATCGCCGCCCAGCTGATGGCAAAGGCCCGCCAGGACCTGCCCACGCTCGACCAGAGCTTTTCCGCCGGCGATTTCGCACCCCTCTTGCAGTGGCTGCGCAGCAATGTCCACCAGCACGGCGCCCGCTACACGACGAAGCAACTGGTCCAGCGGGCCAGCGGCCAGCCGTTTGGCATCGGCGCCTACCGCACCTACATCGAAGACAAGTATCGGACCCTCTACGGTCTGCGCTAAGGCAGATGGGCGGCGAGCGGGAAGAGCCCCTTCTCTTCGGCCGCCAGGTGCCGCTCCAGCAGATTGAGCAGAAGCGGCAGGTCGTGGCGGACGGTCTGGGCGGCCAGTGCGTGGTCGCTATGGTCGGCGGGCACTGCCATGGCTAGACGCAGGCGGTCACAAACGGCGTCTAGGGCGACATGCTCGGCCCTGGCCACGGCCAGTGGACCCCGACCAGTCGGCAGGGTGGGGGCCAGCGCCCGAAACAGAGTGTCCTCCTCCCGCTTGCTATGTTGATCAAGGAAGAGCAGGAGGTCTTGCAGCTGCTCGTGACCGGGGCGGGCGGCGGTGGGCTGCGCCTTGGCCAGGCCGGCAGCCAGCGAGCGCAGCTTGGCATGGTCGGACACCAGTCGCTCGAACCAAGGAGGCATCGACGGACCCCCTCTGGAAGTTGGGTCGGCGAGACGGTCTCCCAAGGAGGCATCTGAAGATGCAAAAGGTCATGGAGTACGGGCCTGAAGGGCTTCGGATTCTGGACCAGACGGTCCTGCCGCAGCGGAGCGAGACACTTCTCCTGCGGCGGCCAGCCGATGTGGCCCGGGCCATCCGCCGGCTGTCCGTGCGCGGCGCTCCGGCGATCGGCGTGGCGGCAGCCTATGGCCTCGCCCTGGCAGTCGACCCCACGAGTTCCTTGGCCGTCGGCCGCCGGCGCCTTCTGGCGGCGGCCGACCTGCTGAAGGCGGCCCGGCCGACGGCCGTCAACCTGGCTTGGGCGGTGGACAGCCTGCTGGCCGATTCGGCGGTGAAGGCCGCTCTGGATGCTCGTGCCCTGAGAGAAGCCGTGGAGCGGGCCGCTTCGGCCATGGAGGCAGAAGACCGCCGCTTTGGCGAGGCGATGGCGGCTCATGGTGCCGACCTGCTTGGCGGCGTGTCTGGCATCCTGACCCACTGCAACACGGGAGCGCTGGCCACGGCCGGGCCGGGGACGGCCCTGGCCGTGATCATGGAGCTGTGGCGGCGCGGTGAGCGCCCGGCCGTCTTCGCGGATGAGACGAGGCCGCTCTTGCAGGGCGCCCGGCTCACCTCCTATGAGCTGACTCAGGCGGGGATCCCCCACCAGGTGCTGGTCGACGGGGCCGCAGCCTGGCTGCTCGCCCAGGGCACGGTCGAGGCCGTGATCGTCGGCGCCGACCGCATCTGCCGGAACGGGGACGTGGCGAACAAGATCGGGACCTATGGCCTGGCGCTGAGCGCACGGGCCCATCAGGTGCCCTTCTATGTGGCGGCGCCATCGTCGACCTTCGACCCGAATCTCGCCCACGGTCAGCTGATCCCGATCGAACAGCGCCACCCGGACGAGGTGCTCTCCTTGGCCGGCAGGCGGGTCGCCCCCGCAGAGGCCAAGGCCTGGAATCCGGCCTTCGACGTGACACCGGCCAGTTTGGTGACAGCCTTTGTCACGGAGGTCGGCGTGGTGCGCGTGGAAGACGGGAGCCTGCCATGGCCGTTGGTCGGCTCTGGGGCCCGGGAGGGCGTGTCGCTGTGAGCCAAGATCCGCGCCAGGCTCTGATCGACGGCGCCCTTCGACTCGTTGCCCAAGGCCTGACCGCTGGCCTCTCCGGCAACCTGTCCGTGGCTACGGCCGAGGGCATTTGGATCACGCCCTCCGGCCTCGCCTACGACACGCTCAGCGTCGAGGACATCGTGGCCGTCAGCCGGGAGGGGACGGTGGCGCCCGGCCAGCGGCGGCCGTCTGTGGAGCTCAGCATGCACCTCGGGTGCTATCGGGCGGACCACACCGTCTTGGCGGTCGTCCACGCCCACCCGACGTCTGTCATCGCCCTCGCCATGCTCGGCGAGGGCCTGCCCTGCGTCACAGACTCTCTGGCCGGGACGCTGGGCGGCGCTGTGCCCTGTCTGCCCTATGAGCCTTCCGGCAGCACTGCGCTGGCCGATCAGGTCGCCTCCGCCATCGGTGCGCACCCGGCCGTCATCCTGGCCTCCCATGGCCTGGTTACCGCCGGCCGAACGCTCGACGCCGCCATCGACCTGGCGCTTCTGGTGGAGCGCACAGCCACCTCCTATCTCTTGGCCAGAGCCTGCGGAACGGTGCACGAACTGCCGAACGAGGTGGCGCTGGCCCGCCGCCGCTTTGTCCAAGAGCGATACGGGCAGGGCGGGTCAACACCGAAGTGAGCCCTGGGCCAACGGACCTGCACCACCTGTCGCAGGCGGTCTTAAACCACGCGGCCCAGCACGGCGTCAGCCTCACGGTTGTCCGCTTCCCGGCCGGAACTCGCACTGCCCAGCAGGCGGCCGATGCGATCGGCGTCGAGCTGGGGGCGATCGTCAAGTCGTTGGTTTTTATGGTCGCTGACGCGCCGTGGATGGTCCTGGTCGCCGGCGACCGCCGGGTCGATGAGGCCAAGCTCCAGGAGCAGATGCAGGAGCCGGTGCGCCGGGCCTCCGCCGACGAGGTGCGGCGGGCCACGGGCGCCGCCATCGGCGGCGTCGCGCCGTTCGGTCATGCCATGCAGCTGCCGACCTTGGTCGACACGTCCCTGCGCCGGTTTCCCGTCGTCTGGGCAGCCGCCGGCACGCCGGACAGCGTGTTCGCTCTGACGCCAGATCAACTCAAAGAGCTGTGCCACGGACAGGACTGGGCCACCGAAGGCTGAGTGCAGGAATCAGGCGGACGGCCTCAAAGTGTGCCTGCCAGTTCCGTCGCGACCGCTTGCAGGGAGTGATCAGATTGTCCAGGCAGCGGGTGTGGCCGCACAAGAACGCACCCGACGACATCAGCGAACGCCAAGACCGGATCCGGCCGCTGGTCGGCGCCCAAGAGGCGCTGCTCTTTTCGCCTCCGGTGCCGATGGCGGTGCTGGCCAACTTTCAGGAGTGCCTGACCTCGCATGTGCTGCTTCCGGTCGGGGTGGTCGGGCCGCTCAGCGTGGAACTCGGCGACTATGCGATCGGCCCGGATGGCGCGGTCGTAGAGGGGAGACGAGGGCCGGACGAGGTGTACGTACCCTTGGCGCACAGCGAGGGCGGACTCTCGGCCTCGATGCTGCGCGGGGTACGGGCCTGTGCCCGAGACGGTGCGATCCGGACGTTTTTGCTGGCAGACCGCATCACCCGCGACTCCTGCTTTGTCTTCGACGATGCCGTCCATGCCCTGGCCTTCGCCAGGTTCGCCCAGGGTCAGATCGAGGCGGCCAGAGCCTGGCTGCACGGCGCCAGCGACTGGAGCGGTGTGGCGCTGCCAGCCCAGGCGGCGCCGGTGGCCATGCGGGCACGGCTGTGGGAGATCACCCCCCATGTGCTGGGCGGCGACTGCCACCTGCGCTATGGCTTCACGACGGGAGACGCCTGCGGGCCGAACATGATGACCAAGAACGCCTACGCCCTCAACCAGCACTTCTTCCTGCCGCTGTGGCTGAAGGCCGGAGGCGAACAGCCACGCCAGGTGCTGCTCGAGGCGAACATGGGCGGCGACAAGAAGCCGTCCGCCGCATTCTTCGAGCAGGGTCACGGCAAGACGGTGCTGGCAGAGGCCCATCTCAGCGAGCGCACGCTGCGCCGCCATCTGCAGACGACGAGCCAGGACCTGGTGCAACTGGAGCACGTCGGCCTGCACGGCGCCCACGCCAGCGGCATGCAGTCCTTCGGCTTTACGCCCAGCTCGGCGATCGCCGCCATCTTCGCCGCCACCGGTCAGGACCTGGGCATGGTGGGCACCAGCTCCATGGCCCATGGGGCGATTCGGGCCGTGGCTGACGGCGTCGTCGTCTCCATCCGCCTGCCGGGGCTCGAGGTTGGCACGGTCGGCGGGGGAACGGGGCTACCCCACGCCCAGGCGCACCTTCGGATGATGGGCTGTCTTGGCGACGGCTCGGTGTACCGCTTCGCCCAGATCGTGGCGGCAGCGGTGCTGGCGCTTGAAGTCTCGGCGGCGGCATCGATGGCCTCAGACGGCAGCAAAAACTTCGCCCAGGCCCACGCCGTCTACGGCGGCGCCAGGCAAAACGGATCCGACCCTCCGCCTTCCGAGAACGGCTAGCGGGCCACCGCCCGGGCCAGCCGGGAATGACAGATCGCAGCCAGATAGCAGGTGTCGCAGTCCTCGGCAGGCTCGGTTGGAGCGGCCATCTGGGGCCGGCGGCCGCTCGACTTGGGGCGGTGGTGGGGACGGGCAGAGGAGAGATCGACCGTCTTGGCCAGCGGCGCTGGCCGCGGCCTGCGGCCGGGACCGTCCGGCGGCTGATCGAGGCCGATCCTGACGGCGTGCTGGCTGATGTCGGTCACTAGGTGCTCCAGGAAGCTGGCGCCGTCGAGATCGATGCAGTCGGCGTCTTCACGCAGCTGGACGTGCATGGTCTCCATGATTCGCAAGAGGTCGTCGCGCATGATGCGCAGCGCGATCAGCCGCTCTTCAGGCAACTGCCTGATCGCCGCCTTCAGGTAGTGGTCGGCGAAGGCTTGGTGGCGGGACTCGTCTTGCAGCACCCGCCGGGACATGTCCCCGAACAGGGCCTGGGGCTGGCTCTTGGCGAACATCTGGTAGAAGTTCTTGGCGAACAGGTCGGAGATCAGGATGCCCCAGACCCAGTCCACCCGGTCGCCCTGACGCAGCCGGTGGTGGTATCTGAGCATCGACGGCATCTGGCGGATCGGGATCGGCTCCTGCTTCATGTGGTGATAGAGCCGGGTCAGGGCCTCGAAGTGGCGCCCCTCGTCCATCATGAAGCTGCAGAGGTAGACCTGGGCCGTGCTCTCGCCGGCCTCGGCCATCTGCGGCAAGATGGCGGCGGCACCGAGCATCGCCGACTGCTCGCCGAGGTACACAGGCGTCAGGATGCGGCCGAGCGACCGACACTGCGCCTCGGTGAAGACCAAGGGCGACTCCCAGTCCAGGTCGCGCGACGACCACTGGGCATGGATGCCCTTGTGAAAGAGGTTGAGCAAGAGGTCCTCGCTCAGGTCAGGGAACAGTCGAAACATGCCACGCCTCCACAGGGCCCTGATGATTGACTAGGCGCTGGGCGCCGCCTACTCCCGAAAGGGCGCTTCGCCGCGCACTCGGGGTCGCCCTGCTGCCGACGACCGGATCAGTCGTCCGCTCGTTGCACCGTGATCTCTGGCCAGGGAAGATCCGGAAAGACAGCGGCGAGCGTGCCCGCCATCACCTCGGGAGATTCGTCGACGACCATCGCCCCGGTGCCGCTCTCGACCGCAGCCAGGCGCTTGAGACGACCGGCGGTCCGCATCAGCGGCAGGAACTCGGCGTGCAGGTGCCAGTCGTCGCCGGCCTGACGGGGCGCTGGAAAGAGGCACATCATCCCCGGCATCGGCTGCGAGAAGAGGTTGTCCAGGGCCTGGCTGACGGCCAGCAGGCAGGCGGCAAACTCGCGGGCGGCGGCGTCGGAAAGGGTGAGGGACCGCTGGCCGTGGGCGATCAGGGTGACGTGGGTCTCGAAGGGGAAGCGGGCAAAGTCCGGCACATAGACGTTGACCTGCTGACCGGCATAGAGCATGCGGGCCCCTGTTGCCTCCATCCGCTGCACGGCGCACATCAGACAGTCGTGGTGCCGCTCGCGGAACGATCTGGCGGCATCGAGCTTGTCCTGGACCCGAGGCGGCAAGAAGGGAAAGGCGAACAGCTGGCCGTGCGGGTGGCTGAGCGTGTTGCCGGCGTCTTCGCCCCGGTTCTCAAACGGAAAGACGAACTCGACCTCAGGATCGCCAAAGGCGAGGCGCTCCCGGTCGGCCCAGACCTGGACCAGGCGCAGGACGGCGTCTGGGCTTAGGGTGGCAAAGCGCCCCTCGTGCACGGGACTGTACACGATGACCTCAGCTGCACCGCGGGCCGGCCGACGAGCGGCCGGGAAGGCCGCACTCTGCTGCGGGCCAGGGTCGGCGACCAGCGCCGGAAAGCGGTTGTCGAAGGCGGCGACCGCAAAGCTTTCCAACTCCTCGGCCCCGCCGGGGCAGAACGGGCAGCCCTCTGGCATGGTCGGACGCAGGTGGCGGTCGCCTGCGACCAGGTTCCAGGTTTCGAGCAGTGGGTGCCAGCGCAACTCGCGCACTCTGTCCGGCGCAGTCTGGATCGGTTCTGGCTCGATGGCAGCTGTAGCGGGACGCGGCCGGGCGGTGGCGAATGAGTAGTAGTCGAAGTGCCTGCCGTCTGAGCGTTGGGTCGCCTGGCGGGTCATGTGCTCGACCGGCAGGCGGTGCAGGGCGGTGGGCATCGTGGCAAGGCCTCCCCTCGGGAACGTCGGGCACATTGAGCGAGCCGGTGCTGTCTGCTATTGTCCAGGCCAGAAGGCACATCTGGCAAGTCCCTCGGGTAGATGGAGCCATCTGGCCGACCCGACTCCACCCTCAGTAGGCGCCTGAGACGACGACTGTGGCGAGGGGGCGAGCGCAGCGATGACAGCCACCAGCGGGAGCCGAGTGGCTCTGGTGACGGGCGGGTTGCGCGGTCTGGGCCTGGCCGTCGGCCAGCGCCTGAGCGCGGACGGGATGCGGGTGTACCTGACTGGTCGGCGCCCCACGGAGTCGACCCCGACCGGCCCATCCGGGTCGCCTGCGCTGAAGCTTATGGTCGCCGACGCTGGCGATCCAGAGGCGACCGCCCGCCTGTTGTCCGAGATCGAGCGGCAGGAGGGACGGCTGGACGTCTTGGTCAACGCTGCCGGCCCGTACGTGCCCGAGCGCAGAGAGCTCAAGGACTACAGCAGAGATGAGGTGGCCGCACTCTTTTCGGCAAACGCTCTGGCGGTGGCAGAGCACTGCCGGCTGGCGGTTCCGCTGATGGCCAAGGGCGGTTTCGGGCGGATCGTCAACTTCGGGTACGATGGCGCCGGGCGTCTCACGCCGTGGCCGCTTCGCACCGCCTATGCGGCGGCCAAGGCCGCCGTGGTCGGGCTCACCCTGAGCCTCGCCCAGGAGGTCGCGGCGCACGGCATCACGGTGAACGCCATCTGCCCGGGGCGGATCGACGACCCGTGGAAGACGAGATCGATCGCCGAGGCCAGGCAGGGGAGGGCTTCGGTCGGCGCTCCGATCGGCCGCCCGGGGTGCGGAGAAGACGTGGCCCGCCTGGTGGCTTTTCTGGTCTTGGCCGACTCAGACTACCTGACCGGCTGTGTGATCGATGTCAATGGCGGAGAGGATGTGCGCCGTGGCCGCAAGGCAGATTGACCGGAGGCGGGCCGAGCGGGCCGTGCGCGAACTGCTGGCGGCTTGCGGCCTCGAGGCAGAGCCGACGATGGCCCAGACACCGGCCCTGGTGGCGGAGGCGCTCGGCGAACTATGCTCCGGCCTGGAGACAACGCCACCGACCCTGGGCCTGATCCCGGGCCCCGACGGTCTGGTGGCGCTCGATGGAATTCGCTTCTACTCACTGTGCGAACACCATCTCCTGCCCTTTTTCGGGGTGGCCAGGATCGCCTATCTGCCAGCCGGCCAGGTGGCGGGCATCGGGGACATCGCTCGCCTGGTCGATCATCTGGCCCGCCGGCCCGCCATCCAGGAGCGCTTGACCGACACGCTCGCCCAGCGGCTCAAGGACGAGCTGAAGGCGAAGGGGGTGGCCGTGCGCCTTGAGGCGACGCATCTGTGCATCGCCATGCGCGGGGTGAGGCAGACCGAGAGCCGGCTGATCACGGAGTGCCAAATGGGGGACATGGGCCCATGGAGCGGCTGGTGAGCCAGGTCGGCAGGCGCTCGGCGGAGCTGTTCGAGCGAGCCGAGAAGGTGGTGCCCGGTGGCGTGATGAGCCCGGCCCGCAGCTTCAAGTCGCTCCAGCTCAAGGCACCAGTGTTCTTGGAGCGAGCCTCGGGAGCCTGGGTCTGGGACGCCGACGGCAAGGCCTACATCGACTACCTGGGCGCCTTCGGCCCGCACATCCTGGGCCACGGGAACGAGCGGCTGCTGGCCTCCCTTCGCCGCCAGCTTGAGACCGGGATCTTGTTCGGCACGCCGCATGAGGGCGAGGTGCTCCTGGCCGAGCAGCTGGTTGAGGCCGTTCCGTGCGCCGACCAGGTGCGGCTCGTCAGTTCCGGCACAGAGGCCGTGATGTCGGTCGTCCGCCTGGCCAGGGCTGCCACGGGACGCGCCCTCGTGTTGAAGTTTGACGGCCACTACCACGGGCACTTCGACGGCGCGCTGGTGGCGGCCGGATCGGGCGCCAGCCAGAGCGGAGACGGCGGTTCGAGCGGCATTCCCGACCCGATCCGCCAGCGCACCCTATCCGTCCCCTTCAACGACCTTGCAGCCGTCCGCCAGGTTGTGGCCAGACGTGGCTCGGATCTGGCCCTGATCCTGGTCGAGCCGATCTGCGGCAATATGGGCGTGGTGTGGCCGAAGGATGGCTTCTTGCAGGGGCTGCGGGAGTTGGCGGACGAGGCGGGCTGCCTGATTGCCTACGACGAGGTGATCGTGGGCTTTCGCGGCCAGTTCGGACCGGCCTATCCCCTGGTCGGACCCGCCCCCGATCTGATCGCCTTCGGCAAGGTGCTGGGCGGCGGCCTGCCGCTTGGTGCCTACGGCGGACACCGCGATCTGATGAGGCTCGTCACGCCGCTCGGGCCGATGTTCCAGGCCGGCACCCACGCCGGAAACCCCCTGTCGGTGGCCGCCGCCCTCACCCTGCTTGAGATCCTGGCCGAAGGCGGGGTCTACGAGCGCCTGGAGCGGGGCTCGAAGCGGCTGGCGGACGGGCTTTTGGCGGCCGGGCGCCGACACGGCTGGCCGGTGTCCCTAAGCCGCTTTGGCTCCACCTGGACCCTCTTCTTCTCAGATCAGGCCCCCTCCAACCTGATCGAGGCCAAGGCGCAGGACCACGCCCTGTTCACCCGCTTCTTCACCGGCATGCTGGCAAGAGGCGTGCTGCTCGCCCCGAGCTTCTACGAGTCCTGGTTCTGGACGCTGGCCCACGGCGAGAGCGAGGGCGAGCGGACGCTGGTGGCTGCAGAAGCGGTGTTTTCCGGCGGATAGGGCGCCAGGGCAGGTCGGGCTTGTGCCGGGCCGCCGCTTGGCGCAAAATGAGCCGCAACCACAGCCGAACAGATCGCCCCACGTGAGGAGGCCATTGGTGAGCTGGTCCACGGAGCCCCTTTATCCATTTGCGGGAGTCATCTCGCCGCCACTGGACGGACGCCGCGCCAAACCCCGGCGATCGGGAGTGACCATGATCCTGGACAAGGGTCTGGGCGTGAACGCGACGGCGGACGTGCTCAGCACCGGGGCGGCCTACATCGACTACTGGAAGCTGACCTTCGGCACGTCGTACTTCTATCCGGAACTGGTCTTGCGCGAGAAGATCGGGCTTCTGACCAAGGCCGGGATCCCGATCTACCCTGGCGGCACCTTCCTGGAGGTGGCGGTCTGGGAGAACGCCCTCGAGCCCTTCTTGGACCGCTGCGTCGCCTTGGGCTTTACGGCCATGGAGATCTCTGACGGCACCGTGCCGCTTTCCGCGACCACCCGGCGCCAGGCCATCTCCCTGGCCTTGGAGCGCGGCCTGACCGTGCTGACCGAGGTCGGGAAGAAAGACCCCCGCGAGAAGCAGAGCTATCAGCTGATCCATGAGGAGATCGAGGCCGACGTCGCAGCCGGCGCCGCCTACGTGACGATCGAGGGCCGGGAGTCCGGAACCAGCGTCGGCATCTACAACGACCAGGGTGGGATTCAGGAGGACGTGGTGGCCGGGATCCTAGACGGCGTCCACGACCCCGAGGTGGTGCTGTGGGAGGCACCCCAGCGCAGCCAGCAGGATTGGCTGATCCGACACTTCGGACCGAATGTCAATCTGGCGAACATTCCGCCGGGCGAGGCGGTGGCGCTCGAGGCGCTGCGTGGCGGTCTGCGCGCCGACACGCTCCGCCCCTGTGTGGACCCCAGCTGGAGCAGCCCAAAGGAGCGCTGACCTGGGTGGTGCGCATCATCAGCGGATTCGCCCGCGGCCTGCGCCTGGCCACCCCCGACGGCCAGGGCACCCGGCCGACCGGGGACCGGCTGAAGGAGAGCCTGTTCTCCATGCTCACCAGCCGGATCGACCTTACGGGCGCAGTGGTGGCCGACCTGTACGCCGGGAGCGGGGCGCTCGGGCTGGAGGCCCTGAGCAGAGGGGCCGCTCGGGTGGTGCTCGTCGAGCGAGACCCTGCTGCGGCCAGGACATGCGCTGCAAACTGCGATCGGGTGGCCAGGGCCGGCGGCGGGAGCGATGAGTCCCGAACCGAGGTGATCCAAGCGTCGGTGCAGGCCTCAGCCGGCCGACTGGGCCGCTCCGGACCCTTCGACCTGATCCTGGCTGACCCGCCCTACGCCTCGGACGACGCCCAGTCCCTGCTTAGGTCGGCGCCGTGGGATCGCTGGCTCAAGGATGGAGCCTGGCTTGTGATCGAGCATCGTGCCGTCCTGGCGCCAGGGCTGTCCTTGAGCGAGATCGAACACCGGCGCTATGGCACGCACCTGATCACGTTTTACCAACGGAGGCGAGAGAACTGACCACAGCCCTCTACCCAGGCACCTTCGATCCGCCCCACTTCGGCCACCTGGACATCGTCCGCCGGGCGGCAGGCCTGTTTGACCGGGTGGTGGTCGGCGTCCTGGCCAATCCCCAGAAGGAGCCGCTGTTCAGCGCAGCGGAGCGGCGGACGCTGTTGATCGAGGCCACGAAAGAGATCCCCGGTGTGGATGTGATGGTGTTCGAGGGCCTGACCGTCGAGCTGGCCCGCCGGCTCGAGGCCCAGGTGATCGTGCGCGGTCTGCGGGCGATCTTGGACTACGACTACGAGGTGCAGATGGCGCTGATGAACCGCCAGCTGGCCGGTGAGATCGAGACCCTGTTCATGCTGACCGCCTCCCGCTACTCTCACCTGTCCTCGACCCTGGTCAAGCAGATCTCGACCCTGCACGCGCCCCTGGCCGAGATGGTGCCGCCAGCTGTCGCCCTGGCGCTGGAGGAGCGGGCGCGGAGGATCGGGGAGAAAGGCGGGCGCTGAGCACCAGAGCGGGGCCCGATCCGGCCCCGGCCGCGGTCCGGTTGACATGAGACCGGCGGGTCGCCCTATACTGATGGGCTCTCCCAGGGTGGTGCTGGCATGTTGGGTGTCTCGACGGCAGCCATGGATCGCCAACCGGTCGGCGCCGACCAGGCATTTTCCCTGCAGGTGAGCGACTGGCCGCTGGCGCTGGGCCCCTTCTCGGTGCAGGGAACGCTGAGCAAGGCGGACGACGGCCTTCAGGTCGCCATCGAGGCGCACTGGCAGGCCGAGGGCACCTGCGACCGCTGCCTGGGCAGGGTCGAGGTTGCGGTCGGCGGCAGGAGCCAGGCCCTGACGACCGACCTGGGACAGGGCGAGACCTGGCTTCAGGTGATCGACCAAGAGGTCGACCTGACGCCCCTGGTCGAGGAGATTGAGATCCTCTCCTGGCCGGCCAAGGTCTTGTGCGCTGAGGGCTGCCTGGGACTCTGCCCCAGCTGCGGGAAGAATCTGAACGAGGGGCGCTGCCAGTGCGCCGAGACCGCACCACCCGGACCCTTCGATCAGCTTCGAGATCTGCTTGGAAAGGACGATTGAGATGGCCCAGCCTCGGCAGAAGAGCTCCAAGTCGCTGAAGAACAAGCGGCGCGCCAACTGGAAGCTGAAGCCCTTGCAGCTGGCGATCTGCCCGCAGTGCAAGCATCCCAAGATGAGCCATCGGGTGTGCCCGAACTGCGGCCACTATGCCGGCCGGACGGCTGTCAGCGTCGAGTGAGCCTAAGCGGGCGGGCCATCTTCGGTCCGCCCGCTCGCTTGAATTGGCACCAGCGGCCAGTGTATAGTTGGTCCTAAGACGTGCTGACAGGCTGGAGGGCGCCATGGACCTCAAGCAACGCCGACAGCAGCTGGTGCAGGCCCTGAAACACGACCCTCTCGTGACCGACCGAGACCTGGCCGACCGCCTGGCGGTCAGCGTTCAGACCATCCGCCTGGATCGACTGGCGCTTGGCATTCCGGAGGTGCGGGCCAGAGCCTGGCAGGTGGCGGAGCAGGTGCTGGAGCCGAGACCGCTGAACGCGGCGGGCGAGCTTCTGGACATCGTGCCGGGCGAGAGCGCGCTCTCAAGACTGGTCACCGAGCCGGCCGGTTTGGATCTCGACCACGGGCTGCCGGCGCACTCGCTATTCGCCCAGGCCGAGGCGCTGTTGCGGGAACTGGTGCCGCCTGGCAGCGAGACCGGGCTTTGCCGGATGAAGTTTCGGCGGGCGGTGCGGCCTGGGGAGGTATTGGTGGCGAAGGCCGAGGTCATTCGACGACGAGAGGGGCGGTGGGTGATCCTGGTCACCATCCGGTCCACCCAGGAAGAAGTGTTTCGCGGCAAGTTCGTGGTGGCTGTCCCGGTGGCGGAACCGGCATGAGGATCGGGGTCGACGCCATGGGAGGCGACTTCGGACCGGTCGAGACGGTGCCCGGCGCGGTCCGGGCCTGTCGGGAGCTTGGTCTGGCGATCACCCTGTTCGGGGATCGCGAGCTGCTCGATCCAGAGTTGAAGAAGGCTGGGGCGGACGGTCTCGACATTGCGGTCGTGCATGCCCCAGAGCAGGTCGGTGCCGACGAAGGGCCGGTCCTGGTGCTCAGAAAAAAGCCAGACTCGTCCATCGTGCGCGGCATGCGGGCGCTCAAGGAGGGCGACGTGGACGCCTTCATCTCGGCCGGCAACACCGGTGTGCTGGTCACGGGCAGCATCCTTTTGGTGGGCATGATGCCGGGACTGAGGCGGCCGGGGCTGGTCGCCCTCCTGCCCACCCTGAAGCAGCGGCCCTTGGTGCTGGTCGACGCCGGCGCCTCCGTCGACCCCAAGCCCGGGCAGCTGGCCGAGTATGCGGTCGTCGGCAGCATCTACGCCGAGGAGATCTTGAAGCGGACCAACCCGACCGTCGGCCTGATCAACATCGGCGCCGAGCGGGGCAAGGGCAACGAACTGTCCCGCCAGGCCCACCAACTCTTGGAGTCAGCGCCTGTGCACTTTGTCGGCAACATCGAAGCGAGAGAGATGCTGAGCGGCGACGTCGACGTCGTGGTGGCCGACGGCTTTGTCGGCAACGTCATCCTGAAGATGGCCGAAGGGATGGGGATGGGGTTGTTTGGGCTGGTGGCGGCCGAGGTCAGAAAGTCCACCTGGAGCCGGATCGGCGGCCTGATGCTGCGCTCGCGCCTGGTCGGGCTGAAGGCCATGATGGACTATTCGGAATACGGCGGCGCACCGCTCTTTGGCCCCTGCCAGCCCGTGATCAAGTGCCACGGGGCGTCGCACCAGGATGCGTTCCGGAACGGGGCCCGCTTGGCGGCTGAGTTCGTTCGGCTGGACGTGGTCGGGCGAGTCCAAAGCCGCCTGCAGGAGGTCTCGGGCAGGTGAGCCAGGTCGGATTCCTGTTCGCCGGCCAGGGCGCCCAGCACCCCGGCATGGGGGCGTATCTGGACGCGGTGTCTGACGCGCCAGGGCCAATCTGGGAGCTGGCCGCTGCCTCCCTGGGCAAAGACCTGCGTCCGCTCCTGTTTGAGGGGCCACAAGAGCAACTGAACGAGACCGAGGTCACCCAGCCGGCCGTGCTCCTGACCGCTCTGGCGACACTTGCCGCCCTCCGCCAGCGCGGTGTGGACTGCACGGCCGCCACCGGACTCTCGCTCGGAGAGTATGGCGCCTGGCTGGCCGCCGGATCGCTCCTGCCGGAGCAGGCGCTGCCGCTGGTCCGGGACCGCGGCCGCTTTATGCAAGAGGCCGTGCCGCAAGGACGGGGCGGGATGGTGGCCGTGCTCGGGCTTCCTGGAGATCAGGTGGAGGACGCCTGTGCGCTGGTGACAGCGGGGATGGCGGCGGTGGCGAACTACAACTGTCCGGGCCAGCTCGTCGTCTCGGGGGACATGGCCGGTCTCGCCCAATTTGAGCAGATCGCCCGCACACGGGGGGCAAAGCGTCTGGTCAGACTGCCGGTCAGCGCCCCTTTTCACTGTGCCCTGCTCAAGCCGGCCGAGCAGCGGCTTGCGGTCCGTCTGGCCGACGTCGAGATCCGCCGGCCCGCCTTTTCGGTCTATACCAACCGCACTGGCCTGCCGCTCGTTGAGCCGGATCAGATCCGAGCCAATTTGATCGCCCAGGTCTCGCAGCCGGTGCGCTTCGAACAGGCCCTCACGGCCATGCTGGCGGCCGGCGTCGACACCTTCGTTGAGGTCGGGCCCGGCAAGTCCTTGGGCGGGTTCGTGCGCAAGATCGACCCTGCGGCCCAGGTCTTTCACACCGACGACAGAGAGGGCTTCGAGAACGCTGTGCTGGCGCTGAAGGGGGTGTCGCATTGAGACTTGCTGATCAGGCGGCCATCGTCACCGGCGCCTCCCGGGGCATCGGCCGGGCGATCGCCATGGCGCTGGCCGCTGAGGGGGCCAGGGTGGTGGTCAACTACCACCGCCGCGAGGACCTGGCAGTGGCGGTGGTCGACTCCATCCGCCAGGCTGGGGGCAGCGCCGAGCCATTTGGCGGGGACGTCTCTCAGTCAGGTGTGGCCGAATCTCTCGTCGCCTTCGCCCAGGAGCGCTTCGGGGGTCTTCAGGTGGTTGTGAACAACGCAGGAGCCGCCCGCGACCAGCTCCTGCTCAAGATGAGCGACGAGGACTGGCGGGCGGTGATGGACCTGGACCTAGACGGCCCCTTTCGGCTCTGCCGGGCCGCCCTTAGGCCGATGCTGAGGGCCCGCTACGGCCGGATCGTGAACGTATCGTCGGTGGCTGGCGTGGTCGGGAACCCCGGCCAGGCCAACTATGCTGCGGCCAAGGCCGGCCTGCTGGGCCTGACCCGGACCCTGGCCAAAGAGGTGGCGTCGCGCAACATCACGGTCAACGCCGTGGCACCGGGCCTCATCGAGACCGACATGACGGCCGACCTCGGCCCGGCCAGGGACGCGCTCTTGGCCGCCATTCCGCTCGGCCGCCCAGGGACGCCCGAAGAAGTGGCCTCGGTGGTGGCGTTTTTGGCCTCGCCCCAGGCCAGCTACCTGAACGGGCAGACCATCGCCATCGACGGCGGCATGACCTCTTGCTGACTGACCACTTGAGCCGTGAAGGGAGGTGAGAGAGTGAGCGATCAGGAGCTGAAGGACAAGGTGACCCAGATCATCGTCCAGCAACTGGGCGTCGAGGCAGACAAGGTGACCCCGGACAGCACGTTCATCGACGATCTGGGCGCCGACTCGCTGGACATCGTGGAACTGATCATGGCCTTTGAGGAAGAGTTCGGGATCGACATCCCGGACGAGGACGCCGAGAAGATCACGGCGGTCAAGAACGTCTTGGAGTACATCAAGGCGCATACCGCCAGCTGAGGCATCCAGCCCAGGCTCTCGCCCCAAAGATCCGCAAGGAGTGGTGATCGTGAAGCGACGGGTGGTCGTGACGGGCATTGGTGCCCTCACCCCGCTCGGTCTCTCCGCAGCCAGCAGTTGGCAGGGGGCGCTGAGCGGACATTCCGGCATTCAGTTCCTACCGGACATGGCGGCCATCGGCCTGACCACGGCAATCGGGGGCCGGATCGAAGGATTTGATCCGGCCCGCTTCCTCCAGCCCAAGCAGATCCGGCACATGGACCGCTTCGCCCAACTGGCCATTGCCGCTGCCGAAGAGGCCGTAACCGACTCTGGGCTGTTAGGGGCAGGCTACGACCTGGAGCAGGTCGGAGCGCTGTTCGGATCGGGCATCGGCGGAATGGTCACCTTCACCGAGCAGCACGAGATCTTCCTGCGGCGCTGGGATCGGGTGAGCCCCTTCTTCATCCCGATGATGATCCCGAACATGGCGGCCGGCGAGGTCGCCATCCGCTGGGGTCTGATGGGCCCCAGCTCCACGACGGTCACCGCCTGCGCCTCATCGGCGTCCGCCGTGGGCGAGGCCTTTAGGCTGGTGCAGCACGGCGACGCCCCGGCCATGCTAGCGCTCGGCGCCGAGGCGGTGATCATTCCCTTCGCCTACGCCGGATTTTGCTCGATGAAGGCCCTGTCCACCCGCAACGACGCGCCCAAAGAAGCGTGCCGCCCCTTCGACCAGGGCCGCGACGGCTTCGTGATGGGCGAGGGTGCCGGCTGCGTCGTGATGGAGGACATGGAGGCGGCGCTGGCGCGCCACGCCCCCATCTACGGCGAGATCGTCGGCTACGGACAGAGCTCAGACGCCCACCATCTGGTCGAGCCGCGTCCGGATGGAAAGGGCGCCTTTTTGGCCATGCAGCGGGCTTTGGCCGACGCCGATCTCAGCGTGGCCGACATCGACTACATCAACGCCCACGCCACCTCCACACCGAAGGGCGACGCCGGCGAGGCCCGGGCCATCGCCGACCTGTTCGGCGAAGACGGCGGTGGGGTGTCCGTCAGCTCCACGAAGTCGATGACCGGCCATCTGTTGGGGGCGGCAGGCGTCGTGGAGCTCTTGTTCGCCCTGCTGGCGATTCGCGATCAGGTGGTGCCGCCGACCATCAATCTTGACCAGCAGGACGCCGACATCCACCTCGATTTGGTGCCCAATGTGGCGAAGCCCCGCGAGGTGCGGGCGGCGCTCTCCAACTCCTTTGGCTTCGGCGGCCACAACGTCTGCCTGGCGGTGGCCCGCCATGCCTGAGGTGCCGTGGGACGAGCCTCTGGTTCAACTGGCCCTCACCCATCCGTCCTTCGTCTCTGAGGGAAGCGGCCAGGAGGACAACCAGCGGCTCGAGTTTCTGGGCGATGCCGTGCTCGGATTGGCCATCGGCCAGACCCTGTTTCGGCAGCTTCCGACCGATCAGGAGGGCCCGCTCAGCCGCCTGCGCTCTCGCCTGGTCAGCCGTGAGATGCTGGCCGAGATGGGCGAGCAGCTGAACCTGGCAGAGCGGCTGAAGGTCGGACACGGCGAGCGGCTGATCGACCCGGCGGCCCGCCAGCGGGCCCTGACCGATGCCTTCGAGGCCTTGATCGGCGCCTTGTTCCTGATCTGGGGCTACCTGCCGACCCAGGCCTGGGTGCTCGAGGTGATGCAGGAACCGGTGGAGGCGGCAGTCAGCGGCGAGGACGACGGCCGCGACCCGAAGTCGATGCTGCAGGAGGCCTTGCAGCACCGCGGCATGAGCCCGATCTACGACGTGCTGGAGAGCATCGGACCGGCGCACCGCCGCCGCTACCGGGTGGTGGTAAAGGCCGGCGGCAAGGTGCTCGGGCGCGGCGAGGGCCGGACCAAGAAAGTGGCCGAGCAAGACGCCGCCAAAGACGCCCTGGAGCAGCTGGCCAAACCCGACCAGGCCAAGCGGCGACGGACGGTGATCAAGCCCCGGCAGGCACCTGCCAAGCCGGCTCCGATCCTTCCTCAGCCAGAGGGGGCGCGAGAGACCGGCGCCACGGCAGAGACGATCGAGTCCGCGCCGTCCGCCGTCTCAGGCCGCAGGCGGTCCCGCCGTCCACCCAAGGCCGCGCCAGCCGTGGTGGTGGTGATCGCACCGAGCGCGTCCGGGGCCGAAGAGGCCGATGCGGAGGCGACCCCCGTGCCGGCGACGCGCCGCCGGCGCAGACGAGGCGGCGCCAAGGCCAAGGGCGCCCCCACGGCTGCGGCTGCAGCGCTCGTCGTCGCCCCGGGCGACGCGGGCGAGTCCAGGGAGACGCCAGCAGTGGCTGCTCCCAGCGCTAGCGGCAAGCGGCGGCGCAGGCGGTCGAAGGCGAAGCAGGCAGGGTCAGCAGCCGAGGCATCGGTGGGACAAGCACCCAGGCCTCCCACTGCACCGGCCGCGCCATCCACAGCCGCTGCTCCGGCGCCCGCGGCGCCCCGCCGCCGTCGCAGCCGGGGCAGGCGGCCGGCCGCGGCTGGAGACCTGGGGGTTGGGAGCGGCTTTGTGCCAAAGTCGCCGCCGCCATCGGCAGTCGATGCGCAAAGGGCTCCTGCCCAGGCGGACGAGGGTTTGTTAGCCCCGTCGGCTCAGGCAGCACCGACCGCAAAGAAAAGACGCCGCCACCGCGGCGGCAGGCGCCGGCACAAGGCGCCGTCCAATCTTGCACCGCTGGGGACGGCATCGGAGTCGAGCGAGGCTGAGAACTGGCAGCCAGACCACCTGGAGGACGACTAGCGCCGTCGGCTTGGGATCTGCTCTGTGAGCAGCGTGACGGCGGCCAGGATCGGGCCGATGATCGGCGGGAAGGGCGGCTCCATCAGTCGGCCGCTGCCCTCGTCCAGCAGCAGCAGGCGGTCGCCCAGGGTCAGCTGGCGTGCGACGCAGGGCTGGCCGTGCAGCCAGAGGAGAAGCGTTCGACTGAGCTGGCCGCTTCCTTCGCCGATCACCAGCCAGTCGCCCGGCAGCACGCCGCCACCGGCCAAGGCGCCGAACGGCATGCGATAGAGCAGGCGAGCTCCGGCCGTCCAGAAAAATGGCGGCTCCTGATCGCTGAGGAGGGGCAGTCCGTCGGCGGCGAAGCCGTCGGCCACCGCCGCCCGACCATAGGCCGCTAGCGGCTGGGCGACCGCACCGAGACTGGAGCCGAAGGCTCCGGACAGCACCGCGTCCTTGAAGCCATTGAAGGTAAAGCCGTCCTTGCCGAGCCAGTAGTAGATCGACTTGGGCTCGGCGTAGCCGAGGGCCTTGGCGACGCGGCGGGCCGAGATGGAGGGCTGCTGGCGGATCAGGGCGGCGATGCGGTGCGTAATCTGCTGCAAGGCCGTCTCCTTCTCCCTGGACCTAGAAGCGCCCTTCCATAGGCCCGGAAGGCTCCCCTGTGTCGTGGCCGTATCCAAAACAGCGGTACGATGTGGGTACAGGCATGCCGGCAGGGAAGACCGTTCGCTTTGGCGAACCGCGGGCAGTCTTACCTTTAGGTAGGTTTGGGCTTCTCTGGGGAGGGGCGCTCGGAGCGGGGAAGCGTCTGTCGTGCCGGGCCAGATGGCGATCATGAGGGTGTCGGCCCGTTCGCAGCCCAAGTCGGTGGCCGGAGCTGTGGCCGGGATGATCCGCGGTGGGGAGACCGTGGAACTGCAGGCGGTCGGGGCCGGCGCGGTGAATCAGGCGGTCAAGGCCGCAGCGGTGGCCCGCGGCTTTTTGACCGAGGACGGGATCGATGTGGTGTGCATCCCCAGATTCGTTCACGTCACCATCGACGGTGAGGGCCGGATGGCGATCGAGATTTCGGTGGAGCGTCGTTAACCCCATCAGCGAGGCAGCAGACTGGTGCATCTGAAGAGAATCGTGCTCCGCGGCTTCAAATCCTTCGCCGATCCCACCGCCTTGGAGGTGGGACCGGGACTTTGTGTGGTCGTGGGACCGAACGGGGCGGGCAAGTCGAACATCGTGGACGCCCTGCGCTGGGTGCTGGGCGAGAGCCGGCCCCAGGATCTGCGCAGCCAGCGGGCGGACGACCTGATCTTCCAGGGCGGCGGAGAACGGCGGGCAGCCCATGCCGCCGAGGTGGAGCTCACGTTTTCAGACGAGACCGGCCAGTTCGGGCTGCCCAGCAGCGAGGTGGTGGTTGCCAGGCGACTGGAGCGCAATGGGGACAGCGAGTGTCGGATCAACGGCCGCCTGTGCCGACTGCGCGACGTCCAGCAGGTACTGCTCGGCACCGGTCTGGCTTCCTCAGGCTATGCCTTCATCGCCCAGGGTTCAATCGAAGACGTGATCAGTCAGGGTGCACACAGCCGCCGGCTGATGCTGGAAGAGGCAGCCGGCGCCTCGGCCTACCGGCAGCGCAGAAGTCAGGCCCTGGCCGAACTGGCCTCGGCCGACCTGCTACTCCAGGATCTGGCCGTCGACCTGGATCGCCTGGTGGCGGAGGGCGGCCGGCTTGGCGCCGAGGTGGAGCGGCTGGATCGCTGGCAAGAACTGCGCGATCAGATCCTGGCGCTGGAGATCGCCCTGGAGGGCCGACGGCTGTCAGAGCTCGAACGCAGGCAGCGGCTCGTCGCCGAGCGGCACGAGGGCCAGCGCCGAGAGGGGGAGGCGCTCAAGGCGGCCGCCATCAGACTGGAGCAGGTGATCGAGCCGCTGTGGCAGGCTCGCCAGAGCGTCGACCTGGCGGCCCTGGAGACCGACGAGCGACTGGCCCAGGTGGAGGCGAGGCTCGGCCGGCTGGGCGAGAAGGCGCAGAGTCGCCAGCAGCGCCTGTCGGATCTTGAGGCGAGGAGGCTGCGGGCGACGGAGCAGGCCTCTATGCTGGCGGCGACGGCAACAACGGTAGGCACAGAGCTGGAAGACGAGCGAAGACGGCTGGCCCAGATGGTGGAGCTGATCGAGGGTGTCGAGGCGCAAGGTGGAGCCGGCCTGCCGGTGATGGACCCCGAGCGCTGGGCCGAGTTGCGCGAACTGGCGCACGAGGATCGTGCACCCGAGGCGGACAGCAGGGGGCAGTGGGAGGCTCGGGTCAGGGAGCTTGAGGCCGCACAGCAGGCCTCAGAGCAGCGGCTGCGCGAGGTGCAGGGTGAAGCTGCGAGCCGCCTCGAGGAGCGGCAGCAGCTGGCCCGGCAGATCACGCAGCTGGAGCGTCAGCTGGCGCAGATCGAGGAGGCCGAACGGGCCCACTGGTCTGCTGGGCGGCCACTGCGTGCCGGGGCCAGAGCGGTGATGGAGGCGTCCGATCTCGGCCAGCTGACAGGCGTTCTGGGGCCGCTCGGCGGCCTGATCGCCTGTCAGCCGCAGTTTGCCACCGCCCTCGGGGTGGCCCTGGGCGGCGCATACGACAACCTGGTCGTGACCACCGAGGCAGCGGCCCAGGCGGCGATCGCTTATCTGCGCCAGTACCGACTGGGCCGGGCCACCTTCTTGCCTCTCGACCGGCTCCGTCCCCGATCCCAGGCCGCATCTGCCCACGACCGCGCCGGCTACCTGGGTCCGCTCACCCAGCATCTGACCTATCGGCCGGAGCTTGAGCCGGCGGTCGCCCTGATCTTGGGCCGGACAGAGGTCGCCGAGACGCTGGAGGTTGCGCTCAGCCTGTCCCGGAAAGAGGGGCTGAGCAATCGCTGGGTGACCCTCGCCGGTGACCTTTTGCTGCCAGGCGGAGCCATCCAGGGCGGGGAGTCCATGGAGCGGGCAGGGAACGTCGACCCGACTGGACTGCAGGCCAGGCTGGGGCAGCTCCGTTCGGCAGCTGAGGCCGTGGACCGGCGGATGGAGGAGCTCTTGCACAGCAGGAACGACCTCCAGCTCGGGCTCGGCGAGCTGGGCCATGAGCTCTCTTCGGCTCGGGACAGGCTCTCGAGCCTGCGCCTTGAGCAGGCGATGGAGTCAGGATTGCGCCCGGCCCTGCTGGCGATCGACACTGACGCCTACGGCCAGTGGTGCCGAGCGAAAGAGGAGCGGGGCCGGCTGGAGGAGCGGCTGGCGGCCGCAAGCCGGCAGCTGGCCGACCTGGCCGAGCGCCAGCAGGCGATGGCTGACGAGGAGGCCCAGTGTCAGGCGGCGATTTCGGAGCTGGAGGCGGCGGCCGGGATCGAGGCCGAGCCAGGTGTGGAGTCGCGGCGCCAGGGCGACCAGCTGCGCCGCGAGCGCCAGGCCCTGCGCACCTTGACCCGGCTGCTCGAGCTCTTGGAGCGCCGGGGGCGCGAGCGGGCCGGTCGGATCGAATCCCGCCTTCAGCGCCTGGAGGACAGCGATCTGCGCCTCGAAGAAGAGGCCGAACAGCTGGTTCTGGATCTGGCGGCATGCCGCCGCCGGCTCTACACCGAACTCGGAGCCCAGACAGGCGTGCCGCTGGCTGCTCCGCAGGGGACGCTGGACGATCTGGCGACCCTGCGCCATCAGCTTCTTGAGCTGGAGCCGGTCAACGCTGGAGCGCGGATGGAGGCCGAGCGGGTGGCCGCCTTGCGCCAGGAGCTCAGCGAGCGCCGCCAGGATGCCGTGCTGAGCAAAGAGCGGCTCCTCACGCTGGCTGCCCAGGCCGACCAAGAGCTGGAGAGCCACTACCAGACGGCGCTGGAACAGCTGGGGGGGCGCTTTGAGCAGGTGTTTGCCGAGATGTTCCCCGGCGGCGGTGGAGAGCTTCTCGCCAGTTCGGACGGCGTCGACTTCATCCTGACGCTGCCGGGCAAGCGGCGGACGTCCTTGGAGCTCCTTTCTGGCGGCGAGCGGGCGCTCGTCGCCCTCTGCTGGCTGATCAGCCTGGTCGAGCTGAATCCGTCCCCGTTCCTGTGCCTGGACGAGGTCGAGGCCAGCCTGGACGAGGAGAATATCCGCAGACTCTTGGCCTACTTTGACCGACACCGTGAACGCCAGGTGGTGATGATTTCGCACCAGCGCATGACCATGGAGTGGGCGGACGTGCTGGTCGGCGTGACCATGGACCGGCCAGGAGAGAGCCGGTTGGTCGAGGTGCGCTTGGAGGAGGCATGGCGTGGCGACCTGGGAGCGATTTAGGACGGCGCTTCTGCGCACCCGTCAGGCACTGGGCGCTGGGCGGAGGGACGGCTCGGCCCAGTACTGGGAAGAGGCCCTGCTTGGAGCCGACCTCGGCTACGAACGGGCGTCTGCCCTGGCAGAGGCAGTCGGTCGTCTTCCCCCCGTCGCCCAGCTTCCGGCCCTTCGCCACGAGTTGATCCAGCTGGCCGGCGCCTCCCATACCTTGAGCCTGAGCGGGGCGCCAGCGGTGGTGGTGGTGGTCGGCGTGAACGGGTCTGGAAAGACCAGCAGCGTCGGCAAGCTGGCCTGTCGCTTCGCCGGTGCGGGCCAGAAGGTGGTGTTGGCGGCGGCGGACACCTTTCGGGCGGCAGCCAGCGAGCAGCTTGGGGTGTGGGCCAAGGCCGCCGGTGCCGATCTCGTGGCACAGAAGCCGGGCGCCGATCCGGGCGCGGTGGCCTTCGACGCCCTGCAGCGGGCCCGATCGCAGCACGCAGACGTCCTGGTCGTAGACACGGCCGGACGGCTGCACACCAGGCAGCCCTTGATGGATGAGCTGGACAAGGTGGTGCGGGTCCTGACCCGGGAGCTGGGCCGACCGCCGGACGAGGTGCTGCTGGTGCTGGATGGCACCATGGGCCAGAACGCCGTGGCCCAGGCCCGGGAGTTTTGTCAGCGCCTCCCGGTGACCGGGCTCGTGGTCACCAAGCTGGACGCCTCGGCCAAGGGCGGTGCCGTCCTGGCCGCCCGTGAGGTGGTGGGCCGACCGGTCGCCCTGGTCGGCGTCGGCGAGGGGACCGAGGATCTGATGGACTTCGCGCCAGACGCCTACGTCGACGCCCTCTTGGCCGCAATCGGCCCGGCTTGACCGCGGCGGCTCCGGCCCCTACAATGCCCTGGTAAGGAGAATCCCTTACCAGGAGGGCCCGTGGAACAGCTCGGCCGCTTGATGATGGTCTACGACACGTACGGGCAGCATCTGACCGCCCGCCAGCGCCAGGCCTTTGGCCTGCGCTACGCCGCCGACCTGTCTCTGGCGGAGGTGGCGGCCGAACTGTCGACCACAAGACCGGCGGCGGCCTATCTCCTGCGTCGGGCTCGTCAGACGCTGGAGCGGCTGGAGCAGGAGATCGGTGCGGTGGCTGAGGCCGAAGAGCACCGGCAGCTGCTCGTGACCCTGGATCGGCTGGTCAATGGGAACAGCGAGGACTTGGGTCGAGCCCGGGAGCTAATTCGGGCGCGACTGAAGACGGGGGGTGAGCGTGCTGCTGGAGTCACTGACTGACCGTTTGGGGGCCGTAATCAAGCGCATTTCCGGCCACGGGCAGCTGAAAGAGGCCGATCTGGACGACGCCCTGCGTCAGGT
>JAKAUI010000003.1 GCA_021827745.1 Bacillota bacterium | reverse complement strand
GCCGATCTGCCGCGGGGCGTGCCCCAGTTGATCCACACCATTGTCGCTGAGACCGGAACACCGGGCCGGCTGCTCGAGTGGCACGGCCACAACGACTTCCACCTGGGCGTGGCCAATGCGATGGCCGCCTGGCTGCACGGGGTGGGTGCCATCAACGGAACGCTGCTCGGCTTTGGCGAGCGGACCGGCAACACGCCGCTCGAGGGGCTGATCTTCCTCTGGATGGGCATCACCGGGCGTCAAGACGTCGACACGCTCGCCATCACGGATGCCGCCCGCTTCTTCGAGCGGGAACTGAGCGTGGTCATTCCGCCTACCATGCCGTTCGTCGGCCGATCGATGGCGCTGACGGCGGCTGGCATCCACGCCGACGGCCTGATGAAGGACCCGGAGGTCTACTCCATCTTCGACACGGAACGCTTGCTGGGCACGCCACCCGGGGTGCTGGTCAGCGACAAGGGAGGGGTGGCGGTGGTCGCCTTCTGGGTGAATCGCCGCCGCCAGCAGCTGGGGCTGGCCCCGCTAGAAAAAGAGCGGCCCGAGCTGGCTGAGATTGCCGCCTGGGTCAAGCGGCTCTTCGACGAAGGGCGTCAGACGGCGATCTCCGATCCGGAGATGGAGGCAGCCTGTGCTGCGCTGGCGCCGTCCGCTTTGTCCTGAGCCGTTCCCTGCGCTTAGGTTCCGGTCGAAAGCTCGATCAGGTGGCGGTCGGCGGTGGTCAGCCGCTCGGCGCCCTCATCCGTGATCAGGTAGTCGTCTTCGATCCGGACCCCGCCCTCGCCCGGCAGGTAGATGCCCGGCTCCACGGTCACGACCATCCCCGGCTGCAGAGTCGAGGTGCTTTGGCCATGCATGGACGGCGCCTCGTGCACCTCGAGCCCGAGCCCGTGGCCAAGGCGGTGGGTGAATCGGTCGCCGAAGCCGGCCTGTTCGATCACCGCCCGAGCCGACTGGTCCACCTCGCCGACCACCACCCCCGGTCCCAGCTTGGCGCTGGCAGCCAGGTGTGCTTCGAGCACCGTTTGGTACACCCGCTGCATCTGCTCCGAGGCCGGGCCGAAGAAGGCGGTGCGGGTGATGTCCGAGGAGTATCCCTCCACCTGCGCGCCGATGTCGAGGAGCACGGCGTCCCCGATGCTCAGCTTGCGGCTGCCGGGCCGACCGTGCGGCAGGGCGCTGTTCTTGCCGAACTGGACCAGGGACGGAAACCCGGGACCAACGCTGTAGTGCCGCTCCAGGCGCTGGTCGATCAGGCCGACCAGCTCTCGCTCGGTGATGCCGTCCTGCACCTGGGAAAAGGCCCAGGCCACGACTTCGTCGATGATCCGACAGGCCCGCCGGATCACACTCAGTTCGTCTTCGTCCTTGATCAGGCGCATGGCCGTCAGCCGCTCGCTGAGGTCGCCTGAGAGCTTCGGCTGCCAGGCGGACTGGATCAGCTCCAGACGGTCCACGGTCAGATGGCTCTTTTCGATCGCCAGCACAGCGTTTGGCTTGTGGGCCGCCAGCACCTTGGGCAGATCGGCGGCATCGGAGATCGGGACGATCTGGCCCAAGAAGGTGCGGGCCGTCTGCTGCTCGAGCTCGGGAACAAACAAGACCGCCTGCTCCTGTGTGATCAAGAGCGCATAGAATCGCTCCGCCGGGTGGATCATCAGCCCGGTGAGGTAGCGGATGGAGATCGGAGAACTGACCAAGAGCGCCTGGTTAGGCTCGAGCGCTGCCTGCAGCCGCTGGAGGCGGGCCATGCCGATTCCTCCTTGGGTCTACTCCTCTGGCGGTAGGTTCGGGCTCCCGGCCGCCCCTTCCTGTGCCGCAGGCCCGCTTCGCCGCAGCAGACGACGCTGCGCCTGCCAGGCGAGAAACAAGACGACCAGAAATCCGCCGCCGGTCACCCACACCTCCCAGACGCCACCTTGGCGGTTGACCAGAAGCCCGACCACCGCCAGCCCGGGCAGAATGCCGAGCCCGGTCGCCACGCCATAGGCGAGCGGACGAACCGGGCTGAGCCCGGCGAGCAACGACACAGGGGCGAAGGGCACGGGCAGCACGCGGGCCAAGAACACCCCGACCGGTCCCAGTGCCGTCACATAGGGACCAAAGCGGTCGACCACCTCTGCCGGCACCATTTTGGCCAAGAGCGGCTGCCCGGCCCATCTTGCCAGGTAAAAGCCTAGGTAGGCCGCCATCATTAGCCCGGTCCAACTGGAGACGAGCCCGCTCACCGGCCCCATGGCGGCCACCGCCAACACGATCACCGGCGTGACCGGATAGGGCAGGACTGCGTGCAGGGCGATCACGGCCACCGTGATCAAGGGCGCCAGGGCACCGGCCTGGGCGACGGTGCGATGAAACCAGTGAAACTCCAGCCCGATCAGCCGCGGGTCGCTGCCCACCCAGACGATGCCAGCCAACACAATGACGGCAACCGCCGTACGGATCGTCCAGACCAGCCGCCGCCGCTGGGCGCTCACAGATGTCCGCTCAAGACCGGCAAGAGGATCCTGGACGGATGGCCAGCACCGTGCAGGAGGCGGACCTCAGCCACGATCGCCTGATCGGCTCGCTCCCGGGCCAGGTCGCCACCGGTGTGGAGATTTCGCGGGTACTTGGGAAAGGCGCTGGATGCGATCTCCAGTCGGATGGCGTGGCCAGCGGCAAAGCGGCGGCCGACGTTCCAGAGATCGATGTCGAACTCCACCGCCCGGCCTGGCTCAAGCAGCGCCTGTGGCCCCATGCCCTGGCGGTAACGACCGCGCACCATGCCGTCGACCACCCGCTCCGCCCGTCCGTCTGGGAAGAGGTCAAGGAGCTTGGCCATGACGTCGAGATCCACGGTGTCGGAGCTGATGTGCACGACGACCCGCACCGGCCCCAGTAGCTCCACCGCCGCGGTCAGCGGCGCCGAGGTGTAGACGAGCACGTCTTGACGCTTTTCGACCTCTTGGTAGTCGTCAGCCCCGCCAATCTGGTGGGAGAGGGGCTCGGTCAGGAAAGGCACCGGGTCAAGCGGATTGGCCAGGTACCGGTCCTCCCCCCAGTCGGTGCCCGGGGTACTCGCAAGCCGCCCGTCGCCGAACCGGCTGTTGGCTCCCTTCCGGCTGGTCAGGTACATGGGCTGCACCGTCATGCCAGCAGGCGGCCAGCCGTCGACCTTCCGCCATCCGTCTCCGATCATGAACAGGCGCACCGGGCTCACCCATCCGTCTTCGGCTTCGCCCTTCAGATGACGGTCGAAAAAGCGCCGCTCCAGATCGTTCAGGTCGATCACGGCAGCAGGGCCGAAGTCGACGGAGCCCAGCCGCTGCTGGTTGACGTTGTGCCCCCAAGGCCCGATCAGCAGGCGCTGACTCTCCCTTGCCGCCTCGCTGCCCGCCCCTTCCCGCATCAGCCGATAGTTGAGCGGGGTTCCGACCTGCTCGTCGTCGTACCACCCAGACACATGCAGGACCGGCAGATCCAGTTCAGAGATCCGCCGCTGATAGTCGGTGGCAGACGGCCCGGGCGTCCCCGGTGCACAGGCTGCCTGCCAGCGCGGGCTTGCCGTGCCGAGCTCTTGGTCCATCTCAGCCAGCGGTAGGTGCTTGTAGACCTCAGCCCAGTTCACCAGGTCCAGATTCTGGGTCAGCCGGCCGCTAACCAGGTGCACCCAGCATAGGGACATCGGAGACGGCGCTCCGGTCGGCGACTCGACGTGCGCGTCTGACGGGGGCACGATGCTGATCATGGCCCTGAGATGCGGCGGCCGCTGCAGGGCTGCCTGCCACTGCACCTTCCCACTGTAGGACGCCCCCAGGCTGCCGACAGCACCCGTGCAAAAGGCCTGGGTCGCACACCATTCGATGGTGTCGAAGCCGTCTTCTCCCTCCGACCGATAGGGCCGAAACTCGCCGTCCGAGTCGCCCCGACCGCGGACGTCCACTGCGACGAAGGCATAGTCAGAGCGGGCCCAAAAGGCACCGGCGGCGGCCACTTGGGGCGTCGTGCGCAGATAGGGAGTCCGCAGCACGACAGCCGGGTGCGCCCCGTCGCCCGGCGGCAGGTAGATGTCCGCCGCCAGGCCGACACCGTCACGCATCGGGATCTTCAGCCCAAGCAGGGGTCGAAAGGTGTTCATCTCAGTCATCTGTTGCCGCCCTTTAGGGTGTGCGGATCTCACGGCGCAGGTTTCCCCGCGCTGTGCGGCGGTCCCTCCCGCCGCTGGCCAAGGGCGCATCTGCTAGACTCGGTGCTGGCGTGACCACTCTGGGAGGTGACTCCGGGTGCCTGACATGGAGTCCATGAAGCTTGCTGATCTCTACCAATGGGGAGCGGTGCGGTCGCTCGCTCTGTCGGCGGACGGCCGGTGGGCGGCAGCCCTCTGGACCGGCTTTCTCAAGGAGGCCGACGAGCGCTATGAAAGCATCTTTGTGGTTCCGACCGACGGTTCGGCCCCGGCCCACCGCCTAAGCCGCAGCGCCGCCCACGAGTCGCACCTCGCCCTCTCCCAAGACGGACGGTTCCTGTTCTCACTCGCCCGCCGCAAGGACGAACTTGAGGTGGCCGAGGCCAAGGCGGCCGCCACCAAGGCGCTGTCCGATCGGGACAAGGCCGACCAGGCGGCCGATTCTCCCGCCGACGATGATCCGAAGGCCCAGATCTGGGCCTACGACCTAAAATCAGGTGGAGAGCCGCGCCAGCTCACCTCCTGGGAAGACGGCGTGAACGATTTTTCGCTCTCCCCAGACGGCAGCCGCCTGGTCTTTTCGGCCCGTGCACCCAGCGCCACGGAGCGAGCCTACCTGAAGGCGCTGGATAAGGATGGGTCGCCCTTCGTCCTGACGCGCACTCAGCACAAGCAGGACGGCGACGGGTTTTCGGACACGGTGCAAAGCCACCTGTTCGTGTTGGACGTGGCCAGTCGGGACATCACGCCGCTGACCGCCGGCCCGGCCACCGAGTACGCTCCGGTCTGGTCGAGAAGTGGCGACGAGATCGCCTTTTTGTCCAACCGCACCGGCGATCCCGACAACAACCGGCGCACCGACGCCTGGCTGATCCGACCGGACGGCACCGACATTCGCCGCCTCACCTTAGGCGACGTCGAGGTGCGCGCCCTTGCCTTCTCCCCAGACAGCAGCCAGGTGGCCCTTGTCGTCTCCCTACAGCCGGAGAACTCCTACTGCCTGTCCCACATCGGGCTAGTGGCGGTACAAGATGCCCAGCCCGTGGCCGACTTCGACCGGCTGGGCGCCGGCTTCTCGACGGTTGGCGGCATCGTGCCGGACAGCGGTGGCGTGAACCCGATCGCCAGTGCCCGGGTCTACCCAGACCCGATCGGCCGAACCCCGATCACGATCCTGACCATGTCGCTCGATCGACCGATCGAGAGTGCGCCGCACTACGGCGAGCACGGCGAGATCTGGGCGCTGGCCGGCGACCGGGGCCAGACCCGCCTGGTGGTGATCAAAGACGGCCAAGCAGCGCTCGCCTTTCCGCAAGACCGGATGGCCTCGATCAGCAGCTTCGCCCACGCCACAGACACCTCGGTGGCGATCGTTACCTCCGGCTTCGGGGGCCCGGAGCTGCATCGCATCGAGGGAGCAGCCGAGTCAACGCTCCTGTGGGCACCGCTGGCGCCGCTCTTAAAGACCCGGCGCCTGGGTGACGCTCGCCGCTTTTCCTTCGCCGCCACGGACGGTCCCGAGGTGGAGGGCTTCGCCCTCTTCCCGCCCGGCTACGACGCCGCCTTGGGCCCGCTTCCGACCGTGGTCATGATCCACGGCGGGCCGATGGCCTATGACGAGCCCGGCCTGGAGTTTGACGAGCAGCTGGTCCTCGCCCACGGCTATCTTGTGCTCAAGGTCAACTACCGCGGCTCGACCTCCTATGGCGAGGCATTCTGCCTTTCCATCCAGAGCGACTGGGGACCGCGGGAGCACGCCGACCTCATGGCCTGCGTGGACAGCGCCATCGACCGGGGCTGGGCCGACCCTGCCCGCCTCTTCGTGACCGGCTTCTCCCAGGGCGGCATCATCACCAACTGGGCCGTCGGCCACAGCGATCGATTCAAGGCCGCCGTCTCTGAGCACGGCATGTGGGACTATGTGGCCGCCTTCGGCACCGACGACTGCCACCTGTGGTGGCAGGACGACCTCGGCGTGCCATGGCAGAACGAGGCCGCCTACCGACGGCTCTCCCCAGCCAGCAGCGCGGCGCAGATCCACACCCCGCTCCTGATCACGGCCGGCGAGCACGACTGGCGCTGTCCGCTCGACCAGGCGGAGCTGCTGTACATGACGTTGAAGAAGCGCGGCGTGCCGACCGCCCTGATCGTCTATCAGGATGAGCACCACTCCATCTCCAAGCCCAAGCGGGCCATTGACCGGGTGCTGCGCATCCTGCGCTGGTTTGCTGCCTACGGCGGCCAGCCGGTGACAGACGACTCGGCGCCCGGCTTCCCCGACCCGAGCTAGGAACAGCCCGACCGCCACCAAGAAACCACCAGGCGGCCATCACTGGCCGCCTGCTCTCCTGTTTCACGTGAAACGTGCGGCTCAGACGTCCAGGTTGCGCACCGACAGGGCGTTCTCTTGGATGAACTCGCGCCGCGGCTCCACCTTGTCGCCCATCAGCAGAGTGAACACCTCGTCTGCCTGCACCGCATCGTCCATCGCCACCTGCTGCAGCGTGCGCTGACTCGGGTCCATCGTGGTGTCCCACAGCTGCTGGGCGTTCATCTCGCCGAGGCCCTTGTAGCGCTGGATGGTGATGTTGTCGCGGCCCATCTCCGTCAGCGCTGCCTCCAGCTCCGGGTCGGCGTAGCAGTAGCGCTCGGTCTTCCCCTTGCGCACCAGGTACAGCGGCGGCTGGGCGATGTAGACATAGCCGGCCAGGATCAAGGGCGCCATGTAGCGGAAGAAAAAGGTGAGGAGAAGGGTCCGGATGTGGCTTCCGTCCTCGTCGGCGTCGGTCATGATCACAATTCGGTGGTAGCGGGCCCGACTCAGGTCGAAGTCGGTGCCCACCCCCGTCCCGATGGCGAGCACCATGGCCCGGATCTCCTCGTTCACCAAGATCTTGTCGAGGCGCGCCTTCTCCACATTCAAGATCTTGCCCCGGAGCGGCAAGATGGCCTGGAACCCGCGGTCCCGGCCCTGCTTTGCGGTTCCGCCTGCGGAATCTCCCTCCACCAGGTAGAGCTCCGACTCCGCCGGGTCCCGGCTCTGACAGTCGGTCAGTTTGCCGGGCAGCGCCGTCGACTCGAGCGCCCCTTTGCGCCGGGTCAGCTCGCGAGCCTTGCGGGCGGCCTCTCTGGCTCGGGAGGCCCCGATCGCCTTGTCGGCGATTCTGCGACCGACGGCTGGTGTCTCCTCGAAGAAGGTGCTGAGGCCTTCGCTGGCCAGCGCGTCCACCAGGCCCCGCACTTCGGAGTTGCCGAGCTTGGTCTTGGTCTGACCTTCGAACTCGGGCCGCTCCAGGAGCACCGAGACCACAGCGGTCAGACCCTCGCGCACATCCTCGCCCTGGAGGTTGCTCTCCCCCTCCTTGAGCATGCCCTGGCGCCTGGCGTAGTCGTTGATCGTGCGGGTCAGGGCCGACCGAAAGCCGACCTCGTGCATCCCGCCCTCCGTGGTGCGGATCACGTTGGCGAACGACAGCACCGTCTCCTGATAGCCGGTGTTGTATTCGATGGCGATGGCGGCGGTGATCCCGGACCGCTCGCCCCGAATCACGATCGGGCCGGACTGGATCGTGTCCTTGTTCCGATTCAGGTACTCCACAAACGACCGCACGCCGCCGCGGAACAAAAAGCGCTGTTCGACGCCGCTTCTCTTGTCCTCGAGCCGAATCTCCAGCCCGGCGACAAGAAAGCTCATCTCGCGCAGTCGGTTGGCCACCACATCGGCGTCAAAGTTCGTGTCGTCGAAGATCTGGTCGTCCGGCATGAAGGTGACGCGGGTGCCGTGGCCGTCAGCGGCCCCAAGCGTCTGCAGCTCCTCAACCGGCCAGCCCCGCTCGTAGCGCTGGCTGAAGGCCTTTCCGCCATGTCGGACCTCAATCACCAGCCACTTCGCCAGGGCGTTCACGACCGACAGCCCGACCCCGTGCAGGCCCCCGGACACCTTGTAGCCGCCCGACCCGAACTTTCCTCCGGCGTGCAAGGTGGTCAGCACCACCTCGAGCGCCGACTTCCCGCTGGCGTGGTGGTCGGTGGGGATCCCTCTGCCGTCGTCTTCCACCGTGCAGCTGCCGTCCTCGTTGATCCGCACCTGAATCAGGGTGCAGTGACCGCCGATCGCCTCATCCACCGAATTGTCGACCAGCTCGTAGACCAGGTGGTGGAGACCGGAACTCGACGTGGACCCGATGTACATGCCGGGAATCTTCCGGACTGCATCGGGTCCTTCTAGAATCTGGATCTGCGAGGCGTCGTAGTCCCTGCCTGCGCTCGCGCCCTCCGGTGCTCCCGCACGCCTACTCGCCGTCTTCGCCACTTTGCTGTCCTCCACCCTTGCCGACTGCTCGCTCGACCAAAGACACCAACAACTGGTCCAGATCCCTGGCAGCGGCGTCTGGTTGCACCGGGTCTTCTTCTGGCACCCGCTCGGACCGAAGCTCCGGCCAGGCCTCTGTAGGATCTTCCTCTGGAGGCAGCTGGGCCCTGGCCACCACGCGCAGCTCCGTGACAACGCCCTTGCCAAGGCGGTCGGACAGCCGACTCAAGAGCTCGTCGCGCAGCATGAACAGCTCGGACGCCCACGGCCCGCTGGTGGCCGCCACCACGAGGGTGTGCCCGCTCACCTTCCACGGACGGGTGTGTCGGGCAAGCGTCGCCCCGACCATGTCTGCCCATCCCCAAAAGGCCAGGTAGGGCACCGCCGGACGGTAGCGCGCCGACGTCATCAGCCTGTCCACCACGTGATCAAGGCGCTCCATGCTCGGCCACCCTTCCGGATCGGATCTCCCACCAGCGGTCCGCCTGCAGTCGCTCCGGCAGGAACTCGGCGTCCGTGGTCGTGATCACCGTCTGCCCCTCGCGCACCTGCTGCGCTAAAAGCTCCCGGCGCCGACCGTCCAGTTCGGACAGCACATCGTCGAGAAGCAAAAGCGGCCTTGCCCCTGACGCCTGCTGCAGCAGCTGGACGGTCCCCAGCTTCAGCGCAACCGCCGCCGTCCGCTGCTGGCCCTGCGATCCGTAGGCCCTGAGCTCATTGTCTCCGATCGCCAGGGAGATGTCATCCCGATGCGGCCCGAGCACGGTCGTTCGGCGCGCCTCCTCTTCTTGGCGCCGAGCCCTGATGGCGGCCAGGGCCATCTCCGGGTCCTCGGACGGCGTGCCAGCCGTCAGCCTCACCGTCAGCGGCGGGTCAGCCGGCGCCATCGCCGCATACGCCTCCTGGCCGAGCGGCGCCAGTGCCTCGATGAGGCGTCTTCGCAGCACGGTGAGCCGCACCGCAGCCGTCGCCCACAGGAGATCCAGCGCATCGACCACCCGGCCTTCGCCGCGGCGAAGCGCTGTGTTGCGCTGGGCCCAGATCCGCTGATAGGTGCGCTGGGCGGCGCCGTAGCCCGCCGTCGCCTGGGACGCCTCCTGGTCGAGGAACCGGCGCCGGCCGGCTGGTCCGCCCTGCACCAGACCCAGGTCCTCAGGGCAGAACAGCACGACCAGAGGGTCGCCGAGCGGGTCTGCGCCGGCGACGACCCGCTTGCCCTGGCGCCTGCGCTCCTTCCTTCCGCCCCGCACCAGGTCGAGCGTCTGCTCGAAGCTGCCGCTCGGGCGGCGGATCTGCGCGCCTAGGTGGGCGCGCACCTCTCCTTGGGCGATCAGCTCCTCGTCCCGAAGCGCCCGGTGCGACGATCCGGTGATCACCGCCGCCATTGCTTCCAAGAGGTTGGTCTTGCCCTGGGCGTTTTGACCGGCGATCACGGTCAGGCCAAAAGACGGCTCCAGGCTGGCGTTTTCGAGGTTGCGCCAGCCGACAAGGCTCAGTTCCTCAAGTGTCATCGCCGGGCCGCCCTCCTGGCCCTGGCCTTCACATCCGGCGAATGGGCAAGACTAGCGCCAGATGGTCGCCTGGCGCCTCAGAGGGCTGCAGCCGGGCCGCCGATAGCGGGCCGTTGAAGCCGATCTCCACGGCATCGGCGCCGGCGTTTTTCAAGGCGTCGATCAAAAACTTCGGGTTGAAGGCGATCTCCACCGGAGCTCCGCTCCAGGTGGCGGCGATGTCCTCGTAGGCGCTGCCCATCTCGGCGGACTCGGCGGACAAAGACACACCGTCTTCTCCGGCACGCAAGATTACCTGCGGGCTGCGCACGTCGGTGGCCAAGGTCGCCCGCTCGGCGGCCTGGATCACGTCCGCCACCTGCACCTGCATCGTCGTCTCGTAGCTGTCCTTGACCAGCTTGCGGTGGTCCGGGAACTGCCCTTCCACCCGTTGGCAGAAGCCCGCGACCGACCCGCTGCGAAAAAACATCTGGCGGTCGCTGAGCGCCACCTGCACGTCTTCTTCGGGGAGAGATCGCACCATCTCAGAAAGCGCCCGGGCCTTAACCACCACCTCGGCGTTCAGACCGCTGGCCTCGGTGGCGGTCTGAGCCCAGGCCAGGCGGAAGTTGTCGGAGGCGCACACCTCTAGGTGGCCATCGCTGCTGAAGGAGACCTTGATCCCAAGCAAGATGGGCAGGCTGTCGTCGCGCTGGGCGGCCGCATAGGTCACTCTGCCCA
>JAKAUI010000009.1 GCA_021827745.1 Bacillota bacterium | reverse complement strand
TCTGGCCGTGAGGTGCGGAAGATGCACCGACACCGGCCGAGCGCCGGCGGCCACCAAGGCAGAGAAGGCCTGCTCGGCCCGTGCCTGCAGGGCAGGCTCAGCGACCGCTAGGAGCTCCTCCGGCATCGCCACCCGCCGTCCGTGCACCCCGTCTCGCAGCGCCGCCCGATAGTCCGGGACCGGCACTGGGCAGGTCGAGGGGTCTTCTTGGTCCACACCGGCGATCACGCCGAGCGCATCGGCCACATCGCCGATTGTTCGGCCGATCGGTCCGACCTGATCCAGCGAGGAGGCGAAGGCGATCAGACCGTAGCGGCTGACCCGGCCGTAGGTCGGCTTCAGCCCAACCACACCGCAGTAGGCCGCCGGCTGGCGCACCGACCCGCCGGTCTCCGATCCGAGCGCCAGCGGCACGAGACCAGCCGCCACCGCCACCGCCGATCCGCCCGAGCTGCCCCCCGGTACGACGCTTGGGTCATAGGGATTGTGGGTGCGCTGAAACGCCGAGTGCTCGGTGGAAGAGCCCATGGCGAACTCATCGAGGTTGGTCTTGCCGACGATCAGGGCGTCGGCGCGCTCGAGCCGCTCCACCACCGTGGCCGAGTAGGCGGGCTGCCAGTTGGCCAAGAGGGCGGAGCCAGCCGTCGTGCGCAGGCCACGGGTGGCCAAATTGTCCTTAATCGCCACCGGCACCCCGGCCAGCCGGCCAAGCGGCTCCTTGGCCAGCCGCCGCCGATCCAGCTCACGGGCCCGCTCTTGAAGCGGCTCTCCCGCCACCTCCAAAAAGGCTCTGAGCGACGGGTCTTGCGCTGTGAGGCGCTCCAAGACGCAGGCCACCGTCTCGGCCGCCGACCGTCCTCCCGTGAGGAAGGTCTCATGCATCGACCGGGCGCTCTCCCGCCACCACTCGGCCATCAGGTCGCCTCGCCGGGGAAGGGCACGCTGAATCCCGCGTCGTCATGGGCGGGCGCCGCGCTCAGGGCGGCGGCCCAGGGCAGGCTGGCCACGGGCTCATCCGCTTCGAGCTCACGTCCGTTGGCCGCTGCCTGCCAGAGAGCCGCCTCGGTAGGCAAGGCCGCCATCATCCGGCTCAAGTACTCCAGGATCTGACCGAGCTCGCGACCAAGCCGCGCGACTTCGTCATCGTCGAGGTCAAGGCGCGCCAAGGCGGCGATGGCACGAACTTCTTCCTCCGGGATCATCCGGCACACCTCCCTGACCAGTCGGGCGCCGCCGTCTGGCGGCGCCCGCTGTGCTAAGTCCGGGTGGCCGCCTGGATGCCCGGTTTGCGGAGATGGCAGGCCGCCCAGTGGCCGCCGCCCAAATCGATCAGCTCTGGCTCCTCGCTCCGGCAGAGGTCGAAGGCATACGGGCACCGGGTGTGAAACCGACAACCGGCTGGGGGGTGGACCGGCGAGGGCACGTCGCCCTGGAGCACGATCCGCTCTCTGCGGGCGGTTGGATCGGGGATGGGGATGGCGGACAGCAGCGCTTCTGTATAGGGGTGCTGCGGGTGCTCGAACACCGCGTCTCCGTCCGCAACCTCCACCATCTTGCCCAGATACATGACGCCGACCCGATCCGAGATGTGCTTGACCACGTTCAAGCCGTGGGCAATCACCAGATAGGTGAGGTTGAACTCCTGCTGCAGATCTTCCAGGAGGTTCAAGACCTGGGACTGAATCGACACGTCGAGCGCTGAGACCGGCTCGTCGCAGATGATCAGCTTCGGGTTCAGGGCGAGGGCTCGGGCGATGCCGATGCGCTGGCGCTGGCCGCCGGAAAACTCGTGCGGGTAGCGGTCGATGTGCCGCTTGGACAACCCGACCACTTCCAGGAGCTTTTCGACCCGGCGCGTCTTGTCGGCACCAGAGGCGATGTTGTGGATCTCAAGCGGCTCTCCCACGATGTTGCCGATGTTCATTCTGGGATTGAGCGAGCCATAAGGGTCTTGGAAGATGATCTGCATCTCGCGTCTCAAGAGGCGCATCTCGTGGCGGGACGCCTTGGCCACGCTCTTGCCCTCGAACAGCACGTCACCCGAGGTCGGCTCCTCCAGGCGGAGCAGCACCCGGCCGGTCGTGGTCTTCCCGCAGCCGCTCTCGCCGACGAGGCCAAACGTCTCGCCCTTTCGGATGTCGAAGGACACCCCGTCCACCGCCCGCACCCAGGCGTGCGGCCGAAACGACAGGCTGCCCCGGATCGGGAAGTACTTGACCAGGTCTTGGACCTGGACCAAGGCGTTCTGATCGTGACCGAGCGGCGGCGCCACCACCGAGCTCATGACGCCTCCTCCTGCTTGCGCTCGGCCGGAGGCACGATGCAGCGATAGAGCCTGCCGTCCGGCGGGCGGGGGATCAGTTCCGGCTCTGCCTCACGGCAGGCGGGGCGCACATACGGGCAGCGGTTTTGAAACCGGCAGCCCGCCGGCAGCTCCAGCATGTTCGGAACCGTGCCCGGGATCACGTGCAGGCGGCTGCGGTCCTGGTCCAGCCGCGGGATGGACTGGAGCAGCCCCTCGGTGTACGGATGCTGCGGGTGGGCGAACAGGGAGCGGACGTCGGTCGTCTCTACGATGTTGCCGGCGTACATCACCGCCACCCGGTCGGCCATCTCTGCCACCACGCCAAGGTCGTGGGTGATGATGATGATCGCCATGCCGAACTCGGTGCGCAGGCGGCGCATCAGGTCCAGGATCTGGGCCTGAATGGTGACGTCCAGGGCCGTGGTCGGCTCATCGGCGATCAGCAGCTTCGGGTTGCAGGCCAGCGCCATGGCGATCATCACCCGCTGGCGCATGCCGCCGGAGAGCTGATGCGGAAACTCGTCCACCCGCTTGTCCGGCAGCGGAATGCCGACCCGTCGAAAGAGCTCGATGGTCATCTCCCGGGCCTCTGACCGCGTCTTTTTCAGGTGCAGGCAGATGCTCTCCGCAATCTGGTCACCGACCGTATAGACCGGATTGAGCGACGTCATCGGTTCCTGAAAGATCATGGCGATCTCATTGCCGCGCACGTCCCGCATGGCGGTCTCGGACAGCGTGGCCAAATCGCGCCCCTGGAACTCGATCCGGCCGCGCGCCAGATAGCCGGGCTTGGAGATCAGCCGCATGATGGACAGGGCCGTCACCGACTTGCCGCATCCGCTCTCGCCGACGATGCCGAGCGTTTCCCCAGCGCTGACCTCGAGGTCGATGCCGTCGACCGCCCGCACCTCGCCGCTGTCTGTTGGAAAGTGGGTCGCCAGGTCCTCGACCTTGAGCAAAACCTCTGCCATCTCAGCGCTCCTCACGGCGGTCGTTCGGTGAAGTCGGGGGGCGAATCACGGCCATCTGCCGGCTTTCGGGCATAATGACTTCGGCCATTTCGACGAGTCGCCTATGAATCCTCCCCTGCCATCTTACGGCGAAATGCGGCCTCGTCCCATACAGGGATCGACAACTGCTCGGCAAGCCTGCGCTTTTGACCGGCATTCTCCCCCGCCACCAGGTGAGTGATCCGGCCTGACACGGCCGACAGCACGTCGGCTCCGGCCGCCCTGGCCTCGGCCGCCAGTTGGTCGCGCGGCACAGAGAGCGTTCCGGTGAAGACCAGCCGCTCGCCGCTCAGGGGGCCCTCTTGCGGCCCTGTCTCCGCTTCGGACAGCCCCTCAATGCCGACGGCCACGAGCTCTTTGACCCAGCGCTGGTGCTCCAAGTCGTCCATCCAGCTGCGGATCTCCCGGGCGGTGATCGGCCCGATGTCCGCCAGTTCACACAACTCGGCCTCCTCGGCGACCAGCACGTCCTGGAGGTGCGGGTAGCGACGGGCCAGCGTCTGAGCGGCCCGCTCACCGACCCCGGGCATGCCGAGTCCGACCAGAAGGCGGGAAAGCGGCCGACTGCGGGCGCCTGCGATGGCCGCCAGCACCTTGCGGGCGGAGGTCTCGGCCATCCTGGGCACGGTGAGGAGCGCGTCTTCGTCGAGCCGGAAGAGGTCGGCCGGCGAGCGGACGAGCCCTGCGGCCAGCAGATTCTCGAGCAGCTTGGGGCCCAGTCCCTCGATGTCCATCGCCTGACGACCGCAGAAGTGGGTCAGTCCCTCCAGCTGGCGTCCGGGACAGGCATCGTTGACACAGCGCAGCGCCACCTCGTCCCCCTTGTGCACCAAGGCGCTGTGGCAGGCCGGGCACACGCTCGGCGCCCCGATCGGCTGCTCGGTGCCCACCCGCTCGCCATCGAGGGCGCGCACGATCTCGGGAATGATCTCGCCGGCCTTGCGCAGCACGACGCGGTCCCCGATCCGGATGTCGCGGCTTTCGATCAGGGCGGCGTTGTGCAGGGTGGCGCGACTGACCGTGGTCCCGCCCAGCTGCACCGGGGTCAGCCACGCCGTCGGGGTGACGACGCCGGTGCGTCCCACCTGCCACACCACCCGCTCCAGGCGGGTGACCACCTCCTCGGCCGGGAACTTGAAGGCGATCATCGCCCGGGGCGCCTTGGCGGTCGCTCCGAGCCGGGCCACCGTCGGCAAATGATCGAGTTTCACCACCAGGCCATCGGTGGCGAACGCTAGGTCGTGGCGGCGCTCCTGCCAGGACTGGACGGCGCTCCAGATCGCCTCCCAGCCGACAAGCCGCTGGCTCTCTGGCGGCGTCGGAAAGCCCATGGCAGCGAGCGCCGCCAGTGCCTGGGTCTGGGTTTCAACGAGATCGGCCGGATCTCTGATCTCGTAGCAAAAGCACCTCAGGCCGCGCTCTTTGGTCACGGCCGGGTCCAGCTGGCGCAGGGCCCCGGCTGCGGCGTTCCTCGGATTGGCGAACAGCGGCTGCTCTGCCGCCTGCCGGGCTCGATTCAGAGCGGCGAAGGCCTCTTTGGCTAGATAGACCTCGCCCCGCACCTCGAGCAGGCCTCTGGGCGCTCCGGTCAGCCTTGGGGGCAGGTCCAGGACCTCGACCAGGGTGTGGCTGACATCCTCACCGCTCAAGCCGTCTCCGCGGGTGACGCCTTGGGCAAACACCCCGTCCTGGTAGCGCAAGATCACGCTCAGTCCGTCGATCTTCAGCTCTAGGTCGACCGCCACCAGCTCGCTGCCGGAGGCTGCGGCCATGCGCTGCACAAAGGCCCTGAGCTCGTCTTCGTCGAGGGCGTTTTGCAAAGACAGCACGGGCTTCCTGTGGGGCACGGCCGAGAAGGCGGGGTCCGGCCGAGCGCCCACCTGCTGGGTCGGCGAATCTGTGGCCCTAAGCTCCGGGAAGCGGGCCTCCAGGGATTCCAGCTCCCGGACCAGCCGATCGTACTCGGCGTCCGGAACGGACGGAGCATCCTGCTGATGATATTCGCGGTTGTAGCGGCCGATCAGCGCCCGTAGCTCCTCCAGGCGACGGGACGGGTCGGTCATAGGCCATCCTCCCTGCTCAGTCCGGCAAAGCCGGCGATCAGCGTCTTCACGCCGCGGTCCTCGAAGGCCACCTTGATCTCCGCATCCTCGCCCTCTCCGCGCACCGCCACCACCGTGCCGATGCCAAAGACCGGGTGGACCACCCGCTCGCCCGACTGCACCCCCTGGGCGAAAGGCTTTGGTCCGCCTGGCGCCGTCACCCGCCGGTAGACCGGCTGCGGGGTCTCAATCGGCCGGTCGCTGCCCACCCAGGGCGCACACAGCGCATCTGGGATCTCCGTCCAAAAGCGCGAGGGCAGCGCCAGAGCCGGCTGACCCCACAGCATACGGCGGGTGGCCCTGGCCAGATAGAGCTGCTGGGCGGCCCGCGTGATGCCGACGTAGAACAGGCGGCGCTCCTCGTCCATCTCGGCTTCATCGGCCAGCGCCCGGCTGTGCGGCAAGAGCCCGTCCTCCAGCCCGACCAGGAAGACGACCGGGAACTCAAGCCCCTTCGCCGCATGCAGGGTCATCAAGGACACGCTGTCTGGAGCCTCTGTCGCCTGGTCCAGGTCGCTGAGCAGCGCCACCCGGTCCAAAAAGCCGTAGAGATCGTCGCCGTCGGCCGCCGCCTCGGCGGCGCGATCGACCAGGGCCTCCACGTTCTCGATCCGGGCGCTCTCTTCGGCCGCCTCCAGCCCCGCCAGCAGCCCAGACATCTCTGCGACCTTGCGGATCTGATCTGGGAGCGCAAGCGGCAGCACCTCGCGGCCCATCGCATCGAGTAGGTCAAAGAAGGTCTCTGTGCGCACCCGGGCGGGTCCGCTCAACTTGGAGGCATCAGGGCGCCCGTTCTCCAACCTTGGCTGTTCGAACAGACGGTCAACGGTAGCGTCTCCGATGCCGCGCCTTGGCACGTTGACCACCCGGCGCAGCGCCATCTCGTCTCCGGAATTGGCGATCAGCCGCATGTAGGCCAGGATGTTCTTGACCTCTTCCCGCTCGTAAAAGCGCAGACCGCCGATCAGCCGATAGGGCAGCTGGTGGCGTAAAAACGCCTCCTCGAGGCTTCTCGACTGGGCGTTCACCCGAAAGAGCACGGCGATGTCGTCGCCGCCCACGCCGTTGGCCTTCAGCTCAAGGATCTTCCTGGCGACGGCGTCCGACTCCAGCCGGTCGTCGGCAAAGACGGCCCGCTCGATCGGCATCCCCTCCGCACCGGCCGTCCACAGCACCTTGCGGTGGGGCATCGGCGTGGCGGCGCTGATCCGGTTGGCGGCCTCCAGGATGGTCCGGCTGGATCGGTAGTTCTGGTCCATCACCACCACCCGCGCTCCCGGGAAGTCGCGCTCGAACTCCAGGATGTTGCGGATGTCGGCACCCCGCCAGCCGTAGATCGACTGGTCCGGATCGCCGACCACGGCCACCTCGGCCCCGCCGCCGGCAAGAAGGGACAGCCAGCGGAACTGCGGCTGATTGGTGTCCTGGTATTCGTCGACCAAGATGTGCGAAAACCGCCTCTGCCAGCGCTCTCTGGCTTCCGGCACCTCCTCGAGCAACCGGATCACGTACAGGATCAGGTCGTCGAAGTCGAGCGCCGCCTGCGAGACCAGGTCCTGCTGGTAGCGCTCCATGGCCTCGGCCAGGCGGTCCTCGAAGAACCCGCCGACGGCCCTCAAGTCCTCTGACCCAAGCCCTTGGTTTTTCGTTCGGGAGATACGCCCCAGCACCATCGAGGCCGGAAACCGCTTCTCGTCGAGCCGCAGGTCGCGCAACACCTTGCGTACCACCGTCAGCTGATCGGAGGTGTCGTAGATGGTAAAGCGCGGTGGCAGGCCGAGCGATTGGATGTCCTGGCGCAAGATCTCGACGGACGCCCGATGGAAGGTCATCAGCCAGATGCCGCCTGCTCTGGGGCCAAGGCGGTCCTCCACCCGCTGGCGCATCTCGCGGGCAGCCCGATTGGTGAAGGTCACAGCCAGAACGGCCCGGCCCGGCACCCCGGATTCGACCAGACGAACGATGCGCTCGGTCAGGGCACGGGTCTTGCCCGATCCCGCGCCAGCCACAATCAGCAGCGCGGAGCCGCGATGATCAACGGCCTCTTGCTGGCGGGGATTTAGTTGCATATCCTGGTCTCCTCCGTCAACTTATGTGTCCACATTATGTATCCTGCGACTTCTGGGCCAACACGGAAGAACCGACGCGGACTGACTATCCAGGAGTTTACCACAGCGGACGGGAATCTAAAAGCCGACACGGTCTTCGAGACGAGGCGCAAGGAGGAGTCAGCGTGCCCACTCGCCTCTCTGATTCCGAGGTCCGGGCCGCCCTGGCCACCTTGACCGGCTGGACGCTGCAAAACGGCGCCCTCGCCCGGACAGTCAAACTGCCCACCTTCCCGTTGGCGCTCGCCGCAGTGGTGGCCGTCGGCGCGAGCGCCCAAGCCATGAACCACCATCCGGACATCGATATTCGCTATCGCACCCTGACCTTCACCCTCCTGAGTCACGACGCAGGCGGGCTCACCGAGCGAGACATCGCCCTGGCCAAGGAGATCACGGCCATCCTAGACGCCCGTCTTGCTCCCGAATCCCCTGCCGAGCGCGCCTGAGGCGCAGTCCTGCCGTCTCTAAGGAGCACGCGCTCTGTGTCGCATCTCTGGGCCGAGCAGGGTGGCCGCTGCGGTCTCGGCCAACTGTGCGCCGAGAGCAGAAGACGCCTTCTCGTCGTCCGGCAGCCAGTAGGTGATCTCCACCGCCTCTCCCCATGCGGTTTCGATCACCTCCCCCTGCACCGCCGCCAGGGCACCTAAGAAGGCTGGATGGCGCTGGTGGGCGAGGCGGACGCGATAGCTGTGTCCGAAGATGCGTTCAGCCAGCTCAGCCTTGGTCAGCGCAGAGCGGGCCGCACCGAGATACGCCCGGTACAGTCCGGCTCGGCCGAGCTTGCGTCCGCCGTAGTAGCGGACAACCGCCACCACCCCGAACTCGATCTTGGCCCGGCGCAGGCTTTCGAGCAGAGGCGCTCCTGCCGTGCCCTGCGGCTCGCCGTCGTCGGAAAGGCGCTCGTGGCCGGGCCCTGCCCGCCAGGCGAAGCAGTGGTGGGAGGCGTCCGGAAAGGCCAGGCGGATCTTGGTCATGGCGTCTTCAGCCGCGGCCGCATCACCTGCCGGTCTGGCCAAGCCGATGAACCGAGAGCGGTTGACGACCGTCTCGGTGCGGGTTTCAGACAAGATGACCAGCGGTCCCGCAGCCATTTGTATGCTCCTTCGCCGAGCCGGACCGCGGCCCTGCCCTTCTCAGCCGGGCGCCCCTAGGGCCCCGAGCGCCGCCCTGGTCGAAAGGGGTCGTGTCCGTCCCGTTTCGCCTTGACCAACAGGCGGCGGTGGCCGACGATAGAAAGCCGCATCAGGCTTGTCCGCTAGGAGGTTCCCATGTACGAAGTCCAGCGGGCCGTGCTTGGCCCGATCGCTACAAACGGCTATGTGGTGTGGCATCAGGAGACCCTGGATGCCGTGTTGATCGACCCGGGCCCCACTCCTGGGCTGCTGCTGCACCATGCCCAGGGTGTGCACGTGCAGGCCATCTTGATCACCCACGCCCACTGGGACCACATCGCCGGCCTCAAGGAGGTCGCAGACGCCCACCCGGTGCCGATCCTGGTCCACTCTCTGGAGCAGGACTGGCTGACCGATCCCAGCCTCAACCGCTCCAGCCTCAGTTCCGCCCTGGCCGGCGGTCTGGTCACCGGTCCGGCCGCCACCAGACTGGTCGCAGACGGCGAGCAGCTGAGCTTTGGCGCGCTCTCGTTCGCCGTGGCCCATCTGCCCGGGCACAGCCCCGGCCATGTCGCCTACCTCTCGAAGGACCACGTCTTTTCTGGAGACCTGCTGTTTGAGGCGGCGGTGGGCCGCACCGACATCCCCGGCGGGGATCCGGCACAGCTCCTGGAAAGCCTCGGCCGCCTGCGCACCCTGGCCGCCGGAAAGCGGATCCACCCCGGCCACGGTCGTTCCTTCACGATCGGCCAGCCAGACCCGCCACCGGTGGTCCAAGGTCCGTTGCGGTGATCTCGGTCAGCCTCGCCCTTCCCATCCCGCCCAAAGAGGCCCGTCTCGGCCACTGCGTGCGCTGCGCCGGCCCCTTGGTCGACGTCCGCCATCCGTTTCTGGAGCGCGGCTTCCTCTACCGCGCCGTCCCTGCGTGGTACTGTGCCGCCTGCGGCGAGCACTATTACCACGTCGGCACCATCAATGCCATCCAGCGGGACGCGGCCCGGCGTCTGGCTTCTGCTTGACTTAGAAGGCTAGGGCTGGGGCTCGCCGAGTTCCATGAAGAGATGGTCCCACTTGGTGCCCTGGTCATAGATGACCGCGCCCTGATGTCCGACGATCGAGACTGAGAGCTGATATGTGACCTCTGTACGGACCTGGACTCCTCCGTTGGCAAAGCTGACATGGTGGCTCTGCTGCCCTCGATTGGTGGTTCCGCCATTCCCGGGCGAAAACTCGGTCCAGCTTCCTTCCCGCATCGAGGCGATGGCCGCCAGAGTGACCGCCGGAGTGGCCTTCGGTGCTGACCAGCGAAACTGGTGCCCGACGCCCACCACAGCGGTCAGAGTCTCCTTGGTCCCCTCGGGCGTGGTGCCGAGCAGAATCAGGACCCGAAGCGGCGCATATAAAGTGACAGCCGCTCCCTGCTTGCCTCCTGCAGGTATGGGAGCGTTGAACCGCAGCTTCAGCTCGGGTCCTGGTCCGCTGCTCGCCTGCCCACTCGAAGACCATCTGATGCCCGCAGGCAATTGAATGGTGGCGGATCCGAACGCCCGATCCTGCGTTCCTATGAGCGTCGGTACATCAACGATCGGCACCCACCACTCCACCTGCTGGGCCACTTTCAGAGACTTCAGGTTGCTCTGTGCCAGGGTCTCTGACGAGGCGCCGAAGCGCACCGTCGTGCCGGACCCTGACGTCACCTCGATGGCGCCTTGTGGCGCCTTGGCCGGAAGAGCGCCTTCGAATTGGACGTGGCCGTTCTGCACAACCCAGCCGGTCGGGGACCCCAGTCCGCAGCCGGTCACGAAGATGCCCACGGCGATGGCAGCGACTCCCTTTGTGACCGCAGAGGCCCTCACATCGACCACCGACCTCTCGTCACCAGGCATGGCACTCGGAGAAGGCGGGGGGGACCAATCTGTCTCTCTGGATGGGGAGGACGAGAGAGGCCAAGACACTGCTCCACTGCCGTACTGGGTCAGGTCTAGGTCGTCGTCGATCACTGTGGTCATCCGATGAACTCCGAGACTGACCCTCATCTTCCATCCCCTGGCGGTTGCGAGATGTTCAGGGGATAGGGCGGGCTCGCCTATAATGTTCGTAGCAGTCGTTCCGTATATGGGGCTCACCGTGAAGACCGCGTCATACCAAGTCGTCCTGGAGTGGGACGAGGAGGGCAAGGCCTGGAACGCGACGGTACCGGCACTACCCGGGTGCTACACGTTTGGAAGCAACCGAGCCAAAGCTCTGGAACGTGCTCAAGAAGCCATTGCCGGGCACCTCGAAGCTCTCCGCGACGTCGGTGGGCGAGTCTCTCTTCCGCCTGGCCAAGCCACAGTCGAGACGGTGAAGATCGCAGTCTCGCAGTGAGTCGCCTGCCGAGCGTTACCGGCACCCAGGTGGCCCAGGCCCTGGAGCGTGCGGGAACCTGCTTCAGTATTGTAAGAGTCGCACGCGTGGCCTGACGCCAGACGCGACGCGAAAT
>JAKAUI010000016.1 GCA_021827745.1 Bacillota bacterium | reverse complement strand
AGCCGCGCCGTGCGCGTCGGCAACCAGATCGAGGTGGCCGGCACCACGGCCACAGCGGGCGGCCAGGTGGTCGGCGAGGGCGACGCCTACGCCCAGACCCTGCGGGCGCTTTCGATCATCGGAGAAGCGCTCTCACAACTGGGCGCCGACAAGAGTCATGTAGTGCGAACCAGGTTCTTCGTGACCGACATCGCACGGTGGCCGGAGATCGGCCGGGCGCATCGCGAGTTCTTCGGCGCCACGCGCCCTGTCACCACCATGGTGCAAGTCAGCGCCCTGATCGATGCGCGGCTTCTGGTCGAGATCGAGGCGACGGCGATCGCGTGACCCGGTCCGCCGCCGCCACAGGCAGAAGGGCGAGCTGTGCCGTGCCCAGAGCGGCTTAGGGTGGCGCGGGGATTGCCAAGGGGGCGGATCAGAGCCTAATATTGACTATCCGGATCGGAATAATGGTTAAGGAGACGATGGACGTGGCCGATAGGCAAGCTCCGGCGCTGGTCTCGACCGCATGGGTGGCCGAGCATGGCCGAGACAGAGGGGTCAGACTGGTCGAGGTGGACGTGGACCCCACGCTCTATCAGGTCGGCCACATTGCGGGTGCCCACGGCTGGAACTGGACCACAGACCTGCAGGACCAGGTCCGCCGCGACATCCTTGATCCCAGTGACTTCACGGAGCTGATGTCGGCGGCCGGAATCCACAAAGACGACCACGTCGTGCTCTACGGCGACGCCTCCAACTGGTTCGCCGCCTATGCCTACTGGCTGCTCACCCTGTATGGGCACAGAAGGCTCTCGCTGATGGACGGCGGGCGCCAAGGGTGGGAGGCGGACGGCCGGCCGTATACAGCGGAGGTGGCGGCGGTCACGAGATCTGCCTACCCGATGGCAGAACAGGATCCCTCGGTTCGGGCGCTGCAGCCAGAGGTGCTGGCCGCTCTCGGCAAGGCGGCTTTGGTCGACGTCCGCTCGGAGAAGGAGTTCACCGGCGAGGTGCTGGCTCCGCCCGGACTCAGCGAGACGGCGCAACGCGGCGGGCACATCCCGGGGGCGGTGAACATTCCCTGGAGTCAGGCCTGCGGCCCAGATGGCCGCTTCAAGCCAGAAGCCGAGCTGCGCCGCCTCTACGGCAGTCGGGGCATCGCCTCAGACCGACCGGTGATCGCCTACTGCCGGATCGGCGAGCGCTCCGCCCACACCTGGTTCGTCTTGCGAGAACTGCTCGGCTACACAGACGTCAAGAGCTATGACGGGTCTTGGACCGAGTGGGGGAGCATGGTCGGCACGCCGGTTCGGCGCGGCCTGGACAGCTGACCGATGGCCACGCCGCCTGCGCTCGACCCTTTTGTCAGGGCGTACCTGAAGCGGGCGTCCGGACCAGACACCTACCACCAGTTTCCAGTCTGGTTTCACAAAGAGGTGCTGGACGCCTACCGAGACGACCCGGGGGTCCAGGCGCATCGCACGGATTCGGCCGGCCGGCTGGTGGCGCCCGGCCGTATGCGCCTCGACTTTGGGATCTCGCCACAGGGAGAGGCCATTCACGTCGCCGTCAGTACGTTGGCCCAGATGACAGACGGGGAACGGAACCGCTGGCTGGAGTACCTGTGGATGCCGGCGATGAGCCCCAGATTCGCCCAGATGCAGCTGGCAGCCGGCAGCTGCTTTGACGACGGCCCGATCCGGTCCTATTTCGAGGAGGGTTGACCATGGCCCGCGTGTCCGTCTATGTCCCCACCCCCTACCGCAAGCACACGTCAGGAGAGGCCACCGTATCGGCCGAGGGCGCGACCGTGGGCGAGGTCCTGGCCGACCTCTGCACGAGACAGCCTGGGCTCGAAGACGAACTGTTCGATGGCGAGGGCCAGCTGGTCGGCTATCTGAACGTCTACGTCGGGGAGACGGAGATCAGGAACCTTTCCGGCCTTGAGACCGAGCTGAGCGGCGGCGAGGAACTGGCCCTGATCCCGGCGATGGCCGGCGGCAGCCAGGGCATGCGCCTGCTGACCGCCAGCCAGGTGGAGCGATATTCGCGCCAGATCATCCTGCCCGAGCTCGGCATGCCAGGCCAGCGCAAGCTTTTGGCGGCCAAGGTGCTGGTGGTGGGGGCCGGCGGACTCGGCGCGCCGGCGATCATGTACCTGGCGGCGGCCGGAGTGGGCACCATCGGCATCGTGGACGGAGACGTGGTGGACCGCTCCAACCTGCACCGCCAGCCGGTGCACCAAGAGCAGGACGTCGGCCAAGCAAAGGCCGAGTCCGCCAAGCGTTTCGTCACGTCGCTCAATCCAGACGTCACGGTGGTCACCCACCCGGTGGTGCTGGACCGGACGAACGCCTTAGAGCTGATCTCTGCCTACGATCTCGTGGTGAACGGCTCCGACAACTTCCCGACCCGCTATCTCGTGAACGACGCCTGCGTGCTTCTGAAAAAGCCGCTGGTCGACGCCTCCATCCTGCGCTTTGAGGGCCAGGCCACCGTCTTTCTCCCCGGTCAGGGCTGCTACCGCTGCCTGTTCCCGACACCCCCCGAGCCGGGGACGGTGCCGTCCTGCGCCGAGGCCGGCGTGATCGGGGCGCTGGCCGGCCAGATGGGGTCGATCCAGGCCCTGGAGGCGATCAAGGTGCTCTTGGGCGTGGGGGAGACCTTGGCCAACCGCCTCCTGGTGGTGGACGCCCTCTTGGGGCACAGCCGCACCTTTCGTTGGCAGCGCCGAGCGGACTGCGCCTTGTGCGGAGACCATCCCACTCAGACGGATCTGATTGATTATGTCGCCTTCTGCGGCTCGGTGATGCCGAGGCGGGGCGTGGACGCTCCGGGCGCCGAAGAGCTCAGCCCGGATCAGGCGCAGGCTCGCCTGGGCAGCCCAGGCGTCTGGTGGGTGGACGTGCGGCCCAAGGCTGCCTACGCGGCCGGGACCATTCCCGGAGCGGTGTCTGTGCCGATCGACGAACTGTCCAGTCGCCTGGAGGAGCTGCGGCAGGCCGACCAGGTCGTGTTCTTCTGCGAGATCGGCCAGAAGTCGCAGGTCGCCGCCCTGATCGCCGCCGACAGCGGGATCGCAGCGTCCAATCTGAAGGGCGGTCTCTTGGCCTGGCAGGATGCCCGCCTGGCTTGGCAGGAGAAGGCATGACCGAGCACACCGTCTTGGATGCGATCGGGCGCACCCCGCTGGTCCGCCTGGGCAGGTGGGCGCCGCAGGTGCGGCTTTACGCCAAGCTGGAGTTCTTCAACCCGGGCGGCAGCGTCAAAGACCGCCCCGCACTGGCCATGATCCGCCAGGCCGAGAAAGACGGCGCCTTGACCGAAGGCGCCGTGATCGTGGAGGCCACATCCGGGAACACCGGCATCGGCCTAGCCGTGGCGGCGGCGGCGCTGGGCTACCGGCTGATCCTGACCATGCCGGAGAACATGACGCCGGAGCGGATCCGCCTCCTGCGCTGGCTGGGCGCCGAGGTGAAGCTCACGCCGGCCAAAGAGGGCATGAGCGGCGCCGTCTGGGCGGCAGAGCAGACGGCGGCCATGATCGGCGGCGTCCTGGTCAGGCAGTTTGAGAATCCGGCCAATCCGCAGGCCCATCAGGACAGCACGGCCGAAGAGATCTGGCAGCAGACAGCTGGAGAAATCGACTGCCTGGTGCTGGGCGTGGGCACCGGTGGCACGCTGACCGGCGTCGGCCGCACCTTGCGAGAGCGGCGGCCCACGCTCCGGATCGTGGCCGTCGAGCCGGCCCGCTCTGCCGTCTTGTCCGGGGGACGGCCCGGCGTGCACCGGATCGACGGGTTGGGGGCCGGTTTTGCACCGGCCGTGCTCGATCGGTCGCTGATCGACCGGGTGGTGACGGTTTCAGACCAAGACGCCGTCGACACCGCCCGTCAGCTGGCCAGACAAGAGGGGATCCTGGCCGGGCTCTCAGCCGGAGCCGCCGCCTGGGCGGCCCGCAGAGAGGCTCTCGAGCTTTCGCCCGGCGCCGTGGTGGTGACCGTCTTCCCCGACTCCTTCGAGCGCTACCTGAGTGTGCTCGACGAGGACGGAGCGTGAGGATCAGGGCGGCCGCCGTCGAGGGCCTCCTGGCCGAGGCGCAGCTCCGTCGGCCCGAGGAAGCCTGCGGGCTCTTTGGCGGCGCGCCGGGTCAGATCGACACCTTCTACCCGCTGCCAAACGTGGACAAGAGCCCGCTCACCTATCAGATGGACCCGGCGTCCATCCTGGCCGTCCTCCGCCAGATGGAGCGGACGGGGCAAAGCCTCGTCGGCATCGGGCACTCCCATCCGGCGACCGTCGCCGAGCCCTCCGCCACCGACATCCGCCAGGCCCACTATCCCCAGTGCCTCTACCTGATCGTCTCCTTGCGGGCGAAGACACCCGAGGTTCGCGCCTTCTGGATCGATCAGTCGTCGGCGCGAGAAGAGCCCCTGACCGTGCTCGCGGACGGCGCCAGCACGGCCAGCTGAAGTCCGGCCCCCTGCACCTCTGTGGCCAAGGCACCCAGGCGGTTGGCGGCGGCCAAGGTGGCGGAAAGCGGCAGATGGCGGGTGGCGGCGGCGGCCGCCAGATAAAAGTCCCCGGCCCCGGTCGAATCGACCGCCTGGGCCGGGTGGGGCGCGGCCCTGAGGGTCAGCGCCTGGCGGCGGGCGATGCTGCCCAGGGCGCCGAGCTTGATGTGCACCTCTGGCACCGGAATCCGCCGAAGCATGCGGCCGGGCTGGCTAAGGCCGGTGAAGGAAGACGCCTCCTCCAGATTCAAAAAGAGGGCGTCCAGCGCCGGCAGGCAGGGTCCGAGCAAAGACGGATGGCGGGCGGCCGGGCCGGCATCCAGCCAGAGCCGAGAACCCGCCTGGCGCAGGCGGTCCATGGTGGCGGAAAAGAGCGCAGGGGCGGCCAGGAGATCGAAACCGGAGAAGATGACCAAGTCGGCAGGAGGCACCCGATCAAAAGGAGGCATGGCGGCCGTAGCGAAGGCCACCGTGCTGCTTCCTTGCGGTCCGACTTCAACCGTGGACTTGACGGGCGGCCCGACCACCGGGATCAGTCCGGACCCGAACAGGCCGCTCTTGCGGAGCCGGGAGAGGGCGGCGGCGCTGCCGCCCACCACCAGGGTGGGGGCAAGCCCCCACAACCTAAGCCCGATCGCCACGTTCACGGCTGATCCGCCCACCGTGCGCACCAAACGACCGGAGGGCAGGTGGGCGGACTCCTCGACCGCCATGCCCAGCACCGCGATCTGCACCACTCCCACCCTCCCGACTGGAGGCTCGAAGATGGACGAACTCCAAGACGTGCATGTGGTGGTGACCGGCGCCGCCGGCGCCCTGGGCCAAGCTGTGGTGGCCGCCTTGACCGAAGCCGGTGCAGCCGTGAGCGCCTTTGGCCGCTCTGATACAGAGTTCTCCGTCGACCTCGCCGACCCTGGTCAGGTGCGCGCTGCGTTGGAGCGCGCCCGCGCCAGGCGCGGGCCCGTGTTCGGCCTGGTTCACCTGGTCGGCGGCTATCAGGCCGGATCCGTGCTCGAGACGACGGCGGAAGGGATGGAGGCGCTGGTGCGGCTCAACCTTTTGATCGCCGCCGAGATGGTGCGCCAGGTGCTCCCCGACATGCGACAGGCGGGGGCGGGACGGATCATCGGCATCGGCGCCTTCGCCGCCGTGAAGTCGTCTTCGAACCAGTCTGCCTACAACGCCAGCAAGGCCGCACTGATCAGCTTCTTGAAGTCGGTGGCGGAAGAGGTGCGCTCGGACGGGGTGAGCGTGATCGCACTCCTGCCCGCCACCTTGGACACGCCGGCCAACCGCAAAGCGATGCCAGACGCCGATCCGACCCGTTGGGCCAGGACCGGCCGAGTCGCCCAGCTGATCCGTTTTTTGCTCGGTGATGCGGGCGCCGATTTGAACGGGGCGGAGATCGCCATTCGGGGCCGCCTCTAAAGCTCAGCCGCCATACGGACATCGCGCGGGTAGGGAGCGCCCTGCTGGCTGGAGGTCAGGCGGCTTGTGCCGACGGGCCGCGGTCCCCATGCGGGGGATCGGCCGATCTCGCCTGCTTGACGCGTCTTTCAGGCCGGTGCTACCGTGATTCATGGCGTGGTGGATGTAGCTCAGATGGTTAGAGCGCCAGGTTGTGGCCCTGGAGGCCGGGGGTTCAAGTCCCCTCATTCACCCCAAAGCTTTGGGGCGTCGCCAAGCTGGTAAGGCACGGGACTTTGGATCCCGCATCGTAGGTTCGAGTCCTACCGCCCCAACCAAGTCCCGTCCTCGGGCCATTAGCTCAGTCGGTAGAGCGCCCGCCTTTTAAGCGGAGTGTCGCAGGTTCGAGTCCTGCATGGCCCACCAAGCGTTGTTCTCCGGCCTGTCAGCCAAGGAGACAGAAGATTTTCGATTTGCCCGCAGCGGATGAGCAGGAAGGTTCGAGAGCGCAACGAATGACATAACGCCGCATGCCCCATCATGCGAGGGTGGAGGTTTTCATTTGATGCGCGCGACGAACCGGCGGCCAACGCTGTGGCTGACCGGCATCCTGGTCGGGGTGCTGACCCTGGGGCCAGGACTGGCCTCTGCCTCCGGCGGAACGAACGTTTCGCAGCTGACCAGTCAGCTGAACACGGTGGAGCAGCAGGTGCAGGCGGAAAATGCCTTCCTCGGCGCGCTCGATGCCCAGGCGCATGCCACGGTCGTGGCGCTAGACCAGATCGATCAGCAGATCGCCGCCACCCGCGAGAAGCTTTTGGTGATCCAGGCCGAAGAGATGGTGGCCACAGAGTTGCTCGATCGCACCCAGACCCAGTACAACGCTACCGTGGCTTCCTACAACCAGACCTGGGCCGCCCTCAGCTCGGTGCTGCGCTGGACCGAGGAGAACGGACCGATCGGATATCTGGCCGTCCTGCTGCAGGTCAACTCCTTCCAGGCCTTCACCGCCCGGCTGTCTGAGCTCTCAAACGTGTCTTCGTTCGAGTTGAAGGCCTCCCAGCAGCTGGCTGTCCAGAAGCAGGAGCTGGCTCATGAGATCACCCTGGTCAACCAGGAGCGCCAGTCTCTGGCCGCCGCCCAGCAGGCGGCGACGGTGGTCGAGAACCAGCTTCTGGCCCAGAACAACCAGCGACGGATCCAGCTGGCGGCACTGCTCTCCAAGCGGTCGTCTGTGCTCTCGATCGAGCATGCTCTCCTGTTGCAGAAGAACAGCCTGACCGCCAAGATCATGGCTCTGGAAGGCGAGTACGCCTCAGGCAAGCTGACCAAGGCCCAGCTCTGGACTGCCCTCTATGGCATCGCCCAGACCTACGGGGTGGATCCGTATCTGGTGATGGCCGTGATCATGCAGGAGTCCGGCGGCAACCCCAACGCCAAGAGCTATGCCGGCGCACTTGGCCTGATGCAGCTGATGCCCTCCACGGCGGCCGGGTTGAGCGTGACCAACCCGTTCAATCCGATCCAGAACCTGCAAGGCGGCATCCGCGACCTGGCCGGGCTGCTCAAGGAGTTCGGCGGCAACATCCAGCTGGCGCTGGCGGCCTATAACGCCGGATCCGGCAGCGTCATCCGCTACGGCGGGATCCCGCCCTACGCCCAGACCCAGAATTACGTGAAGTCGATCATGGCCAACTACGCCTACTTCCTTCGCCAGTTCCCGAACGGATTCCAATAGACGCTGTGCCAGCCGCTCGGCCGGCGTATCCTTAGGTTCAGGCGGGCGTGGCGAAATGGCAGACGCGTGGGACTTAGGATCCCATGAGGCAACTCGTGAGAGTTCGAATCTCTCCGCCCGCACCAATTGTCAGTCGCGACGCCACGGCGCGCCGGAGGACCGACGCTGCCAGGGCGAGAAGATCGGCGACCGCTGCAGCGTGAGCCGCATTCTCGAACCAGCCCAGCTCGCCGCCAGGAGGCTAGCCGTTGTCTGATGCCGATCACCGCTACCGTCTCGCCCAGTGCCAGCATGATCCGGCCCAGGGTGGGCGGCCCGGCGCTTGGTTTGTCCTAGATGCCGGGTCTGGCGAGGGCTGCCATCGGGGGGCCGGATACCAAAGTCGGGAGGAGGCCGCTGAGGCGGCCCGTCTGAAGGCGTGGCTCGAGGCAGCGATCGGCATCTATACGACCGAGATTGCACCCTCCCTCCAGCCTCCGCCGGCTCGGAGATCGCGCGACCAGCGGCGAGGCTCGTCGAGGCGCTGAGCTGGCACCGAGCAGGCCGGGGCCTTCAGTCCCGCCTCTGCCCACCTTCGGACTCCAAGAACCAGGCGCGCACCTTGCTGTAGACTCGGACCACCTCTGAGGCGAAGGCGGCTGGCCCTGCCTGGCGCCAGGGCTCCGGGGTGAAGTAGGAGGACACGTCGGCCAAGGGGCCGCGTTCTGCCGCCCAATACAGCATGTGAAAGATGTCCGACTGGGTGAACCAGAGCGCGGCCGCCTTGGCCGGCGCTCCCTTGGCCAGCTGCCAGATCTCTTCCACGAGCGCCCACACCTGGCGCTGGACAGGCGTGGAAAAAAAGACGTCCGGCGTGCCGGTGCCAGCCCAGGTGCAGGCGCCAAAGGCGGGCAGGGGAGGTCCGAGCCGGGCCAGCGCTGAGACCGGGACGGTCTGCACGCCGGCCTGCTCCAGGGCTCGTGGCAGGTTGGACAAAAAGTCGAGAATGCCGGTGTCGGCGTGATAGTGCTCGCCAAACGTCTCCAGGTCCCAGCCGATCAGGCCGCAGGCCTCCGGTGCCTCTTTCAGCCGGGCGGCGAAGCCGTCTGCGGTCAGCGGCCACCCCGGCGCCGAGCGGTCGGAAAATCGGTAGCCGACGTCGTCTGAAAGGGTGCGATGGCGCAGGATCACCGGCAGGCCAGCCAGACTGGCGGTCAGCGGTGCGCCCTCGGCCAGGCCGAGGTGCGGCGAGCGGTCGGCCAAGGCCGCCAGGCAGCCGGCCTGGTGGAGCGCTGTGGCCACGTCTTCGGACAGCCACATCTCGGTCGTGTCCGTGACCTGACCGCGGTAGCGGCGCATGGCCCGACTGAAGCGATTCGGGTCCAGGCGAAACAAAAAGCCGTGCTGCGGCGACACCCCGACCCGCTCGACGCTCTCAGGCAGGTGGGTGAAGGCGCGGGCCACGTCCGGAGCCCACCTTCTGGCCTGCCACAGCAGTGTGTCTGTGACCGCCAGAGACGCCTTCCATCCGCTTTCTCGGAGCATGGCCAGCACCGGGCGATAGCACAGTTCGGCCACCCGTTCCAGGTAGTGGCGGTTCATGGCGTCGTCGTGGACGGCATCGACCATCTCGGCCAAGGAGAGCCCGGCGAGGTCGGGGGCGGGCAGGCGCAGGCGGCGCGGCTGGTGGGCGATCAGATAGAAGGCGACCTGCTTCACGGCTGTCCAGTCACATAGCTGACCCGATCGGCCCACAACTCCAGGATGTGCGACCAGTCATAGCGCTTGGCGGAGATCTCGCCGCCCTTTCGGATCTGGGCCACCAGATCCGGCCGTGAGATGGCGGTCTTCAGGTGGTGGACGATCTCGTCGGGTTCGCCGCTGTTCACCACAAAGGCGTTGTCCAGGTGGCGGGCGTAGTACTCGCCGGTCTCTCCGACCACGGCCACGCCGCCCTGGGCCATGGTCTCGAGGCCGACGTAGCCGAAGGGCTCGATCTCGCTCTGGGCCAGCACGGCGTCGGCGATCCGGTACAAAGAGCGCAGCTGAGACGGCGGGATCGGGCGGGGGTGGACCACCAGATCAACGCCCCGCCCGGCCGCCGTGCCGATGCGCAGGCCCGAGCGGCGGGCCTGGGCCAGCACCTCGTCCCCGTACGGCTCGCTGTCGCCGCGGATAAAGAGCAGCGGAGAAAAGCCCTCCGCCTTCATCATGGCGACGGCCAAGATGGCCTCCATCCAGCTCTTCTGCGGATCAAAGCGGGCAACCTTGAGCAAGAGCGGCCGCTTGCCGGCGAGCTGGCTGAGCGGAGCGGCCAGCAGGGGATCGCCGGGCAAGAAGGCCTCCGGGTCGAGGCCGTTTGGCACCACCATGGCGTCCACGCCATAGGACTGCAGGCGCATCTTCATGTAGCGGCTGACCGTGAACACGCGGGCGACCCGGGCCAGCGCCCGCCAGTCGATGCGGTCTGCGCCGTAAAGCTGATTGGAGTTGTAGAGCAGCGGCACCCGCTCTGAGAGTCCCTCTTGGGCGAGCAGGTCGGCCAGGTTGGTGAGGGCGGGAACGGTCTGCCAGTCCTCGGACTGGACCAGCACCTGATCGCCTTGCGCCAGCGCCGGCGCGATGCCGTCCTCGAGCACCCGGCGCGGCCACGACTCGGCGAGGTCGCGCAGCTTCGCCTCCTCGCCCTCGTACACACCCTTCGGGTTGTGCCTTGAGATGCGCTGGCTCCACCGCCAGAGCTGCACGCCCTGCAGCAGCTCTCGCCCCGGTTGGAGCGGGTCTCCGACGAAGGTCAAAGTCACCGTGTCGCCGTGGCGGGCAAACGCCCGCGCCATCCCCCAGACCCGCACCTGCAGGCCGCCGACGGTGGCGTAGGGATCTGGGCCCTCCATCGACAGCAGGAAGATGTGCCGCCCCATGGTCTCCCCCCTAGGCGTCAAGGGACGATGGAGCGGGAGGGGCGGTGCGCCGTGCGGTCCGGCAGCCACAAGGCGCCGTGGATTGGACTGCTGGAGCCCGATCGGATGTCTGGTCAGACATCCGCCAGCCAAGGTCAGCCGGCGGCGACGTCAAGCTGGCGCCCCTTCGCCGCCAATGCCAGCACCGTCGAGACGAAGGCGCTGTGCGACCAGGTCAGCGGCGAGACGGACAGCGGCTCATGGGTCTTCGGGTGCACCTGCTCGGCCATGATGCCCGATGGCAGGGCGTGGCTGGCGCACCAGGAGACCAGGGATTGGGCGGCGTCTAGAGAGTCGCGGTCCGTGGCCTCTCTGATTAGGGTGCGGGCCGCCCACAAGGTCGTGATGAACCAGGGGTTTCCCGGGATCTCTGCCGAGTTGGGCAGGGCGGTCTGGTACTGGTCGTCGGTGTAGCGGGCGATGCCGCCGTCGCAGGGCTCTACGCGCAGGATCTCGCGGATCTGCCGCCAGGTGGCGGTGAGGCGCGGGTGCGCCATCTCGTCGAACTGGGAGAGGCCGAGCAGGGCCGAATCGGCCGTCATGTCCAGCTCGACCAAATGGCCGTCCGGGTTGGTCAGGCCACAGCGGGCCAGGCGGCCCACCGAATCGTTCCAGCAGTGCT
>JAKAUI010000012.1 GCA_021827745.1 Bacillota bacterium | reverse complement strand
ACCGCGGCCATGATGCGGGCGAACGGCTCTCGTCCCATCCTCAGGTCGTCCCGGACGTCGAGCGTGACCACCGGCGAAGGTTCGGGCATGGCGCTCCCCCCACTTCCACTCTCTAGTGGCGATGATGAAGACTCCGCCGGCGACGAGCCGTGATCATGGTCACAGCGAGACCTGCCGGTCGCTCCTCCTCCCTCGCCTCTCGCCGTCGGCCCGCCGTTCAGGGTTCAGCCCCCATACCCACCCGGCACGCGCCTGGGCAGAAACTTCTGTCCGGCAGTGACGGCGGTCACAGTAGGCCCTCTCCGGTTGACCGACGCTACCAGTGAGCGTGTCCGGACCCAGCACCCAGTCCTTCTCAGCGAGTGGCGGCCGACTCCGATCTGGAGGGATGGGCGTGGTCCCGATCGTGGGCAAGCAGCTGGTCATCCTGGCACTGTGGCTGGCGCTCAGCACCATCGTGGTGGTCGTCTTCGCCTGGGTGGTCTCCAGCACCAGGCGGCCCGCCCCCCAGGGAGAAGTGCAACCCGGCGGCTACCGGCTGCGCCGCCTCTGGGGCTGGTTCTACGGAACCCTCCTGGTGGCGGCATTCCTAGTCACCCTGTGGACGGTGCCTTACGCCTGGGCGCAGGGGTCCAGCGCCAAGCCGGCACTGGTGGTACACGTATACGCCCATCAGTTCGCCTTCACCATGCCCCAGAAGTTGCCGGCCCAGACCCCAATCGAATTCCTGGTCACATCCTTGGACGTCAACCACGACATGGGCATCTACAGCCCCCAGGGCGTACTCCTGGGCCAGGTGCAGGCGATGCCCGACTATACCAATGTCTTCTTCTTCACCTTCCCGGCCCCGGGCCGCTACATCATCCGTTGCCTGGAGCTGTGCGGAGCGGGCCACTCCTATATGTTCCAGCCGCTTCAGGTCTACCAGCCGGCCTCGGCCGCCGCCCCGCTGGCGAGGGGGGTCTGACCGTGGCGCTCGGCAACCAAGGGCCGGTCGAGCTGTACGGCGCCGAGATGGGCGTGACGCCACGCTGGATGGTGGCGCTCAGCCTATGCATCGGCTTCGGTCTCATCTTCTTCCTGGGCATGGTCGGCGGCGTGATGAAGGCCGCCCAGGGTGACATCGTCCACCTGTCGGCCGCCACCTTCTACGCGTTGCTCACACTGCATGGCGCCGGCATGATTGCCACCGTGGTCGTCCTCACGGCGGTTGCCCACTGGCACTTCCTGCGCCGTCTGCTCAACCTCCGGGTGGAGGTGCTGGTGTTCTCGGTCCTGGCCATTGTCTGGGGCCTCCTGGCAGCGGCGGCGGCCATCCTGGTCGGCGGTTTCGGGCCGGGCTGGACCTTCCTCTACCCCTTGCCCTTCATCGGCAACACCTGGCCGGTGTGGTCGACTGGACTGTTCTTCTTCGGTGTGCTGTTCGTCGGCATCGGCTTCGCCATCTTCTGCATCGACCTTTTGGCCTCAATCATCCGCGAGTACGGCATCCTGAACGGCCTGGCCCTCGACACCATCTTCCCTGGGCTACGCCGGGCGGATGGCAAGGTGGCGCCGCCGACGGTGATCGCGGCCACCATGGTCGCCATCGATGGCCTCCTGACCGCCGCCGCCGGCACCGTCCTGGTGATCGCTCTGCTCGCCCACTGGGCGATGCCGGCCTTCCCGGTCGACCCGCTCTGGATCAAGAACCTGACCTACTTCTTCGGGCACACCATCGCCAACCTGACCATCTATCTTTCGGCTGGTGTGATCTATGCCGTGCTGCCGCACTACACCGGCCGGCCGTGGCATACCAACAAGATCTACGCCATCTCCTGGACCACGTCGTTGCTGTTTGTGCCCTGGGCCTGGCCGCACCACCTGTACATGGACTTCGTCCAAGCACCGTGGCTGCAGATCTTCGGCGAGGCCTCCACCTACATCGCCACCATCCCGGCGGCGGTGGTCACCATCTTCGGCGCCCTGCTCCTGGTCTACCGCTCCGACATGCGCTGGCGGATCGGGTCCACCTTCTTCATGGCCGGCCTCCTGGGCTGGCTGGTGGGCGGAGTGGCGGCCATGATCGATGCCACCATCCCCTTCAACGATGTGCTGCACAACACGCTGTGGGTGCCAGCCCACTTTCACACCTATCTCCTGGGCGGCGTGTTCCTGTTCGTGATCGGCTTCGCCTCCTACTTCGCCGGCGATGATGCGCCGACGCCGCCATGGGCCAAGGTCTTCGAGTGGCTGTTCTTCATCGGCATGATCGGCTTCCTCGCCATGTTCTACGCCGGCGGCATCGAGGGGGTGCCCCGGCGGGAGGCGGTACAGCCGGCCCCGGGACCGCTTCTGGCGATGATCGGCACCGTCTTCGCCGGCGTGCTCTTGGTCGGTATGACCGGCCTATTGATCGAGATCTTCCGCCGCGGCCGCCGTAACGGCGCCAGCCGGGAGAGTGATGCCACATGACCGCCATCGAGCGGCGCTGGCCGATCCTGGTAGGGCTGGCCGTAGCCTTGATCGTCTTCGACCCGCTCCTGACTGGGCCGGTCAGCCCGCCGCTCTTGGTCCACCACATCGAGCACAGCCTGATTCTGCTTTTGGCCGGGCTGCTCGGCATCGCCTACGCCCGCAGCCACCCACGCCGTTACGGGGACCCGACCGCGCTGCTCGGCGTCATTCTCTTGGCCAGCCTCTCGGTACTCTTGATGCTGCCGGACATCTACTCCGGCGTGGATGCCTATCCGATTCTGCACGCCCTGCTCCACCTCGGCTTTGCCTTAACCGGCTACTTCGGCGGCTATCTGGCGGAACGGTACTCGCCCAGGGCAGGCACCGTGTGGACCATGCTGGTGGTGATGATGGGCGTGATCACCGCCAGCGGCTTCGGCTCTCCGCCTCCGCATCTTTAGCCAGGACTTCCTTTCGGCCGACGGGAAGGGCGGATGGGGGTAGGTCCAGAATCTCCCTATTTAGACGGAATCGGCCAGCCTCCTACTCGGATCAGCCGCAGCTTGAGCGCTTCGGGCCGGCGGCACTCGGCAGACGGGGTGATCTTGTGTCTCATGACCCAGCACCGAAACCGTTCGTCACCACCAGGCTCGAGGCGCTGGCGCGATGGGCCAAGAGTGGCTCCCTGTGGCCGCTACCCTTCGGAACGGCCTGTTGCGCCATCGAGTTCATGGCCACCGCCTCTGCCCGTTATGACATTGCCCGCTTCGGCTCCGAGGTGCTGCGCTTCAGCCCGCGGCAGTCCGACCTGCTGCTGGTGATGGGCACCATCACCGACAAGATGGCTCCGGTGCTGAAAGCCATTTACGAGCAGATCGCGGAGCCGAAGTGGGTCATCGCCATGGGGGCTTGCACAATCTCTGGTGGCTTCTACCGTTCCTACCATGTCGTTCAGGGCATCGACGAGTTCATCCCGGTGGATGTCTACATTCCAGGTTGCCCACCTACACCGGAGGCGCTCCTGCACGGCATCATCGACCTGCAGCGCGGCATCCAGGATGGCACCCTGAGTCCTGAGCGTCTGCGCCGGGCGCCCCACTCCAGGACCGACGACGCCTCCGTGACCAGGCTTGCTGCCCCGAGCCGGGCACTTCTGGCGTACACAGGCCGCACGGGTTCGGTCGACGAGCCGATTGCCCTCCGCCTGCGCCAGGAGTTCCCTGACGCCGTTGTGGCTCAACACAGCGACCATGGCGACCTCACGGTCCGCCTGCGGCCCGCCGCACTGAAGCCGGTGCTCGGCTTCTTGCGCGACGACCCGGCCCTCGACTTCAACCTCCTCCTGGATATCGCCGGCGTCGACTATCTCGAGCGCTCGCCGCGCTTCGACGTCGTCTACCACCTCTGCTCGCTGCAACACGGCCACCGCATCCGCCTGGCCGTGGGCGTGGATGCCGCAAGCCCGTCTGTGGACAGTGTCACCGGCCTCTACAGGGCCGCAAACTGGTTCGAGCGAGAGGCCTTCGACCTGTTTGGCATCCGTTTCGTGGGCCATCCGGACCTGAGGCGGATCCTCACCCACGACGGGTTCGGCAATATCCACCCCATGCGCCGCGACTACCCGCCGGGGCTGACGCAGCCGTTCGAGACACCCGCCACACTGCCAGTGGCCGAGCGCTCTCCGGTCGACCTGGCCGGAGAAGAAATCGTGGCCCAGCCGCTGGTGCTCAACATCGGCCCGTCCCACCCTGCGACGCACGGCGTCTTTCGGATCGTGGCCCGCCTAGACGGCGAGGTCATCCAGGAGGCAGATGTGGAGCTCGGCTACCTGCACCGCAACTTTGAGAAGATGGCGGAGACGCACACCTACCACAACATGATCCCCTACTGCGATCGGCTCAACTACATGTCCAGCTTCATGAACAGCGCTGGATTCGCCATGGCGGTTGAAAAGCTCTTGGGCGTGACCATCCCGCCCCGGGCCAGACATCTGCGGGTGATCTTCAGCGAACTCAGCCGGATTATGGACCACGTGGTCTGCATCGGCACCAACTTGATGGACATGGGCTTGATCAGCAGCTTCTTCTACCTGTGGAACGTGCGCGAAGAGATCTACGACCTGTTGGAGGAGTGCTCCGGTGCCCGCATGATGGTCAGCTACGTGCGGATCGGCGGCTTCGCCGAAGACGTGCCCCTGGACTTCGAGGCCCGGGTCAGGGCCATCTTGGAGCATGTGCCGCCGGTGGTGCGGGACACCGACCGGATGGTCACGCACAACCCGATCGCCCGCGACCGCATGCGTCATGTCGGCGCCATCAGCAGAGAGGACGCCATCGCCTACGGCTTTACGGGACCGTGCCTGCGGGCCAGCGGGGAGCCCTACGACGTGCGCCGGGCAAGCCCCTACGACGGCTACGACCAGTTCGACTTCGACATCCCGGTGGGCAGCGAGGGCGACGTCTACGATCGCTACCTGGTGCGGATGGAGGAGATCCGGCAGAGCCTCGGCATCGTCCGCCAGGCATTGGACAGCCTGCCCCCGGGGCCGGTGTCGACTGATGACCGCCGGGTCACCCTGCCGCCCAAGTACGGTGTGTACACCAACATCGAGGACATGATGAACCACTTCAAGCTGATCATGGAGGGCATCCGCCCTCCGGTCGGGGAGGTGTACGGCTACAGCGAGGCGGCAAACGGCGAGCTCGGCTTCTACATCGTCAGCGATGGCGGCCCGCGGCCATACCGGGTCAAGGTCCGGCCGCCGTCCTTTGCCATCTACCAGGCCTTCCCCCAGATGATGCGGGGCATGATGTACTCCGATGTGGTGGCCACTCTGGGCAGCCTGAACATCATCGCCGGCGAGAGTGAGCGATGAGGCGGCTTTCGGACCGGGCGCTGGCGGAGATCGAGACCGCCCGCCGGGAAGAGGATTCAGCCCGGCACGCCTTGCTCACGGCGTTACGGGTTGTCCAAGAGGAGCGCCGCCAGGTTGGCCCTGACGAGGTGGTGCAGATCGCTGCCCTGCTCAGCTTGAGCCCGGCCACGGTGGAGGGCGTGGCCCGCTTCTACGATCAGATCAGCGAGGAGGCGACCGGTCGCCAGGTCTTGAGCCTGTGCCGGGGCATCTCCTGTCAGTTGTGCGGCGCCGATCCGCTGGCAAGGGAGGTGCTGGACAACCTCGGCATCGAGGACGGCGGGCGGACCCAAGACGGCTCCCTGACCGTTCGCCTGGTGGAATGCATCGGCAACTGCGACCAGGCCCCGACCGGGATGCTGGACACAGCGTTCGTCGGCCCGCTGACCAGCACCGTGCTCTCCGAGTTGCTGACCCGCTGGCGGAGGTGACCGATATGACCAGAATCCTGACTCGCCACACCGACCAGCCCGACCAGGTCCAGCTCGACGTCGCCCGACGGGGCGGGGCCTATCAGGGTTTCGAAGCGGCGCTGTCGAGAAGCCGCCAGGAGGTGATCCAGGAGGTAGAGGCCTCCGGCCTCAGGGGCCGTGGCGGGGCTGGATTCCCGACCGGTCGCAAGTGGTCGTTCATCCACCCGGCACCGGATCGGCCCGTCTATCTCCTGTGCAACGCCGATGAGAGCGAGCCTGGCACATTCAAGGACCACTACCTACTGAAGAGAGACCCGCACCTGGTGCTGGAGGGCATCGCCATCGCCGCCTATGCCATTGGCGCCCACAAGGCATACCTCTACCTCCGCGGTGAGTACGCCTCTTTGGCCATGGTCATGGCTGGGGCGATCGAACAGGCCAAGGCGGCAGGCATTCTCGGCGACAGTTGCCTGGGGTCTGGCTACGGCCTCCGGGTGTCGATTCAGCTGGGAGCGGGAGCATACATCTGCGGCGAGGAGACAGGGCTGATCCAGTCCCTGGAGGGGCGGCGGGCCTACCCCAGGGTGCGGCCGCCCTTCCCGGCGTCGGCCGGATTCCTGGACCAGCCGACGGTCGTCAACAACGTGGAGACGCTCGCCAATTTGCCCTGGATCATGACGGAAGGCGCCGATCGCTATGCTGGGGTGGGCACCGGCCGCAGCGCGGGCACCAAACTGGTCAGTCTCAGCGGCCAGGTCAGCCGCCCGGGCGTGTACGAGGTGACGATGGGCCGCCCGCTGCTCCAGTTCCTGAACGAAGAGGGCGGCGGCATGCCGCCCGGCCGGCAGCTGAAGGCCGTCATCCCGGGCGGCACCTCGGTCCCCATCTTGAGCGCTGATGAGGCGGCGGGTGTGACCATCGACTACGAGTCGATGCAGGCGGCTGGCACCATGTTGGGCAGCGGCGGCATGATCGCCTTCGACGACACCGCCCAGATGCCGCCGGCGCTGTTGCGGATCGCGGAGTTTTACGCCCACGAGTCGTGCGGCGAGTGCACCCCCTGTCGGGAGGGCACCGGCTGGATGGCCTGGGTGCTGAAGCGGCTGTTGGCGGGAGAGGGCCGGGTGAACGACCTCGATCTCCTGCTCCGAACGGGCGACAACATGGAGGGCCGCACCATCTGCGGCCTGGGCGATGCGGCGGTGCAGCCGGTGCAAAGCTTCATCCGCAAGTTTCGCCCTGAGTTCGAAGCCCTCTTGCCGCCGGCTCCAGACCCCTCACCCCCCTGGCAGCGCCATGGCCACGGCCCGCGATCGGCGCGCATGGGTCCGCCGGCGGTGGAGGCTGCTCTTTCCGAGCCGGTGGAGGGACCGCCCACAGCCAGTTTGTAAGCGAGGAGGCGTGAGCGATGCCGCTCGTCACAGTTGACGGCCAGCAGATCGAGGTCGAGCCCGGCGCCACCATCATCCAGGCGGCCGACCGCCTGGGCGTCGAGATCCCGCGCTTTTGCTACCATCCTGACCTCAGGCCGGAGGGGAACTGCCGGATGTGTCTGGTGCAGGTTGAGGGCTTCGCCCGCCTGGTCGTAGCCTGCGCCACCCCGGTCACGGACGGCATGGTGGTGTCCTCACCGCACACCAGCGCTGAGACGGCAGAGGCCGTCCAGGGCGTGCTCGAATTTCTGCTCATCAACCACCCGCTGGACTGCCCCATCTGCGATCAGGCAGGTGAGTGCTCGCTACAGGACTTCTACATGCATCCCGACTATGGCCTTCACACCAGCCAGGTTGACGTGGTCGAGAAGGTGCGGAAGCGCAAACGCATCGAGCTGGGCCCCCGCATCGTGCTCGACTCCGAACGCTGTGTGATGTGCTCGCGCTGCGTGCGCTTCTCCGCTGACATCTCGGGCTTGGCCGAGTTGCAGTTCATCCATCGCGGCAATCGAGTCGAGCTGATCGCCTTCGAGGACCGTGCGCTCGAGGACCCCTATGCCGGCAACCTGGCTGACCTATGCCCGGTCGGTGCGCTCACCTCGCGCGACTTCCGCTTTCGGCGCCGGGTGTGGCACCTCGCGCACACGGACTCCGTATGCGCCGGCTGCAGTACCGGCTGCAACCTGCGCATCGACCACGCCGAAAATCGGATCGAGCGCCTGGTGCCGCGGCGAAACCCGGCCGTGAACAGCAGCTGGATATGCGACGAAGGGCGTCTCAGTTACCTGCGGGCCAACGGCCCCGACCGCCTGAGTCAGCCCCTTCTCAGCGGCGGCGAAGAGGTGGCGTGGCCAGATGGCATCCGCCATGCCCAGGAGCTCCTGGCAACCGACGATGCATCCGGCACTAGGCCGCTCTTGGCGCTCGCCTCGGCGTCAGCCACCAATGAGAGCCTCCTGCTGTTCAAGCACCTGGTGACCCGGGCATTCCCCCATCACCGCCTGGACTTCCGCCTCAGCCAGGAAACGGATCTGGTCGGCGCCCGGCAAGACCACCTGCTACGACGGTGGGACAAGCACCCCAACACCATGGGAGCTTTCTATCTGGGATTCTCCGAGCAGCCGGGCGGGCTGGACGACTATCTCCAAGCCGCCGAGGCCGGTGACTGTGTGGCCCTGGTCCTCCTCTACTACCCGCCCCTGGTCGGAGACGAGTTGCCGCCGGTGGCAGCGGCGCTGGCTCGGTTGCTAGAGCTCTGCCCGCACAGCGTGGTGCTCACCACGCACCGATTACCCTACCTCAAGGGCGCATCACTGTCCTTGCCGGTGGCGGCCTGGGCGGAGGAGGAGGGGACCTACACCAACTACCAGGGGACGGTGCAGCATAGCGCCAAGGCGACGGAGCCGCCTGGGGCCGCCAGGGAGGCGACCGCCGTCCTGGCCGATCTTCTGCACACCTTCACCAACCACCGTCCCAGCACTGCGCCGGAGGTGCTCTTTGCCGAACTGGAGCACACAGTCGCAGCCTACAGAGGGCTGGACTACCAGCACCTCCCCAGCCGCCTTGCCTCAGTCTATCCACCGGAAGGGAGGATGCATTATGGCGAAGAGGGATTCTCAGGTCGTTGATGTGCGAGCCAGGGCCGAGGCCACTCGGGCCCGCGTCCCTCAGGATGTGATGGGCATCCTTTCCGGACAGGAGGTGACACTGCGGCAGATGATCCGGCAGACGGTGGGGCGCCACCACGTCACCATTCAGTATCCCGAGCAGCGCAAACCGTATTCGCGCCGCTTCCGCGGCGTTCACGTCCTGACCCAGCGCCAGGACGGCAGCCTGAAGTGCACTGCCTGCTACCTCTGCGAGACGGTGTGTCCCGCCGAGTGCATCACGATCGAGGCCAAGGAAGTGTCCGCCCCAGGCATCGAGAAGGGGCCGGCACGGTATGAGATCGATCTAAGCCGCTGCATCTTCTGCGGCCTGTGCGTCGAGGCGTGTCCCGAGGAAGCGCTGATCATGAGTCGCGAGTATGATCTCACGGCCCGCTCCCGCGGACCGGAGAGCCTGCGCTATGGAATCAAAGAGTTGACCGAGCGGCCGGAGATCGCCGCCTATGGCTCCGGCTTCAGGCCGCACATGCAATACCCCTTGGTCGAGAGCTACCTGCCGCTCACGGCCCGTCCGGCGGCAGCCGCCCAGCCGCCAGCCAAGCGGAGCAAGAGGCGCTAGCCTGTGCCCGCCAGGGCGCACTCAGCCGGCTCGCACGTAGGATCTCAGCGCTGGCTGGCTCCGGGTGGCCCAAGATCCACCACCATCTCATCGTCTGTGACCAGCTTCCAGTGGCCGTCCTCGCTGAGCGCGTTGGAACACTGCACCATGCCTGGTCGGAGTTCGTGCTCCACCTTGGTCAGCACCTCGCCATCCAGGCGAAAGCGGGCTCCTGGCGGCAAGGCGGAAAACAGTTTCTTCATCGGCGCTTCCTCCTCGGCCCACTCTTCGACCCACCGCCAGTCTTGGAGCCTCGCTCAGGACCCAGGTTGCGTCCCAATCGGCGTCACTTTGGCCTAGCGGCCGGCCGCCGGTAGGTCCCGGGGACGGTGCGCAGCGAGACGGCCAGGCGATTCCAGCCGTTGATGGCGACCACGGCCATGGTCAGGGCGACCACCTCTCCCTCCGAGAACTGCGCCCTGACGGCATCGAACAGCGGGTCAGACACCGAATCGTCGGCCAGCCTGGTCACCGCCTCGCACCAGGCCAGCGCCGCCCGCTCGCGAGCGGTGTAGAAGGGCGTCTCTCGCCAGGCGGCCAGGGCGTAGAGGCGCTGCTCGCTCTCCCCGCCCGCCCGGGCATCCTTGGTGTGCATGTCGAGACAGTAGGCGCAGCCGTTGATCTGGGACGCCCGGATCCGCACCAGTTCCAGGAGCGGGGCCTCCAGGCCGCTCTTCGCCACGTACTCTTCGAGCCCGTGCATGGCCTGCATCGCATCTGGAGCGACTTTGAAGTAGGCAATGCGAGGCCGCATGGCGTCGCTGTCCATCTCCGTCGGACACCTCCTGTCGCTGCTCAGCGTCGATCTGGGGCAGGCGGGCTGGTGCCGGCACAACCGGATCCCGCTAAGAGCGTACCACTCCGGATCCTGCAGCCCGGCGGCTAGGGCGGCCCTATGGGAGACCAGGCAAGGTATCAGCTCCGGTCCGCCTGGTCCTCTGCCGGAAGGGGAGCCCTGGGCAGCCGCTGGGCCGAAATCTCCTGGGCCACGGCCGACGCCAGCTGCCCGGAGGTGAGCCAGCCCTGGTGCCGCCAGCGCACCTGGCCACCGACCACCAGCATGTACTCTGGGCTGCCGCCCAGTCCCAGACCACCCGCCAGCCTGCCGCCCGGGTCCATCGCCACCGGGTAGGCAAGCGGGCTGGGCAGTCGGCTGAGGAAGTCGACCAGGGCACCGGCACTGGGCTCGGTCACCGTTTCGTCCACCGCCACCAGGGCTGGCCAGCCGTGTAGCCCGGCGGTGCCGACGTAGCCGTCCTGACTGGCCATCGTCGCCGCAAGATTGGTCAGTTCGCTCAGCCAGGTGCCGAAAAACAGGTAGACGTGGGCGTGGCGAGGTCCGATCGGCATCGTCCCGCCCCCGGCCAGGGGCAGGGTGGCCGACTCGGCAGCGGTGATTGGCGGCAGCTGGGGGCTTGGCGCACCCACAGCAGGATGATCCGGCAGGACGGCGCTCACCAGCCGGGCGATGGTGCTCGCCCCGCTCGCCACGGCCGCCTCGTCCATGGTGCTGGTGACGAGGAAGCGGAGGTGGCCATCCGGACCGATCACGTAGATGGCCGCGGTGTGGACGACCGCTCCACGTGAGAGCGCCGCGTAGATGCCGTACGCCTTCCACACCTCGGCCAGGCCGGCTGGGGGGCCCGTCAGGAACAGCCAGCCATAGAGCAGGCCGTGGGTCTGGGAATACGCCCGCACGTCGGCGACGGAGGTGGCGATCGGATTGGCGTTCACCGCCAGGAGCTGCACCTGCCCGGCGGCAGGACCGAGCAGGTGTGTGGCCTGGACCAGCTCAGCCGAGGTGAGCGGGCAGACCGTGGTGCACTGGGAGTCGATGAAGGCGAGCACGACGGCCTTGCCGCGCAGCTGGCCCAGGGACACCGACTGTCCAAACTGATCGGTCAGGGTGAAGCTGGGGGCAATCCTCTGCCTGATCACCAGCACCCCGGCTGGGGGAGCCGGGGCCTGGCCAGCACCCAGCGCCCAGGGCAGGAAAAAGAGGCGGACGCCCAGCAAGAGGGCAGCACCGAGCAGCACCGCTGCTGCCTGCCGTCCCCATCGGTTCATGTCGACCCCACCCTCTCGCCCCCGCTCCTGCCTCAGCTCCGGCTGCTCGCTCCGCCATGGCTGGTGGTAGCCGGTTCAGCACCCGGACTTCGGGCAGCGGCCATTCGAACCGACCTTCCTTGGAACCTATGGTGCCAGGCGGCGGATCTGCACCCGCCACCGGTCGGGGCCTCGCTCCAGATACTCCCATGCGAACTTGCCGGCCTGTTCCGCT
>JAKAUI010000051.1 GCA_021827745.1 Bacillota bacterium | reverse complement strand
CATGCGCCTTGAGACGCCCAGCCATCCCCTCTATCAGTGCCTCACCGTGGAGCAACTCACCGCCTGCCCGCTGATCGATCAGACGCTCATCCGCACGATCTTCAGCTGCTTCCTGATCGGCCACTACGCGGCATACCTCTCGCCACACGGCCGGGGCGACCAGTACCCCAACCACGGCTGCCTTGCCGCGGCCGCGCCTCTCCACACGGAGCTTCCCATAGTGGGCGAGCAACCGCTGCCAGGTCGCCTGGCCGCGGAGGTCCGAGACCGAGACACTGGCGTCCAGATCAAAGCCGGTCAAATCCGTCTTCATGGGCACATCCCCCTATGAAGTCAGGGCCGATTCTAGGCTATGATATGGCCATGAAATAGGCAATAGATGAGATGGTTCATAACCATTGGTGTGAGTCCACGGATCTGGGGCTATGGCAGATAGTCACCCGGCTTCTCCAGCGAGAAGAGGCCGGATCCTGCGGCAAACTGGCTCAGCAGTGGGATGTGCCCGCGGCCGTAGATGACCAGCAGGCGGTCGTCGGGTCTGCCCAGCAGCCGCGTCAGGTTCACGAAGATGGTGAGGTTTCGCTGCAGCCAAGCAGTGATCCACGGCACGGCCGGATACTCACCGCCGGTCCCCAGCTGGGCAAGGGTCAGATAGTTCTGATGATCGGATGCCAGGCCGTCCGGGTCGTTGAGCCAGCGCAGAAGCTCGCCGATCGTATCCGTCGCCTGCCTCTCGCTGAACGCACTGGACCACCGCCCCCAGGCGGCCGAGAGGGCCGCGTGTCGATCCGGGTCGCGCACCTGGGCATACTCCCAGACCTCACCAAGGTCGCGCTCGACATAGGGGGGCATCTCGTTCCAGTCCACGGCATGGATCCGCTCCAGACCCAAGCGGGCAGCCAGCCGAAACCCGAGCTGGTGGCGCTCGTCGGCGGTGAGGGCGAAGCGACCCTGCCGATAGTGGCGGTAATCGAGGTTCAAGGCGGTGTCCTCTTCTCTCGGCACCTCGAGCGCCACCATGGTCGGGCGAAAGCGGCCGAGGCTGGCGACGGCTGCCTCCATCTCTTCCTGGCGCACCGTACCCAGAACGTCGTCAGCGACGACGTTGTAAAGGTCCCGGCCTGGATTGTTCATGTGATGGCTGCCGACCAGGAGCAGTGGGACCTTCTCGCGCATCGCCACCGCACTCACCACCTTCCGCCGTGACAGCCGGACTCCAGCTCCCGAAGTCTTTTCCTCCCGCTGATGGACTCCTCTGGCTGGGAATCCGCGGCCACGGGCCAGAGCCGAGTTCGCGACCGAGCCGGGCTCCCAGCTGGTGTGCGGCCACCCCTCGGCGAGGCTCCGCCTGGCGGCCGGCCGGCGTCGGCTCCGCCTGGATGCTCACGTGCAGCACTTGGGTGTCAGGGCAATGGTCGATCTCCTCTGATGCCTGGTGACAGGTCCGACGCCGGCCGCTGTCGGGGCCGTGCTACAGGTCTCCAGTCCTCTTGGGGCGTCCGTCGCGTGCCGCGGCAGACTGGACTTCGCGGAATCTTCATAGAACCGAAGCCTGACCTTAACAATCGGCCACTAAGGTGAAAGGTGGAAGAGACAAATCGTCGTGAGGAGGGACCACATCGTGACCCGGAGGATCCTGTGGACGGTCGGCACCACCCTTGCTCTCAGCGTCATCCTGGCAGGTTGCGGCAGTAGCCCAGCCACATCTGGGGCATCCCCGTCCAAGACTCCCCAGAAGCTGGTGTTCTATTCCGCCCAGGGCTACGACCAGGCGGAGGCGACGGCCTTCCAAAAGGCGACGGGCATTCAGGTCGAACTGAGCGACATGTCGACCGGACCGCTGCTTGCCAAGGTCATGGCCGAGAAGCAGAACCCGCAATGGGACGTCATCTGGTTTGACGGAAACGGCGCCATGGCCTCACTGGACCAGCAGAACATGTTGCTGCGGGGCTTCACCCCATCCAGCGCATCCAACTACACCAGCCTGGGGCTTTCCTTGCTGCCGCCAGATCATGCCTACTTTCCGACCGGCACCACCGCAGCCGGTGCGATCGCCTACAACACGAAACTGGTACCCCCCAGTGAGGTGCCCCACACCTGGACGGACCTGCTCAACCCCTTCTTCAAGGGCGCCATCGGCATGAATAACCCGGCCATCTCGGGACCCACCTATCCGCTGGTTGCCGGCATCTTTCAGCAGATGGGCGTTAGCCAGGGCATGGCCTTCTTCCAAGCCCTGAAGAAGAATGGGCTGCAGATCTTTGCCACCAACGGCAACACGCTGCAGGCACTGGAAAATGGCACGATCAAGGTCGCCATGTTCCAGGACTCCGCCGAACTGAACGCCAAGCTCTCGGGGGCGTCCGTCTCGGTTGTCTATCCGTCGGACGGAGTGACCCTGCTGCCCAGCGACATCGCCATCAATGCCAAGGCCCCGGACATGGCAGCGGCCAAGGAGTTTGTGACCTGGGTCCTCTCCAAGCAGGGTCAAAAGACCATGCAGGACATCCAGGCCGCCGGCTCAGACTCCCTGTTCCAGCCGGTCACCTCCGTGATCCAGCCGCTGGTCACCCGCCCTGGTGTGGTCTGGATCAATGTCAATCCGGTGTGGGCCGGTGACCACCAGCAAGCCTGGACCACCTGGTTCACGAACAACGTTGTCAGGTGACCGGGCCAGCGGTTGGAGCGTCGGGCCCTAGACTCGTCCCCCTGGCTGATCCACCGTCAACCCCCGGCCGGCACGCACCCCGCCCGAGCTTGCTCGGGCGGGGGCTCCACTGGGCAAGACGCCTGTCTCTGGGCGGACCGATCGCCACGGCGGCGGCCGTGGTGTTGGTTGTGCTGCCGCTTTGCGCCATCTTGCTGCAGAGCGCCATGCCAAGCCTGTTTGGAGTACCAGCCAGCCTGAGGCTGTCCGGGGCCGGCTTTGGTGCCATGGCGGCCGACCCCTATGCCCTGCAGTCCGGCCTGGACTCACTCGCCCTCGGCCTCGCCACGGCCGTCGTGGCGACCGCTCTCGGCGCTCTGGTCGCCTGGCTCCTCACCTTGGCCGATCTGCCAGCGAGGCGGCTGTACGCTGGTCTGGTCTGGGCCGTCTTCCTCGCCCCGTCCTTCCTCATCGGCCAGGGATGGAGCCTGCTGCTCAGCCCCGGCGGCCTGGGAGCAGGCGTGGTCGGCGGCGCTTTGCTCAGCCCGGTCGGCGTCATGGTGGTGCTCAGTCTCAAGCTGTTTCCGTTCGCCACCTTCACCGTTCAGAGCGGTCTGGAGGGTCTCGGCGACGAGGTGATCCAGGCTGGCCGGATCAGTGGCGCACGCGGCCTCACGGTGTGGCGGAGGATTCTCATCCCGCTGCTCCTGCCAGCCCTGATCGCTGGCGGCCTGATCATCTTTGCCGAGGTGCTGAGCGACTTTGGTGTCGCCGCCACCTTGGCCCAGAGCGCCAATTTCCCGCTCACCACCTACGCCATCTATGCCGCCCTGGAGAGCTTCCCGACCAACTTCTCAGAGGCGGCTGCCATGTCTGTGCTGCTGGTCGCCCTGGTCATGCTGGCCCAGACCGCGCAGCGCCGCGCCGTAGGGCGGCGCGGCTTCGCCACCCGTTGGGGCGGACACAAGCCGCTGGCACGGCGCCTGCTCGGCCGCTGGCGGGGGACCGCCGCGTGCGGCCTGGGCCTCTTGTTTGCCATCGGACTCGGTGTGCCGGCGGTGTCCACCTTTCTGTCCAGTGTGACCGTGCACATGGGGGCAGGATTCGCACTCACCAACCTAACCTTTAGCTTCTACCAGGCGGCGATCAGCGTCCCCTACGGCATGTCTGCCTTCGCCCTGTCCCTTGGTCTGGCTGCCGCTGCTGCTTCTCTCACCCTGGCGCTCGGCATACTGCAGTCATTCTCCTGGCGTCGGCAGTCCAGCCCACTCAGCCGACTGGTGGACATCATCCTCACCACGTCGATCGCCGTGCCCGGCATTGTGCTGGGCGCCGGGTACATCTTCTTGTGGAACCAGCCCTGGCTGGCCGCGGTCGGCCTCGACTTATACGGCACCACCGTCCTGTTGGTGCTTGGCTACATCGCCACAGGTCTGCCATACGCCGTGCGACTGGCGAGTAGCGCCATGACGCAGCTGCCAGAGGGGCAGGTCTCGGCCGCCCGCCTCGCCGGCGCCAGCACCAGGAAGGTGCTGGGCCGGATCGTGATCCCCCAGTTGGCACCAACCTGGCTGCGCATCTGGCTGCTGGTGTTTGCCGGTGCCGTCTTCGAACTACCGATGTCGATGCTGCTCTACCCGCCCGGTCAGCCCACGGCGGCGGTGGCCATCTTGCATCAGTTTCACAGCATGCAGATCGGCACCGGTGCGGCACTCACTGTGCTGGCCACCTTGGGCCTCGGTGCCGTTGTCCTGGCGCTCAGTGCACTCTTGGCCAGGGTGACTCGGCGCATGACCCCGCGTTAGTCGTAGGAGGGACACCATGAGCCTGAAGGTGAGGTCCCTTGAGTACCGTTACGGGTCGGTCACGGCGTTGGCGGATATCAGCCTGGAGTTGCCCGAGGGCCAGATCTGGGCGGTGCTGGGGCCCTCCGGCAGTGGCAAGACCACCCTGCTCGGCCTCTTAGCCGGACTTCTCACCCCAACCCACGGCGAGATCTGGGCCGAGGGCCAGCTGCTCTCTCGCCCCGGCTGGGCGGTGGCCCCCGAACGCCGACGGATGGCGATGGTGTTTCAAGACTTCGCCCTGTGGCCGCACATGACGGTGGCCCAGACAGTGTCCTTCCCGCTCACCGTCGCCGGGGTGCGGGAGCCAGAGGTCAGGCGGCGGGTGGCCGAGGTATTGGCCAGCGTCCGCTTGGAGGCCCTGGCCGGGCGCTACCCGCACGAGCTCTCCGGCGGTCAGCGCCAACGTGTTGCCATTGCCCGGGCGCTGGCTGGTCACCCTAGGGTGGTCCTGCTCGACGAGCCGATGTCGAACCTTGATGCCAGGCTGCGGGAGAGCATGCGTCTGGAGATCGCCGCCACCCTCCGCCAGGAGGGGGTAAGTGCCCTCTACGTGACCCACGACCGCGTCGAGGCGCTGGCCATCGCCGACCGCATCGTGCTGATGGACGGCGGCAGGAAGGTGCAGGAGGGCACTCCTCAGGAGCTGTACAGGAGACCCGAATCGCGCTTTGCAGTCGACTTCATGGGCGCAGCCAACCTCCTGGCGGTGAAGGCAGATGCAGACCGCCCGGGAGTGTGGACGACCGCCTTCGGGGTGCGAGCGGGGGAGGCTGAGCAGGGGCGGTATCGGGGTCTGGACCGGGCCCTGTGGATGCTTCGTCCCGAACAGATCACCCTGCAGGCGCCAGACCAGTTGGCGCCCGAATGCCCGGCCTGGACGGCGACCGTGACACACAGCGCATACCTTGGCGCCCACTGGGAGGTCGAGCTACGCAACCCCGACGGGACCAGCCTGCGGGCATACAGCCAGGAGGGGCGCACCGCCGGTGAGACGGTGATCGTGTCGACTCCGCCGCGGGCACTCTGGCTGATCGCCGATCCGCCACCTGGCTCAGAGTTCACCGAGGTGCAGCCGGCCCAGTCGGAGGAGCATGCGAAGATTCCGCTCCCCTCGATTGACCACCCCTGGCAGGGGGCCGCTTCGGAGTGAGATCGGCGAGGCCAGGACACTCGACGACACCATGGCCCCAGGAAACTCGGAAATGGAGTATCTGAGCGACCGCCGGCCGTGACGGCTGGCAACTCAATTTGAGAGCCCCTGACGCCGCCACAGGCAGGTGCACTGGATCGGTAGGCTGGCCGCCCTGCCCACGGCCGGCATCGCCGTCCCGCCCCGCCCGGAGCTAGGGGTGCCGACGCCCCGTTCAGGATCGCCCAAAGCAGCAAAACGGCCATCCGCCACGCCGTCGCGCCGGTTTGGTGCCGAGCGCCCTGGTGCGGGTTGGCTCCGGCCGATGGGTCCGCCACCGCCGGCCCACCTTGAGTGTGATCGGGACTGGTCCCCTTGCCGCCTAGCGAGTGCTAGAGCGGCGCCTCAGCGCGGCCGCCCGAGCTGACGGCGATTGTTAACCAAGCCTTAATCGCAGCTTAGTTCTCCCGCCGGCGCCGTCGGCTACGCTCGCCCTGGAACCAGTGTGGCGAGGGGGCGCGTAACATGTCTGCCGCGAAGTCAGCGATCGGCGTAGGGCGGTCTGGTGGAGACGACGCGACAAACCCTGGGCATGGGGCGGGTGCGGGCCGGACGCAGCGCCCGGACGGCCGATCGGGTGCCTGTTCATGAGCCGGGTTGAGATCCGAGCCGTCACCAAGGTGTATGGAGCGCGCACCGCTCTGCGCGATGTGAACTTGACCGTGGAGGACGGCGAGTTCTGTGTGGTGGTCGGTCCCTCAGGCTGCGGGAAGTCGACGCTATTGCGCATCGTCGCCGGGCTGGAGAGGGCGACCTCTGGCCACGTCCTGATGGATGGGCGGGTTGTCGACGACGACCCGCCATACTCGAGAAGCGTCGGCGTGGTCTTCCAGAACTACGCCCTCTATCCGCACATGACGGTCTATCAGAACCTGACCTTCGGCCTGCAGGCAAACCGGCTGCCGCGGGACGAGATCAGCCAGCGGCTTGAACGGGCCACAGACGTATTGGAATTGGGCGAGCTGCTGTCGCTCAAACCGGGCGTTCTCTCCGGCGGACAGCGCCAACGGGTCGCCTTGGGCAGGGCGCTGGTGCGCGACCCAAAGTTATTCCTCCTCGACGAGCCGCTGTCGAACCTGGATGCCCTGGTCCGCGAGAAGACGCGGGTGGAGCTGCGCCGGCTGCATGATCGGGTGGGCCGGCCCACCATATACGTCACCCACGATCAGACCGAAGCGATGACCATGGCGGACCGCATCGCCGTCTTGCAGGAGGGGACGCTGATCCAGGTCGGTTCTCCAGACGACATCTACAACCGGCCGGCCACCGTGTTTGTGGCCAGATTTTTCGGCTCGCCGCCGATGAATATCGTGCCGATCGTGGCCAGCCGTGTTCACCAGCAGTGGACAATCCAGCCCTCCGGCACAGGGGCCGCCAGCATTGTGGTGCCAGCCGAGGCGAGCGAGCTCTTGGCCCAGGCCGTGAACGAGCAGGGCCAGGCGTGGCTCGGCTTTCGCGGGGAGAGGTTCCTGGACGCGCCGCCATCGGCTGGCCTGCAGTTGCCAATGGAGGTCGACACCGTGGAGTCGCTCGGTGCCCGACTCCACATCCACGGCAATTGGGCGGGACAGCGGCTAATCTGTGTTGCTGCCGCTGGCAAGGAAGTCAGTCGCCGCCAGGTGATCCCGCTGCAGGTGCCGTGGACGGCGGTGCACTGGTTCCATGGCTCCACAGAAGAGCGAATCACCGGGCCGTGGGAGGCTAACGGTACGCAACCCTCCCGGACCAAGGCACTGGCATGAGCATGTTCAGTTCGGCCGAGAGTCGGGCTGACGAGGTGGTGCCACCCGCCGGCCTGGTTCGCAGGCGGTGGCAGCGGCGCAGTCGGCGGGCGCCCGAGGTCCGAGTCCAGCCGCGCAGGATGGCCTGGCGGGAGGCGCTGGTCGGGTACGGACTGATCCTGCCCAGTGCCCTGGTGTTTTTCGTCTTCTACTATGGCCCGGCAGCATTCCTCGCCTACATTTCGCTGTTCCATTGGAACATCTTCTCGGCGGTCAGCCCCTTTGTGGGACTGCACAACTTCGTCGTCCTCTTCAGCCAGCCGGTGTTTTGGCAATCCCTGCTCAACACGGCCTACTACGTCGTCGTCGTGGTGCCATCAACCACCCTGCTGGCGCTCGGCCTAGCTCTACTGCTCCGAGAGGGTTTGAACCGGGTGGGGGGCGGGCTCAGCCGAGCGCTGGTGTTCTTGCCGCACGTGACGCCGGTGGTGGCAACCTCGATCATCTGGGTCTGGATCTTCAACCCGCAGTTTGGACTGGCCAACGCCATTCTCGGATTCGTCCACCTGCCGCAGCTGAACTGGCTGGCCAGTGTGCACTGGGCCCTGCCCTCCGTGATGATCTACACCCTGTGGCACTCACTGGGCCTCTATACCGTCTTGTTGCTGGCCGGCCTGTCCACCATCCCGGGTAACGTCCTGGAGGCTGCCCAGATCGACGGCGCCCGCGGCTGGGTGCTGCTCAGGCGGGTGATCCTGCCCTTGCTCGGGCCGATCCTGTTCTTCGTGATTGTGCTGGCCACCATCAACACCATGCAGACCTTCTCCCAGATCTACACCCTGACCGGCGGTCCGCATGGAGGCGCCGGAGGACCGGCCTTCTCCACCACCACCGACTCCCTCCTCATCTACCAGACCGCCTTCCTCTACCAGCACTTCTCGCTGGCCTCAGCGATGAGCGTCGTGCTGTTCGTCCTGATCCTGGGGCTGGCCCTGCTACAGAAAAAAGTGGCCGACCGCTACGTTTTCTACCGCTAGTCCACGAGGAGGAACCCACGTGCTGAAAAAGGGATTGCTGATGCTCAGCCGGGGGGTGGTGGCACTCCTCTTCACCATCCCCGTGTACTGGGTGCTGGTCAGTGCCACCGGAAGCCGCGGTTCGGCGTACAGCCTGCCGCCGGTCTGGGTGCCCATGCTCCACCTGGGGCCTCTGGTGTACATCCTGCTGCACACGCACTGGCTGCGGTACATGGCCAACACCGTGTTCATCTCCGCCAGCACCATCGTGCTCGTGCTCGTGACCAGCGCCTTGGCCGGCTATGCCCTGGCCGAGGTGCGCTTTCCGGGCCAGAACTGGTACTTCTATCTGGTGCTGGGCGTCATGATGCTGCCGCTGCAGGCGCTGTTGGTGCCGCAGTACGTCACGCTCTACCACCTGCATCTGTTGAACTCGTACGCTGGGCTGATCTTGCCGTTCGCGGCCAGCACCGCCAGCATCTTCTTGTTCCGCCAGTTCTTCATGAAGCTACCCCGCAGCTACCGGGAGATCGCCCAGATCGAAGGCGTGAGCACCCTGACCTACATCCGCCGGGTGGCCGTGCCCCTGGCCAGGCCAGCCGTCGCCACCTCGGTCCTGTTGACCTTCATCTCGTCCTGGAATCAGTTCCAGTGGCCCTTGATCATGACCAACAGCCCACAGATCCAACCGATCGAACTGGCGCTCTCCCGCTACATGCAGGCCTACGAGGCAAGCCCCCGCGAGCTCGCTTCTGCCGCCCTGCTCGCCCTGGCTCCGATTGTGGTGGTGTTTGCCTTTACACAGCGCTACATCGTCCAAGCGGTGGCCGGAACAGAGAGCGGTCAGAAGGATTGATCGGCCAGTTCGCTCAGCGATGCCGATTCCTGCGTAAGGAGGTGATGGAACGCATCCCGGCCCGTTCCTGCGCCCGTCGGCCAGCGGCTACCGCCGTCGTCGGCAGACCGGTTGCGACACCTCTCTAGGGCAGTTCAAGACCAACACCACGTGCCCCATGTTAGATAAGGAGTGATCCGAAGATGGCAAGATCCTGGCCGAAAGGCAGCTCGCATCTGGCAAAGGTGCTGATCGCCAGCGGCCTGTTGTCGGTCACCGCAGCGGCCTGCGGTACGTCGACGCCGTCCACGACATCGAGTGCATCTGTGGCCCAGCCGATCCAGGTTTCCTTCTGGGAGTCGCACTCGTCGGGCGGTCCGCCCGGCGAAGCGGTGAGCGCCTTGATCAACGAGTTCAACCGAACCCATAAGAGCATCCACATCAACCTGACGGTCACCAAGGCCAGCACCAAGGCGCTGGCCGCCCTGGCGGCAGGGGACGCTCCGGTCCTGGCGCTGATCAGCCACTACGATGGGGCGTTCTTGAACGCCCACGCCCTGGTTTCGTGGAACTCGCTCCTGCTCAGCGGGCCGCAGGCCATGAGCGCCAGCGAGCAGGCCAGCTTCCCGGCGTCGGTCTGGCAGAACGGAGAGATCGGCGGGCAGCACTACCGGATCGAGGCCGATGCCAAGGTGTCGATTCTGTGCTACAACAAGGCGATCTTTGCCCAAGCAGGCATCGCCCAGGCACCGACCACCTGGGCTGAACTGGCCACCGACGTGGCGCTGATCAAGCAGAAGGTGCCTGGCGTCGTGCCCCTGGCCTGGAAGGACTCCTCCGCCCACATCCTGCCGCCCTTCCTATCGAATGGCGGCGCCATCTTCCTGCCTGGCTCTCACCAGACCAAGACTGACTTCCTGTCGCCGGCGGCGGTGGAGACCTTCACCTACTTCCGCAACCTGTACGCCGCAGGTGACATGATCATTGCCCACGGCACCCAGATCCGGGCCGATTTTGCGAGCGGCCACCTGGCGATCGCCGACGGCACCTCGGCAGGCTATCAGAAGCTGCTTGACGCAGTCGGCGGCAAGTTTGCGGTCGGTGTCATGCCCTACCCCAGCGGCTCATCCGGTCACACGGCCAACTTGGTGCAGGGCCTCGGATTCGTGCTGATGGTCAACAACACAGCGGCTCAGGATCAGGCCGCCGCCACCTTTGTCGACTGGTGGTTTGCACCGGCGCAGCAGGCCTACTGGGGGTCGCACTCAGGATATCCTCCGGAGACCGCAAGCGGCCTGGCGGCGATATCGCCGGTCTATCTGGCAGCCCATCCTGGAGTGGCGATCTCAGCCAACATCCTGCAGTCGCCCTATACGATCTCGCGACCCATTCCGACCGCCTACAAAGAGGTGCAGGCAGCGCTCGACGCCGAGTTCTACGATGCCGTGACCGGCAAGACGACCGTACAGGCGGCCCTGCAGGCCCTGCAGAGCCAAGCCGACGCCTATCTGAGCGGGAATACGTCGCTATAGGCGGTGCCACCAAAGGCGGCTACTGCGCCGCTCGACCGCCAAACGGTGCGAGCGACAGTAGCCGCAGCCGAAGAGCCATTCCAGGTGTCGGGGAAGCCCAGCGGCCAGCCTCTCGCGTAGCCCTTGGCCGCGCCCGCACCTAGCCGAGTGCCAAGAGAGGGGTGTGAGGGGTTTGGTACGACTGAAACCGGAAGAAGCGGCCGTCGTGTTCGACCTGATTCACGCACGGCGCACCGTCTATCGTTTCCAGCCCATGCCGCTCCCGGCAGGCGTTGTGGAGCACTTGATCGAGGCTGCCACCTGGGCGCCCAATCACCGCATGACCGAACCCTGGCGATTTGTGGTGGTGGAGGGAGTGGCCAAGGAGGAACTGGCCGAGCTGCGGGGCGAGCTGGCCAGGAGGCGGGCCGAACGAGAGGGCCGCGGCCTGGACCGGGTGGAGGCCCAGGTGGCAGAATTTCGCGAGCCAGCCGTCTATCTGTATCTGGTGCAACAGGTGGAAGGTGACCTGGTGCGCCAGCGCGAGGACTACGCCGCCTGCGCCATCGCCGCCTACATCGTGCAACTGGCTGCCTGGTCGATCGGCATCGGCGTGCGCTGGGGCACCGGCCTGATGGCCACCGCACCTGAGGTGCGACGCCAGCTGGGCCTTGGCGACAATCAGGAGATCGTCTGCTTCCTCGGCCTCGGGGTGCCCAGCGACGGCCAGCTAGGGGTGGGCCGCAGAAGCGACCACCTCCGCTTCACACGCTATCTGGGCCGAGCGGACCAGATCGAGCCTGCTCTAGCGGAGCTGGCCGATGATGGTGCCTGGCTGGCTCGCGGTCTCGGCTTACGGAGGCACCCGTGCTTCAACTGATTGCGCTAGCCATGCACAGCGCCATCGTCACGGTCACGGCACCGGTGTTTGCCCTGCTCTTCCTCATCCTGCTGGTGGACGAGGCGGGCTGGCTGTCGCCGGA
>JAKAUI010000033.1 GCA_021827745.1 Bacillota bacterium | reverse complement strand
CAAGAGCCCCGAGCTCTTCCACGCCATGGGGCGCTGCATCACGGCCATGGGCGGGCGGGTGTTCACCGGCGAAGACGTCGGCATCACGCCCAAGGACGTGGAGCAGATGGGCGAGACCTCTCCGTACATCGTGGGCAAGAAGGCCACCAGCGGTGATCCGTCCAAGGCGGCTGCCTTCGGCACCTACCGGGCGATTCAGGCCGTGCTGATGGAGGCGACGGGAAGCCAGTCGGCCAAGGGACGAACGATCCTGATCCAGGGTGTGGGCAACGTCGGGCTGGAGCTGTGCCGGCTGCTCTCCGAAGAGGGCGCCGAGCTGGTCGTGACCGACATTGTGGAAGAGCGCTCGGCCCAGGCGGCGCGCCTCTATGGGGCACGGGTCGTCTCCGGCGACGCCATCTTCGAAGAGGCGGCCGATGTGCTCTCGCCGTGCGCCCTCGGGCTCGTCCTGACGGCCGAGCGCTGCGCGGGCCTGAAGGTGCGGGCGATCGCCGGATCTGCGAACAACCAGCTGGCCAGCCCCGAGGTGGCAGAGATCCTGAAGGATCGGGGCATCTTGTACGCCCCGGACTTCATCGTGAACGGCGGCGGTGTGATCAACATCAGCGACGAGTTCCTGCCCGGCGGCTACCAGCCGGATCGGGCGATGGCGGCAGTGGGTCGCATCTACGAGCGGCTGCTCGAGGTGTTCAAGGTCGCCAAGAGCGAGGACATCACCACCGAAGAGGCGGCTGAGCGCCTGGCCTGGCGCCGCATCGCGGCGAAGAAGGCGGGACCGCATCTGACCACGCCTCCGTCCTAGAGGCCAGACCGTGCCCTGGGCGGGGATCTTCCTGGTCCTGGCCTCGAGCGGCCTGCACGTGTCGTGGAACGCCCTGCTCAAGATCCGACCCAGCCTGACCGCACTCGGCCAGGGCATGGTGGCGGTGGGCATCGTCGGCGCTGGCGTCGGTCTGGCGCTTGGCGAGCGGGTTGGTCCCGGCGGCTGGATCTTCCTCTCGGCCAGCGCCGTCATCCACATCTTTTATTACCTGCTCCTAAATCGAGGCTACCAGCTGGCGGACCTCAGCGCCGTGTACCCGCTGGCCCGCGGCCTGGGCGTGGCGGCGATGCCGGTGGCCGTTGGGCTGCTGCTCGGCACCCAAACGCCGCTTGCGGCCTGGCTCGGCATCTTGGTGGTGGCCGCCGGCTCTGTGCTGGCCGCCAGAGGCGAGCGGCTGGCGGCCATCTGGCCGGCGCTGGCGCTCGGTGCCGTGATCGCTGCCTACTCGCTCGTCGACAGCCAGGGCGTGCGCCTGACCGCACCCCTCTTTTACATGTCGATTGCCTCGATCATCACAGGTCTCGCCCTCTTGGCGACCCAGGGTCAGCGGGCCTGGGAGCGCAGCCAGCTGGCGGCCGGCAGCCTGATTGGCGCCCTGTCGTTGATCGGCTACGTGCTGATGCTCACCGCCTACCAGCTGATGCCCGTGGCCTCGGCCCTGGCCCTTCGCCAGATGGCGATCCCGATGGCCCTGATCTGGGCATGGCGGCGAAACGAGGGCGTCGGAGGGCGGCGGGTGGTGGCCGCCGGCCTGATCGTGCTGGGCGCCGTGGTCATCACCCTGGCCTGACCGATCCGGACCTCAAGTCTGGGCACAACTCTCTAGCGACCGCGGCCGAGGAACTGCGCGTCGGTAGCAGTTCGCGTCAACCTCGCTTGGGTCGTGTTCCGTCATGAGTCAAGGCATTGAGAAGGTCCCGAGGAGTCATCACCGTGAGTCCCCGGCGCCGCAGGGTCGTGAGGTGCAGATCGCCCGAGATGAGACCGTCGGCACCGACCGCCTCGGCAAGTGCGACCACAAAGTCGTCATCGGGATCAGAGGTGATGGGATCACCACCCTCTAGGGGATCATCCACCACCTCTGCCAGTTCCCGAATCATTTCCACGAAGCGATGCGCATCTTGTTCGCTCAGGTGTTTTCGGAACCTCGGGCGGTCGAGCACGGCCGACAGTTCGTCGAGCAGCATCGGCGAGACAACGAGATGATACCGACCCGTTGCCGCTGCAAGCAGGAGTCGAGCGCACACGCCTTCTCGGGAGGTGACTGCCGCCACGAACACATTCGTGTCGAGGACAAGACGACGTAGCTCATCCACTACGCGCCGATCGCGGCCGCCGACCCTGACGGACCGCGCGCACCTCTCTCACCGCTTCTGCCAGCGCCGCGTCCTCGTCAGGGCCGCTTTCCGAGACCACCCGCTCCAGCAGTTCTTGCAGTTCGCTCCGCACGGCGTCACCGTACCCGCTTCGAAGGTACGATCGCAGCGCCTCCTCGACCACCGCGCTCTCGGACCGCCTGGACGTGAGGGCTGCAGCCTTCGTCGCCGTCAGGACGTCGGAGTCCAGGTACACGGTCGTCTTCTTCCGGATCATGTAGGCAGTCTACCATAAGGACGTCATGACGTCACGACGGTCTCCAACGCCCCATGTCTGTCGCGTGAGGTTGGGCGCTCTCTGGCCCTGGTTGCGCTGCGGGCCCCTTGAGGCTAATTCGGCGGCTGCAGACCATCTGCCGTGCGCCTGGGCGACCCATGCGGAGCAGATCGGAGCTGATGGGAGCCTCGTCGGCGGCTGACTTGAGTAGACCGCACATGCGAACTACAATGACCACAGAAAGAGGTGACCACAATGGACCGAAAAGTGGGCGTGCGCGACGCAAAGGCCCGGCTCAGCCGCATCCTCAGAGATGTCCAGCGTGGTGGTGAGTGGCTGATCACAGATCACGGTCGACCGGTCGCCAGGCTGACGCGGCCGATCCCGGACCTGCTGCCACTTGAAGAGAGAGTTCGACGTCTTGAGGACAAAGGATGGCTTGAACCGCTGGATCACGACCCCATGCCGTTGCCGCCACCCTTGCCGCTCGAGAAGGGACTGACGCTGCGGTGGTTGCGGGAGGACAGGGATCGTGACAGTTAGGGCAGTATACTGGGACACGTCGGCCCTGTTGTCGGCACTCTTCAACGAGGAGCACTCCGAGGAGGCGAGGCGGCTCGCCGCCTCGCCTCACCTGCAGTTGCTGTCGAGCCTCGCCTGGTCGGAGTTCCACTCCGCTCTTGCCCGGGCGCTCCAAGAGCAGCGCCTGCCCGCCGTCCTCATCGACGCGACCGAGGCGGCCGTACAGGGCGGGCCGTGGAGACATGTCAACGCGGCTCCCAGAGCCGAGTGGACCAGATCCCTCGCCCGAAGGTGGCCGTTGCGGGGAGCGGATCTCTGGCACTTGGCGCTGGCGAAGACGCTACAGGCGGACCTTCCCGAACTCGGCCTGGTGACGTTCGACGAGGCACTCGCCGAAGCTGCCGTTGGTGAGGGCTTGTCACTCCCCTGATCAGCCTGCAACCAGTCCAAGGTCCAAAGGCAGGCACCTGCCAAGCCGCAGAGGCCAGCAGCGGCCCGGTCGAACTACCTCTCCGATGGATCACAAGGAAGCCGGCGACATCTCAGCGATGCACTGGCAGCCACGAGACGGCGAAGTCGACCAATGCCTCTGAGGCATCAGCCGCCACAGTACGAGTGAGGCGTTCCGGGAATGGCGCCGAGGCGCCGACTGACTCATTGTTAGAACTCGACGAGGTAGCGAGGCTCGAAGGTCGTCGCCGTCGGCTGGATGGCCGCGATCCGATCAACGCGGTAGCTCCTTAAGGCGTCGTGATCGTTGACAGCGAACAGCACGAGGTTTCCATCCTGGGTATGCCGGAGTGCGTAGGGCTCAACCAGGCGCGGGCCTTGGCGGCCCTCTGCCGCCCGGTAGTCGATGCGCACCTTGAGCCGGTTTGTTCCGGCGTACCGAAGGCGTTCCAACGGCACGCCACGTCGCCACGAGGTGATCGCCTTCGGCGCCTGCCACGCCGCATCGAGTTTGCCCAGTTCTGCCCGCGCCAGCTGCGGGGTCCGGAGTGTACCTCCAAGCCAGGAGGAGAGATCATCGAGCGCTGACCAAAAGTCTTTGAAGGGCGGCAGCGGGCTGGGGAGCTGATGGCCGAGCATGTTCTCCCACTCGTTCTCGACCTCCGCTCTGAAGGGCGAGGAGCGGATCGTTTCCACAGTGGGGACCTTGAGTTCGGCATGAACGCACTTCGCTTCGAGTACGCTGCGCACTGCGCCTGCCAGCGCAACGAGGTCCGGATGGCGATGCATGTGGACGACGTCGTAGAGATCGCGCGGGCGGCACCGCTCGGAGAGCGCGCGCAGTTTCTCCCCGAGGAGCTCTGCAATGGAGTAGCTCAGCACTCCAGGTGCAGGGAGCGTGTCGCTGTATGGATGTCCTATGGTTCGAAGCTCTGGCCGGTCCACGAGGACCTCGTCCGAGGTGAGGTCAAGCTTCACCTTGGGCATCCGCGGGTACGCGTTGGGCCCCCTGTACGCGATCCGCCCCAGCGTCGTCGGGTTGTCCCGCTTGTTCTTCTTCAGCTGAAAGGCCTGGGCATCGAGCACCAGCTCGATGCCCGACTCCTCACGGACCCACTCGGCGATTTCGCCGAAGATCCTCATCAGGTCCTGTGGCTGCTCCGGGCCTCCATCGATGATGGTGAAGTCGAGGTCCTCCGAGAAGCGGAAGGTCTCGTAGTAGCACTTGCGTAGGCAGGTGCCGCCCTTAAACACCCATGTCCGGGACAGAGCGTCGTGGCTTGCGATTCCCGCCAGAAGCCAGCCGAGCAGGTAATCCTTTTCGATGACGCTTTGGTCGAGCACCCACTCTGCCCTGAGGGCCGCTAGCTCCTGTTGCGAAATCATGATGTTCCGTCTCGAACGACCGTCACGTTCAAGCGAAGACCCCACCGCATGACGCGGTGCCCGCCCTTCGGTCCGTCTGGGTCAAGAGCCGAGATGCCAGTGGACACCCGCTCGTGGCACGCACCGACAAGGTCTGGGAGGTTTCGGTCGAGCGCTTCGATCAGATACCCAAGCCGCTTGAAGACCGCACGGTTCCCAAGCCGATCGCCATAGTCGATCAGAGCCGCCGGATCATGTTCGTCGAGGTAGGCGGCAAGCACCTCGGCTCCGTGTCGGATACCCCCACCGAGTTTCGGGGTGTCGAGGATGTCCACGATCATACGGGACGGGTCAGCAAAGCGCAGCCTCGTCCCTCCTCGCCATTCGCTCTTTAGACCCCACGCAAGAGCGTCGTCTTTGACGTGCATCACGAGATAGTCATGATCGAGCAGCCGTACGAACGAACTGCGAACCCTTTGTGTCGTCCTGAGCACGGTGGTCCGAAAGACCTGTTCGGTCAGTGCCCAGTGATCGGCAGCAGTCCAGCCGGTGAAGTAGCAGGGCGACCATACCGCCGAGGCAACGAGCAGAGCGTCCTCCGACCAGGAGCCGGGATTCGCCGCGTCAACCGGCACGCCGATGTATAGGCCCCGCTGAACTCTGCGGACCCATCCGTCTTCGGCCCATCGCGAAAGCTTCTTGGCCGCAGTTTCAGCATCCACATTGAGAGCGGCCACGACGTCGCCCGGGGTGACAAACGTCGCGCCCGAGGCGAAAACGCGCGCGAGTTCAGCCCTTCCCCTGCCGCTGATCCCTGCTGGATGCAACATCGTGTCACCAGAACTTCTCGTCAAATTGGAACTACTGGCTCCATGATAGCATAAATATCTAGACACCAGAACTTCACGCTGAGAGTCAGGTGATGGACTTCAGATATCACTACCTTCGTTCAGTCTCCTCGCAGATCGAACGCCGCCAGCCCGCGAGTACCAGGTGCACAACGGCCCGCTACGACAAATCGAGTCCGAAGAGCTGCCGCTGTTCGTCCGCGTCGAGCATGGGTCAACGGGGACGGCTTCCGACGCCCTAGGCGATGCGTCAGCACGGCAGGTCGGGGTCTGGGCTCCGAGCACCACCGATCCTGAACCGTCTCGTCCACCAAGGTCACGTTCCGAGCATCTGCGACGAGTCGTATCGCCGCGGCAAGAGAAAGGAGTGCAGGCCCCTTCTAGGACTGCTTCCTTCCTAGGAGGTGCTGCCAGCGGACCCCAAATCTGCTGAGAGCGACCAAGGGGGGCCGGTCCCCAACCGCCTCCGGCAGGTCCGTTTCATTCATATCCGCCTTGATGCCCGATTCGTCTCCCTGTCCGGCACGATCACTGCGGCCGAGATCCGACGGGTTGGCAGACGCGACCGCCACAAAGGACGCGGCGGTTGCGAATGGATGCTAGAGAAGGAACAAACTGCCATGACCAAGGAGGCTGCATCGACCGGGAAAATCGAACCATACCAGTCGGCTAAGAGGTCTCGCATCCAAGACGACGGGGAGGACTCCCGCCGCGGGCTTGGTTCCTCACCCGCAAGCGGATGCTCAAACTTAGAGGAGGCAGGCGGGTCGTGAGTGCAGTACCTGTACGGCCAGGGATGCGGACGAACACCCTGAGGTGGGCCTGGATAGCCACTGTTGTAGCCGTCCTGTCACTGGCGGCGAACGGAGTCCAGGCAGCCGCCACCCCGCCGCGCACCGTCTTCTTTCAGGTGGTGAACACAACGGTTCCGAAGGTCATCGGCTTCACCGACATGGCGGCCTCATCGCTTGCCGCCACACCGTCCCAGACAATTTCGACAGACAGCACAGGGGCGGCTGTTATTTGGAACCAAGCCGCCGGCGCTCTTGAGGCGAGTGCTCCGGCACTGACGGCACTGGGCGTTCCGGATGTGAGCACTGTGGTTCAGGAGTACGACGTGGTGGCTGATGAGATTCCGTACGCTGGTTCCCCCATCGACGCGGCCAACTTTGCCAAGGCGAGGAGATTTGTGGCTCTCGCCGCAGAGCTTCTTCCGCACAGCAACCACTTGATGTACACAACGGCAGAACTGGCGCCGCTCTCGCAGGCGTTTGCCGCCCTCGCTTACCGGGGGTCATTCGTTCTGCCGTAACCATTGACGACAGTCGACGAGGAGTCCGAGAGGCGAGTCAAGGTCAGCCCAAGCGATGCACTGGCAGCCACGAGACGGCGAAGTCGACCAACTCTCTCTGCGGCATCAGCCGCCAGAGGGCGTCTCCGACCGTTGTCTTCCGTACCAGACCGGTGGCGGCGTCAAAGGCCTCGCCCAGTCGGCCGAAGTCGTCCGAGTCGATGGCGACGTCTGGGAAACTGACCCAGCGCCGCTCGCCTGCGACCAAGATCGGGGCAGCCTGAGTCAACTCCCGCTTGCCTGGGAAGCTGCAGCGGTATTCGGCCAGGTGCAATGATGTGTTCACGCCATGGTCGACGCCGATCAAGAGCACCCAGCCGGCGGCATCGTAGATGCGGCCTAGCGGCGAGTCATCGCCTAGGCCGTAGGCCAGGGGATGCTCCCCGACGATCTGCTCGGCTAGTGGACCACGGGCGGCGAAGGAGACCTGCGGGTGGCTGCTGCGCAGCACGCCCTCTTGATGGCGAAAGCACTCCGCCACCTGACCCATGTAAAAGCTCGGCGTCAGGTCCGGCCGGAAGGCGGGCATCTCGTCCCTGATCCGCTGCCACCAGCTTACGGGCACGGGCGGGTTTTCCCAAGTCGCCGGCTCGCTCAAGTCTGCGCTGTGCGTCGGCATGACCAGGGTGCCGTCTTGGCCCAGGCATTCTTCCAATGCCAGCACCACGGCGGGGGGGCCGCCGATCAGCCAGCGGCCAAGAGAGCGGACTGAGGCGTGCACCAGAAGCACAGACTTCGAGCCAACGCCCAGCCGACCTAGCGCCGCCGTCAGGTCGCCCGGGCCAAGCGGCGGCTCGCCGGCGCCGGGAACCTGCCCCTTGGACGGCGTGCTCATGCCGTTACGTCAGGCGGCTGCGGGCGCCGAAAAGGCCAGGACCCACGGGCAAAGACGGCCGTGCGCTCAGGCGTTGTCGCCGCCTTCGAACCCGATCAGCCAGTGGATGCCGTAGCGATCGATCACCTGGCCATCGGAGTCGCCCCACGGCCGTGCCTGCAGGGCGTCCACGACCTGGCCACCCTCAGCCAGCTTGGAGAACCACTCCCGGAGTGTGGCCGGCGGAGCGGTGCCGAGCAGGGCCATCATCATGCCCTCAACTCGGATCGAAGGCTCCTCGCCAGCCGCGTCGGCGCCGAAGAGCTGAACCGGCCCCGCCTTTAGGTAGCCGTGTGCGATGGCGTCTTCTGGTCCATCGCTGCGGTGGAACTCTGAGAAGGTGTGCAGCTGAACCGGACACCCAAATACCTCGCCATAGAAGGTCAAGGCCTCTCGAGCGGTGCCGGGGAAGAGAACGTACGGCGTCGGCGCTGCCATGGCGCACGCTCCTTTCTCGTGTCGGCTGCAGTGTAGCACAGGCCAAATCGACGCCCCCGCCGCCCGATGGATCGCAGTCCGCCCGGCGCGCTCCTTTGTTGGCTGAGCCGGCAACGAGCCTGCTCAGACGGTCAAAAAGGTGGGCAGGGGCCGCTGCTCTCTCGCCACAAAGCGGCGATCGGCAGCGCTGAGCGCAACCTCCTCGTTGTCGTCCTCGTCGTTTCGCTCCAGGGTGTAGAGATCGTCCAGGCTGTCCAGCCGATCGATGAACAAGACACCCTCCAGGTGGTCCAGCTCATGCAGGAAGATGCGGGCGGTGAAGGCCTTCAGCCGGCGCCGGATCCGCCGTCCCGTCTCGTCTTCTCCGGTGAACTCGACCTCCTCCGGCCGCCTGGTCCGGCCGTAGATGCCAGGGATGCTGAGACAGCCGTCATAGCCCTTCTCTTCGCCGCGCACGGCGATCACCTTGGGGTTCACCACCACGGCCGCGGTGCCGTCTTCCTGGCGGTAGAGCAAGACCCGCTGCAGCACACCGAGCTGCGGTGCGGAAAGGCCGTAGGCGTGGGCGTCGGTCCAGGTGTCGATCAGGTCCTGGATCAACTGGCCAAGGGCCACATCGCCCGGTCGCACCTTGACCGAGCGGGAGCGGAGGATGGAACGCTGGCCCGGGATGGTCAGCACATCGCGAATCATGGCGCTCCCTCCCCCGTCAGCGTGATGGTCAGATCTTTGGCGCCCTATCTTGGCACATTCGAGCGCTCAGGGTCGACCCGGCCCCTCCCCCAGCTCGGAGAGGGCAAAGACGGCCAGATCGACCTCCTGCTCGGAGTTGAAGGCGGCGAACGAAAAGCGGACGGCGAAGGGACGCAGCTCATGGACCATGCGCACGGTCACCCGGTGCTGCTCCCACAGCGTCGTCACCACCTGGTCGACCGGCCAGCGGCCAAGGCGGACCGAGACCATGGTCCCGTTTTGCTCCCCCGCCACCTCCTGGACGGTGTCCAGCCGGCGGATGCCTTCGAGAAAGCGGTCGCGCAGCAGCGCGGAGCGGGCGAACAGAGCCTTAGGCCCAAGCTCCTGCTGCAGCCGGACGGCTTCTTTGAAGCCCACCGCCAAAGACCCGTTGTGGGTGCCGGTCTCATAACGGCTGGCAGTCGAGAGGAAGGTGATCGGCGTGAAGCGCCCGTCTTCGTCTGAGGCGGACGACCCCGCCCCCATCGGGATGGGAAGGAGCCGGGGCCGCCATGCGTCCGAGATGACGAGCCCGCCGCATCCCACCGGTGCCAGCATCCACTTGTGGCCGTTTAGGGCGTAGAAGTCAGCACCGGTCTCAGCCACGTCGATCGGGATGGCACCGGGCGCCTGCGCCCCATCCAGCAAGACGGCCGCTCCGGCCTTGTGCGCCAGGGCGGAAAGCTCGGAAACTGGCAGCACCCGGCCGGTGGCGGCCAGCACGTGGCTGATCGCAAGCAGCCGGACCGGTCCCTCCTCTAGCGCCGATCGCAGGGAGGCGATCGTCTCCTGGCTGCTCCGCCCGGGATCCATCAGGCGGACCCGGATCCGGCCGGCCTGCTCCAGTCCTCGCCAGACGAACAGATTGGCCGGGTGCTCCTGGTCGGAGAGCAGCACCACGTCGTCTGGGGCAAACGGGAAGGAGACGGCGATCAGGGCGATCGCCTCGGTCACGTTTCGGACGATCGCCAGCTGCTCTGGCTTGGCACCGATCAGCTTGGCCAGGTCGACCCGCAGGGCGTTCAGGTGGTCCCTCTGGGCCAGATAGACGGCAGGACGGCCCGGTCCTGCTGCCTGCCAGGCCCGGTAGGCGTCGGTGAAGGCGTCTGTGACCCGGTTGGGCGAGGCGCCGAGCGTGCCCCAGTTCAGATAGGTCTGATGTAAAAGCGCCGGGATGTCCGATCGGAGCTCGAGCGCCGGATGCATCTAGAGGCCTCCTTCTGGCTGTGCCTTGGCCACGGTGCGATAGAGACCGAGCGAAACGACGACAACGACCGCCGGATAGAGGATGGCGAATCCGGTGAAAAAGAGCGCGCTCAAGGCGACCAGGCACCCGACGGCGGCCAGCACCCGGTCTACGGACCGCCGGAGCAGGCGCAGGGCTGCCGCCATCGCTCCGACATAGAGCAGGACGAAGACGCTGGACGGGATCAGGATCAGGGTCTCAAGCGAGAGGTGCCAGAGGACGATCAGGGCCAGAAAGACGGCGAAGGAGCCGCCCAGGCTGAGCAGGACGGCTGCCGGTGTCGAAAAGCGCGGGTGGAGGGCAGCCAGATAGGCCGGCATCTCGCCGCGTCTGGCCTGGGCGTAGACGAGGCGGGAGAAGCCGGTGATGTAGGCGTGGGTGGTGGCAAAGCTGAGCAAGACGGCCAGCACCCCGGCCAGGTCGAAGCCAAGGCGACCAAGGCCGATGCCCATCAGCACGGCCAGGGCCACCGTGTGCCCGCGGCCGAGGTAGGCGCCAGTGCCGACCGTGACCCAGGCCAGCGCCAGGTAGACGAGGTCCACCACCAGAACGGACCAAGCCATCACCCGGACCATGTCGCGCTCGGGGTCGGTGAACTCCTCGACCAGGTGCACCGTCATCTCCCAACCGACAAAGGCCCAGAACAGGAGCACGAAGTCGACGCCGACCGCGGCCCAGCCGTGGGGGGCGAAGGGGGCGAGCCGGGCCAGGTCAACATGGGGCGAGGCTGCCACCAAGGCGACCAGGATCAGGGCTCCGATCGAGAAGATGGCGATCATCTGGGTGCGGGCGCTCAGCGTGATGCCCCGGTAGTTCAAGGCGAGCGAGGCAAAGAGGAGCACAGCTGCGATCAATGGCGCCACCGCCGCCGGCAGGGCGAACAGTTCCACGGCGTAAAGGGCGCCGATCATGGCCGCCACCGGTCCGCCCAGGGGCACCGTGGCGATCAGCAGGTTGCCGGAGGCGAAGCCAAGGGGCCGGCCGAAGGCAGTGCGCACATAGGCGGCGATGCCGCCCGCATCCGGGACGGCCACCGCCAGGCGGGCGAAGGTGACGGCGAAGACAAGCGACATCAGACCCATCAGCGCCCAGGCAACCAGCGCGGCCGGGCCCGCCTGGTCGGCGGTGAGAGCAGGCAGCACCAGCACGCCGGTGCCCAGCACAGCCCCCACCGTGATCGCCACGCCGGCCGGAACGCCCACAGTTCGTTTCAGAGTTTGCATTGCCGTAGCGAACGGGCTTCGCTGCTGGCCGTGGGTCTCCTACTGACAGGGGCGTCAGGCCTGGGTCTTATCGGACAAGGCCGGGAAGACAAGACCTGGCGGCCGATGCCACCTCTGACGCGAAGGAGGACGCCGTCAGCGGCTGCCCGCACAGTTCGGAGAGCGTGCACATGGTGCCGCTGACCACGCTGTCCTGCGGGCCGCCGGCCAGGCGATAGAACTCCTGGCCCAGTTCGATCCGATCGTCGGCGCACCCTCCGACCAAGAAGAAGGCGTGGACCAGGGCGAACCTCTGCCGCCGGCGCTGGGAGACGCCGGCCAGCTTGCGCCCGCCTGCCGCCAGGTCGCTGCGGCCTGGACACAGGCTGCCTGGCACCTCGCCCGAGACAAGCGGCGACACCCCGCTCTGCCGACAGGCCTGGCGCAGCACCTGGTGCATGGCGGCGTACGCCGCTTCCATCGACGGTAGCGGTTCGTTGCGCCAGGCGATCGAGACGTTCAAGACCGCTTCGTCCAAGACGACAAGGCCGCCGCCGGAACTGCGCAGGTGCACCTCAAGGCCGCGGTCAGAAAAGGCGGCGGCGGCCTGAGCAAAAGACGGCAGGCGAGCGTCTCTCGCCCCGGCCACCACAGCCGGCCCATGGGTCCAAAGCCGCAGCTCGGGCGAGCCCTGGCTGGCCAGCTGGTCTTCGACGATGAACGACTCGGCCAAAGACGGTCTGGGGGCGAGGTCGAACCAGATGGCCATCTGAGCCTCCCAGTGCGGGTCGAGCAGGGCGGACGGCGTGAAGCCGGAATCTTGGACGCAAAGGAGGGTCGGCGTGGGCCAGCATCTTCTCGTCTTTCAGAGTCTTGCCCTGCTGCTCGCCGCCGGGCTGATCGCCCTGCCGCTGGCCCGTGCCAGCGGCGTGCCGGACCTGATCTGGTTCATGGCGGCCGGCTTCCTGCTCGGCCCCAGAGTGGCTGGGCTGGTGCAGATTTTCCACAACGCTGGCGTGACGTCCTTGATCGTCACCGGCGGCGCCGTCTTCATGCTGTATGAAGGCGGACGGGCGGTGGACTGGCGCGTCCTGCAGCGGATCTGGCGGAGCGTGGCCGGCCTGGCCATGGTCGGCACGCTGCTCACCGCTCTCGGCGTGGCCGCACTCGCTGTCTCGTTGCTCGGTCTGCCCTGGCTGGTGGCGCTGTTGCTCGGGGCGGTGGTCGCCTCGACCGACCCCGCCACGATCGTGCCGCTGTTCGCCCGTCTCAAGCTGCCCCCTCGCCTCGCTCAGCTCCTGATCGGCGAGGCGGCCCTCAACGACGCCATGAGCGCCCTCTTGGTGGTGCTGGTGGTGGCGAGCGGAGCCGGGGCGGCCGTCAACTGGGCGTCTGCCGGACTGGAGGCCGTCCGGCTGCTCGTCTTCGGCGCGGTAGCCGGCCTCGGCATCGGTGGCCTGGTGCAGTGGGGGGTGGCCGAGGGCAGGCGGCTTGCAGTCTGGAACGAACGCGAGGAGATGGTGGTGTCTGCCCTGCCCACCATGGCGCTCGCCTACCTTGTGGCGACGGCGGTGGGCGGCAGCGGCTTCCTCGCCGCCTTTGCCGCCGGCATGGTCAGCGGAAACGCCCACCTGCTCGGTCTCGCGCCCAGACAGACGCATCAGGCCGAGCACCAGACCTTTCTCTGGCATCTGGGCACGGTGGTGCGCATCCTGCTCTTTGGTCTGCTCGGCGCCGAGGTGGTGCCTGCTGCCGTTGCCCAGGCTGGATGGGTGGGGATCGCGGTGGCCGGCGGGATGATCTTCCTACTCAGGCCGCTTGTGGTGTGGCTCACCGTGTGGCCAGACCGGCGGGCCAGGTGGCGGCCGGCAGAGCTGTGGTTTGCCTCCTGGGTGCGGGAGACCGGCGTGATGGCAGCCGCCCTGTCCAGCCTTCTGATCGTGGACCGAGTGCCCGGCGCCATCGAGGTGGGTGCCTTGACTACGGTGGTGCTGGTCGCCACCATGCTGGTGCAGGTGCCAACCACCGGATGGCTGGCCATGCGCCTGGGACTAGTCTCCTCTGGTCCCAAGCCGTCTGCCAAGATCGGAATCGGGGGCTAGAGCGTGAGCCAGGACTGGACCCGCCTGCCAGAGGGACTGCCGGTGCCGCAAGACGACGGCGCCTGCGCCCACCTCGTCGGGCGAAAGGTGCCGAAGATCGCCCTCGACTCCAGCGGAGGGGGCGCGGTCGACCTGGCGGACCAAAGGGGCCGCACCGTCGTCTATGTCTACCCGCGCATCGGGCAGCCAGGCCAGCCGCTACCGACCGGCTGGGACGCCATTGCCGGCGCCCGCGGCTGCACGCCGGAGTCGTTGGGCTTTGCCGCGGCTGCGCAGCAGTTCCAGGAGGCGAATGTCGGCCTGTTTGGGCTCAGCAGCCAGGACCGCCCGTATCAGACGGAGGCGGCGCTCCGGCTCAAGCTGCCCTTTTTGCTGCTCAGCGACCATGAGCTGCGTTTTTCGCACGCCTTGAGCCTGCCGCTGTTTGCAGTGGACGGCATGACCTTGATCCGGCGGCTGACGCTCGTGCTCAAAGATGGCGTCATCGAGCACGTCTTCTATCCGGTCTTTCCGCCAGACAGCCACGCCGCAGAGGTGCTGGCGTGGCTGCAGGAGCGGGCGTAAGGAAGGGGCCGTCTCCTAGGGCTTGTAGTTCTGACCGTACTGCTGGTAGAGACTCTGGGCTTGAGTCGCGGTATAGGCGCTGACTGCGGACACCTTCCAGCCGGTCGACCCGTTGACCAGAGAGACCTTGACGGCGGCATAGAGGCCCTTTCCGACCAGGGTGCCGCTGTGGTACTCAGAGGCCTCCATCATGGTGACCACCGTGGCGGCGGTGTTGCCCGAGCTGTAGGTGACCTGGACCGCCTGCCACGGGATGGCGGCGTTGACCGGGACCAGGGTCAGCGGGACCTGCTGCATCTTGGCGATATAGGCCGAGGGCACCAGCAGGGAGGCGGCCAACGACTCCGTCATCAGGGGTGCTGCCAAATACTCGCCCTGCAGCATTTTCGGGGCGACGGCGCTGTAGGCGGAGGCTGTCTTGGCGGTCGGGGCGTAGATCGGGATCGTGGTCCCGTTCGTGAACCCCTGGGCGGTCAGCTCGGCACTGAGCTTGTTGTCGGTCTTAGACAAGGTTTCCATCTTGGCGGTGAAGGCCTGCTGGCTCGGACCGGACGCTGTCGTCGGCGTACTGGGATTGGTGGTGCCGGTGCTGGGGGTGTTCGTGCTGCCGTGGGGCAGGGCCGTGACAGCGATCACAGTCACCACCACGATGGCCGCCAGGCCAGCCATCACCAGCTTGATCGTTTTTGACATCAGACAAAGCCTCCTGATCTGGTTGGGGAGAGCAGGAACCGTCCAACAGGACCCTATGTTCTTACCGTCTTTGGTCCTGCACTGTCAAACTGGAACACCCCACCAGGGCCCAGAGACGGTTTGATCGAAGGTGTCCACACCGCACGTGAGCTGACCATATCGCCCAGCTATAGAGGGCGCCATCGCCGGAGGATGTGGCTCGTCCGCACCCCGCCCTGCAGTCGTGACACGAGACTCCCTCCGATTGACTTTATGGGTGAGATTCCTGTTAATGGAAAGAGCAGGATTACCCCTGGGGGAGGATGTGGAGCACAGGGAGCCCTTTGGCGCCGGGTTTCAAGCCGGAACTGGGTACCACCCTTCATCTGCCGACTGATCTCGGCATGGAGCCTGTCCATCTCGCCGTCGCAGAGTTTCTTGAGGGGCCCGTCCGGCGCGACACGCTTGAGGAGCAGGTGCAGCGTGAGACTGAGCAGCGCCACCTGCCACCGACAGCCTCACTAGAGGTCATGCCCGGTGAACGGCTGTGATTTGTCACCACCCACAAACGGGGAACATCGGGGCACCCGAAGGGACTGCGCATCACGTTCGCGTCCGAGGTGAACGGGCCACTAGCTCCGGGGCGAGGTGGTCACGCAGGCATCGGGACGTTTGTGCCGGTGCCCTGAGCGGGCATCTTACCAAGACCAGATGGGGGTGGCTCTCGATCATGCCACCTTCGCCTCTGCGCCCTGCTCTCCCAGTGGGAGCCGACAGTCGGAGTCTTGGGTCAGATCAGAAGGGCCGGGTCTGCGCCCGGCGAACTTGAAAGAAAGCAGGAGGCCTTCGGATGGATCAGCATCTAGAGTCGTACCTTGAAGCGATGGAGCGACGCCTGGAGACCCATACCGAGGCGCGGTTAGACGAAGTGATCGTGCACACCGACCAGCAAATGGCCCGGGCGGACGAACGACTGAGCCGTGTCGAAGATCGGCTCGCCGGTGTCGAAGATCGGCTGGCCGGTGTCGACGAACGACTGAGCCGTGTCGACGAACGGCTGGCCGGTGTCGACGAACGGCTGGCCGGTGTCGACGAACGGCTGGCCGGTGTCGACGATCGCTTGGCGCAGATGGACGATCAACTGGGCCGGATGGGCGATCAGCTGATCCAGACGAACGGACGGTTGTCCACTCTGGAGAGCCGCTTTGAGCACTTCGGCCGCCGCCTCGAACTGCGCTTTGAACAGCTGAGCCATGACGTTCGAGGGGCAGTCAGCGATGCCCTGAAGATGCACGCGGACCGCCTGGATGACCACGACGAACGGATCGGCCGTCTCGAAAAGCGCGTCCTCGAACCTTGACGGGTGGTTTCTCGACAACACGCTTGAGACTGTGCGGAAGAGCGACTTTATGGACTTTCGCATCGCGACAACTGGCTGGATCAGACTGTCCGCTTCCTGGCGACGGAGTGGGGGCAGCCGATTGAGTAGCCGTTGGGCGCGGCCGGGGTGGATCCCCGCCAATATAAGGATGTGCGAGAGTGCGACAGCCGTCCCCGGTCTTCAAGGCGTGGACGCCGGTCGATCGGCCGGTGCCAATATTGACGCTATAACGTCATGTTGTTATGGTTCGAAACGGGGGTGGTCCAGTGGCGAAGTCTACGGAACGAACTACAGTGTACCTGGACACAGAGCTCCACAAGGCGCTACGCGTACGGGCCGCTGTCACCAGACGGCCGGTCTCGGTCCTTGTCAACCAGGCTGTCCGGGCGTTGCTGCAGGAGGACAGCGAGGATTTGGCGGCCTTTGACCAGCGCAGGCAAGACGTCGAGCTCAGCTATGAGGAACTGCTCGCAGAACTGAGGGCCAATGGCGCCCTATGAACTTCGCTTCAAGCAGACGGTGGCGAAAGATCTCAAGGGCATCGACCGGGTGCATCTCGCAGCACTTTTCGAACGGATCTCCGCTCTAGCCGACGACCCGCGTCCAGTAGACTTAGAAAAGCTCTCAGGGCTTGACCGCTATCGGGTGCGCCATGGCCCGTACCGGATCGTCTACGAGATTCGGGACCGAACACTGATCGTGGTGGTTGTGAAGCTGGGGCATCGGCGAGACGTTTACCGCTAGGCCAGTCATGGACCAGCTCTCGCACCATGGGCGCCGCCAGTCAGACGCAGGCGGATCTGCCACCAGACAGCGGCCTCCTAGGTATGCCAGACGATGACGTGACTGAGCGGCGGATGCCACGTCGGGTCGGCCGCCGTCAGGCGGGCGACTTCCAAGATGGCGCCGACCATTGAGCTGGCAGTGGACGAGCCGGTGCCGACATTGATGCGCGGGAGGCGGTCGGCGGGTGCGCCTGGCACCACCGCCCAGCCCAGTGTGGTGAAGTCCTCTATGAAGCCGGCCTTGGCCAGGGCGGCGATCAGGGTCGGGGTGTACTGGCCGAAGGGGTCCGAGAAGAACGGTTCTGGGGCACCCGTCCACTTCACGATCGCTGCCTGCGCCAGCTTGGCGTCGTTGGCGATCGAGGCCTGGAACTGGCTTGTGCTCTCGATCGTGCCGCCGCTGTAGGAGGGCATCACGTCCGCCGGTGCCGCCTGGTGCGGCCCAACTGCAACGCCGATGTGCTGGGCGTAGGTGTGCGAGCCGATCGTGACCAGGCCGCTCTTGGCCAGTGCCGTGATCTGAGCCGAGGTGAAGTAGCCGCCGAGGACGTTGGTGCGGCCGAGCACCGGGAACATCACAGACGGGAAGCGGTAGTGCTGAAGGATCGGCCAGCCCAGGGTGTAGACGCTTTCCACGCCGTTGTCGAAGGTGAGCAGGACAGCATTTTGCGGCACGGCCTCCTTGTGCAGCACAAAGGCGCTGAACTGGGCGGCCGAGATCGGGTGAAAGCCGTCCGTGGCCAATGCCGCCATCTGCGCTTGAAACGCTGAGACAGAGATCGTGTCGTAGACGCCGGTCTGGGCGATGGCGTGCCAGGTGAGCACCACCACCATGTTCTGGTAGTAGACGCCGCCCTTTCCCCCGACATAGGTCGGGGTGCCGGCCAAGTTGGCGGAAGATACGCTCGAGGGCTGCTTTTCCGGCGCAACCACATGGTGCTTGATAGGGCTCTTGGCCTGGGTGGCTGGTGGTGCGCCGCAGCCGGCGAGGGCGAAGAGGGCCACGAGAGCGCCTGCCCGTATGAAGCGAGAAAGACGGTTCATGTTGCCTCCTTGCCGAACACTTCTGGCGATCAGTTCAGCAGTCCGGCCAGCAGCCGCCCCCCGTCCACCGAACCCCAACCGGTGACCGCATCCCAGCCCGGCCCGCAACGGTATCCGCTGACGCCCGGGATCGAGTTGTTCCCTTCTAAGATGTCGTGAAAGGCCGCGGTGGGTCCCAGCTGGTAGAGGCGCGGCGTGACAAAGCCAAGTGGTCCCCGGCCGTTTGCGGCCCGCTGCTCGTTGATCAGGGTGAGCAGGGCGGCTGTGATCGGCGTGCTGGCAGAGGTGCCGCCGATCACCGTGCGCTGGCCCTGGAAGACGATGGCGTAGCCGGTATCCGGGTCGGCGTTCAGCGCCATGTCCGGCACGCCCCGGCCAAAGCGCCCGACCGGGTTGAGCGGAACGTTGATCTTCTCCTGCCAGGCGGGGCGGCCGAAGACCAGGCTGACACCCCCGCCGGAGGCGCCGTTGTTGTTGGTGTCCGACCAGCCGGTCTCGGTCTTGCGCTCAAGATCGGCGGTGATGGTCAGGGTGGTGCCGCCCACCGCCAAGACGTGCGGCAGGCTGGCCGGGGCGTCGACGTGCGGATAGGGTCGGCCCGGGCCGGCCTCCCCGTAGGCGCCGCGGTCGCCGGAGGCGGCGAGCACGGTGCAGCCGCCGAGCGCCAGGCGGCTTGCCAGAAGGTCCCAGGCCAGAAGTGCCCGCTTCGGAAAGTGGCTCTCGGCGTCCCCGTAGGAGATGGACACGGCAGACGGCAGCGGGTCAAGCCCCCAGACCTGGTCCAGCGCCATCAAGATCGAGCGGGCGAACGAGAGGTCGGACGTGCCAGCCGAAGACTGGATCACGATCAGCTCGGCGCCGGGAGCGATCGCCCCGGCCCACTCGGCGTCCAGCGTGCACTCGGCGTCTTGGGGCATCACACCGCCGTCGTTTGGCGTGCCATCCACCGAGATCACCTGAACGGCTGGGCGCATGATCTGGTGCTGGTCCCAAAAGGCGTTCAAATCGCCCTGGTTGAAGCCGGAGGAAAACTCCAAGAGCGCGATGCGCTGGCCCTCTCCAGACAGGGTGTCTGGCAGGTTGTAGGCACTGAGGATGTCGGCCGGATAGAGCCCGCGGCCGGCGTTGGCCGGAAATGGGTGCTGAAACGGCCAGCGAAAGGCCGGCTTGGCCCGGGTCAGGGACTCGAGTCCGATCACGGCCAAGACGGCCGGGGCCAGTGTGGGCGGCAGTTGCGGCTCGCCGCGGTTTCGATAGTAGGTCAGACCCTCGCGGGTCGCCTCCAGCATGCCGCAGGAAAAGGTCCGCTCAACCGCCCGCACCGGGCCGACAAAGTCCGCCGTCAGGCCAGGAAACGCCCAGTTCGAGACCTTCAGCCCCGACCGCTCCAGATAGGCGAGTGTGCGCTGCACGGCTGAGTGCGCCGGCGCCATCAGCCGGTCGACTTCGGCCTTGGCCAGAGGAGGTCCGCCGGCAGCATGGCGCGCCATGGCTGCCTCCACGGCAGAGGGAGCCGCCGGCAAGAACACGATCGTGCCGCGGATCACCCGCTGTGGGCGAGCCTGATGCCACCCTTCGCCGACGTCCGACAGCAGATGACCGTGCATGATGTCATGGATCATCCAAACCATCCCCCGACCCATTGTAGGCGCTCGTGTCGCACCCCGCGCAACTGAACGGGTGTCTAGGGCAGGGACACGCCTAGGTCGGAGTCAGTCTGCTGAACGGCGAACTGGCTGTGGTAGAGCTCTGCGTAGAGCCCGCCCCGCAGCAAAAGGTCATCGTGATGTCCTTGTTCCACCACTTGGCCGTGGTCCATGACCAGGATCAGATCGGCGTTTCGGATCGTCGACAGGCGGTGGGCGATCACGAAGCTGGTGCGGCCGCGCATCAGATTGAGCATGGCGCGCTGGATGGCGATCTCGGTCCGGGTGTCGACGCTGCTGGTGGCCTCGTCCAGGATCAGCATCGGCGGGTCGGCGACAAAGGCCCGAGCGATGGTCAGAAGTTGGCGCTGGCCCTGGGAGATGTTCGAGGCCTCCTCGTTCAGCACCGTGTCGTAACCAAGGGGCAGGGTGCGGATGAAGTGGTCGGCGTGGGCCGCCTGGGCGGCGGACTCGACTTCGGCGTCCGTGGCGCCAGGGCGGCCGTAGCCGATGTTCTGGCGGATGGTGCCGTTGAACAGCCAGGTGTCTTGCAGCACCATGCCAAACTGACGGCGCAGCTGGCTGCGGTCGAGGGCGGCGATGTCTTGGCCGTCGACTGTGATCTTGCCCTGCTCCACGTCGTAAAAACGCATCAGAAGGTTGACCAGGGTGGTCTTGCCGGCGCCGGTCGGTCCGACGATCGCCACCTTCTGGCCGCTTTGCACATCGATCGTGAGATTGGCGATCAGAGGACGGTTCGCCTGATAGGAGAAGGCGACACCTGAAAAGCCGACTGCGCCATGGGCAGTCAGGGGCGGGCTCGCCCCCTTCTCGATCTCCGGCTCCTCCGGCTGGTCTAAGATCTCAAACACCCGCTCCGCAGACGCCAGGGTGGATTGGATCACGTTTGAGATGCTGGACAGCTGGTTGATCGGCTGCGAGAAGAGGCGGGCGTACTGGATGAAGGCCAGGATGTCGCCGATCTGCAAGGTGCCCTGGGTGACCAGGATGCCGCCGACCACGCTGACCAGCACATAGCCCAGGTTTGCGATGGCGCCCATCGCCGGCATGATGATGCCTGTGATGAACTGAGCCCGCCAGGTTGACTCGTAGAGCTTGGCGTTGATCGACTCGAAGGTGTCGAGCGCCCGCTGCTCGTGGCCGTAGGCCTTGACCACCAGATGGCCGGTGTACATCTCCTCGACATGGCCGTTCAGCTCTCCAAGCCGCCGCTGGCGAGAGAGGAAGTAGCCCTGCGAGCGCAGGGCGATGGCCCGGGTCACAAGGAAGCTGAGCGGCAAGGTGGCCGCCACCACCAAGGTCATCACCCAATTGATGGTGAGCATCATCACCACCACACCGACAAAGGTGACGGCCGCGGTCGTCGCCTGGGTCAGGCTTTGTTGCAGCGTGGTGCTGATGTTGTCGAAGTCGTTCACAAAGCGGCTCAGGATCTCGCCGTGCGGGTGGGTGTCGAAGAAGTTGACCGGCAGGCGGCCGAGCTTGCCCATCACCAGCTTGCGGATGCCGTACACGGTGCGCTGGGCGACGCCGGCCATGACGTACTGCATCAGCCAGCTGAAGGCGGCAGAGAAGATGTAGAGGCCGATCAAGAGCGCCAGAAGGTGCCAGACCTGACTGAAGTTGACGCCGCCGCCGGGCAGGCCGCGCAGGCGGCGCACCACCCCGGAGAAGAGATCGGTCGTGATGTTGCCGAGCAGCCTGGGGGCCAGGATGCTGAAGACGGTGCTGGCGATCGCCGTCACGGCCACGGCACCGAGGGCCCAGCGGTGCGGCTTCAAATAGCCGAGCAGTCGAAACAGCGTGGCCCTGGCGTTCTTCGGCCGCTCCACCGGCATGCCCATGCCCATCGGTCCGCCGCCCATCATGCCCCGGCGCTGCTGGGGCAGCGGGCGGTTCTGACTCATGCGATCTCCTCCGGGAGCATCTGCGAGTTGACGATCTCGCGGTAGACGGCCGAGCTGACCATCAGCTGGCGGTGGGTGCCGGCCCCGACCAGCCTGCCGTCGTCGATCACCAAGATCTGGTCGGCGTCCATCACCGTGCTGACGCGCTGGGCGACGATCAGTACGGTGGCGCCCTGCACTCGCTCGCGCAGGGCCTGGCGGAGCGCCGCATCGGTGCGGTAGTCGAGCGCTGAAAAGCAGTCGTCGAAGAGGTAGAGCGCGGCTCGACGGACGAGTGCTCGGGCGATCGAGAGCCGCTGACGCTGGCCGCCGGACAAGTTGGCGCCGCCCTGGGTCAGCTCGGCGTCCAATCCGCCCTCCATCTCGGTCACGAACTCATCGGCCTGGGCCGTCTGGACGGCTTGTTGAACGCCTGGTCGGTCCGCCGTCAGATCTCCGTAGCGCAGGTTGTCCAAAACCGATCCCGAGAACAAGACGGCCTTGGCCGGCACGTAGCCGAGCTTCGCCCGAAGGTCGGCCTGGGTGATGGTCCGCACGTCGACGCCGTCTAAGGTGATGGTGCCCGATGTCACGTCGTAGAAGCGGGGGATCAGGTTCAAGAGGGTCGACTTACCGGCTCCCGTGCCGCCGACGATGGCCACCGTCTGGCCTGGGCTTGCCACGAACGAGATGTCGGACAGGGCAGGCTGCTCGGCACCTGGATAGGCGAAGGTGACGTGGCTGAACTCAAGTCGGCCGCCGGCCTCGGGAAGGATGTTCGGTGCGATCGGGTCGGTGATGTCCGGAGCGATGTCCAAGACCTCGTTGATCCGCTTCGCAGAGGCCTGCCCTCTTGGGATCATGAAGGCCATCATCGAGACCATCATCACGGCGAACATGATCTGCATCACGTATTGGATTTCTGCCATCAGCTGGCCGATCTGCAGGGTGCCGGCGTTGATCTCGACCCCGCCGAACCAGACGACGGCCACCACCGCCAGGTTCATCACCAGCATCACGGTCGGCATCATCAGGGCCATCAGCCGAAAGACAGACACGGACGTGTCGGTCAGAGAGCGGTTTCCCTGATCGAAGCGGTCGACCTCGAACGGGACCCGATCGAAGGCGCGGATCACCCGAACTCCGGTCAGGTTCTCGCGCAGCACCAGGTTCAGGCGGTCGACCTTGACCTGCATGGTGCTAAAAAGCGCCATGCCCGATCGCATCAAGAGGAAGATGGCCACGCCCAGCACCGGGATGGCGCAAAAGGCGATCACCGCCAGCTGGGCGTCGGTGTAGAGTGCCAGCACGATGCCGCCGATGGCGGTCAAAGGCGCCATCACCATCATGCTCAGCATCATGTTCACAAGCTGCTGCACCTGCATCACGTCGTTCGTGGTGCGCACGATCAGAGACGAGGTGCCGATCTGGTCAAAGCCCTGCAGCGTGAACTGCTGGACGTGGGAGAAGATGGCGCTTCTCAGCCGCTGGCCAAACCCGGCGGTGGCCCGCGAGCCGAACAGGCTGGAAAATCCCGCCGCCACGGCTCCCAACAGCGTGATCCCAAGCATCAGGGCGCCGATCTGGATGATGTAGGGCACGTTGCCTTTGACCACGCCTGAGTCGACGATGTTCGAGGTCAGGGTGGGCAGGTACAAGGAGGCCGTGGTCTGGACAAAGGTGAGCGTAAGCACGAGCGCCACCAGTGCGCGAAATGGCCGCATAAAGCGGAGCAACCTGATCATGGTCCGAGTATGGACATGCCGCTCTCTCTTGTCAGCCTAAAAAGAGTGCAGCCTTGGCAGACCTGAGGCCGTGGGCGGGCCGCCAAGGTGCGCCCTTCCCTCCTCGCTACCTCTTCTTCTTGCGTCTGGGCCGCTGGCTCGGCGCCTGGGCAGCGGTGGGCCGGGTCGCACCCCAGGCGTGCTCCGGGCGCCCCGGCTTTAGGGCCAGTGCGGCGATCGGGCGGCTGGTCCGCTTTCCGGAAGATGGCCGACGCTGCATGCGCTCGCCTCCTGCTCCAGGGGGAGGGACCGTCGGCAGCGGAGTCTCGCGCTCAACGGCAGGTTGGGCGATCGGCGCCTGGGCAGCCGGCTTAGGAGCAGCCCAGGGTGTTGCCGCAGTTCAGGCACTTGTAGCAGGCGCCGTTGCGGATGGTGATGTGCCCGCAGATTCCACAGATCGGCGCATCGCCGAGCATCTGGGAGAGCTGCTCGTCTAAGGCGTTCTTCGGCGTTGCCGCACCCTGGGCCGGCGCCTTTTGGACCGGGGCGCTCTGGGTGGGAGGAGCCGGGCTTGTCGCCACGCCCTCGTCGTCGATCGGCTTGACCTGGACGAAGTCGGTGCGGCCCAGGTACTCCATGCCGAGCACCCGGAAGATGTAGTCGACGACCGACGTCGAGATCTTGACGTTGGGGTGGCCCTCGACGATGCCCTGGGGCTCGAATCGGGTGAAGATGAAGGTGTCGACGAACTCGCTCAGCGGCACGCCGTACTGCAGCCCCTTCGAGACGGCGATCGCGAAGCAGTTGATCAGGCTGCGGAAGGCGGCCCCTTCCTTGTGCATGTCGATGAAGATCTCGCCCAAGGTGCCGTCTTCGTATTCCCCGGTGCGCAGATACACCTTGTGGCCGCCGACCCGGGCCTCCTGGGTGAAGCCGTGGCGCTTGGCCGGAAGCGGCCGGCGTCTCGGCGCGGGCGAGCCCAACTCCGCCGCCTCGTCGCCATCGTCGCCGGCTGTGCCCCTCGAGTTCAGCGGCTGGGACAGCTTCGATCCGTCGCGGTAGATGGCGATCGCCTTCAATCCGAGCTTCCAACTCTCGAGGTAGGCGGTCTGTACATCTTCGATCGTGGCATCGTTTGGCATGTTGATGGTCTTCGAGATGCCTCCGGACAAGAACGGCTGCACGGCAGCCATCATCCGGACATGGCCCATCGGGGCGATGTAGCGGGTGCCGATCTTGCCGCAGGGATTGGCGCAGTCGAAGACGGCCAGATCCTCGGTCTTGAGGTGGGGAGCGCCCTCCAGCGTCATCTGACCGCAGACGACGATCGCGGCCTGATCGATTTCGGCCGGTCGGTAGCCGAGTGCCAGAAGCACCTCGCGGCCGCTGGCCGACGCCGCGAGGTTCAGACGCTGCATGCTTTCTGGGCCAAGCACCCAGCCGGCAAACGCCTGGTCGAACTCGAAGACGCTGGGCAGGGCGGTTTCGATCTTGCGCACCTCGTCCTCGGTCAGGCCGCGGGTCTTCAGGTTGTCGCGGCTGATCACCGGGGCGTCCTTCAGACTCAGGGTGCCCATCACATAGCGCAGGATGTCCTCGACCTGCCGTTCGGTGTAGCCGAGGCGGGCGAGGGCCGGGCGGATCGACTGGTTGGCGATCTTGAAGTAGCCGCCGCCGGCCAGCTTCTTGAACTTGACGACCGAGAAGTCGGGCTCCACTCCGGTCGTGTCGCAGTCCATCAGGAGTCCGATCGTGCCGGTCGGCGCCAGCAGGGTGACCTGGGCGTTTCTATAGCCGTGGGTCTCGCCCAGGGTCAGCGCCCGGTCCCAGGCGGCGCGGGCGGCGCCCAAGAGATCGTCTGGGCAGAACTCGGCGTCGATCGGAACGGGCAGCACGCCCAGCTGCTCGTACTCCTCAGGGGGCGCGTTGTAGGCCGCCCGCCGGTGGTTTCTGATCACGCGCAGCATGTCCTCACGGTTTTCGTCGAACTTTTTGAAGGCGCCGAGCTGCTCGGCCATTTCGGCCGACGTGGCGTAGGACTCGCCGGTCATGATGGCGGTCAGCGCACCGGCCACGGCTCTTGCCCCAGGGGAGTCGTACGGCAGGCCGTCGACCATGAGCAGGGCGCCGAGGTTGGCGTAGCCGAGTCCCAGGGTGCGGAAGTCGTAACTGATCTCGGCGATCTCGCGCGACGGGAACTGGCTCATCAGCACGGACAGCTCCAAGACGACCGTCCAGAGGCGAACGGCGTGCCGGTAGGCGTCCACGTCGAAGCGGCCGCTCTTGGCCTCGCGAAAGGCGAGCAGGTTGACCGACGCCAGGTTGCAGGCGCTGTTGTCCAAGAACAGATACTCAGAGCAGTTGTGCACCCAGAGGCCGTTGGCCGAGAAGTGGTGGTCGATCGGCTCGGTCAGATCGAAGACCGGCTCCGTGCCCAGGCTCTTCAGCGAGGCGAAGGCGTCGGTGATCACAGGTGGTACGTTGTTCGCGATGTTGCGGGTGGCGTCGGCCAGGTCGTACGCCCGGGTGCTGCGCTCGACCAGACCGATGAACTTGACGAAGTTGGCGACATAGGGGCCGGAGACGGTCAAAGACGGATTGCCGCCTTTGTCCTCGCCCAGGCTGCTCTTGATCCGGAAGTTGAGCAAAAGGAGCTGCACCTGAGACAGAAGCCGTCGCGACGGGAGCTCCAGCACGACAGACGGACCGGACCGGTCCAGCTCCACGCGGCAGGAGGCGGTGAAGAGGCCGCGCAGGAAGGTGGAGAGGCTCTGGGCATCCAGGCCATACACCTCTGGCGTGAGCTCTTTGTCCTGCTCCGCGTGTCCGAAGTGCACGTATCTGGCCATCACCGCTGCCGTCTGCTGCAGCGGCGAAAGAGACGGCGTGAGCCGCGAGCTGGTCAGGCGCCGACTCATGCGCCCCGTGTCCTCCGGCGGGTCCTGGATCAGGTCGGCGTAGGCGTAGCGCATAAACTCGTCGTCGACGTCCACGTGCAGGTAGATCTGGCGCTGTCCGTCCTCGCCCCACACGCGACCGACGCCGGCCACCAGTCCGAGCAGCTCGGCCTCGTGGTCGGGGAGCGTGGTCCGGCCGAAGCCGGCCTCGGACAGGATCAAACGGTCGCCGCGGTGCAGCTCGCTGGCCGGGACGTCCGAGCGGTTCTGAGTGGCCACCTTGTGGTCGGCCGTCAGCTTGAGCTGGTAGCCGCTGGCGGTGGTGAGCGTGAACACCGGCTTGGTGCCGGTCGGGAACACCTGAGGCGCCAGCCGCTCCTTGCCGAGGTGGCCCTGCAGGAAGACGCCCTCGCCGACCAGCTCGTCGATCCGCCGCCAGCCGAAGGAGGTGGCGATCAGGGTGTCGCCGGTGACGCAGGGATTGGAGGCGTTGATCCGGCCGCTCTGCGGCGAGGTGTGCCAGTCATTGGTGGTGGAGTCGTACTGCAGGCCGGGATCGGCACAGGCCCAGGCGGCGGCCGCGATCCGCTGCCAAAGCTCGCGGGCCCGAACGGTCTTGGCGACGTGTCCGTCGGTGCGGTTGATCAGGTTCCAGTCCTGATCGCGCAGCACCGCCTCCAGGAACTGATTGGTGACCCGCACCGAGTTGTTCGAATTCTGGCCGCTGACCGTCTGGTAGGCCTCGCCGTTGAAGTCGGAATCGTATCCGGCGGCGAGCAGGGCGCCCACCTTGCGCTCTTCTTCCACCTTCCAGTCGATGAACTTCTCGATGTCCGGGTGGTCGGCGTTCACCACCACCATCTTGGCCGCCCGCCGGGTGGTGCCGCCGGACTTGATGGCGCCGGCCGCACGGTCGCCGATCTTGAGAAACGACATCAGTCCGGAGCTGGTGCCGCCGCCGGAGAGTGTTTCACCCTCGCCACGGATGGTCGAGAAGTTGGTGCCGGTTCCGGACCCGTACTTGAAGATGCGGCTTTCTCTGGTCCAAAGATCCATGATCCCGCCCTCGCCGACCAAGTCGTCGCGCACGGACTGGATGAAGCAGGCGGAGGTCTGCGGGTGGCTGTAGGCGTCCTCCGACCGGATCGGCTCGCCGCCTTCGGCCGGCACCCGCCAGTGGCCCTGGGCCGGCCCGGTGATGCCATAGGCCCAGGTCAGGCCGGTGTTGAACCACTGCGGCGAGTTGGGAGCCGCCATCTGGTGCAGGAGCATGTACACGATCTCGTCATAGAAGGCCTGGGCGTCGTCGGCAGTCTTGAAGTAGCCGTTTAGGTCGCCGTGGTGCCGCCAGGTGCCGGCCAGACGGTGCACGACCTGGCGGACAGAGGTCTCAGAGCCGAGGACGGGCCTGCCGGCCTCGTCCTGCAGAGGCGTGCCGTCCGCGCTGTAGAGCGGGACGCCAGCCTTGCGAAAGTACTTCGAGACCACGATGTCGGTTGCCATCTGCGACCAGTCGGTCGGGACCTCGACGTCGCGCAGTTCGAACACCACGGAGCCATCCGGGTTGGTAATCCGGGAGTGACGCTTGTCCCAGGTTACCGACTCGTACGGATCCTCGCCGGCCCGCGTGTAGTGACGAGCGATGTGCAGGCCGTGGCGGGTGGTGTCCTTCTCAGTCTTCAACGCCTTGTCCCCCTGTTTTCATCGAGCACGGATCGTTCGGGTCCGCTTGCCTTGCAAAAAGGCGGATGATTGCTGGCCGGTCGCCTAGAGGGCGCCGGACCGACAGTGCTAGCCTTCCCCCTTCGATATGCAGGTCGAGATCGAGACAGATGGCCTGCGACGACCATCCCAAAACTGTAGGGCTCAGGGTTCACCGCCAAGTCCCAAAATCCTACCGAAATCTGCGAGGTTTTTCTGGCGAATCCACGAGATGTGGTGACTATTATACTCCATAACCACTATCTATAGGGGATCGGGCCCGTTTTGGGCCAAGCGGCAGACCTAGACTGCTGGCCTGGCCGCCAAGGTCAAGCGGCGCGCCGTCGAGACCGGCCAGGTCGGGAGGGCGGTCCGGTTCTTGGGATGAGGGTCAGCGCGGTCGATCTGGCCCCAGCTGCGCTCTCACTGCGACCATGGCGAGCGCCGCCCTCGCTGCCTGAAAGCCGCTGTTGGACGTGCCTTCGGCCGAACGGGCCAACGCCTGGTCCAGGTTCTCGCAGGCCAGGACTCCCTGACCGATCGGAATGCCATGGGCGAGGGAGACCTGCTGTAGGCCAGAGACGGCGTTGTCGGCCACGAGCTCGAAGTGACGGGTCTCGCCGCGAATGACGCAGCCGAGGGCGATCACCGCCACTGGCTGCATCGATTCCGCCACCCATTCACACAAGAGGGGCAGCTCGAGGGCGCCCGGAACCCAGATCGGCCCGATCAGCTCAGCGCCGCTCGATTCGATCGCCAAAACGGCGCCCCGGACCAGGGCGTCGACCACCGGGCGGTTGAAGGCAGAGGCGATCACCGCCACCTTGCCCGTGACCGCCGCGATCGGATCGGATGAAGGCTCGTTGTCCTTGCGCATCAGATCTGCGAGAAGATGTGACCGAGTTTCGTCTTCTTGGTCTCCAGGTAGTGGCGGTTTTCGGGACCGGCCGCCACCTCGATCGCCACCCGGCTGTGCACGCTGAGCCCGTGCCCTTCGAGACCGGCGATCTTCTTCGGATTGTTGGTCATCAGCTCGAGTTCCTTGATGCCAAGGTCTGTCAGGATCTGGGCGCCGATGCCGTAGTCGCGCAGATCGGCCGGAAAGCCCAGCCGCTCGTTGGCCTCCACCGTGTCGAGCCCCTGCTCCTGCAGGGCGTAGGCCTGGATCTTGGCGCCAAGACCGATGCCGCGGCCCTCCTGACGCAGGTACACGAGTACGCCGCGCCCCTCCTGTTCGATCCGCCTAAGTGACGACTGCAGCTGTTCGCCGCAGTCGCAGCGCAAAGACCCCAGCACGTCGCCGGTCAGGCACTCAGAGTGCATGCGGGTCAGGACCGGCCCCGCCGTCGTGACGTCTCCCTTGACCAGGGCCAGGTGGATCTCGCCGCTGACCAGATCCTCATAGGCGACAGCCCGGAAGGATCCGTAGCGGGATGGCAGGGTGGTCTCGGCCAGCCGCCTGACCAGCTGCTCACTCTTGCGCCGATAGGCGATCAGATCGGCGATCGACACGATCGGCAGATGATGGAGCTCTGAGAACGCCTCCAGGTCGGGCATGCGGGCCATCGTGCCGTCGGCGTTGATGATCTCGCAGAGCACGGCCATCGGCTCCAGGCCAGCCAGACGAGCCAGGTCCACGGTCGCCTCGGTGTGGCCTGCCCGCTTCAGGACGCCGCCGGCCACCGCCTCCAGTGGGAACACGTGGCCGGGGCGGACCAGGTCCGTTGGTCTCGCCTTGGGGCGGGCTGCCGCCCGGATGGTGCGGCAGCGGTCCTGGGCCGAGATGCCGGTCGAGATGCCCTCTTTGGCGTCGATCGACACGGTGAAGGCGGTCCGCCAGTGCTCCTGGTTCTCCTCCACCATCGGCGGCAGCTGAAGCGCCCGGGCCCGATCAGCGGTCATCGGCATGCAGATCAGACCGCGGCCGTGGGTGATCATGAAGTTGATCGCCTCCGCCGTCACGCACTCGGCCGCCATCACCAGGTCGCCCTCGTTCTCGCGGTCCTGATCGTCGACCACGATCAGCATCTCGCCACGCCGCATCCGCTCGATCGCCTGCTCGACATCCATCATTGCCGCAAGCCCCCTCCAGCCAGACTCAGACTCCGTGCCACGTAGCGGGCGATCATGTCGGCCTCGACATTGACGACCGACCTCGGTTTCAGTTGACCGAGGGTGGTCTCGGCCAGGGTGAAGGGCAAGACGGCGAACGAAACCGTGCCATCAGGACCGAGCGCGGTCACGGTCAGGGACACGCCGTCCACGCTCAACGACCCCTTCACTGCACTGAGGGCAGCGATCTCCTCTGGCAGGCTCAAGGTGAGGCGGACGCCCTCCCCCTCCGGCAGCACGGACACCACCTCGGCGGTGGCGTCGACGTGGCCGAAGACCAGATGACCGTCCAGGGAGTCGCCCAGGCGCAGGCTGGGCTCGAGATTCACCAGGTCGCCCGTCTTCAGCCGTCCGAGCGTCGTTCGAGACAGCGTCTCTGGCGCCAGATCAAAGTGATGGCGTGCCCCGTCCGAGGCCGTGACCGTGAGGCAGACCCCAGACACCGCCACCGAGTCGCCGATCTTCGGCGAAAGTGCGGCTGCCTGGACCACGAGGTGACCCCCGGCCAAAGAAGCCTTTTTCTCCACAATCTCGCCCTTCAGTCGGATGATGCCGCTGAACATGCCAAGGCGCCCCCTTCTGGAATGGCCTCGATCAAGAGGTCGTCTCCCACCGGCTCCACCTGCACAATCTTTAGCCTGGGTGCCGCCCCTGGGTGGTCCACACCAACCCCGCCAACCGCGGACGGCGCCTTCGGGTTGCCGAACAAAGATGGGGCCATGAACACGAAGTAGCGATCGGCCAACTTCTGGTCGACGAAGCTGCCCAGCAGGGTCGGGCCGCCCTCGACCAAGAGGCTCGTGATGTCCTGCTGGGCGAGCCGGCGCAGCGCGGAGAGCAGGTCGACCCGGCCCTCGAAGCCGGGCACGAGCAGCACCGTGGCGCCGAGTTCTTCGAGCGCCTGCTGCCGCTCTTTGGGCGCACTCTCGCAGCCGACCACGATCACCGGAGCACCTCCGGCGGAAAGCAGGCGGCTTTTGGCCGAGAGCTGCAAGCGGGTGTCGAAGACGACCCGCCTTGGCTGGTGGCCTGCTACGTGGCGCACCGTCAGCCCAGGGTCGTCCTGTCGCACGGTGCCGATGCCCACCGCCACCGCATCGACCTGCCGGCGCAGCTCATGGGCGTGGCGCAGCGCCGCCTCGCCTGTGAAATACATGGAGTCGCCGGTGTGGCAGGCCACCTTTCCGTCTAGGGTCATCGCCCACTTCAGGGACACGAGCGGCAGCCCTTTATCCACCCACTTCAGGTAGGCGGCGTTCTGGCTCTTGGCCTGCTCGGCGTAAAGGCCGAAGGAGACCGGGATGCCAGCTGCCTCCAGCTGAGCCCGGGAGCGCAGAGACACCCTGGGGTTGGGATCGGCGATGGCAGCCACCACCTTGGCCACCCGGTGGCTGATGATCTCGGCCGTGCAGGGCGGGGTGCGCCCAAAGTGGCAGCAAGGCTCAAGCGTGACGTAGAGGTCGGCGCCTTCGGCCCGCTCGCCGGCCGCAGCCAGGGCCTCGGCCTCGGCATGGGGCAGACCGACGCCGCGGTGCCAGCCCTCGCCCACGATCTCGCCGTCCTTGACCACGACGCAGCCGACCAGCGGATTGGGCGATGTGTAGCCTCTGCCCTGCTCCGCCAGTTCTAGCGCCCGGGCCATCCAGACGGACTGGTCCAACCGGCTCCCTCCTCAAAAAGACGCTGCCCCTGGCTGACAACACAAAACCGGCACCCCAGGGGTGCCGGCCAAATGGCAAGCGAGGCCCCCTTCTTTCATCCCGACTGTACGGTCGGCTCCGGAGTTTGACCGGATCTGCCTTGACGGCTCGCGGGCTTCCCTATGCGGGCTACCGCCGATTCGGAGTTGGGGTCGCCGGACCCCGCACCGTACCCTGAAGGTGGTGCCTTCATGGTAGCACCTGCCCTCAGTCGCGCAAGAGGAGAGGGCCGTCTGCTACACTGGAGTGCGCAACCGGGGGCTCGGATCTGAGGGGGCGGGGGATGGCCCAAAATCTGCGCTGGCTGTACGCGGGCCGTGCACTCAGAAGTTTTGTCACCGCATTTTTGACGGTCATTTTCCCACTCTATCTCGCCCGATCGGGGTACGGAGCCAGCCAGATCGGACTGGCGCTGGCCCTTTCGGGTGTCCTGACGCTGGCCCTAGTGGCGGCCGTCGGCCCGATCGGCGACCGCTTCGGCCGGCGACGGGTGATCGTCTGGCTGTCTGTGCTGGCGGCGATCGGTGGGGCGGCGATGGCCACCTCCTCGACCTTCTTGGTGGTGGTGCTGGCGAGCGGGCTGGGCGGCGTCGGCCGCGGCGGCGGCGCCGGATCCGGCGGCTCGTGGGGACCGCTCTTCCCGGCCGAGCAGCCGCTGACCGCAGCGGCCACGCGCCCCGAAGACCGCACCGGAGCCTTTGGCATCCTGTCCTTCATCGGGGTGATCGCCGGCGCCGCCGGCTCCGTGGTGGCCGCGGTGCCCGCCCTCTTGGTGCAGGGCGGAATGGGCTGGCTGCCCGCCTACCGGGTGCTGTTCTGGGCTGGCGGCATCTTGGCGGTGGGCATGGTCCTGTTCGCCCTGAGGCTGAAAGAGGAGCGGCCGAGCGCCGCCGAGGCGGCGGCAGAGCCGCCGCAGGCGCTGAGCTTTCGCCAGCTTCTGGGCCGGCTGGCCGTGACCAACGGGCTGAACGGGCTCGGATTTGGCTTTCTCGGGCCGATGCTGACCTATTGGTTCTACCGTCGCTACGGGGTGGGGCCGGCCGAGATCGGCCTCCTCTACGCCATCATCAACCTAGCCTCGGCCATTCCGTACCTCGGATCGTCGCGGCTGACCGCCTATCTCGGATCGGCGGTGCGCACCATCACCCTGACCAGGGCGGCCGGTCTTCTGGCCATGGCGACCATGATCTTCATGCCGAGCTTCTGGTGGGCAGGGGCTGCCTACACGGTGCGCATGATGCTGAACTCGCTGGGCATGCCGGCCCGCCAGTCCTACGTCATGGGCGTTGCGGCCGAGCGCTACCGAAGTCGGATCGCCGCCTACAGCTCGCTGCCATCTCAGGCCGGGGCCATCATCTCGCCGGCGATCGGCGGCGCCTTGATCGACTCGGTGATTGACATTCCGATCTTTGGGGCGGTGTTCTTCATGAGCCTGAATGTGGTCACCTACTACTTCGCCTTCCGCCATGTGCGGCCGGCCGGCGAGGGAGAGTCCGGCGCGGGCCGCTAGGGCTCGACCCGGCTCAGCTCAGGGACGGAAAGACGCGGCCGGCGCTTGAGCCAGAAGGACAGCACGAAGACGAGGTAGACGGTCCAGACTCCGAGCTGCAAGACGGTGGGGGCGGCGGCGTACCCGACGAAGGTGTGCGCCAGATCGCCCCAAAAGCTCTGCTCCGGAAGGAAGAGCGCGGTGCTCCAGAGCACGCTGTGCCCGCCCGGCAGCCAGCCGAGCTGCTGGTAGTCCTCGACGGCGTCTGCCAAGAGGCCTGCCCCGGTCACCATCAGCAGGCTGCCCATCAGCGCAAAGAAGCGCTGCAGGTTGACCTTGACGCCAAGGCCATAGATGGCCCGGCTGATCGAAAGGGCGACCACGAGGCCGACCAGGGCGCCGACCACCACCTGCCAGGCAACGGCTGCCAGGGCGATGGCCAGGCTGAAGACCACGGTCTCCAGGCCCTCGCGGGCCACTGTGACAAAGGCCAGGCCCACGATCGCCCACCGGCCATGGCTCTCCACCGCCCGCCGGGTCTGGGCGCTAAGGTCGCCCCGGAGGTGGGTGCTCTCTTGGCGCATCCAAAAGGTCATATAGGTGAGGGCGGCGGCAGCCAAGAGGTAGGTGCAGCCCTCGATCGCTGTCTGGAGCGGCGTGCCGCTGTAGGCGTGAAGCGCCACATAGACCAAGACGCCGCCGGAAAAGGCCACAACCAGCGCCGCCGCCACACCCCACCAGACCTCGCGGGTGCGCTCGGGCTGCCCGATCTGGCGCAATGACGCCAGCAAAATGGAAATGATCATCGAGCCCTCAAGACCCTCACGCAAGAAGATCAAGAACTCGGCGATCATGCTGCCCTCCTGGCGTCTGGCGGTCTGTGGGAATGGGGACTCTGGATAAAGACGACTCAGTGACTCAGGATTGCGGGCCGAGTATACGGGGACGCCTTGCCGCTGTCAAATCGCCGATTTGCCTCACAAAAAGGGTGCACGTGGCGGCATCGTTGCCTCAGAACAAAAAGGTACACGAAGGGAGGGAGATCGGAATGGCACGAACCGGAGGATTAAATCGGTCCCGGAAGGGGGTTGGTCCGCCATGCCGCTGTCGTTCAAGGAGCGCCGGGCGGTGCTGGACTTCCTGGCAGGAAAGCGTCTGGAGCCGTTCGTGGCAGAGATCGTGTCGGCGCGGCTGAGCCCTTTCACCAACTGGCTCGCCTAGCGCAGAACTCTGAGAGACGCGGGGGCGGCGGCCGTCCAGTGTCTAGGCGGACGCTCCCGAGGCTCGGTCGCGGCGACGCCGCCAGTGCGCCGGAGTGACGGCTGTTTCTACTCAGCGGGAGGAACGCATTGAAGCGATTTTCCGCGGCTGGGAGGAGTTGGATGGTCCGCTCGTCGAGTGACAATGTGCACCGCATGCGGTGCACGGCATACGATGGAGGCGAGGGGCAGCTTTGAGTCAGCAAGCATGAGAAGCTGATCGAGAGGATGCGCTCCACGCCGCAAAACATTCGCTTCGAGGAGGTCTTGGCTGTCACTCGTTGGCTCGGCCTCTCATGCCGCAATCCGGCGGGGTCGCACGACATCTTTACCTGGCCGGGTTCCGGCCTCATTGTGACCGTCGCCCGGCCCAAGAGCGGGGGACACGTTAAGGCGGTGTACATTCGGACCCTTCTGTCGCAACGGGAGGCGTACGGAATCATTCTGGGAGGTGGCAACGATGAGTAGGACGGAACTCCCTTACCCGATCGTGATGCGAGAGGTGGATACCGGCGAAGGCGTCCAGTACGAAGTGACTGTGCCTGATCTTCCGGGATGTGTCGCGGCCGGGGAGTCGCCCGAGGAAGCGTTGAGCGAGATCGGCACGTTCATGAGAGAGTGGCTTGAAGAGGCAGACCTGATCGGCGTCACCCCGAAAGCCCGAAAGGCGTATAGCGGCCGGTTCACGGTGAGGACGTCCCAGTCGACCCACCAGGCATTGGACGAACGCGCGGCCATTGAAGGAGTCAGTCTCAGCCACCTCGTGACCGAGATTCTCGGCGAATTCGTTGGACGTCGCTGGACCAACGATCTGGGCTTTGCACCGTACGGGTCACGTCTGGGCGCTCCGAACGAGGCCACTTTGGAATACCTTCTCGACTCCGTTGCCCAGGTTTCGCTCGGTCAGAAGCTCCAGGTCGCACCGCTCGCAAGCCAGGAGCTCGATCGAGTCGCCGCTCTGATTGGCCTGAACGATGGGTCGCAGAGGGCGTCGGCCTGACCATGGCCAACAACGCTCGCATTCTCAGCAGCTCGCGCTCCTATGAGTTTCTGCCCGACCGCATGAGACTCTCCGTGCTGTCACTTCCATCGGTCATCGCGCGACTGCAGGAGACCTTTCGGTTTGGCATCGCCAGGCCGGGTGTGCCCCCCGCGATGTTTGGGCCCGTGGTTGCAACAGCCCCCCCGGGGGTGGTGTGCCAACTCGGAACGTTTCTGGACGGCGATGGTGCCGAGTTCCACCTGAGAGAGCTGTATGTGGAGCCTCGCCGAGTAGTCATCAGCGTCGCCGGTGAAGCCCGGAATCTTGACTTCGTCTGGGAGCGGCTTCGCTCCCTTCTGATGGACATCGGGCATCAAGACGCGATTCAGGGTGATCCACACGCAATACGACACGCCTCTGAAGTGAGCGCCCAACTGAAGATCCCGCCGTCTGCACTCGTTGCCTCTGGTGTCATGGAGTCGGTTGCGCCCTTTGTCCAAGATGGCGGCCAGGTTTGGGTTCCCGCCATCCACGGTGTCATCTATCGAGCTGACGACGAGTACGAAGGGGACTTTCCGGGTCCTGGAGTCGGCGTGAAGAACGTGTGGGTGCTGTCACTTCGCGCCGGATCGGCCGTGGCGAACGGCCATGACTTCTACAGTTCGGCCCCGCTGGAGGCGACGGAGCATATTGCCTTCCTCACCCGCCTCGAGACATCTCTTCAGCGATAGTTCCGTCCCAGGGCATACCTTGTTGGGGTTGCCTCTCAAGATCTACCTCTATGCCGACGCATCCGCCGGCATCACTCCTTGAGTACCGTTCTTCTTGAGCCGACGATCACTCGTTCATGTACCTTTTCCGATGAGTCAACGGGACCGAGCAGGCATGACCGGGGCTCAGACGAGCCTCGGGAAAGGACCGGAAAAGATCAGGAGAAGGCAGATCTGCCGGCGGCCCCGATCCGGCTGAGCAGGCCGGTGAGCAGGGCTCCCCGGATGACGACGCTTTCCACGTCCATGAACTCGCCGTCGCTGTGCGCGCCGCCGCCGATAGGCCCCAATCCGTCCAGCACCGGCTTGCCGGACACGGCCAGGTGGTTGGCGTCTGAGCCGCCGCCGGTCGAGACCGCCTTCAACTGTTCGCCGAAGGATCGGGCCACGTCTTCGGCCAGGGCGAACAGGGCGCGGATCGGGTCGGTCGTCTCCATCGGCGGCATGGCAAAACCGCCTTCGACCGTGAGCCGAACGCCGGGGGTGACGGGGCGCAGACTCGAAAAGAGATGCTCGGCCCGCCGGACCGCCTGATCCGAGTCAGCGCGCACGTCCACCACCATCTCGGCCTCGCCCGGAACCACGTTTGGCCGGCTTCCGCCCGAGAAGAGGCCGACGTTGAACTGCAGGCCGCCTTCTTTGCCATTGAGGTCGGAGAGGGCGAGCGCCTGGTGGCACAGCTCAAGCACCGCGCTCAGGCCGTCTCTTGGCGCCACCCCGGCGTGTGCGGCCCGGCCCACGGCGCTGACCGTATAGTCGGCGACTCCCTTGCGTCCGACCACCACCCCGCCGCCGACCCGGCCTGGCTCCAGGACCAAGATGGCGTCTTGGCCTTCGGCCAGTTCGGCCAAGATCGGCCGGGAGACAGGGGAGCCCACCTCCTCGTCCGGTGTGAGGGCCAAGACCAGCTCGCCGAACGGCCGGCCGAGATCCCGCATGGCGGCGATGGCGGTCAGGGCCAGAAGGCACCCCGACTTCATGTCGATCACGCCGCAGCCGGTCGCCCGTCCGCCGGTCACGGAAAATGGCCGCTGCGCCGCCTCGCCTGGTCCGTAGACCGTGTCGAGATGTCCGACCAAGAGCACCCGTCCCTGGCCTGTGCCGTGCCAGCGGCCGATCAAAAAGGGGCCATAGGACAGATCCGGGCGCCGGACCTCGACCGCACCCGAGAGCTCGGCGATCCATCGTTGAAAGTGTGCGGAGACCTCGGCCACATCGTCTGGCTGGCGGGTGCCAGAATCCAGGTTGACGATCGTCTCAAGCCGCTTGAGATAGCTGTCCAGATGGGTGCGAAAGTACTCCTTGGCCTCCGTTGGCACCGTCTTGCCTCCTTGGGCTCTCAGATCAGATAGAAGGGGTTCAGCCGCCGCTCCAGGGCCACGGTGGTCGGTGGCCCGTGGCCCGGCAGCAGTACGGTGGCCGGGGGCAGGGCCAGGATCCGGCGCACGCTCTCCAGCACGTCGCGAAAGTCGGCGGCCGTCCTGGCCCGACCGGCAGAGCGGGCGAACAGGGCATCGCCGGTGAAGGCGACACCTTCTCCGTAGAGGACCAGTCCATCTTCGGCGTGGCCGGGGGCGAGCAGAGAGCGAAGGCCTGCCGCCGCCTGGCCCGGGGCGAGCGGCGTGGCGCCGAGCGTTCCCGCCAGATCCGGATGGGCGTAGCAGGCGCCGGCATGGGGGGCGACCATCTCATAGGTGGCCAGATGGTCCTGGTGGCTGTGGGTCACGAACACGGCCACCAGCGGATTGCCGCCGAGATGCCGCTCCAGTGCCCGATACGGCACCGCCGGGTCGACCACCACTGCTCCCTCGGGGCCGAACCAGACGTAGGTCCACGAGCTCCACGGCGAACGGACCGCCGCCACGTCAGACGGCAGGAGCACGTCCAATCCCTCGTCTTCGGCCAGCATCAGAAGAGCCTCGCCATTCAGGCCGAGCGCCTTGGCCAGGGCCATGTGGTCTGGACCGAAGGTGAGTTGCAGCGCCTCCAGGTTGACGACCGTGGCCGGAGGCAGACCAGACAGTTTGGCCGCCTCGGCAGGCGTCAGGGCGCGGCCGAAGCGTGCCTTCTGCAGGATGTCTCCCGGTTCGTCCTCAAAGCGACTCACTGGGGATGGGTCTCCAAGAGCTCGACTTCGTATCCGTCCGGGTCTTCGATGAAGGCGAGCGCTCCGTGTGCTGTCGGGGTGTAGGGCTCGGTCACCTTGACGCCGGCGGCGGCGAGGCGGGAGAGGTCGGCCCTGAGGTCCGGCGACTGAAATGCGATGTGCACCAGGTCTTCTGGGAACGAAAACGCTGGGGCGTTCGGGATGCGGCACAGTTCGATCTCAGAGCCGCCCTCCGGGGCGGCAAGAAAGACCAGCTCATTGCCGCGCGGCGAGGGGGAGCGGCCCCTGACAGTCATGCCGAGCAGGGCGTAAAAGGCGATCGATCGCTCCAGGTCAGCCACCCGAAGCCGCGTGTGCAACAGTCGCATCGAACATCTCCCTCTTTGCGGCACGCTTCCAGCGACGCCCATCTTACCACCGTTTGCGCCCTGATCGAGACAGAGCGGCGCTGTGGTCGGCCGCCGCCTTCGGTACAATCACAGGCATAAGGGAGGGAAAGGAATGGCGCGCCTCGCCCGCATCGCCCTCTTGCCGCTCCTGCTGGCTCTGGCCGGCTGCAGCGTCTACGGCGTGTCCATCCCGCCGACCTCCGGTCCGTGGCTGGCGATCAACCCCGGCACCGGGCTGCCCGGCACCCAGATCACGGTCAGCGGCGGCCAGGTCAAGGTCGCGTCGGACCACCGCCTGGTGCTGTGCTGGAACGGCTGCAGCCGCGGGCTTCGGATCGTGACGAGCGCTCGGGCGGGCGGGCCGAACCAGGCCGCCTTCTCCGCCCCCTTTGCGGTGCCGACCGTCCCCTGGCTGGAGGCGAGCGGGCCGCACCCGGTGAGCTCGGGCGCCTATGCCGTGAGCGCCACCTGCCTCGGCGCAGGCGGCGGCTGTTCTGAGGCGCACGGCTATGCCCGGGCCGTCTTCAATCTCCTGATCAAGGTGTCCAATCCGTCCTGCACCAAAGGGCACGCCTGCGCCAGCCTGAGCGTGCCAGCCGACCCCGCCCCAGGCGCCACCATGGCGGTGCACGGCGTCGCGCCGCTGACCAGCGGAGCCTTCGGCCCTGGCGGCTACCAGATGGTCGCCACGGCCGGCGCCCAGGCGCTGGATGGCCGGTGGACGAGTGCTCCCAATCAGACAGCGACGGCGCTCGGCCACCTGACGCAGAACTGGCAAGGCCAGATCAGCGGCGCGCTGACCTGGCCACAGGCGGCCTCTCATGGTGCCTTCACAGTCTGGCTGGTCAGCCCGCCCTTTCCCGGTGCCAAGACGCTTTGGGTGGCGGTGGCCGTGGTCAGGCCAAGGGCGGCCCCAGGGCCGTAGATTCGAGGATCTTGGCCAGCGCCTGCCGCTGGCCCGCATCCAGGTCCAGAAGCGGCGGGCGGGGCGCAGACGAGACGAGGCCGCGCTCTGCCGCCGCCCATTTCAGCCCGGCGATGCCGAAGCGGGCGCCGGTGGCCTGATCGAGAGCGACCAGCCGGTCTTGCAGCGCACGGGCGGCCGTCCAGTTGCCCAAAAGCGCCAGCTGGCGCAGTTCGACCATCTCGGCTGGGGCCAACTGGGCAAGCGCCATGATGCCGCCGGCGGCTCCCTGGGCGATGGCCGCCAAAAACGCCGACCCGCTGCCGGTGTACAGGCGAAAGTCCAGCGCTCGCGTTGCGCTCGCCACCTGGGAGAAGAGGGCGGTCTGACCGGAGGAGTCCTTCATGCCGGCTAGCCCCAGCTCGGCCAGTTCGCAGACGGTGGTGGCAGTGAGGTTCACGCCGGTGAAGCGCGGGTAGTGGTAGAGGAAGATCGGCGCCAGGGGCAGGAGCCGGCGATAGTAGGCGACCAGGGCGGCGTGGTCGAGCTGGGGCTGGAAGTAGAACGGGGTGATCACCATCGCCCCATCCAGGCCCTGGGCCTGGGTGTCCTCGACCAGCTGGACGACGTCGGCCATGGCGCCGCCGCCGGCGTGGACCAGGACCTGAAGGCCCGCTGGCCGCTGGGCCGCCACCTCTTTGATCACGAGGCGGCGCTCAGTCGGCGTGAGGTGCGGAAACTCCCCGCTTGAGCCCATCAGCACCACCCCGTCGACACCTTGGGCGGCAACTCGGTGCACGTTTGTGACATAGCCGTCGATGTCGAGCGCACCGTCTTCGCGAAACGGGGTGACCAGCGGAAGCAGAATCTCTGGCGTCATGGCAGGCGAGACCTCCTTACGATTGGGTCCGGCAGGGAGCCACCCACCCGAGGCGAAGCCGTGGAGTCATGTCGGCGACCGACGTCTTTTCTGGGGAGGCAGCCTAGGTGCATCCGAGCACGTTCTCCATCGTGGCCCACGATCATGCCAGTGGGAGCTTCGGCGTGGCCGTGCAGTCGAAGTTCTTGGCGGTGGGAGCGGCCGTTCCCTTCGCCGCCTGGGACGCCGGCGCCATCGCCACCCAGGCCTGGGCCAACACCACCTACGGCCCACGAGGTCTAGAGTGGCTGCGCTCCGGCATGGAGGCGTCTGAGGTTGTGCGCCACCTGATCGCGGACGATCCAGGGCGCGCCCACCGCCAACTGGGGGTGGTCGACCTCACGGGCCATGCCAGCGCCCATACCGGCAAGGAGTGCATGGATTGGGCGGGTCACATCGTCGGAGACGGCTTTTCCTGCCAGGGCAACATCCTGGCCGGAGAGCGAGTGGTCGCTGCCATGGCGGAGGCCTTTTCTGTGTCCACGGCGCCCTTTGCCTATCGACTGGTGGCCGCCTTGGAGGCCGGCCAGGCAGCGGGCGGAGATCGGCGCGGGCAGGAGTCGGCAGCCTTGCTCGTGGTGCGAAAGGACGGAGGCTACAGCGGCTTCAACGACCGGGCGGTCGATCTCAGGGTGGACGACCATCCGAGCCCGATCAAAGAGCTTGGCCGCATCCTGGACCTACACCAGCTCTACTTCGCCGAAGTGGACCCAGCCGATCGGGTGGAGATCGACGACGCGCTGGATCACGAACTGCGCCAGCTCCTGGCCAAGAGCGGCGATCTCGTCGCCGGCCGCTCTCTGGAACAGGCCCTGGCCGCCTACTATAGCCGCGAGAACTTCGAAGACCGGCAGCACCCTGGGACGGCGATCGACCGCCGGGTGCTCGTGTACTTGAGAAAACAGCTCGGATCGTGAGCGAAAAGGCCACACCCGGCAGGATCCGGGTGCTGCGCCCGACCGAGGTGGAGCGGGCCCTGCCCATGGATCTGGCGATCGCCGCCACCCGGGAGCTGCTTGTGGCGCGGAAAAAGGGCGAACTGGTCAGCGGGCAGCGCTCGGGAATCGAGGTCGGCGCAACCGGCCTGATCTGGACGCCGGGCGGACATGCGCCCACCAAGCGCATCGGCCTGCGCCTCTACCTCACGAACGTCCCGGAGGACGATCAGGTGGTGGCAGTGTGGGACACGGTGAGCGGCCAGCTGCAGGGTCTGGTCGTGGGAGCGGCCTTCGGGGCGATCCGTACTGGGGCCATTGGCGGTGTGGCCATCGACGTTCTGGCCAGGAAAGACAGTCGGGTGCTGGCCGTGATCGGGCTTGGCAGCCAGGCTCGCCGCCAGGTCGAGGCCTGCCTTGTTGTGCGGCCGATCGAGCAGGTCCGCCTCTATCGCCGCAGCCAGGCCGAACTGGCGGCCGAGGCCGATCAGCTGGCCGCCCGTTGGGGTGTCGAGGTCGTCGCTTGTTCCAGCGCCGAGCAGGCGGTGCGGACAGCCGACATCGTGGTCACGGCCACGAGCTCCATCCACCCGGTGCTGGAGGCGTCCTGGCTCGTACCTGGGACGCATCTTTCGGTGTTGGGCCCAAAGTGGGACAAGAGAGCGGAGGTCCCGCTCGATGCGGTCAGTCAGGCCGATGTCATCTTGTCAGACTTTCCCGAGCAGTTCCGGGCAGAGGCGCACTTTATGCTGGCAAGTCGCCCTGAGGGTGAGAGGATGGGTGACCTGGCCGACCATCTGGACGGCGGGCGGCATCACGCCTTGGAGCGCACCTGCTTCTTGTCGCACGGACTGAGCGGCACGGAGCCCTGGCTGCTGGATGCCGCCCTCAAAGAAGCCGAGCGGCTCTCGATCGGACAGCTGGTCTAGATAGAGGGCCCGGGTGACCGCACCAAGCCGTTTGGGAGGCATGGTCGATGTCCGGCGAAGACAGATTCGAACGCTGGTCGCCTGCCTATGAGCGTTCGGTGCTTCAACGCCTGCTGTTCGACCGCGTGCATGCGGCGATCTTCTTAGCTGCTGGGAGCACTATGGTTCCGGCCGCAGTGCTGGATGTGGGCTGCGGCACTGGTCGGCTCCTGCGGGAGGCCCATCGCCGCTGGCCGGATGCGACGGTGGTGGGTGTCGACATCTCGCCCGGGATGATCGCCGAGGCGCGGCGGAGGGCGACCTACGGGCAGTTCGTTGTCGGACCCGCCGAACATCTCCCCTTGGAGTCAGAGTCGGTTGATCTGGCGCTCAGCACGATGTCCTTTCACCACTGGACGGACAAGGAAGCGGGGGTCCGCGACGTGGCCAGGGTTCTCAAGACGGACGGCCGGTTCATTTTGGCAGACCACGCCGCGCGGTGGGTGCGCAGGGTGGGCGCCGCCCCTGCCCCGAGCGCCCGAGAGCGCATCCAGGTGTTCACAGCGGCCGGCCTCAGCGTCGTCGAAGAGCGCTCCGTGCTCTCCCACTTTCTCCTCCTGACTGTCGGCCGCAAGCGGGCGCGGCCGAAAAGCGCACCCGTTGAAGAGCCGCCGGCCGTCTGATCCAAGCAGAGGGCACCAACCCGGGTCGGAGCGTCAGCCGTCGATGCCGCCCCAGGCGATGTACTTCTCTTCCAAAAAGGCGTCCAGCCCTTCGCTCGCTCCCTCGCGGCCGATCCCGGAGAGCTTCCAGCCGCCAAACGGCGCCTGGGCGGTGGACGGTAGGCCCTCGTTCAGGCCGACGATGCCGTACTCCAAGGCCTCCGCCACCCGCCAGGCCCGGCTGGCAGATTCGGTGAAGGCATAGGCAGCGAGCCCGAACGGGCTGGCGTTGGCCAGCGCCACGCCCTCTTCTTCTGTGTCAAAGGCGCTGATCGCCACCACCGGGCCGAAGGTTTCCTCTTCCATCACCAGCATGCCGGGGCCAACATCGGTCAGCACCGTCGGTTGAACGAAGAAGCCGGCCCCTTCCAGCGCCTGTCCGCCAGACTTGAGCTGCGCGCCCTTGGCCAGGGCGTCTTTGATGTGGCTGAGCACCTTCGTTCGCCCGGCTTGGTCGATCAGCGGACCAAGCTCCACCCCTGGCTCAAGGCCGTGCCCGATGCGGAGCGCCGAGACAGCGGCCGTGGCTCGGGAGATGAAGGCGGGCAGGATCGTGCGCTGCACCAGCATCCGGTTTGAGGCGACGCAGGACTGGCCGCCGTTTCGGAACTTGCTGACGAGGAGGGCGGCGATCGTGCGCTCGAGGTCGGCGTCGTCGAAGACGACAAAAGGCGCCTGCCCGCCCAGTTCCAATGACAGCCGCTGCACCTGGGCGGCCGACTTTTTGATCAGGTCCTGGCCGATCGGCGTCGATCCGGTGAAGGTGACCTTGCGCACCCGAAAGTCTGCCATCCAGGCGTCGACAATCGCGGCCGCCTTGGTGCTGGTGACGACGTTCAACGATCCGTCCGGTCCGCCCGCCTCCTGCCACAGCCTGGCCAGGGCCAGGGCGGTGAGCGGCGTCAGGGAGGCCGGCTTCAAGAGCACGGTGCAGCCGGCGGCCAGAGCTGGCGCCACCTTGCGCGTGATCATGGCGGCCGGGAAGTTCCAGGGCGTGATCGCCGCCACCACCCCTACCGGCTGGCGGATGGCCAGCAGGCGGCGGCTCGTGCCGGTGGCCGGGATGGTACGGCCATAGGCCCGCTTGCCTTCTTCCGAAAACCACTCCACGAAGCTCGCCGCGTAGTCCACCTCGGCCAGGGCCTCGGTCAGGGGCTTGCCGTTTTCGAGCGTGATCAGCCGGGCCAGGTTATGGCGCTCCCGGCGGATGGCCTCGAACCAAGTGCGAAGCCAGGCGCTGCGCTGGTAGGCAGACGTCTTCCTGAACGCAAAGAAGGCCCGAGCAGCGGCAGAAAGCGCCTCTTTCGCGTCCTCGGCCGAGCCGTCGGCCACCTGGGCCAAAGCCTGCTCGGTGGCCGGATCAGAAACGGTCAGCCGTTGTCCGCTCTTCGCCGGACGCCAGCGGCCGCCGATCAAGAGGTCGGTGGGCACATCCCTTGGCAGGGCGGTGTCGGCTGCGGAGATCGGCATGGCGCTCGCCTCCTATCAGATCGGGGCGCTGAGACTTCTCGCCCAGAGTGCGACTTGCGGCAGAGCTCCTGCCCACAGTGTAATGTAAGAAAAAAGGCAATCGCATCCGGACGTGGTATCCGGCAAGAGGCACGAGACGGGAGGGGCGGCCCAGATGGTGGCGATCGGAGACGAGATCACAAAAGAGGTTTCGCTGACCGGCACAGGAGAGGCCTCCTGGCTGGACGTGCTGGCCCTGTTCGCACCGCTGGCGGCGGAGCTCTTTGGCCAGGACACGAAGGTGCTGGCTGCCGAGTGCGACCTGCTCAAGCCCGTGAACCGGCCAGCCCGCCTGTCCGTCGCCTTGAAGATGGTGGACAAGGGCGGAAACGGCCGGCTGCTCTGGGGAAGGGGACTCGGGCACTTGGAAGACGGCGGCGCCTTCGCCGTGGTCTCGATGCGCATCTTGATGCCGGCCTCTAGTGAGGACCACTTCGGAACCACCCCGGTGCCGACGCAGCCGCCTCTGGCATGAGTCAACCCCTGTTGCGCAGAGTCATCCTGGCCGCTGCCGACAGTCAGGATGTGGCCAGGCTGGTGCACCGCTACGGGCCGAAGCTGGGAGCCTTTCGCTTTGTCGCTGGCACCACGCTCGAGGAGACGGTGCCGGTGGTGTTGGCCCTAAATCGCCAGGGGCTTCTGGTGACGCTCGACCGCCTGGGCGAGGGCGAGGTGGACCACAGCACGGCCGATGGGGCCAAGGCCGCCTATCTCGCCATCTTGGACAAGATCAAAGAGGCGGGTCTTTCCTCCCATGTGTCCCTGAAGCTGACCCAGCTGGGCTTGGATCTCGACCCCAAGGCGGCTGAAGGGCGCTTGGTCGAGATCGTCGGCCGGGCCGAGGCCACCGGCAGCTTCGTGCGCATCGACATGGAGGACAGCCGGCACACCGAGGCCACGGTGGAGCTGTTCTCGCACCTGCGGCCCGCCCACCCGGCGGTCGGGATCGTGATCCAGTCCTACCTCAGGCGCTCTGAGGCGGACATGAGAAAGATGGCCGAATTAGGGGCCAATGTGCGGGTGGTGAAGGGAGCCTACCTGGAGGCCGAGCCGATCGCCTTCGCAGACAAGGCGGAGGTGGACCGCAACTACCAGCGTCTGGTCGAGATGCACCTTGGCGCCGGTTGCTTCACCGCCGTGGCCACCCACGACCCGGCGCTGATCGACTCCACCGTGGCCTACGTGAAAAGCCACGGCATCGGCCGCGATCGCTTCGAGTTCCAGATGCTGTTTGGCATCCGGCCCGACCTGCAGCGCCAGCTGGTGGCGGAGGGCTGGCAGGTGCGGGTCTACGTGCCCTTTGGCCCGGACTGGTATCCGTACTTCATGCGCCGGCTGGCGGAGCGGCCGGCGAACCTCGCCTTCTTTCTGAAGAATCTCTGGGCCCGGTGAGAGACAGCCGAGATCGCCCAGCGCCGCTCTTGAAAGACGCATCCACCCGCCGCTACCTGGTCGGCCGGGTGGTGTCGGAGGTCGGGTCCCGGATCAGCCGCGAAGGGCTGCCGGTGGCCGCCGTGCTGGTGCTTTCGGCCACGCCACTTCAGCTCTCCTGGCTGGCGGCTGTCACCATGCTGCCAGGTCTCTTGCTCAGCCCGATCGCCGGCAACCTGGCCGACCGAAGGCGCAGGCGGCCGATCATGATCTTTGGCGATCTCTTGCGAGCACTCGCGCTCTTGGCGATTCCGGTGCTGTGGCTGACGCACAGCCTGGACTTTTGGCAGCTGCTCTTGGTCTCACTTGTGGTGAGCGCCATCACGGTCGTCTATGCCATCGCCGATCAGGCCTACCTGCCGTCCTTGGTCGGGCGAGACCGCCTGACCGAAGGCAACGCGCTGATGAATGTGGCGGCCGCCAGCGGCGAGATCGCCGGCCCCACCCTGATGGGAGCGCTGGTGCAGGTGCTGGGTGCGCCCCTGACCCTCTTGGCGGACGCCTTCTCCTATCTCTTCTCAGCCCTGACCCTGATCTCAATCCGCCGCTCTGAGCCGCACCCCCAGAAAACCGCCGAGCAGGCCGTGAGCCAAGAGGCCACCGCCGGGCTCAGGGCCAGTCTGGCCCATCCGGTGCTGCGCTGGCTGCTCGTCGCGTCGGGCGGGATGAGCCTGTTTTGGGGCGGTGCCTTTGGCACGCTCTATGAGCTCTACGTGCTGCGGGTGCTTTCGATCAGTCCCCTGACCATGGGGGTCCTGATCACGCTTGGCGGCGTGGGGTCGCTGGTCGGAGCGAGCGTCTTTGACCCGCTGGCCAAAAAACTGGGCGTGGGTCGAGCCATGGTCTTTGGCCTGCTCTGCTCGGCCCTGTTCATGTTGCTGGTGCCGCTGGCCCGGGGTCCCTGGCTGATCGCAGTCTTGGCCCTGGCCGCTGCCCAGCTTCTGGGCGACCTCACCGGAACGGTCTACGACATCGCAGAGGTCAGCCTGCGCCAGGCGATCACGCCGGACCGCTTCCTCGGCCGGATCAACGGCGCCACAAGCTGGGTGCAGGGCACCCTAGGCGTCCTCGGAGCGCTCGGCGCCGGGCTTCTCGCCACCTCGATCGGGGTCAGGGGCACGTTCTTTGTGGCAGCCCTCGGCGGCATCGCCGTGGCCCTCGCCCTCCTCGCCTCCGGTCTGGCCAGATCGCCGCTGCCCGACCAGCCGGACCTGGCCCACTTTCACCGTCGCTGAGCGTTGCGCCGCCGCAGGGCCGCCACGGCCAGGGAGACAAGCCAGACGATCAGGCCGAGGCGGATCAAGAGGTCGGCCAGATTGAAGCTGTACGGATAGGGCGAAAGGTGCAGCGGGTCCGGCACGGCGCCGAGCACGATCCGGTCCAGGAGATTGCCGATGGCGCCGCCGATCGTGATCGCTTCCGGCCACAGCCATGGACTCGGCCAGAGCCGTGCCGCCAAGAGAACGAGCACCACGCCTGTGGCCTCCAGCAAAAGGGGCAGGACGCCGGCCTTGGCCAAGAGGCCAAAGGCGATGCCGTGATTGGCCACGATCGGGAGATGGGCGGCCATGGCGAGGCCCAGGCTGAGCTGCGTCAGGACGAGGGCAAAAAGCGACCAGAGCCAAAGCATACGGCGCCGTCTGGTGGTCATGGCCGAACTCTAGCAGAGCGAGGGCGCCCCGTGCGGAGCACCTTCTTGGAAATGCGCGACAATGGCGCGACCGGAGGTGAGCGAGATGGCCGAGGTTTCCTTCCAGCAGCCGACCACGACCGAGCGCATGGTGCTGCGCCTCAGCGGCAACGAGGGCACCTGGGTCCGGGACCAGGTGGTCACGGAGTGGCCGCTGACGCTCTATCTGAACGGCGAGGAGTTCGTCACCCTGGTGGCGAGCCCCGATCATCTGGACGAGCTGGTGACCGGCTTTCTGGCCTCTGAGGGCGTGATCGAGTCCCTGGACGAGATCGAAGAGCTCTCCTTCGACCCAGAGACCGGAGACGCAAGAGCCAAGCTCAGCGTGGACACGGCCGGCCTCAAAGACAAGCTGTTTGCCCGCCGCTACATCACGTCCTGCTGCGGCAAGGGACGGGCGGCCATCTACTTCGACAACGACTACCGGACGGCGAAGGCGGTGACGTCCGACCTGACGGTGACACCAGGCGACGCCAAGGACCTGATCGCCAAGCTGCAGGAGTCAAGCGACGTCTTTCGGGCCACCGGCGGCGTGCACAACGCCTGCTTCGCCAGCCCCGAAGAGGGGATCTGGGTGGCGAGGAGCGACATCGGGCGGCACAACGCCCTCGACAAGCTCTACGGCTGGTCGCTGATCCACGGCCGAAACGTCACCCAGGCGGTGGTCGCCTTCAGCGGGAGGGTGTCGTCTGAGATCTTGCTCAAGGTGTCGAAGATGCAGATTCCGATCGTGTTGTCGAAGTCGGCGCCGACCGAACTGGCGCTGGCCATGGCCGATGACCTCGGCATCACGGTGGTGGGCTTCATCCGCGGCGACCAGCTGAACGTCTACACTCACGCCCAGCGCGTGGAGCTGCAAAAGACCTAGCCGCCGCAGTGGATGGCGCTGAGCGGCGTGCTGGTCACGGCCTCCCCGCTGCCGGTCGCCGAGCCAGACACATACCACAGGCGGCCCGAGGTCGCCACCGGCTGCGAGACGAAGCCAGAGGGCAGGCCGGTGAGCGTGCACCAGGCGCTCTGGCCTGGCTCGAGCAGGATCCAGGACTGGCCGTTCGGGTCTCTGGCCAAGAGGGCCCCAGAGGGCAGGATCAGGGCGTCGTTCAGTCCGAAGGCGCCATTTTGGGCGTCTGGAACAGGCGGCAGGGCGATGTTCTGCCAGGTCTGCCCACCGTCCTTGGTCAGGCGCAGCAGGTATTGAGAGGAGCCGGAAAGCAGCAGCGCCCGGCTGGAGGTGAGCGCCACCAGCTGGCTCGGGCCCTGATTGAGCGTGACCTGAGACGGCCAGGCCGGACTCTTCCAGCTGCCTCCGCCGTTGACCGAGAGTTCGAGAGACTGGGCATAGCCGACGCCCATGCCGCCGGTCTGGGCAGGCGCGGCGCCAAAGCGCAGGCACGGCCCCAGAGCCGGGCAGGCGAGCTGGCCAGACGTCCAGGTCAGGCCGCCGTTCGCCGTCTCTATCACGGCGCCCGGCAGGGCGGTCTGGTATGGGCCGTTTGCGCTCGTCATGCGGTCGAAGAGCGCGAGCGTTGTCGCCCCGTCTGCTTGGAAGCCGCCGAAGTCGCCCAGGGTGTAGCCAGAGGGTGCGGGCACAGCGGACCAGGTGCGGCCAAGGTTGGTCGTCACGTAGCCGACGGTGAAGGTGGGCGGGATGGACTGGTACGGGGCGAACTCAGCCACGAAGGTGGCGTAGATGGTGTTTGGGTGCGCCGGGTCGGCCAGGGCCGAGATGCACGGCGCTCCGTGGGTGCCATTGAAGGAGATGGCCAGCGGATAGGAGGTTTTGGCGGCGGCCTGGATCACGCCGCTATCCGGCACCACAGACCAGCTCTGGCCGCCGTTCGTGGAAAGACGGATCTGGCTGGTGACGCAGGCCGCGATCTGGCTCGGTGTGCTGGAAGACGCCAGGACGGTCGGAGCATAGAGGCTCGCACTCAACGTGGAGGCGATCGGCGTGATGGGGCCGAGGCTGGCCCAGGTCTGGTTGGCGCTGACCGAGACGGCGGTCGGCGCAAAGGTGATGTCTGTGAAGACCGGCTGGTTGAAGGAACCCTGCAGGGCCAGCGTGTAGCGGCCAGGCGACACAGACGTCGGGCCCGACGACAGCATGGCTGGGATGCGCAGCGAGCCGGAGAAGGTGCCGTTCAGCGCCTGCTGGACGGAGGCCACCTGGCTGCCCGGGACTTGGGTGCCGCCGCCCTTCGCGGGGATGGTCACGACGAAGGAAGAGCTGAGATTGCCCGGGACCATCACCAGGGTGTAGGGAAAGGGCGTGCCGATGAGCTCAGACAGCGGGGCCCAGCCGTGAAACTGGACCAGGCTTCCCGGGGCGCCCGTCTTGGCAGATAGCGAGATGAACCCGCAGGCGGTCTTCGGGCAGGGGTGATAGCTGACATGGGCCATATGGACCACAGTGCTGACCTCACTCGGGCCCAGCGCACAGCCTGGGCTCATGATCAGGCACTGCAGGGACACCCGGTAGGTGCCGTTTTCAAGCGGCTGCGGTCCGGTGGGGGTCATCCAGGCGGTGGCCGGGACAAAAAGCGTCATGGTGAAGTGGTCTTTGCTGCCAGACGACCAGTGCACGGAAACTGCCGACTCGGAAAGGCCGCTCGTGCAGCCGCCGAAGCACAAGGTGGCGAAGCTCGAGGAGGCGGCTGAGGCGGACGTCGGCTCGCTTCCTGGCAGGTACCCGCTGACTGTGACCCGCTGACCGGGACGGACCGAGCCGGCCGGAACCTTCAGCCAGGCGCCGGTGACGGTCGGCGGCTTCGCCGACTGGGCCATCAGCGGCGCCGGACGCGCCGGCGCCGTCGGCGCCACGGTGGTTGAGGCGCCGCAGCCGGCGACCGTCATCGAGATCACGAATACAAGGGGCCACCGCACCAGGTGCCGCCACGGCCAGGCTCTCATTGTGCGCAGTCGACCTTTCTGGAAAGCATCAGTAGAGAGGGCGGCATGCCGCCACCATCACTAAGATTCGAAAGTCTGGCCAAAGGTTCCGAGGGACCCGGTCCTCGGCTTGGCCTAAGGCTGGAAGACCGTGAACGGGGACTCGTCCACGCTGATCCGGGTGATCTGGTTCTTTGCGTCAACGAACACGACTTTTGGCTGGTAGTGCTTCAGGTCGTCTTCTGCGTACTGGTTGTAGGCCATCACGATGATGGTGTCGCCTGGGGCGAACCAGCGGGCCGACGACCCGTTCAGGCAGACGGTGCCCGATCCGCTCTCAGCGGCAATGACGTACGTCTGCCAGAAGGTGCCGTTTTGCAGGCTGGTGATCGTCACCAGCTCGTAGGGGCGGATCCCGGAAGCGTCCAAGAGCTTCTGGTCGAGCGTGATGCTGCCCACATAGTTCAGCTCGGCCTGGGTCACGGTCAGCCTATGCAGCTTCGCCTTCAGCATCGGAATCAACAACGCCGGGTCCTCCTCTTCGGGCCCCGAGGCCCCCGCTCTTGTGCGCCTTCAGGGTGGGGCCAGGCGCCCTGTCGCGTCAAGTCCGGCAGGTAGCGCTGTTGGCCTTGCGGAAAGATCAGCGGCCGGAAGCTTCAGGGAAACGGGGGGCCGCTCGATGCGCCTGGTTCAAGCCTCCGACATGCATCTGGACAGCCCCTTCGCCACCCTGGACGATGAGCTCGGCAGACGTCGGCGCAAGGGTCAGATGGAGACGTTTCAGCGGCTGATCGACCTCGTGCGCACTGAACAGGCCGATGCCCTCTTGCTCCCCGGAGACCTGTTCGAGCGGCGCAGCACCCGCCTTGGCACCGTGCGCTGGGCGCTCGACCTGATCGGCTCTCTCGCGCCGGTGCCGGTCCTGATCGCACCCGGAAACCACGATCCCCTGGAGCGGTCCGGTTTTTGGAACCTGACGCGGCCGGACAATGTGGTGGTCTTCGGCGGCACCTGGCAGCGCCACGAGGTGGCCGATGCCGCCATCTGGGGCCGCGGCTTTCTCGAAGAGCACGAGCCGGCCGATCCCCTGGCCGACTTCCCGAGCGGGGAGCGGCCGGATGTCCTGATCTTTCACGGCGATGTGGACAAGACGCCTTCAGACAGCGACTACGCCCCTTTTTCTCGCAGCCATCTGGCTGAGCTGAAGGCGATCTGGGCGGCGGTCGGACACATCCATCGGCCGATGCCGATCGGCGAGCTGGGGGCCTATGCCGGATCGTTGGAGCCGCTTGGCTTCGACGAGCCGGGGGTGCATGGGGCGCTGTTGGTTGAGGTGGATCTGAAGGCGAGAGAGCAGAGGTGGCGACTTGTGCCGCTGGCACGCTGCCGATACGAGACGGTCAGCGTCGACCTGACCGCCCGGACCGATCAGCAGGCGCTCGAGTCGTTCAACGACCAGACCCGACAGTGGGTGCGGGAGACCACCCTGCTCCGGGTGGAGCTGGTCGGCCCCGGCGCCGAAGAGGGATGGCCGGTCGGTCGCTGGCAGGGAGAGATCGGAAGCGACTGGGTCGCGTCCGAGGTGCGGGACCTGCGTCTTCCAGCCGTCGATCTCACCGACACCTTCACTGTGCCGGGACGCTTCGCCCGCCGGGTGATGGCCGAGATGGAGACGGCAGACGAGGCGCGTCGGGAAGCGCTGGCAGATGCCCTGCGCATCGGGCTGGCGGCGCTGGAGGGGAGGCGGGCCAATGATTATTGAACGGGTGCGGGCCCGCGGCTTTGGGCTGTTCGAGTCGCTCGAGCTGGAGCTGCCACAGCACCTTTGTGTCGTGCACGGCGCCAACGAAACAGGCAAGACCACGCTGGCCGAGGCCATCTTCGCCGCCCTGTACGGCGCAAGTGACCTGAATGGCTCCCGGCGCAAAGAACGCCACGAGGTCGCCCGCCTCAAGCCCTGGGGCGGAGGAGACTTCACGGTGGCGGTGGACGTGGCGCTCGCCACTGGCCAGCGTCTGACCGTTGTCCGTCGCCTGGGAGATCGCAAGGACGATCTGACCGTGACCGACCGAGCCAGCGGCGAAGACCTGGTTCGCAAGGGCGAGCGAGGGGCGGTCGCCCTCGACCTGCTCACTGGCGTGTCGGCCGATCTGTTTCGGGCCAGCGTCCTGATCTCCGACCTGCCGATCGCGGCGATCGACCCCCAGGCCCTGCACGAGCGCTCCTCCAACCTGACCGCCAGCGGCGATGAGACGGTCTCGGTCAGCCGGGCGCTGACCCTGATCGAAAAGCAGCTCGGCGAGGTCGGGAGGAGCGATCAGCCGGGGCAGACCAAGATCGGCCTGGCCATCGCCAGCCGAAACCAGCTCGCGGCGCAGCTCGCCGACATCACAAAACAGCGCCAGGACACCCTGCAGGACCAGGCAGCCCAGGAGTCGGCAGCGCAGTTGGCAAGAGAACAAGAGGCGGCCCTGCAAGAGGCGAGACGCCAGCAGGCCGCCATCAGGCGCTGGGTGGCCACCGAGCGCCTGGGCGCGCTCACGGCGAATCGGGCCAGGATCGAGGAGCTCGAACAGGAGCTGAAGCCGCTTGCGGCGCTCGCCCAGATCGATCCCAAGGCGGCAGAGGGCCTGAAGGCCACCATCGCCGCCGCCCGGACCGCCGCCAGCCAAGAACAAGAGCGAGCCCAATCCCTGCGCCAGCAGGCGGCAGCGGAGCCAAAGCCGCCGCCTGCCTCGCCCGAGTGGGTGGATCGGGCCTGGCAGGAGCTGAACCGCCCGAAGCTGGCCCCGTCCCCTCGTGGCGCCTGGTGGCCGTGGCTGGCCAGCATCGTGCTGGTGGTGGCGGCAGCAGCGCTCTTTGCCAGTGGCCAGCCGGCAGGCGGTGCAGCGGGGCTGGTGGCGGCTGTGGCGCTCCTTGCCTGGAGCCGGCTCGCCCGGCCCGGTACGACATCTGGCTCCAGCCAGCAGTCAGCCCTGGCGGCAGAGGCCGGGGCGTCCGAGCTCACCGTCGATCTGGTGCGCCGGGTGGAGACCGCCTGGGCGACCTGGCGCCGGGACCAGGAGTCCCGGGAGACCTGGATGGCGGATGCCGAGCGCCTCGAGGCCTCTGCTCAGGCCCGGCTTGAGCTGGCGCAGCGGACCGAGGCGGACCTCACCCGTTTGGTCGGGGGCCTGGGCGAGGGGGCGGACGGCGCTGAGATCGAGCAGAAGCTAAGGCACCTGGCCGAACTGCAAGAGGAGCTGAAGGCGGCGAGAGAGGCGCAGAGCCGGCTTCTGGACCTGCCCGAGTCGACGCTTGCAGCCTGGCAGGCTGGATCCGAGACGGCTGTGCCCGGAGATCTCCTGGCCAAGGACGCTGAAGTGAAGCGACTGGAAGAGGCGCTTCACGCCAGCCAGGTCACGAGTCAGACGCTGGCCCGTGCGCTCAGCCGGCGGCTCGGAGAGAACAGCGACCTGCCGGAGCTGGAGGCAGCCTATCGGCGGGCAGACGACCAGGTCGTCCGCCGCCAGCGTGAGCGCAGCGCCCTCCTCTTGGCCCATGAGATCCTGAGCGCGGTCGGCGCCGAGTTCCACCGCGAGATGGGCCCGGAGCTGGCCAAGCGGATGGGCGGCTGGCTGGAGCGGCTGAGCGACGGGCGGTACAATCAGGCCACCCTAGAGGACACGGCCACGCCCCGGATCACGGGGCCGGGAGAGATCGACCTGCGGTCTCCTGGTCAGCTGTCTCAGGGCACCCAGGACCTGGTCTACCTCAGCCTGCGGCTGGCGCTGTGCGAGCTTGTGTTTCCCGATGAGACCATGCCGCTGATCGTCGACGAGCCCTCCGCCCACCTCGACCCCGGACGGCATGGCCGCTTGGTCAGCGCCCTGGCCGAGATCTCTGCCCACCGCCAGGTCGTGGTCCTGACCTGCCATCCCTGGGAACGCGACGCCCTGGCGGCAGCCGGGGCGGACATCCTGGAGCCGGCGACAGATCCCCGGGTCAAGATCCGGCGCTAGGGGGGAGCTTGCATTAAGAGCCTGACGGCCCGCCTCATCGGCCCCTGGGCGATCGGTGTGGGCTTTGTCAACTTGATTCTGGCCTACACCCAGCCCTGGCCCTGGGAGCTGGCCTTGATCTTTGGAGCCCTGGCCGTGGTCGGGTTCTGGCGCTCGCCCTTGGCCCGCCCGATTCACCTGCGCTACGGCCTCAGCATCTTGTTCGTGTTCGGCGGCGTCGTGCTTCCTATGCTGTCCGACCTGCGGGCCGCCGGTGGCTGGTGGCTCTTGTTCTCCTTCTTGGCCGAAGCGGCAGTTGCCCTGTGGATCTGGCAGGCGGTGCGCGGCCGCTTTGTGGCCGATCAGGACTACCCGGCGGTGATCGGGACCAGCGGCTGGATGCGCAGCCGGGTCCTGATCTCAAAAGACGACCGCTACCTGCACCTGCACGTGCTGGGGCCAACTGGCTCCGGCAAGACTGCGAGCGTGCTGTCCCCGCTCATCCGCCAGGACCTGAGACGGCCGGTCGGGATCACCGTGATCGACCCCAAGGGCGACCTGGCGGCGGCAGTAGTTCAAGAAGCGAAGCGACTGGGTCGGGCGGTCACCGCCCTGGGGCCGGGCCTTGCCGACGCCTTCAACCCGCTGGCCGGCGAGAGCGCCCAGGCGGCCGAGTCCATGGTCCAGGCCTTCGACAAGCTGTTTTCGAGCACGGACAGCTTTTTTCACACCCTGGGCCGCACCCTCTTGCGCCAGTCTGTCCTGGCCGTGAAGTCGACGCCGGACGAAACGGCTGGGCTGGCCGACCTGCAGGCGTTTTTGGCAGAGGAGGACGTTCGCCGCGCCGTGCTGGTGCGCTGCACCGACCCGGAGGTGCGCGCCTATTTTCGGCGCGAGTACGCCCAGTGGACGGTAAAGGCGCAGCGCGAGTACACGCTCGGCTTGAGAAACGCCCTGCAGTCTTTGACCGACCATCCCGAGGTGCGTCGGATGATGAGCGGCGATGCCTCCTTGCCGCTTGAGCGCATCCTCAAAGAGGGCGAGGTGCTGGTCGTCTCCCTGCCGGCCGGTCAGCTAGGCGACTCCGGCCGGCTGTTCGGAGCCTATCTCCTGAGCAGGCTGCAGCAGGCCGCCCTCGGTCGGATGGAGGGTGCGCCGCACTTCTTGTACGTGGACGAGTTTCAGACCTTTGCCACAGGCTCCTTCGCCCAGTTCCTCGAGCTCGCCCGCCAGGATCGGGTCGGCGCCGTGCTGGCCCACCAGAACCTCAGTCAGCTGCCGGAGCCCCTGATCCAGTCGGTCTTGGCCAACTGCCGAAATCGGGTGCTCTTGGGTGGGGTGTCCGGCCAGGACCTGGCCCGGCTCAAGGACACGCTCGGCGCCAGGGTCGGTGTGCGGGTGACCGAAGATGCCGGCGGACTGATCAAGAGCCGTACCCTGGTCAAGGAGACCAAGTTTGCCCCGGAACTGGTGCACAGCCTGCCGCGTGGGCTGGCTTTGGTCCAGGTGGTCTTGTCCGGCCGTCTGCTCGACCCCCGCCTGGTGAGGTTGCCCACCCCCCGTGGTGCCTGACGCAGTGGCAGAGCTGGGCCTGCTCGGCGCCGGCCAGCGGCGCAGGCTTGGGCCATGGGGACCTTCTTGCCGCGACCTGAAGGCGGCCGGCTTCGCCTATCATCGCCCGCTTGGGCTTTGGTGCCGGGGCCCCGTGCCCCGGCTGGTCGACCACCAGTTGGCAGTCGCCCAGCTGCTGGTAGATCTTCTCGGGCTCGGCCACCCGCCAGGGGCGCTCACGGTCAGTCCGCACCTTCGCTATCGGTCGCCGGCCGGCGGTCAGCGCAGCCTCGATCCGGACGCCCTCTTGCACCTGGGCGGCCTGCCGGTGGCGGTCGAGGTAGACCGCGGCACCGAGTCTGGGACAGTGCTCCGCCACAAGTGGTGGCGGTATCGGGAATACGGCCAGGAGGTGGTTGCGCTGCCGCTCGTGGTGGTGGCGCCTCCCTCCCGCACGGACCTGATCACGACCACGTTGGCCGCCTGCGGTCTTTGCCTGGTCGGAGTGGGAGCAGATCTTGAAGGCGCCCTTCTCGCCCTGGACGGCGTCGAGCGATGAGCTCGAGGCGCCGGCAGGGCCGGGCTCTTCTGGTCGGGACGCTGATCATGCTGATCTTAGGCTTTGGCATCCACCGCGGCCTGATGGCCTTGGCGGCCATGCCCAAGGCGGTGCTGCCGTCCACCGTGCTGGTAGTCGGAACCATGCCGTCTGCTGGGCCAAGCGGCGTCGTTGCGGTGGCTGCCGTGCTGCTCTTGGTCAACCACCACGCCGGTCGGACCAGCGTCCTGATCATCCCGCCCAACACCCGGATCAGCTTGGCTGGCTACGGCCCGCAGGAAATCGGTCAGGCCTACGCCTTTGGCGGAAGCTCCCTGCTTGGCCAGACGGTGGCGAGCCTGCTGCACGTGCCGCCCTTCCCGGTCGCCGTCATGCCGCTTCCCGCCCTTTCGTCCGAGATCGACCAGCTGGGCGGGGTGCGCACAGGCGCCACCGCCCAGAGCGGCGCCGAGGTGGTGGCCGCCTGGCGGAGCGCGGCCGGATCGAGCGGCAGTACGGCGGTGGCCGATACGGTGGCGGTCCTGGCCCAGGCGGTGCAGGGCGGTCAGTGGCTGAAGGCGCCGCTCTTTGCAGAAGAGGTATGGACCAACACCAGCGGCAGCCTGCCCTGGAGCGCCTTGATTGCCGAGGTGCGGGTCTGGGGCGAGGGCCCGAGCCTTGTCGCCGAGGTGCTGCCCGGTGCTCCGCTCCATTTCAGCAGCGGGGCACAGTGGCTGGTGGTGCCAGCCGATGCGGCACGGGACTGGTCTCTTGAGCAAGTCGGCATCGTGTCGCCGCAGTTGGACCGCACAGCCGAGGCCAAGGCGCTGGCCCTTGAGCAGGGCAAGTGATGGCTTGTCGCCGCCAGTGCGGCAGGATTAAGGTGGAGAGACGGAAGATGCCAGCGACAGAGAGCGGCTGGGAGGCTGGGCGATGAAAGGTCCCGTGGATCTGAAGGCTCGGGTGGCCGAGTTGGAGCGGACCAAGGAGACGTTGCGCCGGCGGGCGGTTGAGATGAAGCCGAACGATCGCAACGAGGCGTATCGAAAGATCAACCTGATCGACGACGA
>JAKAUI010000007.1 GCA_021827745.1 Bacillota bacterium | reverse complement strand
AGGCCCATGCGCGAGGGGACACCCTTGAAGTACCAGATGTGGGAGACAGGCGCCGCCAGCTCGATGTGGCCCATCCGCTCCCGGCGCACCTTGGAGCGGGTGACCTCCACGCCGCAACGGTCGCAGACGATGCCCTTGTAGCGGACCCGCCGGTACTTGCCGCAGTGGCACTCCCAGTCCCGGGTCGGTCCGAAGATCTTCTCGCAGAACAGCCCCTCGCGCTCTGGGCGCAAGGTGCGGTAGTTGATCGTCTCCGGCTTCTTGACCTCTCCCCGGGACCACTCCCGGACCTGCTCAGGAGAGGCGAGGCCGATCTGCATCGAGTCGAAGAAGTTTACGTCCAACATCTCTTCGGCCTCCTTCTTAGAAGTCGTCCTGATCGTCGTCGGCCGGTAGGATCGGCACCACATCGTCGCCTTCGTCGAGATCGGCTCGGACCTGCACCTGGCGCTTGGGCGTGTCGTCGGCATTGACGTCCAGTTCGAACTCGCGGGCCACGGCCGCCATATCGTCGTCGGTGTCCCGAAGCTCGATCTCATCGCCCTTGGCGTCCAGAATGCGGACATTGAGCGCCAGGCTCTGCAGCTCCTTGACCAGCACCTTGAACGACTCAGGCACGCCTGGCTCCGGAATGTTCTCGCCCTTGACGATTGCCTCGTAGGTTCTGACCCGTCCGACCACGTCGTCGGACTTGACGGTCAGCATCTCCTGCAGCGTGTAGGCGGCGCCATAGGCCTCGAGCGCCCACACCTCCATCTCGCCGAAACGCTGGCCGCCGAACTGGGCCTTGCCGCCGAGCGGCTGCTGCGTGACCAGCGAGTACGGCCCGGTGGAGCGGGCGTGGATCTTGTCGTCGACCAGGTGGGCCAGCTTGAGCATGTAGACATAGCCGACCGTCACCGGGTTGTCGAAGGCGAGTCCGGTCCGGCCGTCGTACAAGACGGTCTTGCCGTTTGCGGGCAGGCCGGCCTTGGCCAGCATCTCCTTCACGTCGTGCTCGCTGGCGCCGTCGAAGACCGGCGTCGCCACCTTCAGCCCGAGCGCGCTGGCGGCCCACCCCAGGTGGGTCTCCAGGATCTGTCCGATGTTCATTCGGGACGGCACGCCGAGCGGACTGAGCACGATGTCGATCGGCGTGCCGTCCGGCAGAAAGGGCATGTCCTGCTCGGGCATGATCCGCGAAATCACGCCCTTGTTGCCGTGGCGTCCGGCCATCTTGTCGCCCTCTGAGATCTTCCGCTTCTGGGCCACATAGGCGCGCACCATCTGGTTGAGCCCTGGTGGCAGCTCGTCCTGGTCCTCGCGGGAGAACACCTTGACGTCGACCACGATGCCGGACTCGCCGTTTGGTACCCGCAAAGAGGTATCGCGCACCTCCCGGGCCTTCTCGCCGAAGATGGCTCTCAGCAGCCGCTCCTCCGGCGTCAGCTCGGTCTCGCCCTTGGGCGTCACCTTGCCGACCAGAATGTCTCCCGGACCGACCTCGGCCCCGATCCGGATCACGCCGCGCTCGTCCAGGTCCTTTAGGACATCTTCGCCCACGTTCGGAATGTCGCGGGTGATCTCCTCAGGACCGAGTTTCGTGTCCCGGGCCTCGCACTCGTACTCCTCGATGTGGATGGAGGTGAACACGTCGTCCTTGACCAGGCGCTGCGAGATCAAGATGGCGTCTTGGAAGTTGTAGCCCTCCCACGGCATGAAGGCGGCCAGGACGTTTCGTCCAAGCGCTAGTTCGCCGTGGTCGGTGGACGGCCCGTCGGCCAGCACGTCGCCGGCCTGCACCTGGTCTCCGGTTCGGGCCAGCGGCCGCTGGTTGATGCACGTCCCCTGGTTGGAGCGGGTGTACTTCAGAAGCGGGTGGCGCTCTAGAGTTCCATCCTTGCCCTTGACCACCACCTCGTCGGCGGTCGCCGACTCCACCACCCCGGCCTGCCTGGCCACCTCGACGGCACCGGAGTCGGTGGCACAGCGGTATTCCATGCCGGTTCCGACCAGCGGGGACTCGGTGTGCAAAAGCGGCACCGCCTGGCGCTGCATGTTGGCGCCCATCAGCGCCCGGCCGGCGTCGTCGTTCTCCAGAAACGGGATCAGGGCGGTGGCGATCGAGAAGACCTGCTTGGGCGAGACGTCCATGTAGTCGACCGACTCCGGGTCGACCTGCAGCACCTGGTGATGGTGGCGCACCGTCACCTTGGTCTCGTTGAAGTGCCCGTGCTCGTCCAGCGGCGAGTTGGCCTGGGCGATCACGAACTCATCCTCTTCGTCGGCAGCCAAGAAGTGAATCTCGTGGCTGACCTGCTTCTTCGCCTTGACGACCTTGCGGTAGGGCGTCTCGATGAAGCCGTACTTGTTGATCCGGGCATAGGTGGAGAGCGCCCCGATCAGCCCGATGTTCGGCCCTTCCGGCGTCTCGATCGGGCAGATCCGGCCGTAGTGGGAGTTGTGCACGTCGCGGACCTCAAAGCCGGCCCGTTCACGGGACAGCCCGCCTGGTCCCAGCGCCGACAACCGCCGCTTGTTGATCAGCTCGGCGAGCGGGTTGGTCTGGTCCATGAACTGCGACAGCTGCGAGGACCCGAAGAACTCCTTGATCGAGGCCACCACCGGCCGAATGTTGATCAGCGTCTGGGCCGAGGTGTTCTCGGTGTCCTGGATGCTCATGCGCTCGCGCACGACCCGTTCCATCCGGGAAAGACCCAGCCGGAACTGATTTTGCAATAGTTCCCCGACGCAGCGGACCCGCCGGTTGCCCAGATGGTCGATGTCGTCGACGCCGCCGATGCCGTGGAACAACCCGATCAGGTAGCTGACAAAGGCCACGATGTCATCGGCGCCCACCACCCGCACCGTCTCGTCCGGCAGGTTGCTGGAGAGCACCTTGACCACCTGGCCGTCGGCGGCCAGCACGGCTGCCTCCTGCACGCCGGCGGCCTCGATCTGGTCGGCCAGCTCACGGTCCACGACCTTGCCCTTGGCCGCCAGCACCTTCTTGCTCCCCGGATCCACGATCCGCTCGGCCAGGGTCTGGCCGACCAGGCGCTGGCGAATGCCCAGCTTGCGGTTCACCTTGTAGCGGCCCACCTGGGCCATGTCGTAGCGCTTGGGCTCGAAGAACAGCCCGTGCAACAGGTTTCTGGCCGAGTCGACCGTTGGCGGCTCGCCCGGCCGCATCCGCCGGTAGATCTCGAGCAGCGCCTCCGCCTCGTTGGCGGTGGGGTCCTTCTCCAAGGTCGCCTGGACGTGCGGTTCGTCGCCCAGGCGATCGATGATGGCCTGGTTGTCGCCAAGTCCGATGCCGAGCGCCTTCAGGAGGATGGTGACCGGGAACTTGCGGTTGCGGTCGACCCGGGCGTGCACCACGCCCGTGCTGTCGCTCTCCAATTCCAGCCATGCTCCGCGATTCGGGATCAGCTGGGCGGAGTACAGGATCTGGCGGCTGGCGTCCCGAGCTTCGTCGAAGTAGGCCCCCGGCGAGCGCACCAGCTGCGAGACGATCACCCGCTCAGCGCCGTTGATGACAAAGGTGCCCTTGTCCGTCATGCGCGGGAAGTCGCCCATGAAGACGTCTTGCTCCTTGACCTCTCCGGTCACCTTGTTGACCAGCCGCACCCGGATTTTCAGAGGGACGGCGTAGGTGGCGTCCCGCTCCTTGCACTCTTCCACCGAGTACTTGGGCGGGTCGAACGAATAGTCGCCGAACTCCAGCAGGAGATTTCCGGTGAAGTCCTGAATCGGAGAGACGTCGGCAAAGGTCTCCCGCAGTCCCTCCTCGAGGAACCAGCGGTACGACCACTGCTGAACCTCAATCAGATTCGGCAGGTCGAGGACTTCTTCGATGCGCGCGAAACTAAGCCGTTCTCTGGTTCCGACCTTTAGCACGGCCGCCAACGGCAGGGTCCCTCCTTCAATTTCCGACAGGTATGCCCCGTCGGCCCGAAGCAAAGCAACATCAACACGGAAGTGTAACAAACGGATCTGGGGCGGTCAAGATGCTGACCGCCCCTCCGATTTGCTGGGTTCTACTTGATGCTGGCGACGGCGCCGACTTCCTCCAGCTTGGCCTTGGCGGCGTCGGCCTCGTCCTTGGTGACCTTCTCGCGCACCGCCTTGGGGGCGGCGTCCACCAGGTCCTTGGCCTCCTTCAGGCCGAGATTGGTGAGCTCGCGCACCACCTTGATCACCTGAACCTTCTTGTCCCCGACCTCAGAGAGGATGACGTCGAAGGCCGTCTGCTCCTCGGCCGCCTCCGCCACCGGTGCGCTGCCAGCAGCGGCCGGAGCAGCCTGAGGGGCCGCCACCGGAGCCGCAGACACGCCGAACGTCTCCTCGAAGCTCTTCACCAGGTCGGAGAGCTCAAGCACGCTCAGGCCCTTGATCGACTCCAGGATCTCGTCCACCTTGGAACTCTTCTCCGCCGCCTTCGCCATCATCGATCCTCCTCGTCAACGTTGGTACCGCACTCCGTCGGACTCCGGGCCGAAGCCTAGGCTGCAGACTTGGCCGCAAGCTGGCCGAGCCCGATCGCCAGTCGGCTGATCGGCGCCTGAAGGTTTCCTGCCATCCGGGACAAGGGCGCCTGAAGCGTCCCAGCCAGTTGCGCCAGAAGCACTGTGCGCGAGGGCAGGCTCGCCACCCGGCGCATGTCGTCCTCGCCCAGCACCCGGCCGTCGATGATCCCCGCCTTGGCCTGGACCTCCTTCACCTCGCGGCGAAAGTCGGCAACCAGTCTCGCCGGCTCGATCGGGTCGGCAAAGCCGAACAGAACGCCTGTGGTCCCGGTCAGAAAGGGATCCAGCCCCGAGACGCCAGCCTGATCGGCCGCTCGCTTGAGCAGGGTGTTCTTGACCACCCTAAACTCCAGACCCTGGCTTCGCACCTGGGTGCGCAGCCTGGTGGCCTGAGCCACGGTCAGGCCCTGGAAGGAAACCAGCACGGTCCCTTGGGCCCGGCCCAGCCGGTCCGCCAGATGCTGGACCTCCGCCACCTTCTCGGCACGCGGCACATCTCCACCTCCAAACAAAAAACCTTGGCCAATGCCAAGGCGAACAGTGCTCGCCTCGGCGGGGTTTATGGAGTCGCCTCCACCCGCTGTCTTGGGCCAGATAGCCTGGGTATTGGACCACAGGCGCAGGGCGGTGTCAAGAAATGGTGTCTCGCAGCTCAGGCGTGCGCCAGCAGCATGCCCAGCCCAAACGTGATCCCACCTTCGATCGCGCCGACCAGCGTCATCTCCAGCCCAGACGCCGCCCAATTGCGGGCGGTGACCAGGGTTTTGAGCGCCCCGACCGCGAAGTGGGCGGCCAACGAGACGGCGGCCGCCACCACGACGGCGGGGAGCCCGGACAGGAAGAAAAAGGGGATGACTGGGATGATGGCCCCGACCGCCGTGGCCAGAGAAGAGCTGACGGCCGACCGGATCGGGTTGATCGGGCTTTCCCGACTCAGCCCCAGCTCCTCTTGGGCCAGCGTCTGAAGCATCACGTCCGGCTGGCTTGCCAGACGGGCCACCAGGTCGTGCGACTCGTCCTCGGTCAAGCCCTTCAGCTGGTAGAAGAGGGCGAGCTCCTCATGCTCCTCTTCTGGGGCCTCCTCCAGCTCCCGCCGCTCGCGGGCGATCTCCGCCTCGTTCACCTCGGTCTGGGCCTTGGCGGCCAGATAGGCGCCAGATCCCATGGACAAGGCAGAGGCGAACATGCCGGCCAGGCCGGAGATGACCACGAAGTGGCCGCTGCCGCCGGTGTACCCGGCCACGCCGGAGACGATCCCGAAGATGGCGCCCAGTCCGTCGTTCGCCCCGTAGATGGCGTCTCCCACCCAGCCGCTGGACTGGGTGACGTGCCAGCGCTCGCGGCCAAGCAGCCGGCTGAGGGCAGACGCCGGGCCCTGGGCATCGACCAGGGTGGACAGGCTCTCGGCGTGCCCAGCCTCCTCCTTGGCCATCTGGGCCACCGAGTGGCGAAGCTCGCCGCTCGGCAGCCAGGCCAAGAGGTCCCGGTACTTGCCGACATCTCGCTGCTCGTCGGCCCAAAGACGTTTCAGCCACTCTGCGCTGGGGATCGTCTTCCGCTCGGCCGCCAGCTTGCTTCTGACGTCCTGGCGGCTGGGGACAGGAGCGCCCACAGCCTTCAGGTGCGCCTCCCACAGGTCGGCGTGGTGCTCTTCGGCCTCGGCCAGCTTGATCAAGATGGCCTGGCGGTGGGCGTCTGCCTCCTGCGCTGCCAGGGCCCGGTAGGTAGCCGCTCCCTCCACCTCGTCCCGCCAGTTGCGAACCATTGCCGCCACGATCTTGGGATCACTCACCGGCGATTCACCTTCTCTTGGAAAGACGTGTCCGTGCCGAAAGCACACGGCTTGCTTCAGGAAGGTTCCGGCCTGGGCGCCTACTCCCCTGTCCGCCGCTCGCCCGATGGCCAGGCGCCCGGCACAGGGAAAGAGGCCGGACCGTTGAACCACAGTCGGACCTAGGATCGAGAGGTGGCCCGCTGATGACGATCGAGAAGGTCGCCCAGATCGGGGTCCGGGTGCACGATGTGCAGCGGGCCGTTTTGTTCTACCAAGATGTGCTCGGACTTGTCCTGCTGTTTCAGGCGCCCGAGCTCGCACTCTTCCAGTGCGGCGCCCTGCGACTCTTCTTGAGCCTTTCGGAGGGGCCGCGCTTCGACCATCCGGCCTCCATCGTCTACTACCAGGTGTCGGATCTCGATAGGGCATACCGGGAGCTCAAGGCCAAAGGCGTTGCCTTCGAGGATGCACCGCACCAGGTCGGCCAGCTCGGAGACCGTGCAGTGTGGATGGCGCTTTTTTCGGACACAGAAGGCAATGTGCTCGCCATCACCGACGAGCGGCCGATCATCTAGGAGCGCTGTAGCGGCCGATGCGCAGGGGCAACAGCCCCTCCCCCACCGCCCGGACGACGACCGGGACGAAGCCGGCCGCCTCGATCAAGGACAGGCTCGGCCGATTGAGACAGCAGCCGGCACCGAGCTTGCGCCAGGCCGGCGCCAGGAGATCCTGGCTCACACGCCAGAAGCCGCTCGTTGCCTGGACATGCTCCAGGATCAGAAGCCGTCCGCCGGGGGCCAGGACCCGTCTGATCTCGGCCAGGGCCGCTGGCGGATCCTTGACCGTGCACAAAACCAAGGTCGAGACCACCGTTTGGAAACATCCGTCCGAAAAGGGCAGCGCCTCAGCCGGCGCCTCCAGCAGCTGCGCCGGGATGGCGACCAAAGAAAGTCTCCGACGCGCCCGGCGGGCCATCTCGGGATCGGGCTCGGTCAGGGTCAGGCTCTTGGCCTCCATGTAAAAAGGCAGGTTGCGGCCGGTGCCGCAACCCACCTCCAACACATCGCCTCTGGCCTGGGCCAGAAGATCCCGGCGCAGCCCGCTGAGCAGATGGCGCTCGAGGCCGCCGGTCAAGAAATCGTAGCAGGCAGCGAAGACAGGGTGACGCTCAGGCGACGGCGTCTTGCTTCTCCGCAAGCAGTTTCAAGACATTGACCCGAACGCCCACACCCATGGTCGAACTGATGGCCAGTCCCTTCACGTAGGTGCCCTTGGCGCTCGACGGCTTGGCCTTGACCAGAGCGGCCACAAGAGCCCGCAGATTCTCTGCCAGCTGGTCCTGAGAGAAGCTGGCCTTTCCGACCGGCGCGTGCACCACACCGGCCTTGTCCACTCGGAATTCGATCTTTCCGGCCTTGATCTCCTTGACGGCGGCGCCCACGTCGAAGGTGACCGTCCCAGTCTTGGGGTTGGGCATCAGGCCGCGCGGGCCAAGGATGCGGCCCAGCTTGCCCACAGCGCCCATCGTGTCCGGTGTGGCCACCGCCACGTCGAAGTCCAGCCAGCCGCCCGTCACCTTGGCGATCATGTCGGCCTCGCCCACGAATTCGGCGCCAGCCGCCTCCGCCTCTTTCGCCTTGTCACCCTTGGCGAACACCAGGACCCGCACGCTGCGACCGGTGCCGTGGGGCAGCCCGACGGCGCCGCGCACCATCTGGTCCGCATGCTTGGGGTCGACCCCCAGCCGGATCGCCACTTCCACCGTCTCATCGAACTTGGCCTTGGCGCTGGCCTTGACCAACGCCACCGCCTCTTCCAAATCGTACAGCTGGCGTGAATCCACGGTCTTTCTGGCGTCTTTGAGTCTCTTTCCCACTGCCATCCTGGCGCCTCCTTCGGTGGTCTGAGCGGCTTGTGGCCTCCCACCTGATCGATCGGGACGGGTCGTGCTACTTGGTGACCTCGATGCCCATCGAGCGGGCCGTGCCGGCGACCATCCGCATGGCGGCCTCGACCGAGGCGGCGTTCAGATCGGCCATCTTCGACTCGGCGATCTCGCGCACCCGGGCCTCATTGACCGTGGCCACCTTCTCCTTGTTCGGGACCCCAGAGCCCTTTTCCACTCCGGCCGCCTTCTTCAAGAGGTCGGCCGCAGGCGGCGTCTTGGTCACAAAGCTGAAGCTGCGGTCCTCGTAGACCGTGATCTCGACCGGGATCACCGAGCCGGCCTGAGAGGCCGTGCGCTCATTGTAGTCCTTGCAAAAGGCCATGATGTTGACCCCGTGCTGGCCGAGCGCCGGCCCGACCGGCGGTGCCGGGGTCGCCTTTCCGGCGGCGATCTGGAGCTTGATCTGGGTCAGAACCTTCTTCGCCATCTGGCTTGCCTCCTAGACCTCTTCCAACTGATCGGCGTCGACCTCAACCCTGGTCTCGCGCCCGAACATGGTGACGCTGACCCACACCTTGGCCTTCTCCTGGTCGATCTCCTCGACGTTGCCCACGAAGCCGGCGAAGGCACCGGAGAGCAGGCGAACGGGCTGGCCGGCGCTGAAGTCGATCCGGGTGCGCACCGGCTCCTCGCTGGCCCCGGCCTGAAGGTGGGCCATCACCTGCTCCACCTCGTGCGCCGGCAGGGGGCTCGGTCTCGATCCGGGGCCGACAAAGCCGGTGACACCCGGTGTGTTCCGGACCACATACCAGGACTCGTCTGTGAGCGACATGTCGACCAGCACGTAGCCGGGGAAGACCTTGTGCTGGACCAGCCGCTTCTTGCCGTCCTTGACCTCCATCTCGTCCTGCATCGGCACCAGCACCTCGAAGATCTGGTGCTCCATGCCCATGGTGTCAACCCGCTTCTCCAGGTTGGCCTTGACCTTGTTCTCGTATCCGGAGTAGGTGTGGATCACATACCACGCCCGCTCCTCACTCTCGCCGACCTCAGGACGGTTGCGTCTGGACCGGCTGCTGCCCGTTTGGTTGGCCACGGCTAAACTCCCAGCAAGAAGTGGAACAGGAGATCGGCCAGAAAGATGATCAGGGCGATCACGACCACGACCACCGCTACCGAGACGGTGAGCAGGCCGGTCCGCTGCCAGCTCGGCCAGACCACCTTGCGCACTTCAGCGCGCACGTCTTTCACGAAGTGAACCGTGCGCTCGCCCAGACTTTCCTCCACGTTCCCCGTCCTTCACATCATGCCTGAACCTTTTTGGCAGGGCCGGAGGGATTCGAACCCACAACCGGCGGATTTGGAGTCCGCTGCTCTACCAATTGGAGCTACGGCCCTGCAAACCGGGCTGCTATCGGGTCTCCCGATGGAGGCGCTGGCAACGGCATCGCGGACAGAACTTCTGGAGTTCCAGCCGTCCGCTGTCATTCTTCTTGTTCTTGGTGGTGGTGTAATTGCGCTCACGGCACTCCGTGCAGGCCATCGTCACGAACACCCGGGACAGTGCCTTCGCCATTCCGTCACCTCCCCCAAGAACCGCCCATAGACCTTAGCACCGCCCGCTCGGGAGCGTCAAGGAAAAGCATGGCGGTTCATTCTCGCTACGAAGTCGCCACCTAAAGCATGCGACACGCCGTGGCCGGCCTGGCGCCCATGAGGTCGCTGAGCCAAGTGTGCTACCTTGGACTTCGTCCGACCGATCTGTGCAGATCGCATCGTCGCGGAGGTGTCCGATGAAACTCCTCACCCGCCTGCTGCCGGTGATCGGTGCCCTCGTGCTGCTGGCCGGCTGCGGGGCCTTCCCCACCCCATCTGGCCCCAGCTCCCCAGCGGCCAGCTACCGGCTGCCGACCTCGGCCATCGACCTGACCCGCGCCAACAACTTTCTGGTGTCGCCCACGCTCGGCGCCCTGATGGCTACCGAGTGCTCGTACCTCGGCTCGCCGCTGAAGTGCCAGGAGGTCTATCTGGAGGCAGTGGACCTGGCTCGGGCCCAGGAGGGGCTCGGCGCTCTGCCCATCCCGCCAGGATTCTTCCAGATGTCTCAGTCGGAGCAGTTCTTCGTGGTCCTGAACCTGGAGCGGGTGACCCGCGGCCTCACGCCGATCGTACGCGCCGTGACCGCAGCCAATCAGACGGCCACCCAGGCGGCCACTGCCGGCGTCGATCCGATGCCGCCGCTCAACTTCATGACCGCCTTCCAGGGATCGGTCGAGGCTGAGTCCTCCAGCGTGATCATGGCCGACCTCGGACTGATGTACGACGACGGCTGGGGCAGCACCGGCAGCAGCGCCGGCAGCAACTTCGGCGGCATGAACGTGGACTGCACCAGCGCCACCGCCCCAGGCTGCTGGGGCCACCGGCAGGTGATGCTGATGCAGGACCCGCACCAGCTGTGGGTCGGCATCGGCTATGCCAACTCGACCAGCGTCGGCACCGACTACACCGGGCTCTATTTGGACCCCACCTATCTGGGCCTGCCGATCAGCGCCGGTCTTGCCCAGTACATGTGCGCCATCAAGCCCTATCCCTTCTACTCGCTCTACCAGCAGCTCAGCCAGGCCGGCTGCCAGATGGAGAAGAACCCGCCCACGACCGGCCTTCCCATCTCAGCGGCCTCTGAGGCGGCGACCATGACCTGGCAGACGCTCGGCCAAAAGGCCAAGGTCTGCTCCGCCGGCTCCTGCGTCGTCTGGTCGCTCGCTCCGCCCAAGCCGCCGAATGTGAAGTAGCCTTCAGTCCTGGCGCAACGCCTCGACCGGATTGAGTCGGGCGGCCCTGCCGGCCGGGATGGCCCCCGAAACCAGGGCCACCACCGCGCCCAAACAGAGTGCGAGGGCGCCCAGCCAGATCTGCACCAAGAACAGTCCGGGCTGAGAGAGCAGCGCCTCGGCCACCCTGCCCAGCCCCCATCCCACCAGCAGCCCGACGATGCCGCCGCTGAGACCGACCACGGTCGCCTCGGTCAAAAACAAGAAGAACACGTCAGACGTCGTGGAGCCGAGCGCCCTCAACACTCCGATCTCCCGCCTGCGTTCGAGGACCGCCATCGCCATCACGACTGCGATCATCAGGCCGGCCACGACTAGGGCGATGCCGCCGACGACACCCAGCCCCACCTCCACGCTGCTAAAGGCGGACTGGACCTGCGACACGATCGACGACATGGCGGTGACGCCATATCCCAGCTTGCTGATGCGAGAAGCGAGAGCGCTGACTCCGCCGGCCGAGCTGGCCACCACCTCGGCGCCTGGGTAGCTGGGAAGCGTGCCCTTAGCCGCTCCGGAGTCGAACCAGGCGACCCCCTCGGGGTAGGCGACCGCCACCTGGGCTGAACCGAGGCCGACCGCCAGCACGCCGCTGATCGTAAAGGTGCGGGCGCCTAGAGCCGGGCCGGCCAGCGGTGCGAAGCCGCTTCCTCCCTGTCCGGTCGAGGCGCTGACCGCCACCGAGATCTGCCGGCCGATCCAGCTTTGCTCTTTGCTCGCAGTCCCGAACAGAGCCCGGCCCACGCTGGCGGTGATCGCCGCCTTTTGGGGCACGAGCGGCAGGCTCCCTTGGGTGAGGGTGGGGGCCACCTTGTCCTTCCACAGGGCATGCGGCGGCAGGGCCGTGACCACGATCAGGGCCTGGTGGCCCGATGCGGTGGCTCGACCGATCATGTTCACCTGTGCCCAGGCGCCGGCGGCGCCCGGCAGGGCCGCCAGGTGGCTGATGGTGGAGGCGAAGATGGGGTGGGTCGGCCCGCTGGTGGCGCCACCGGTGAACAGGCTTCCGGCGCCGGCGCTGACCGCCTGCGGGCTGACAAAGATGGTGGTGAGCGGACCCTCGGTCAGGATGGACTGGGTGACCCGCTGGGAGAGGCCGGCTCCGACCGACACCAGAAGCACCATGGCTGCGATGCCCACCGCGACACCGAGGCCGGTGAGGATCGACCGGCTGGGGCGGCGCCAGGCCGCTCTCAAGGCCAGGCCGATCAGGGCCGAAACCGGTCGCGGGCCGACGGCCAGCGGCGGCTGGGTGGCCACCGGCCCGCTTCCAGGAGCTGCCTCGCCACTCAGCTGGCCGTCTCTGATCCGAAAGACCCGGTCGGCCAGCGGCACGAAGGACTCGTTGTGGGTGACCACCACCACCGCCCGCCGCTGGGCGTGCGCCAGGCCGGCCAGAAGCTCCATCACCTGCGTGCCGCTCGCCGAATCCAGATCGCCGGTCGGTTCATCGGCGATCAGGATCGGCGGGTCGGC
>JAKAUI010000044.1 GCA_021827745.1 Bacillota bacterium | reverse complement strand
TCAGACTTGTAGCCGACGTCGACCAGGGCGTGATCGGCGTGCAGCTCGACCACCTTGCCCTCGATCAGGTCGCCGGGCGAAATGGTCGGCACCTCGGCCTCAAGCGCCAGCTGATCTTCCTGGTCCACGGCAGGCGGCGTCTGCTTGGCCTTGGCGCCGGACTTGGCGGGCGCCTTGCCGGCGCGCTTCTTAGGGGCAGATCGATCGGCAGTCTCTTCTGCGGCCAAGGCCTCGTTCACGCTGCCCGCATCGGTGCGCTCAGAGCTGCCCTGCTCGCCTTCGATCGAGGCAAGGCTGCCGTCCGCCGGGGGCTCGATGGTGGATTCCACTCTGTCCGCCTCACCTTCCGGGAAGTCGACCAAACACGACAACAGGGGCTCCTAAGCCCCTGATCCGTTCTCACAACCGTGACCGCTTTTCGCCGTCGATGGTCTGAATCGGGTGGCTGGTGGAGCATCGTGGGGCTGTGGGCCAATGATAGAGGCGGCCACAGGCGATGTCAAATCAGGCCGGGAGCCTGGCCTCTAGGATCGCTTGAGATCAGGGCCGCGATCGCTGCCATGATCCGCTGCCCATCTTGGTCGTCATCGCACAGCGTCACCGGCGGGCCAAAGCGGAAGGTCACCCGCTGACGGAAGCCATAGTGGCCGGAGATGCCGACTGGGATCACCGGGGCGCCAGTCTGCAGACTGAGCCTGGCGGCTCCGCTCTTTGCCTCGCCCAGAGTGCCGCTGCGGCTCCTCGTTCCCTCCGGGAAGATGCAGATCAGGCGGCCGGCCTTGAGCAGCGTCAGGCTGTGCCGGATGGCATGCATGTCGACGGCCTGGCGCCGGACCGGATACGAGCCGACCCGGCGCAGCACAAAGCCGAGGGTCGGAAAGAGCTCGGCCTTCGCCATGTGCCGAAGCGGCCGGGCCAGCAATGTCGACACGACCGGCGGGTCCCAGGCGGTGCGGTGGTTGGGCGAGATGATGGCCGCACCGCTGGCCGGCACGTGTTCCAGGCCCTCCACCCGGATCGAGAACAAGATGCCGAATAAGATGCGGGCCGCCGTCCAGATCACCACATAGGTGACGCCGACACCTTCGCCGCGCGGGATGCGCATTAGGGCTTTGGCCGCACGAGCTCAACCAAGCGGTCGACGACCTCCTCCACGGTCAGGGCGGTGGTGTCCACCAGCCGCGCCCCGTCTGCGACCCTGAGCGGGCCAACTGACCGGGCGCTGTCTTTCTCATCCCGGCGGGCGATCTCCTCTTCAACCTGAGCCAGATCCAGCCCAGGCTGTTCTGCTGCCCGCCGCTCGGCCCTGGCGGCCAGGGTGGCGGTCAAGAAGATCTTGACCTCAGCCTCCGGCCAGACAACGGTGCCGATGTCGCGGCCGTCGGCGACCAGATCCCGGCCCTCTCCCCACTGGCGCTGGATGCGGACCATCTCGGAGCGCACCGCTGGATGCCAGGCCACCTGCGAGACGGCGGCGTCGACCTGAGGTGTCTTCAGGGCCTCACCGAGCGCCACCCCCTCCACGGACACGCCGTCCGGGAGCGGGGCGAGGCGGCAGGTGGCGAGCAGGTGGGCCAAGTCGGCCCCGGAGCCAAGGTCCACGCCTTCACGCAGGGCGACCCACGCCAGGGCCCGATAGAGGGCGCCGCTGTCCAGGTGGACGAACCCCAGACGCTGGGCCAGTGCCCGTGCCACCGTCGACTTGCCGGCCCCGGCCGGACCGTCGATGGCGATCTTCACGGCTGGCTGTTCAGGCGGCTGCGGCGCCGGACCACGATCCAGGCAAGCGTGAGCACGATCACGAGCAAGACGGCCACGCTCACGTCCTGGCCAGGACCGCCCAGGGTGGCCCAGGAGCTGCCGAGCAGGATGCCGGCGTAGATCAGGGCCAGAGACCAGGGAATCGATCCCAAGATCGTCCAGAAGAGAAAGGAGCCGATCGGCATCCGGGCCACGCCGGCCGGCCAGCTGATGTAGGTGCGCACCACCGGCAGAAAGCGACCCCAGAAGACAGACATCCGACCCCAGCGGGAAAACCAGGCCTCCGCCCGGTCCACGCCATGGGCGCCGAACACCCGACTGAGGCGGGCCACCAGGGGTCGGCCCCCGAAGTAGCCGATGGCGTAGCCGATCAGGGAGCCGACCACCTGGGCCACGAGCGCGATCAAAAACACGACGCCAAAGCCAATCCGGCCGGTCAGGACCAGAAAGCCGGCGAAGGGCAAGAGCACCTCGGAGGGCACGGGGAGGCCGGCGCTCTCGCCGACCATGCCGATGAACACACCGAGCGGTCCGGCGCTGATCAGGGAGTTGACCAGATGCGTCACGCCCGATTGGCCTCCTCTTGACGGCTAGACGGGTGGCTGAGCGAAGGCACAGGGCAGCGATCGTGGCTCACGGCGCTTGGCAAACGCAGCATCGGCCGCCGATGGCAGCGCTCAGGAGCGGGTCTCTGCGAAGAGCGCCTCTTCCAAGACGTCCATCGCCTCGTCGGCGATCGCCGGCGGCGTGTTGAGCGGGGCCAGAAAACGCAGCACGTTGTCGTAGATGCCGGCCTTCAGCATGAGCAGCCCCAGGCTAAGCGCCCGCCGCTGCACCCGGCTGGTCAGATCCTTGGCCGGTGTCTTGGTCAGACGGTCTTCGACCAGCTCGATCGCCAGCATCGGGCCGAGCCCGCGCACCTCGCCGATCTGCGGGAAGCGACTCGCCATGGCCTCCAGCCGGGACCGCATCTGCACGCCCAGGCGCTGGCCCTGGGCCAAGAGGTCTTCCTCGTCGAACACGTCCAAGACGGCAGAGGCCGCCCGGCAGGCGACCGGGTTTCCGACGTAGGTGCCGCCGATCGTGGAGTCCCCAGGCGCGTCGATCACCGCGCTCTTGCCGATCACGCCGGAGAGCGGCAGCCCGTCGGCCAGCGACTTGGCGATCGTGATCAGGTCCGGCACCACGCCGGACTGCTCGCAGGCGAAGAAGGTGCCGGTGCGGCCAAAGCCGGTCTGGACCTCGTCGCAGATCAGCAGAATGCCGTGGGCCGACGTCAGGTCGCGCAGATAGCGCAGGAAGCTCGCCGGAGGCACCACAAATCCGCCCTCGCCCTGCACCGGCTCGACGATGATGGCGGCCACCTCAGACGGGTCGACCTGCACCTTGAACAAGTGCTCGACCTGTGCGTAGCAGGCCTCGTCGCAGATGTGGCCCGTCTCTCTGGCGCCGATCGGGCAGCGGTAGCTGTAGGGGAAGGGCGCCTTGTACACATCGGGCGCAAAGGACCCGAGGCCGGCCTTGTACGGACGGGGCTTCGAGGTCAGGGTCATCGCCATCAGGGTGCGGCCGTGGAAGGCCCCCTCGAACGAGATGATGGCCCGCCGACCGGTCGCCACCTTGGCGATCTTGACCGCGTTCTCCACCGCCTCGGCGCCGGAGTTGAAGAAGATGGTCTTGGCCGGCCCGCCGCCTGGAAAGCGGGCGTTCAGCCGCTCGGCCACGTCGACGTAGGCCGCATAGGGGAGCAGCGTGAAGTCGGTGTGCAAGAAGCGGTCGGCCTGGTCCTTGATCGCCGCCACCACCCGCTCGTGGGTGTGGCCGACGTTCAGCACGCCGATGCCGCCGGTCACGTCGATCAAGACGTTGCCGTCGGCGTCCTCGAGCAAAGACCCGTGCGCCTTTGCGATGGCGATCGGCGCCCAGGGAGCGGCCGCCTTCGGCACGGCCTTGGCGATGCGGGCCAAGATGGCTTGGGACTTGGGACCGGGCACGGCCGTCTTGAGATCGATCGATTTCAGGGTGCGGCTCATGGTCAGACCTCCTGTCCGGGCCGGCTGGCCCCAGTCACCTGTAGCTAGGATCGCATATCGGCGGCCAAAATATCACCCCATGGCCATGATCTCGGCGAGCCGCTGGCTGACCTTTTCGCCGTCTTTGAGATCCGCCGTCTCCCGCGCCCCGCCCAAATGCGTGACGGCGATGCCCAGCCCGAACTCGGCGCGTCCAGCCCTCCGGATGTCGAGCGCAAAGGGCGGCAGGGCCTCGCCCTGCACGAACCGGGCAGGCAGACTGTCCATCTGCTGCTCCAAAGAGGGGTCGCCGGGCAGAGCGGGCGCCCTGAGCTGGTAGGCGCCGCTATCGAGATCGCTGTCCTCTCCACCCACAGAAGAAAGCCAGATCACTCGAGACACCTCAGGTGTGGCTAAGACCTCGGTCAGGGAGGCGGCCGAAAGTCGGCTCAGGCGCACAAAGACGGCACCGAGCTGGCCCCTGCCTGATTGGAGCGCCGAAAGGACGGCTGCGGTCAATAGGCGCCCGCCGGCGCCGGGGCCGATCAGGCGGCTCCCATGGAACTCTAAGGGCTGGGGCCAGATCGCCCAACTCCCCCCGACCGGGGGTTGGGGCTGGGCCGGGTGCAGCTTCAGTGGGCCTCCGTCTTCTGCCTCGGGGCCGGAGGCGGTCACCATCTGGCCGCTCTGATGGCGCAGCTCGCAGTTTCGGAGCTGGGCGCGGTCTTTGGGCATACCGTAGGCAGAAAAGCCCCAGGCCTGATCGGTGCCTTCGCCGCTCAGCAAAAGGGTCGGCTCGTCGATGCCGATCGCCACCCACCAGCGAGAGGCCGTCGCACCGACCTTCAGGTGCCCGACGCCGCTCGATCGCCAGGTCTTGAGGCCAAGCAGGCGCGCCAGGTGGGCCAGATGGTCCGCCTCGGCGCCGATCGGCGCCCGGTCGGCCAGGATCTCGGACAGCACCTGTTCGATCACAGACAGAGCCTCCCCGCCTCTTGGCTGAGGGCGGCGGCCAGCAGCCGCATCGCCTCCACGTCCGGGATGCCGGTGATGGCGCACGGAGAGTGGATGTAGCGGCAGGGAGCGGCGATGGCGGCTGCCCTGACACCGTGCGGCCAGAGCGCGGCGCTGTCGTTTTGGCCGCCGGTGGTGCGCCGATCCTGAATGGCAAGCCCACGGCCAGCGGCCACGCTGCCGATCTCGGCCCTAAGCTCTGGCGCCACCAGGGTGCCGCGGTCCAGTACCGACAAGACGGCGCCGCCGCCGATGCGAGACACCTCCTGGCCAGGACCTGCGGTCGGGACGTCGTTCGCCACCGTGCCCTCGAGGATGATGGCGAGATCAGGTCGCAGCGACGTGGCCAGCACGCGGGCGCCGCGCAGGCCGAGCTCTTCTTGGACGGTAAATGCTACCCAGCGCGGCGATGGGGCCGGCTCGGCCAGGACCTGCAGGCCTACAAAGCAGCCGACCCGATCGTCCAAGGCCTTGCCCTGGTAGGTGTGGGCATTTTCCGAAAAGGCGGTGTCAAAGGTGACCATGGCGCCAAGTCGGGCCCAGCGCTCGGCCTGGGCCCGATCCCGGGCCCCGATGTCGACGGCGAGATCGTCGTAGCGAAGGGCGGGCGCGTTCTTCTCGTGCGCTTGAGCGCCGGGCTGACGGGCGAGCCCGATGACGCCCACCAGGGCGTCTTGGCCCACGAGCACCCGCTTGCCGACGATCACCGTGGCATCGACGCCGCCGACCGGTCGGATCAGCAGCTGGCCATCGGATCGAAAGCCGGTCACCATCATACCGACCTCGTCCATGTGGGCGGCAAACAAGATGGTCGGCCCCGGCTTGGCCAGCCCCTGGCCCACCAAGAGATTGCCCAGGGGGTCGACCACCACCCGGTCCACGCCCGGCGGAAGCAGCAACTGTACGAGCCGGCGCACGCCCGCTTCGTGGCCGCTGATGCCGCGGGCCAGGGAGAGATCTGCGATCACCATGTGACGATCTCCTGATAGCTGTCCTGGTCCAAGAGCTGCACAGCGTCTGTGAGCAGGCTGGCCGTGCTCCGGATGTCGGCCAAAGAGACCACCTCGACCGGCGTGTGCATGTAGAGCAGAGGGATGGACACGGTGCCGGTGCGGACGCCTGGGCCGGAGACCTGGAGGGCCCAGGCGTCTGTGCCCGAGTTGCCGGCCATCACCTCGACCTGAACGGGCAGGCGGGCATGGCGGGCCGAGCGGATCAAGAAGCGCTCCAACCCGCCGTGGCAGTTCGGGCCGCGGCCGATGGCCGGACCCTTGCCAAGCGGCAGGCTGAGATCGGCCGGGGTGTCGATGCCCTGGCCGTAGGTCACATCGACGGCGAGGGCGAGATCGGGATTGAGCCCCGAACCGGCGGCCGCCGCCCCGATCAGCCCTGCCTCCTCGCTGCTGGTCAGCACGATGGCGAGATCGGCCCACAGGGACTGGCCGGCCAGGGCCTCAAGCGCCATCAGGACAGCGGCGACAGAGGACCTGTTGTCCAACCCGGCACCGGTGTAGCGGTCTTCTCCGATGCCGCTCGGGGCGGCGGCGAAGAAGATCGGATCGCCTGGCCGGATCTTCTTGCGCACCGTGTCCTCGCGCTCGCCGAGGTCGACCGCGACGAGCTCTTTGGCCTCTGTTCCCTCGGCCATCGCCCGCAGGTGCGGCGGCGTCATGCCCACGACACCCCTAAACGCTCCCACTTGCACCCGCGTTCCGGGCAAGAGCTGCGGGCGGATGCCGGGAAAGGCCACCTCAAGAAAGCCACCGGGCAGAATGTCTTTGACCCAGAGACAGACCTGGTCGATATGGGCGGCCAGAAGGAGCAGCGGCCCCTGACCCTGGCCGTGGCGGGTGAGCAAGAGGTTGCCGGCGCCATCGAGGCGCGCCTCATCGGCCCAGGCCGAAGCCCGCAGGGCGACCTCCTCCAGCACCGGGCGCTCCAGGCCGGAGGCGGCCGGGTGTGAGACGAGCCATTCCAGCCACTCCTTGGCGGTCACGACTGGCCCAAGTCGGCTACGCCGAGCAGGCGCGGCTGCAGCCGGGTGGTGGCGGTCAGCCCGGGAATGCGGCCGCGTTTGGCCACCGGTTTGCCGTCCACCACCTTCAGATCGAGTGTCATGTCGAGCGGAGGCGCCTTCGAGATGGCATGGCCGACACCAAAGGCGTCGGCGCCGGCAGCGGCCAGCTCGACGGCCCGTTCCGGGCTGAGGCCGCCGGAGACCATCACGGAGATCGAGGCAAGGCCCTCTTGAGTGAGCCGGGCCTTCAACTCCCGCACCAGGTCCGGCTGCACGCCGCCGCGCTCGGCGGGCGTGTCCAGGCGGACGCCATCCAGCTGATCGCCGAGCTCACGCACGATGCGCAGCGTCTCTTCGATCTCGTCGTGGAAGGTGTCGACCAGCACGGTCCGAGATCCCTTCGGCGCATTGCCGGTCAGGACCTCAGCGACCCTCAGCGTGTCCCCCACGATCAGAAGGGCGGCGTGGGGCATGGTTCCGCTTGGCTCGATGCCGCTCAGACGGGCGCCCAGAATCGACGAGACCCCGTCTAGGCCCCCGACGCGCGTCGCCCGGTCGAAGACCCCGACCACGGCCGGGTGCAGATGGCGGGCTCCGAAGCCGATCACCGGCACGCCGTTGGGCACCGCCTGCCGAAAGGCGCGGGCGGTCGTCGCCCAGGCGCTGGCCGAGGCCAGCATGCCCAAGATCGCCGTCTCGTAGATGGCGAATTCAGCGTAGGGACCGCTGATCCGCAAGAGCGGCTCTTTGGCGACGAATGGATCGCCCTCGGCGAGCGACTCCACCTGCACCTTGGCGCCAGCCTGGCGCAGCAGCTCTATCACCTCGTCCATGCCGCACAGGATGCCTCCCTGGCGGCAGAACACCTCGGCCACGACCTCGGTCTGCTCCCGCCCCAGGCGGCGCAGGATGTCTAGGCCGCGGGCGAAGTAGACATCGGAGGTGGCACCGGCCAGGATCTCATCGGCCGAGGCTCCGTTCAGCCGGCTTGACGAGACGCTGAACTCCGAGATGGGACCCTCACCGTCCAGACGCTGCACGTGGCGACTCCCCTTCATCTCCTGCACCTAGACGATCCGAGCACCCAGCGTCGCGGCCAGCTCGCCTAAGGCGAAGCGGTGCGCCGCCTGACTGGTTCCGGCGCAGGCGTCGGCCAGCACCTCGATGCCAAGCCCGCGCATCTGGGCATCGGCGGCAGTATAGAGCACACAGATGTTGGTGCACACCCCGCACAGGGTGACGGAGCGGACCCGGTGCTGTCGCAGTACGTCTTCCAGCTCGGTCTTGTAAAAGGCGGAGAAGTGCTGCTTGGGCAAAACGAGCTCTCCACTCTGAGCAGCCACCTCGGGGCGCTCGCGCGCTCCTAGGGTGCCGACCACGCAGTGCACCGGCCAGACCGAGAACTCCGGATCGTTCGGCTGATGGGCGTCTGTGACGTGCACCACCAGCCCGCCCCTGCGCCGCCAGGAGGCCAGCGCCAGCCCAGCCTGGGCGCACGCCCGCTCCCCGTCCGGGCCGAGGGTGAGCGCACCGTCCGGAGCGATGAAGTCTTCGAGTAGGTCAATGATCAGCAGGGCGCCCTCAGACATCGTGTTCTGCCCCCGATCGGGCCCGGGGCTTGGTGAAGGCTACCGGCTTTCGAACGGCCGGGTGGCGATGGACTCCTGCAGTCAGCGGTGGCCGGACGCGGGCGCCGATCGGCGTGACCGGAGCCCCTGGAGGGATCAGGCGCGGCCGAACGCTCGCCCGGTTCTCCTCGAGCGGTCCTGGTTTCAGGTCGACGGCGGAAAAGAGGGCGCGGGTCTCGGCGATGCTGAGCGGCCGATAGGAGCCGGGCGCCATCGTCGGATCCTCCAAGGGGCCGATCGTGGTGCGGCGCAGCTTCAAGACGTCGTGCCCGAAGTGGGCGAACAGGCGGCGGATCTCGCGGTTGCGTCCTTCGGTCAGGGTCAGGTAGAGGCGGGCCCGGTCCGGACCCTGCTGCAGCATCACCACTTCTGTCGGCGCGGTGTGAAAGTCTTCCAGCCTGACCCCGCTGGCGATGGCCCGCAAGGTGGCGGCCGTGGGCCGACCGGAGACGGTGACCAAATAGGTGCGGGCGACCCCGAAGGACGGGTGGCCCAGTCGGCGGGCGAGCTCGCCGTGGTCGGTCAGGATCATCAGCCCCTCGCTGTCGCGGTCCAGACGGCCGACCGGATAGAGGCGGCGATCCAACCGGGCGATCAGGTCGCCGACAGACGGCCGGCCCTCCGGATCCGACATGGTGGTGACGACGCCTCTTGGCTTGTAGTAGAGCAGGACCGCAGGCACGGCCGGCGGTTTGGGCAAAGGACGGCCGCTGACCGTGATCGTGTCCCGTGCCGGGTTCACGAGCATCCCCTGCTCTTCCACCGTCTCGCCGTTGACCGCGACCTGGCCGCTCGCGATCAAGGCCTCGCAGGTGCGGCGGGAGCCGACGCCAGCGCGAGCCATCACGACGTGCAGGCGGCGGCTGGAGGTCACAGCCGGACGACCAGTTCGATCTCGACCGAAGCGCCAAGGGGCAGCGAAGAGACCCCGACGGCGGCCCGGGCATGCTGGCCCGCCTGCTGCCAGATCTCCCGCAAGAGATCGCTCGCTCCGTTGACCACCTTCGGATGGTCCTGGAAGTCAGAGGCGGCCGCCACAAATCCGCCGACCCGCACCACCTGGCTGACCTGATCGAGGTCGGCCACCATCGCCACGGCGGCCAGGGCGTTCAGCACGGCCACCCGGCAGGCTTGGTAGGCCTCCTCCACCGACACCGCAGTCGGGACGAGGCCCGTGGCGACCAGCTTGCCCTCGTGAAAGGGCAGCTGCCCCGAGACGAAGACCAGGTCCCCAACCCGCACCGCCGGCACATAGGCTGCAACCGGCTTCGGGACCGGTGGCAGGGTCAGTCCCAGGGACTCAAGGCGCGCCCGCACATCCACTGTCAGATCCTCCTCGTGATCGGTGCCATCGCATCTAGTCCTGGTCGTCCCGACTGGCCACCAGCTGCTCGTAGTCGGCGATGCTGAGGCGTACCTCGCGCGGTCTCGCTCCATCGGCCGGACCGACGTAGCCCTTGCGCTCCAGCTGCTCGACGATCCGAGCGGCGTGGGCGTAGCCGACCCTAAGCCTGCGCTGCAACAGGGAGGCCGAAATCTGGTGCGACTCCACTGCCACCCGCAGCGACTTAAAGAATAGCGGATCGAGGGTCTCCTCGTCTTCCTGGTCGGTCTCGGCGGCGGCCTGCTGCAGGCCCTGATCGAAGCGCGGAGACCCGTGCTGGCGGAGGAAGGAGACCACTTCGGCCAGGTCGCTGTCGGCCACATAGGCGCCCTGCGCGCGCACCGGCTTGGCCCGGCCGATCGGAGAGTACAGCATATCGCCCCGCCCCAGGAGCTTTTCGGCGCCGTTTTGGTCGAGGATGGTCCGGGAGTCGGCCTGCGAGGACACGGCACAGGCGATCCGGGACGGGATGTTGGCCTTGATCAGCCCGGTGATCACGTCGACCGACGGGCGCTGGGTGGCGACGACCAGGTGGATTCCGGCCGCCCGCGCCATCTGAGCGAGACGGCAGATCGACTCCTCCACCTCGACCGGAGAGACCATCATCAAATCGGCCAACTCGTCGATCACCACCACGATCGTGGGCAGCGGCTGGGCGAGCGTCTCGTTGTACCGCTCCAGGTCGCGCACCCCGGCCTCGGCGAACAGCCGGTAGCGCTCGTCCATGGTGCGCAGCATGTGGCGCAGCACCTTGGCGGCCTGTCGGACGTCTGTGACGACCGGGTGCAGCAGGTGCGGGATGTGGCTGAACTGGGCCAACTCGACGCCCTTGGGGTCGATCAGGACGAACTGGGTCTCCGCCGCCCGATTTCGGAACAAGAGGCTCAGGATGATGCAGTTCAAGAGCATGCTCTTGCCAGAGCCGGTGGCGCCGGCGATCAGAAGGTGCGGCATGCGGTCGAGGGCGGCGACGAGAGGCTTTCCGGTGATGTCCTTGCCCAGGGCGATGGTCAGCCGGCTGGGCGAGGTCTGGAACACGGGCGCCTCCAGCACCTCCCGCAAGAGGACAGGAGAGACCTCCGTGTTCGGCACCTCGATGCCGATCGCGGCCTTGCCCGGGATCGGAGCCTCGATCCTGACGTCTGGAGCGGCCATGGCCAGCGCGATGTCGTCGGCCAGGGCCAAGACGCGGCTGACCTTCACGCCCGGTGCCGGCTGGACCTCAAAGCGGGTGATCGCCGGCCCAGACACCGTGTCTAGGACCTTCACCTCTACGCCGAAGCTGGCCAGGGTGTCTTTGAGCAGTCTCGCTCGGCCGGCCGGATCGGGAGCCGACCGTGGGCCTCCGGGAGCCTCCAGCAGGCCCAGCGGCGGCAAGAGGTCGACGCCGACCTGGCGGGGCGGCGCGAACTCAGAGAGGCCAGGCTCTGCCTTGGTCTCTTCTGGATCCTCAACCGGCTCTTCGGCAGTCGGCTGGGGCTTGCGTCGAAAGATGCCGCCGACGCCCTGGGCGCCGAAGGTAGGACCTAAGACGTCCGATTGGGGCTCTGCTTCCGCCACCGGTTCAGGGACAGGCCGCTGAACGGGCAGCGGTGCAGGGCGTGCCACCGGCGCCGGGCGGGGCCGGGAAGCGATGGCCCGGGCCAGCTTGGCGGGCCACAGGTGGTCCCAGAGCAGGGTGGCCAGAAGCGGCCACAGCACGACCAAGACCGCCCGGCCGCCTGCGCCGGCCACCAGTGCCATGGAGTGCCAGACGCTCTGGCCGTAGCTTCCGCCGCCGGACGGGCCGAGGGCCGCCACCGCCACCACCGGGCACCACGCCAATGCCAAAATCCAGGCGCCGATGCGCTCGGCGACGTGCTCAGACTGCCGCCCAATCAGGCGAACAACTCCCAGCACCACCAGCAGGGCGGCCATCAGACTAGCCGCTAGGCCAAAGGCGTGGGTCAAGAGCAAAGACACGCCGTGCCCCAGCGCGCCGCCCGGATCGATCAGAAAGACAAGCGCCAAGGCGCCCACGGCCAGCCAGAGGAAGCCCCAGTAGGCAGCGGGCAGGCGCCGGCGCGGTCGGCTCGCGGCGTGGGCCGGGCGCCGAGCCGTGCGAGAGCGAGAGCGGGTCTTGCGAGCTGCCAAGCGCTATCTCCTCGTCGTTCGGCTGAAATGGGGACGCCCCAGAACTTCGTTCTGGGGCGGGCGGTCCCTTCCGCACCGCCGGCCGCGCTGTCTGCGACCAGGCGCTCGGTGCGCCTAGGCTTCGACCACGATCGGCAGAATCATCGGCCGGCGCCGCGTCTTTTCATATAGGAAGCGGCCAAGCGTCTCTCGGACCAGACCCTTGAGGTTCGACCAGTCCCCCACCACCTGGGAGTCGGCCTGCTCGATGCCGTCGCGGATGCGCTGCTTGGCCTCGTCCAATAGGGCGTCTGACTCCCGGACGTACACGAAGCCGCGGCTGACGATGTCTGGGCCGCCGATCAGCTGGTTCGAGTTGCGGTCGATGGCCAGCACCACGACGATCACGCCGTCTTCGGCCAAGAGCTTGCGGTCTCTCAGCACGATGTGTCCGACATCGCCGACACCGAGGCCGTCGATGAAGACCGGACCCGCCTGCACCCGTCCGGAGATTTCGGCGCTCTCCTTGGTGAACTCGAACACGCTGCCGTTGTCGCCGATCAGGATGTTCTCGCGGGGCATCCCCATCGCCTCCGCCAGCTGGCGGTGGCGGATCAGGTGGCGGTATTCGCCGTGCACCGGAATGAAGAACTTGGGCCGGATAAAGGTATGCATCAACTTCAGTTCTTCCTGGCTGGCGTGACCGGAGACGTGAACGCCGGCCATGGCGCTGTTCACCACGGTCGCCCCCCGCTTGTAGAGGTTGTTGATCGTCTTGCCGACCAGCCGCTCGTTTCCGGGAATGGGCGTGGCGGCGATGATCACCGTGTCGCCGGTCACGATCTCGATCCGCTTGTGCTCGGCGCTCGCCATCCGGGAGAGGGCCGCCATCGGCTCGCCCTGCGAGCCGGTGGTGAGGATCACGAGCTGCGCCGGTGTGAACCGCGACACCTCGTCGATCGGGATCATGGTCGCCTCCGGCACCTGCAGGTAGCCAAGCTCAATGGCGACGCCGACCACGTTCTCCATGGAGCGGCCCAAGATGGCCACCTTGCGCCCGACCTTGGCGGCAACCGAGATGACCTGCTGGATGCGGTGCACGTTCGAGGCAAAGGACGCCACGAACACCCGGCCGGTGGCCGCCCGGATCACGTCCTCCAAGACGAAGCCGACCGCCTTCTCCGACCCGGTGAATCCGGGCCGCTCGGCGTTCGTGGAGTCGGCGAACAGGGCGAGAACGCCCTTTTGGCCGATGTCGGTCAGCCGGAAGAAGTCCGCCACCTGACCGTCCACCGGCGTTTGGTCGAACTTGAAGTCGCCGGTGTGGACAATCCGGCCGATCGGCGTGTCGATCAGAAAGCCGACGGCATCTGGGATCGAGTGGTTGACCCGAAAGGCCGAGAGCCCCAGGTGCTTGAAGCGGATCAGCTCTCCAGGCGTGATCTCCTTGGAGTCCTTGTTCGGCGCCAGCCCGTGCTCTTGCAGCTTGCGCTTGATCATGCCGAGCGTCAGGCGGCCGGTGAAGATCGGCACGTCCAGCTGCTGCAGCACGTAGGGTAGGGCACCGATGTGGTCCTCATGGCCGTGGGTCAGAAAGATGCCGCGCACCTTGTCCTTGTTCTCGACCAGATAGGAAATATCCGGAATCACATAGTCGATGCCAAACATGTCGTCGTCCGGAAACGCCAGTCCGGCGTCGATCACCACCATCTCATCCTGGTACTCGTAGACCATCATGTTCTTGCCAATCTCGCCGAGTCCGCCGAGGGCGATGACGCGCAGTCGGTCCTTTGTGGGCACAGTTCTCCTCCTCAAATGGGAACTCTACATCTGGTGTCAGCCACCTGCAGACAGCAGGCGGGTGCCGGTGGCACCGGCCGTTCACACGGCGACAGGCCGGGGTTCATCCCCAGCGACAGGTCTCGCCTCCATCCTTCGGCCATGCCGAAGGTTCAGTCCGATCTGACAAACCTGTCAGTACTATGGCACATCGCCGCACCTCTGACAAGCAGTCGCCCGCTGCGACTCGGACGGCTCACACGGGGTCTCAGGCGCAACGCAGTCAATTGGGTCCGGCGATCTCGCTCAGGCCGGGTCGGACAGTCCCAGTTCCTTGAGCCGGCGTCTGAGCTCGTCCCGCTCCCGCTCGCTGAGTGGCACCAGAGGCAGGCGGCCCTCCCCCACCGGAAAGCCGACCATGCCCAAAGCAGCCTTGACCGGGCTCGGGCTGGGCGCCACAAACAGCTCCCGAAACAGCGGCAGCAGCTGGCGGTGCAGGGACATCGCCTCCTCGGTGCGCTGAGCCAAGAAGTCGGCGATCATCTCCTGGATGCGCTCGCCGACCAGATGGCTGGCCACCGACACAACGCCCACCGCTCCCACGGCCAGAAGCGGCAGGGTCAGGCCGTCGTCGCCGCTGTACACGGCGACCCGCTTCGGAAGGAGTCGGCAGAGTTCGGCGGTCTGAGCGACCCCTCCGGCGGCGTCCTTCACCGCCGTGATCTGTTCGCAGCGGTCTGCGAGCTCGGCCGCCGTCTCCGGCAAGAGGTTGCTGGCCGTGCGAGACGGCACGTTGTAGACCATCAGCGGCAGGTCGGTGGCGGCTGCGATCGTCTCGAAGTGGGCCAGCATGCCGGCCTGAGACGGCCGGTTGTAGTAGGGCACGACCGCCATCAGGCCATGGACCCCCGTTGCGGCGGCCTGCCGGCTGAAGGCTGCTGAGTGTGCGGTGTCGTTCGTTCCGCTGTTGGCGATCACGACGGTCCGGTCCCCCACCCGCTCCAGCACGGCAGAAAAGAGTGAGAGCTTCTCGGCTTCTGTCAGGGTCGGCGACTCGCCGGTGGTGCCGGCCAAGACCAGCCCATCTGAGCCCGAGGCGACCAGGCGCTCGGCGAGCAACGCGGCCGTCTTCAGGTCGAGGCTGAGATCGGCCTTGAACGGAGTGACCATCGCGGTCAGAACCCGCCCTGAAATCACGACAAGGCGTCCCCCTTCTTTACTGTCCCGTCAGCGCCCAGGCCGAATGCCCGGTGCAGGGCCCTGGCCGCAATAGTGGCGCAGTCGGCGGGCACGAGACAGGAGATGGACTGATGCGAGTCAGACGTGGCCAAGATCGGCACATTGGCCCGGACCAGGGTTTCGACCACCAGGCTCATCACCCCTGGCAGACCATGGATGGCAGTGCCGACTACCGACACCTTGGCCGTGTCGGGCCGGCGATCAATCGTAAAGGCCTCCTCGGCCAAGGCGCGCTGGGCATCTGGCCAGTCTGAGCCCTGGATGGCGAGCGCTACCTGCTCCGGGAACACGTTGATCATGTCGACCGACACCTTGGCTGCAGCCAGTCGGGCAAAGAGGCGCCGGATCGCCTCGGGACTCAGCGCCTTCCCGGAAAAGCGCAGGTGGGTCAGATCCGCAACCACCGAGATGCCGACCACCGACGCCTCCGGCCGGCGATTTTGCCAAACGTCCAGGCCCGATGCAGCCGCACCGATCCGGGTGAAGGCACTCTGGTCCGGCCCGAGCCGGCGCACCTCAAGCGGCGTGTTGGTCTGGCGCGCCACTTCAATGGCCCTCGGATGCAGCACCTTGGCGCCGAGCGAGGCCAACTGGAACACCTCTTCATAGTCGCTGCGCTCGACCACCCGGGCAGCGGGCACCTGGCGGGGGTCCGCACTCATCACGCCTGGAACGTCTGTGTAGATCTCGACCCGTTCAGCGGCCAGGGCAGCGCCCAGTGCGGCAGCCGATGTGTCGCTCCCGCCCCGGCCCAAGGTGGTGACCTCGCCACGTGCGCTGACCCCCTGGAATCCGGCCACCACCGGCACCATCCCGGCAGCAAGAGCAGCCGTGATGGGAGCGGGGTCGACTGAGACGATGTGGGCCTGGCCATGGTCGTCGTCGGTCACGATCCCGGCCTCCCCGCCGCTCATCACGACCGGCTGAAGGCCCAACCGGCGCAGCTCGCCGCTCATCACCACAGCGCTGATCGCCTCGCCGACGGACGCCAGCCGGTCCAGATCCGCGGCGCTGACCGGCAGATCTGCGCCCACCAGATCGAGCAGCGTGTCGGTGGCATAGGGCTCTCCCCGCCGCCCCATCGCTGAGACGACGACCACCACCGAACAGCCCTGATCTTTGGCTCGGCGCACCAGCTCTGCCGCCTCCTGGCGGCGTCCGGCCGTCGAGAGCGAGGTGCCGCCGAACTTCTGGACGATGATCTTCACCCGACCAAGCCCCACAGCTGCTCGGCGATTTGGACGGCGTTTGTGGCCGCCCCCTTGCGCAGGTTGTCCGTGACCAAAAAGAGCATCACCCGCCGGGGGTTGTCCCGATCGCGGCGCAGGCGGCCGATCCAGACCAGGTCATTGCCATCGGCGTCGATCGGGGTCGGCAGCTCGGGCGGGTCGACCACCTTCAGCCCCGGTGCGCTGGTCAGCACATCGTGCAGCTCGGCAAGCGGCACCTCATGGCCCAGGGTCACGGTCACCGCCTCGGCGTGGCCCCGGTAGACAGGCACCCGCACCGCCGTCGAACTGATGCGGAGCGCAGGATCGGAGAGCACCTTTCGGCTCTCCATGCGCAGCTTGTCCTCCTCGAGGCTGTGGCCGCTCCCGTTCAGGGCGTCCACGAGCGGCAGCACGTTGAAGGCGATCGGCTTCGGGTAGATGGACGGGTCCGGCTGCTGGCCGGCGATCTCGGCCGTGAGCGCCGCAACAGCGTCCCGTCCGGTCCCGGACACGGCCTGATAGGTGGCCACGTCCACCTGCTCGATCGGAGCCAGCAGGCGCAGTCGGCTGAGCGCCATGACCAGGGGGATGGTCGAGCAGTTGGGCGAGGCGATCAGGCTCGGCCTGGCGGAGAGTGCCTCTGGGTTCACCTCAGGCACGACCAAGGGCACCAAGGGGTCCATGCGAAAGGCGTTCGACTTGTCGATCAACACGGCGCCGGCGTCTTTGGCCAAGGGGTACAGCCGTCTTGCCACATCTGCTGCGACCGCTGAGAAGACCAGATCCAATCCCGCAAAAAAAGCCGGATCCGGCTCGGTCAGCGGGATCCGGCGGCCGAGCGCCAAAAGCCGGTCTCCGGTCGAGCGCTGAGAGGCGGCCAGCCGTATTTCGCCGACCGGGAACGAGCGCTCCCCCAAGACGACCAGGATCTCCTGGCCGACCATCCCACTCGCTCCGAGCACGCCGATGTTGAGGTCCGCCATTGGTGTCTCCTCTCTGGGCCGACAGGGCCATCTTACCCTACCTGATCGGGCACAGGGCCATCAGGCAGGCCAAGAGCCGGGCATAGCCCGGCTCTTGGGTGAACGGCGGGGTGCCTTACTTGCCGGCGACGGCCTCTTCTTTGCCGTGGCTCTCGGCGTCTACGGTCCTGTACCCACTGGAGACACCCCAGTAGTAGAAGGCCAGGGCGACGATGATCACCACAACGAGGTCCAAGGGGAAGGCGATCACCGGGTCGGGGGCTCCGAAGTTGGCCGACCCGAAGTAGGTCAGCGCCAGGAGGACCAGCATGTAGACGATCAGCCAGGTTCCGGCCCGCAGGTTCTGCGAGCTGAGGATCGACTTGTCTGCCTCTTTGCTGCTGGCGGTGTAGATGGCAACGGCGACGACCAAGACGAGGACGACCAAGAGGATCACAGAGTCGGTCGCCCAGCCGGTCCAGTAGATGATCAGCGAGCCGATGACGAAGGCCAGCGGCGCCCAGAAGCCGAGGGCTTTCAGGGTGAACGGCCGGTGTAGGTCGGGCATGGTCCGGCGCAGCACGGCGGCCGAAACGGGACCGATCATGTAGGTGAAGACGGTGGCCGCAGACACGATGCCGACCAGCTTGCTCCAGGCCGGGAAGGGCAGGAGGAAGATCAGCCCGACCACAAAGGTCACGATCAGCGCCACCCAGGGCACGCCGACCTTCGAGACCTTGCCGATGGCCTTGGGGAAGTAGCGGTTGTTGGTCAGGGCGTACATGATGCGCGAGGTGGATGCGAAGTAGACGTTGCCGGTACCGGTCGGGGACCAGATGGCGTCGGCGAACAAGATCACCGAGAGCCAGCCGAGACCGAGGGCAACGGCCAGGTCAGCGAACGGAGAGGTCAGGGAGAGCTTGGCCCATCCGCCGGAGATGGTGGAGGCCGGGAGCCCGCCGATGAACACCACCTGCAAGAGGACGTACACGACGATACCGATCAAGATGGCGGTGATCACCGCCCGGGGCACGTCGCGCTGGGGATTCTTGGCCTCACCGGCCAGGTCGAGCGCCTGCCGGAATCCGAGGTACGAGAAGACGATGCCGCCGAGCGGAACGGCCGACAGCACCGAGGAGGCGCCATAGGGCATAAAGCCGCCCTGGGCGGTGAAGTTGCCGCCGTGGACGGTGGTCAGCACGATGACGATGATGGCAAGCACCGGAATCGCGGTCTTGAGCAGGGTCCACGGTGTGTTGACCCGTGCGAAGAACTTGACGCCGTAGTAGTTCAGGAAGAAGAACAGCACCATGAGCAGTGCGGCCACAAACAGGCCGAGCCCAGTGGCGCTGCCGTTGACGAACAGTCCCGGCGCGTAGTAGGCGCCGTACTGGATGGCGGCCAGTGCCTCAATCGGAGGCACCGAGGCGTAGGCGACCACAGCCGCCATGCCCATGATCACGCTGACAAACGGGCCGTGCGAGTACTGCGGGTAGCGAACGATGCCGCCAGCCTGCGGCAGGGCGCCGCCCAGTTCTGCGAAGACAAGACCGATGACCAGGACGGCGATGCCGCCGATGATCCAGGACACAATGGCCGCAGGACCGGCGATGTTGGCGCCGATCATGGCACCGAACAACCAGCCGGATCCGATGATTCCACCCATAGAGGCCATGGTTAGGTCGAGAAAGCTGAGCTCGCGCTTCAGCCCCGACGCATGTGCGCTCACAGAATCCCTCCCACAATTCCATCCTCCTACAGACGAGCGACACCCGCGCTCGATTGCACCCCTCCCCTGCCCCGGTCCGAACTGACTCTACAGCGACGGCATTCTCCAAGTCCGCCAATACTCCTGCGCCAGTCGTTCCTGGGCAGGGCTCGCTCAGTTTCGCCCGGTGTGTCCGAAGCCTCCGTCTTGGCGATCGGTCTGGTCCAGATCGGAGCGCCGAAAGGCGACCCGAGACACGGGATGGACCACCAGCTGGGCGATGCGGGCTCCAGGCTCGACCGTAAACGGGACGTCCGAGCCGTTCTCGACTAGGACCTGAATCTCTCCGCGATAGTCTGAGTCGATCGTTCCGAGATGGACGCGCAGCCGGTTGTGCAGGGCGAGTCCGGAGCGGCCGCGCACATCGGCGGCGTAGCCCTCTGGCAGGGCGAGATAGATGCCGGTCGGGATCAGGGCCTGTTCTCCTGCCAAGATGACCAGGGGTGCCTCCAAAAAGGCGCGCAGATCAGCGCCGGCGGCACCGGCGGTGGCGTAGATCGGGTCGGCGCCAGGCCCTGAGATCAGGACAGGAAGGTCCAATCCTCCACCGTCACCTCCTCGGGCCAGGGACCGACGGCGGCCATCGACAGCCGCTCTGGCTTCAGCAGGAGCTCGGCGACAGCCTGAACCTGTTCGGCCGAAACCTCTCGGATCTTGGCCAGGACCTCTTCCACAGTCGGGATCCGTCCCAACAGCAAGAGGGTGGCGCCATTTCGCTCCATTCGGTTATACGTGGTTTCCAGGCCGAGGATGAAGCTGGCCGAGACCTGCTCCTTGGCCCGGTGCAGCTCCTCTGGGTCGGCCGGACGCAGGCGCAGGCTGGTCAGCACCTCGCCAACCATGGTGATGGCTTGGCGCAAGGACTCCGGCGGCAGGTCCAGGTACACCCCGAACATGCCCGCCACAGAGTACAGGGCGTCGTACGAATAGACCGAGTAGGAGATGCCCGTCTCTTCGCGCAGCCGCTGGAAGAGCCGGGAACTGGGGCCGCCGCCCATGATCGCCAAGAGCAGCTGCATGGCGTAGACGCTGGGGTCAGAGAGCGGCGCCGCCTGGCCGCCGATCGTCACATGCAATTCGCCGGAAGGGCGCTCCCTAATCTCGACGCCGCGGCTTGGCGCCGGCGCGGCCACCGGCGTCGCCGGCTGGCCGGGCGGCATGGCGGAGAACAGGAGCTCGGCCTGGTCAAAGAACTGTCTCTCGTCGATGGCGCCGGCGGCCGAAACAACTGTGTTGGCACCGTGGTAGTGGGCTCGGTAGAAGTCCACCATGTCGGAGGGCTCAAAGGCCTGTACATTCTCTGCCCGGCCCAGAACCGGCGAGGACAGGGCGTGGCCGCGGAACACAGCGCCTTCCAGAAGGTCGTGCACCAGCTCGTCTGGAGCGTCCTCCAAGAGCCGGATCTCCTCGACCACAACCTGGCGCTCGCGGTTCAGGTCCTGGGCATCAAAGCGCGGCTGCAGCGCCAGGTCGGCCAAGAGGCGCAGGGCAGCCTGGCCGCGGTGCGGCAGCACCCGGCTGTAGAAGACGGTGAATTCCTTCGACGTGTAGGCGTTGAGGTCGCCGCCCAGATCGTCGATGGCACGGGCGATCTGCTGGCCGCTGAGCCCCTTTGTGGCCTTGAAGGCCATGTGCTCGATCAGGTGCGAGATGCCGTGCTGCTCCGGGTGCTCGAGGCAGGATCCGGCCCGGATGAACACGCCGTAGGCGGCGCTGAGGCTATGTGGGTCGCGCTCGGCGACCAGCGTCACGCCGTTGGAAAGGATACGGATTTCGGCCACGTCTCAGTCCCCATTCGCGACTCAAGAGTGGACGGCCCCTGTCAGCATTACGGACTGGGGCCCAACTTCCTTCAGGAGCGAGGGGCCCGCTCCCGTTCGGGGTGCCCGCGCAGGGCTTCCTTGTGCGACAAATTGACTCGGCCCAGGTTGTCCACCTCGACCACCTTGACCCAGATCTCATCCCCGACCGACACCACGTCTTCGACCTTGTTGATGCGCTGGTCGGAGAACTGCGAGATATGGACCAGCCCATCCTTGCCTGGCGTCAGCTCGACAAAGGCGCCAAACGGCATCAGCCGCACCACCTTGCCGAGGTAGACCTCGCCGACCTCCGGCTCCTTGACGATGGCCAAGATCATCCGCTTGGCCGCTTCGCCTGCGTCCCGGTTCACGGCGTTGATGTAGATGGTGCCGTCGTCCTCGATGTTGATCTCCACCCGCTGGCTGCCGACTCGCGTCTTCTCGATGATGCCGTTGATGATCTTCCCTCCAGGGCCGATCACCTCTCTGATCTTGTCTTGGGGTACCTTGACGATCAGCACCCTGGGGGCGTGCGGCGACATCTCCGTGCGGTGGCTGGGCAGCACGTCGAGCATCTTGCCGAGGATGAACATCCGTCCCTGACGGGCCTGCTCCAGGGCTCGCTCCAGAATCTGATCGGCCAGACCGCCGATCTTGATGTCCATCTGGATGGCTGTGACACCCTTGGCCGTGCCGGCGACCTTGAAGTCCATGTCGCCCAGGTCGTCCTCCATGCCTTGGATGTCGGTCAAAATGGCCACCTTGTCCTGCTCCTTGACCAGTCCCATCGCCACTCCGGCGACGGGGGCGGTGATCGGCACGCCGGCGTCCATCAAAGACAGGGTGGAGCCGCAGACCGAGCCCATGGAGGTCGATCCGTTCGAGGACAGCACCTCTGAGACCACCCGGATGGCGTAGGGGAACTTGTCGACGTCGGGAATCACCGGCTGCAGCGCCCGCTCGGCGAGAGCCCCATGTCCGATCGATCGGCGGCTGGGGCCGCGCAGCGGTCGGGCCTCGCCGGTCGAAAACGGCGGGAAGTTGTAGTGGTGCATGTAGCGCTTTTCTTCCTCGATCCCGATGTTGTCCAGGCGCTGGATGTCGGAGAGCGAGCCCAGGGTGCACACGCTCAGCACCTGGGTCTGGCCCCGGGTGAACAGCCCGGTGCCATGCGTGCGCGGCAACACGGAGGTCTGACACCAGATCGGCCGGATCTCGTCACTCCTGCGGCCGTCGGGGCGAATTCCCTCCTCCAGGATGGCGCGGCGCACTTCGCCCTTCAAGAGGGCATGAAAGGCATCGCCCAGCTGGCCCCCGGAGTCCGGGAACCGGGCTTCCAAGGCCGCCTTCGTCTCTGACTCGAGGGCCGAGAGCGCTGCGTCTCTGGCGTCTTTGTCGGCGTTTCGCACCGCCGCCTTGATCTTCTCCCCTGCCTCTTGGCGGACGGCGTCGGCCAAGTCAGCTGGCACCGTGAACAGCGGCAGCTCGATCTTAGGCTTGCCCGCCTTGGCGGCCAGCCGCTTTTGCATCTCGATCACCGGCTGTATCGAGTCGTGCCCAAAGCGGATGGCGCCCAGGATCTCAGCCTCTGGCACCTCTTGGGCGCCGGCCTCGATCATGATCACCGCATCGCTCGATCCGGCCACGGTCAGATCGACCAGGCTGTCCGCCGCCTCGGCCACCTTGGGATTCAGGATGTACTGGCCGTCCTTCATCCCCACCACACAGGCGGCGATCGGGCCGGCAAAGGGAATGTCCGAGATGGTGAGCGCACAGGACGCCCCGATGATGCCGGGGACCTCCGAGGGGCTGTCGTGGTCCACCGAGAGCACCGTGGCGATCACCTGGACCTCATTGCGCACGCCCTTCGGGAAGAGCGGCCGGATCGGCCGGTCGGTCAGTCGGCAGGCCAAGGTCGTGCGGTCAGCACCCCGGCCCTCCCGCTTGATGAAGCCGCCCGGGATGCGGCCCACGGAGTACAGCCGCTCCTCGTAGTCGACCGTCAGCGGAAAGAAGTCGGCTCCAGCTCTCGGCTGGTCGGCCACACAGGCCGTGACCAGCACCGCCGTGTCACCGTATGTGACGAGCACGGCCCCATTGGCCAGTCCGGCCATTCTGCCGGTCTCAATCCGCAGGGTCCGTCCGCCCCAGATGATCTCTTCCGAATGAACCTGATCCATCTTCTCGCCCTTCTCTCTTTATCCCCATGCACGGACCAGCAGCGGTCGCCCGCTGCCGGTGTTTCAGTGTCTGAGACCCAATCGCTCCACGAGGGCCAGGTATCGGGCGGCGTCCCGGCGATGCAAATACGCCAGAAGCCGCCTGCGCTGGCCGACCATCTGCAGAAGACCTCGCCGGGAGTGGAAGTCCTTCTTGTGCACCTTCAGGTGCTCGGTCAGGGCCGTGATCCGCCCGGTCAAGAGGGCGATCTGAACCTCCGGAGACCCGGTGTCCCCCGCATGGCGCTCATAGGCGCCGATCAGGGACTGTTTGGAACTCATCGTCACCATCCACTGTGTCCTCCCTTTGCCTGCACGGCTTCCCATCACACCGCGCCTGGGGTTGGAGGCTCCCCTGGCCCAGAGTGCGGACGCCCGCCGATGAAGGCGATGTCGGATATCGATCGACGAAACGCTATCACAACGAGGGTCTCGCTTCAACGTGCTGTCCGAGGCGGCGGCGGCATGCGCCGGAGCAGACGCTCCGTCTCAGCCACATCCTGGCCGATCTGCCGGACCAGAAGCGGCAGGCTCGGGAACTCGGCAGCCGCCCGCAGCCGGCGGACCCATGCCACCTCCATCTGCCGGCCGTAGAGGTTGGCGCTCGCTCCGATCAGGTGCACCTCGAGCACCGGCCGAGGCCCGAACATCGGCCTAGGACCGAGGTGGACCGCTGCCGGCAGCCAGTCCCCGTCCGTCCTGGCCCAAGCGGCGTAGATGCCATCGGCCGGCACGAGCTTGCCCTCTGGCAGGCTGAGATTGGCAGTAGGAAAGCCGAGCGAGGTGCCGCGGCGGTCCCCCGAGACGACCTTCCCGCTGGTCTGGTAGTAGCGGCCGAGCCGGCGTCTCGCCATATCCAGCTCGCCCGCCGCCAGCTGACGGCGGATCTGGGTGGCCGAGATGGGCTGGCCGCCCAGCCGAACCTGGCTCGAGACCACCACCTCAAAGCCGAGCGACCTGCCCAGACGCTTCAGCAGGGCGACGTCTCCCTGGGCTCGATAGCCGAATCGGTAGTTGCGGCCGACTGAGACCAGACGGGTGTTCAGCCGTTGCTGCAAAATCGTTCGAACAAAGTCTTCCGCCGATGTGGCGCGCACCTGGTCGGTGAAGGGCAGCCGATAGCAGCGCTCGATGCCCGCAGCCGCTAACAGCTCGGCCCGCTCGGGCAGGGTGGTGAGCAGCGAGAGCGGCTGGTCGGGGTGGAGGACCTGCCGGGGGTGGGGGTCGAGAACCAAAGCGCAGGGGACCAAACTGGCCCCGACGGCGAGCATCTTGGCGATCACCTGCTCGTGGCCGAGGTGGACACCGTCGAAGTTGCCGAGCGCACAGGCCGTCGGCTGGCGCGACGCGAGCGGCACCTCCTGCCAGCGCATCATTCGCCCACCACCGTCAGCGGCCGCCAGCGGTCTTGTTCTCTGCGGCCGACGGCCCAAAGCTTCCCGCTGTCTTCTAAGACGGCAAGGCTCAGCCCCGGCGAGAGCGTCTCGTCGACCGCCACCTGCTGACCCTGCTGGATCCGCTGTGCCGTCGGCCGGTCGACCGTCCACTGCGGCCAGTGTGAAAACGGGGAGGCCAGCGGCAGGACACAGTCTGGACCGACCTCGGGCAGGCTGACCGCCTGTGCCTCCGTGAACGGACCCACCTTGAGCCGGACCAGACTGGCCAAGATCGCCGGCTTAGCGCAGGCCTCGCCCAGCTCTTCGGCCAGAGATCGGATGTAGGTGCCGGACGAAACTTCCCAGAGCACGGCCGCCCGGCCGAGCGGTCCCGGCATGAAGCCGAGCAGCCTCCCTTGATGGACCGTGACCGGCCGCTCCGGCGCGACCAGCTGCTCTCCGGCACGCATCCTGCGATACAGACGCCTTCCGTCCACCTTGACCGCCGAGGCAAGCGGCACCCGCTGACTGTGGGTTCCGATCAGGCCAGAAAGGGCCTCGGACAGCTGCGCCGCGCCGAGTTCGGCGGCCGACGCCTGGCTGGTGAGGTCTCCGGCCAGGTCGCCCGTGGCGGAGGCAAGACCAAACCAGATCTCACTCCAATACAGCTTCTCGAGCCCGACCAGGTACTGAATGAGGCGCCGTCCCCGTCCCACGGCCACGGCCAGGACGCCAGAGGCCAAGGGATCGAGGGTGCCGAGGTGACCGCAGCGCTCGCCAAGGCGCCGCCGCACCTGCTGCACGACGTCGTGGGAGGTGGGTCCGGGCGGCTTCCACAGCACGATGAAGCCATCGCTCATTCGGCCAGCAGCCGTCCCAGACGCTCAACCAAGATCGCCTCGGCCTCCTTCAGCGTGCAGTCAGGAAGCGTGATGCCGGACGCCTGCGGGTGGCCGCCGCCGCCCAGCTCGTGCGCCACCTGACTGATGTCGACGCCCGGCCGCGAGCGCAGGCTGACCCGGACACCCTTTCCCTCCTGGCGGAGCAGGGCGCCGACCTTGGCGCCCTGCACGCTGCGAGCGAAGTTCACGATCTCAAACGACTCACCGGCGCGGCCCAACGCGCCGTCGTCCTCCAAGGTCGCCGCATCCAGCTGCATCACGGCGATCTGTCCCTTGGCCTGAAGGTGCAAACTGGTCAGGGCCCGCCCAAGCAGGTGCAGGGTGGGAAGCGGCAGGCTCTCGTAGATCTCGGTCGTCACCTCGCCGGCATCGACGCCGGCATCGAGCAGCCGGGCGGTCTTGCGGTGGGTCTCGGCGGTCGTGGAGTCGTAGCTGAAGCGCCCGGTGTCGGTGGCGATCGCCGTGTAGAGGCAGAGCGCAATCTGTCGATCGATCACCACGTGCATGCTGTCCAGAAGGTCCATCACCAGTTCCCCCACCGACGCCGCGCCCGGGTCGACCAGATTGAGGTCGCCATAGAGCGGGTTGGTGCGGTGGTGGTCGACATTGATCACGAGCTTGGCGTAGTGGTGCAGGTCGAAGGGAGCGCCGGTGCGCTCTGCCTCGGCACAGTCCAGTGCGAGCACGGCATCTTGCTCGCCAGCTGCGGCGTCTTGCCAGGAGCGGATGGCGTTTGCCCCGGGCAGGAAGCGGTAGATGTCCGGAAGTGGGTCGGAGCTCACCACCAGCACCTCTTTGCCGAGGCCGGAGAGCGCCAGCGCCATGGCCAGGTTGCTGCCGACCGCATCGCCGTCCGGTTTTTCGTGCAGGCACAACAGCAGACGGCGCGCCGCCATGATCGCCTGCGGCAGAGTGGTCATGGCTGCTCCCTGCGGTGAATCTCCGAGAGCAGGCGGTCGATGCGTTGGCTGTTGACCAAAGACGGATCCATCTTCCAGCGCACCTCGGGCGCCTTGCGCAGCTGCACCCGCTCGGCCACCTTGCGCCGGATCAGGCTGGTTGCCGACCTCAGAGCCTTGGCCGACGACGCCCAGGCCTCTTCGTCGCCGAGCACGCTGACATAGACGTCGGCCACGGCCAGGTCCCGGCTGACCTCGGTGCGGACCACGCTGACGAACCCGAGACGGGGATCGGACAGCGTGCCGAGGCAGGCGGCGACAACATCCTGGATCTCGGCGGCGAGTCTCTGACGGCGTTCCGGCATGGTCTCCCCCACTACTTCAGATCAACCTCTAGGTGCACCGGATCCCCCGCCACCGACATCGCCCACTCCACCGAGCGATCGAGCACCGGCCGCAGCACGCTGGGCTGGGCACCGATCAGAACCCAGGCCACGGTCAGCATTTGGTGACGGTCCTGGTCTGAGACCTCTGCCGCTGCCGCGCCGAAGCGGCCCCTCAGCCCCTCCAGGAGCTTCCGTCTGATCTGCCTCTTGTCCTTTAGGCTGCCCGCACTTGGGAGGCGGAAGCTGGCCTCGGCCACGGCCAGGTACATCTTAGGTGACCGGGACCTCTTCCATGGTCAGCACCTCCAGGGTGTCCCCGACCTTGAAGTCGTTGAACTTGTCCAACGTCAGCCCGCACTCCATGCCGGCCGCAACCTCCCGGGCGTCGTCCTTGAAGCGGCGCAGCGAGTCCACCTTGCCCTCGTGCACGATCGTTCCGTCCCGCACCAGGCGCACCGAGGCGTTTCTGGCCAGCTTGCCGTCTGTGACATAGAGCCCAGCCACTGTCCCGATCTTGGACACATGGAAGACCTGGCGCACCTCGGCGTGGCCGAGGATCACCTCGCGCAGGGTCGGCGAGAGCAGCCCCTTCATCGCCGCCTCGATCTCCTCCAACAATTCGTAGATTACCCGGTAGGTGCGGATCTCGACACCCTCGGCATCGGCCAGGCGCTTGGCGCTGGGCGTGGGCCGGACGTTGAAGCCGACCACCACGGCCTGCGAGGCGGACGCCAGCGTGATGTCGGACTCGTTGATGGCGCCGACGCCGTCGTGCAGCACCTGAACGTGCACATCCTGGCGGGCAAGCCGGCCGATGGCCTCCTTCACCGCCTCAACAGAGCCGTGCACATCGCCCTTCAGCACCATCTTCAGCTCACGGACGTCGCCTTCGGCGATCTTGGCGTAGAGGTCCTCCAGAGAGCCGCGCGCGATGCCGGCACTCGACTCCAGCCGGTCTCGCTGCGCCCGCTGGTCGGCGACCTGGCGGGCCATCCGCTCATCGGCCACGACGATCAGCCGGTCGCCGCTGTCCGGCAGGTCGGCCGCCCCGACCACCTCGACCGGCGTGGCCGGTCCGGCCCGCTTGATCGTCTTTCCCTTGTCGTCGAAGAGCGCCCGAACGCGGCCGAAGGCCGAACCGGCAACAAAGGTGTCACCGACCCTGAGCGTGCCGTTTTGGATCAAGACGGTGGCCACCGGCCCGCGCCCCTTGTCCAGCTGGGCCTCGATCACCGTGCCCCGTGCGGCCTGGGTCGGATCGGCCTTGAGATCGAGGACCTCTGCCACCAGAAGCAGCATCTCCAAAAGCTGGTCGAGCCCTTGGCCGGTCTTGGCGGAAACCGGCACCATGATCGTCTCGCCGCCCCACTCCTCGGCGATCAGGCCGTGCTCCGACAGCTGCTGGCGCAGACGCTCCGGATTGGCGTCGGGACGGTCCATCTTGTTCATGGCCACGACGATCGGCACACCGGCCGCCTTGGCGTGGCTGATCGCCTCCACCGTCTGCGGCATCACGCCGTCGTCGGCTGCCACCACCAGAACGGCGATGTCGGTCAGGCCGGCGCCGCGCGCCCGCATGGCGGTGAAGGCTTCGTGTCCCGGTGTGTCCAAAAAGACAATCTTCTTGCCATGCAGCGACACGGTGTAGGCGCCGATGTGCTGGGTGATGCCACCGGCCTCCTGCTGGGTGACCCTGGTCTCCCGATAGGCATCGAGCAGAGAGGTCTTGCCGTGGTCGACGTGGCCCATCACGGTCACGACCGGCGCCCGGGTCTCCTGGGCCTCCGGGTTGATCTCCTGGGCCGCCTCCAGGGTCTCCTCGAGATCTGGCTTGGCCGCCCTGACATCGGTCTTCAGGCCGAACTCAGCGGCCATCACCTCGGCGGTGTCGACATCGACCTCCTGGTTGATGGTGGCCAGAATCCCGAGCTGCATCAGCTGCTTGATGATCTCGGCCGCCGGCACGCCAAAGCGCTGCGACAGCGTGGACACCGTCATCGGACCATCGATGATCACGGCCCGGTCCGAGCGCGGCTGGGTCGGTCGCGGTGCCTTCTTGCGCCGAAGCGGCGTCAGCTTGCGCAGGTTGCCGCGGTCCTCCCGCTCCATCCAGGCCGAACGGCTGTTGCGCTCGTCCTTTCCAGACGGCCGGCCGCCGTCGCGCCGCGGCGGCTCGAAGCTGACCGGAGCGGCAGGCTCTGCACTGGCAGACGGCCCGTTCGTCGGCCGAAAGGAGCTGGCGGACGGCGGGGGTCCAAAGGTGGTGGCGGCGCGCGCAGCGGGCAGGCCGTGCGACGGAGTGAAGATCGGGCGATCGCCGGCTGGGCGCGGCGAGGACAGCGGCTCCCGGGGCCGGACGGACGCGGACGCACCGTGGCTGCTGCGCACCACGGTCACCGGCTTGGGCTTGGTCGGAGCCTGGCCGCCGACCGGAGAGCCGCCTGCCGGCTTGGCGTCCGGCTCGGGAGCGCTCTCCGCCGCCGCCTTTCCAGAGACGATGTCCCGGACGCGCTGCACCTGGTCGTCCTCCAAGGTCGACATGTGATTGCGCACGTCCACGCCCAGTCGCTTCAGGAGAGCGATCAGCCGCCTCGAATCGATCGACAGCTCTTTGGCCAGTTCATGTACCCTCATCTCTCCAGGCGGCTGCTTGGGCCGCCCTCACCTCCGTCCAAAAGCTCTTGGCGCCGGCTGATCGCCTGGGCGAGATGGTGATCCAGCACCGCCGCCACCCCAGTCTTGCTGCGGCCGAGCGCCTGTCCCATCCGCTCCATGGTCTCGGTCAGGCAAAGCGTCGGCACGTCTTTGGCGTCTCGTTCGATTCGGCGACGGCTGCCGTCCGAGAGATCTTTTGCCAGCACCACCAGGTGGGCGCGATGGCGCCCCAGGGCGGACGCCACCGCCTCAGCTCCCACTGCCAGCTGGCCCGCCTTGAGCGCCAACCCGACCATGGACAGCGCTGTCCCGCCGGGCTGTGATCTGGGTCCTGACATCGGCCATCACCTCCTCCGCCACCGCGATGTCGAGGGCGTGGGCCAGACGAGGCAGCGCCCGCTTCAGGCACTCGTCCTCGCCGCACAGGTAGGCGCCTCGGCCGGGCGCCTTGCCGACCGGGTCGAAGGCGACGACCCCAGCCGGAGAGCGCACCACGCGATAGAGCTGGCGCTTTGGCCGCTTGGCGCCGCAGGAGACGCACGAACGCTCCGGCTGGCGGCGCGGCCGGTTCACGGGCGGCCCCCCTCGCTCTTGATGTCGATCTTCCAGCCGGTCAGCTTGGCCGCCAGGCGGGCGTTCTGGCCCTCTTTGCCGATGGCCAGCGACAGCTGGTAGTCGGCAACGACCACCCGGGCCGCCCGGGCGTCGGGCTCCAGCGCCACGCTCAGCACCTTGGCCGGGGCGAGGGAGCGGGCCACGAACTGAACCTCTTCCTCGTCCCAGGCGATGATGTCGATCTTCTCGTCGGCCAGCTCCCGGCTGATGGCCGTGATCCGGGCAGCCTTCTGCCCCACGCAGGCACCGACCGGGTCGACGCCCTCGACGCGGGCGGCCACGGCCACCTTTGAGCGCGATCCGGCCTCCCGAGCCAGGGCCTTGATCTCGACGGTGCCGTCGTGGATCTCCGGCACCTCCAGCTCGAGGAGCCGGCGCAAGAGGCCGGGATGGGTCCGTGAGATCATGATCTGCGGACCCTTGGTGGTGCGGCGCACCTCGACCACGTAGGCCTTCATCCGGGCGCCGGGGGCGATCGACTCGCCCGGGATCTGCTCCGACGGCAGCAGGACGGCTTCCGCCCGGCCCAGGTCCATGAAGGCGGTGCGATGCTCGTAGCGATGGACGACTCCGGAGATGATGTCGCCCTCGCGGCTGTGAAACTCCTCGTAGATGATGCCGCGCTCCGCCTCGCGCAGCCGCTGCATCACGACCTGGCGAGCTGTCTGGGCGGCGATCCGACCGAAGGCGCCGGGCGTGACCTCGGTCTCGACGATGTCGTCGAGCTGAAAGTCCGCCGAACGGGCCGCAGCATCGGCCAACGAGATCTCCATCCGCGGGTCTTGGACCTCTTCGACCACCCGCTGCTGGCCGATGACGTGAATGTCGCCGGTCGCCCGGTCGATCGTCACCCGCACATTCTGGGTGGCGCCGAAGTTCCGCCGGAAGGCGGAGACCAGGGCGGCCTCAAGCGCCTCCAGCAGCACATCCTTGTCGATGCCCCGCTCGCGCTCCAAGACATCGAGGGCCGTGACCAACTCTTCATTCATTCCGGTTCTTCCCTCTCTCCTGGGCTCGCTCAGCCGGCGACTCTCGCTTCCAGAACGTCATCCCAGGAGAACTCCTGGGACTTGGCACCCTCGGACTCCAGAACGAAGCCATCTTCGGACACCGTCTTCACAACGCCCTTGAAGTGGCGCTGCCCGCTCTCCGCCTGGCGCAGAGAAATCGTGACGGACACCCCGAGAAACCGCCGGACGTCCTCCAGACTGCGGAGGCGGCGGCAGGGACCAGGGGATTCGAGGTCCAGGCTCCACCCGCCGGTCCACGGCACCAAGGGGTCAAGCACCACGCCAAGTGGGCCGTTCAGACCCTCCAGATGCTGCAGGCCGACGCCGCCCGGTCGATCGACGGTGACCGTGACTCGCCCGTGGCGGGCGGTGCCGCTGAGCGAGATCTCCCAAAGCTCCAGCCCGTGGGCTTCGACCACGGCAGCGACCGCCCGCTCCAGCGGATCACCGGCCGCCACCCGAGCCCCGCCCAACAGCCATCCCCCTCAAGGATGCCGACTGGAGTGGGGAGGCCCACTCCAGTCCGCACGCCATGATTCTATCACGGCCGGGGCGCAGAGGGAAAGCGTGGCAAGAAGCAGCCGCCAGGGGCCGCCGTCTGGCACCGCCCGAGCCGCCCTAGAAGAGCTTCAGCTGATCGCTGTCCTGACTGGCGGCGATGATGTTGTCCCGCTTCAGGCGCTCCACAAGCGGCCGGCTGAGCCGTCCTCTCGCCTGCAAGTCCTCGGCCGAAGCGAAGGACTGCGTCTTGCGGGCCTCAAGCAGGGTCAGAGCGCCCTGGGCACCCAGTCCGGGCAGCACGGCCAAGGGCGGCAGCAGCCGGTCGTCTCCCTCCGGCTGGCACTCCGTGGCCAGAGACCGGTTGATGTCAAGAGCACTGAAACCGAACCCCCGGGCCTGCATCTCCCGAATCACCTCGAGCACCGTGAGCAGAGAGCGCTCCTTGGCGCTCGGCTCGCTGCGACCCTCCAGTTCGGCGATCTGGCGGCGAATCTCGCCTGGGCTTGCGCTGACCAAATCGAGGGTCAGGTCGTCCGCCCGCACCGAGAAGTAGGAGGCATAAAAGGCGAGCGGGTGATGGGCCTTGAAGTAGGCGATCCGCACCGCCATCGTCACGTAGGCGGCGGCGTGCGCCTTCGGAAACAGATAGGTCATCTTCTTCAACGACCCGATCAGCCACTCCGGGGTGCCCAGAGAGCGCAGGAAGAATTGATCCGGCTCGGACAGGCCCTTGCCGTTGCGCAGGTCCTCCATCAGCCTAAAAGCCGTCTCGGGCGGTGCGCCCTGGCCAATCAAGTTCAGCATGATGTCGTCTCGGGTTGCCACCACCTCGGCCAGCGTAGCAACCCCGGACCGGATCAGCTCGCGGGCGTTGTTGGCCCACACGTCCGTGCCGTGAGAGAGCCCGGAGATGCGCACCAGGTCGCCGAAGGTCTTTGGCCGCGTGATCTCGAGCATGCCGCGCACGAACCGGGTGCCGAACTCGGGGACCCCGATCGTCCCGACATTGGCCCCGATCGCCTCCGGGGCGCAGCCGAGGGCATCGGTCGCCGAAAACAAGGAGAGCGTCACCGGGTCGGCCAGCGGGACCTTGGCCGGGTCCAGGCCAGTCAGGCGGTGCAGGATGCCGAGCACCGTCGGGTCGTCGTGCCCGAGCAGGTCCACCTTGAGCAGGCGGCGCGAAAGCGCATTGTAGTCGAAGTGGGTCGTGACGGTCGACGAGCTGAGATCGTCGGCCGGGTGCTGCAGCGGCGTGAAGTCATGCACGTCCAGCTCTTCTGGCACGATCATCACGCCGCCGGGGTGCTGGCCGGTCGTCCGCTTGACGCCGACCAGCCCGGAGGCCATCTGCTCCAGGTGCGCCTGACGCACCACCTGCCCGGACTCTTCGACTGCGCTGCGCACCAGGCCGAACGCGGTGCGCTCGGCCAAGGTCGAGATGGTCCCGGCCCGGTAGACCTGGGCGCCGCCGAGCATCGTCTCCACGAAGCGGTGGACCTCGGACTGATAGGGCCCGGAGAAGTTCAGATCGATGTCCGGCACCTTGTCGCCGCGAAAGCCGAGGAAGATCTCAAACGGGATCTTTTGCCCATCTTTGATCAACGGCGTGCCGCAGGCGCAGTCCTGGTCTGGCAGATCGAAGCCGCTGGCCACTCCGGAGTCGTCCCAGACCACGTTGTGGCACGCTGGACAGCGCCAGTGCGGAGGCAGCGGATTGACCTCGCTGATCTCGAGCAGGAAGGCGACGAACGACGACCCGACAGAGCCTCTGGAGCCAACCAGTTCACCATCCTGGCGCGCCTTCTCGGTCAGGCGGCGGGCCAGGAGGTAGATCGGCGCGAAGTCGTGGGCCAAGATGGCGTCCAGTTCGGCGCTCAGGCGGTCCCTCGCTTGTTGGTCGGTGCCATAGAGCTCGCCCAGGCGGGATGTGGCCAGCTGGCTGACCTCGTCCCCGGCTCCGGGCAGCCTGGGCACGTGCAGTCCCTCCGGCACCGGCCGTAGGTTGGCCTCAGCCCGCTTGGCCAGAAGGTCTGGGCCGTCAAAGACCAGCCGGGAGGCGACGGTGGCACCGAGATGGGCCAGTCCGTCGAGCAGCGACTGGGGGTCGCGCAGATGGCCACCGCGCCAGGCTGAGCCGCTATTGCGGTGCAAGATGTGGCGCAGGGTCTCCCCTTCTTCGTCCAGATGGTGGGCGTCACAGACGGCAACCGCTGTCAGGTCGAGCTGATCGGCTAGGTCGACCAGCCGCCTGGTCACAAGCTCAGCTGTGGCCGCACTCAGACCGAAGCCGGGGTCGCAGGCCGTGAGCAGGCGGTCCGTCGGCAACACTTCAAGATAGTCGTAGCGGCGGGCCCGCTCTTTGATCTCCTCTGCCGGCTCGCCTTGCAGCAGCGCCCTCACCAGCTCGCCGGAGGCACAGGCGGCGGCCCCCACTAAGAGCTCCGCACGGTCCTCCAAGATGTCGTCCCAGAGCAAGGTGGGCACCCGGCTGAACCGCTTGAGGTGGGAGCGGGTGACCAGGCTGTACATCTGGCGCAGGCCGCCATAGGACTTCGCCACGATCTGGGCGTGCATCGGACGGGGCAGGGCGCTGGCCCGGAGCGCAGCTGCCTCAAGATCTGAGCCGGCCAGGCTCAAGAAGGCGTCGCGCATCGCCCAGCTGGCCCGTCCCACCACCTCGGCGTCCGATCCGGCGCGGTGGTGGCCCTCCTGCCTGACACCGAGATGGCCGGCGATGTCGGACAGACGATGGCTGCGCAGCTGTGGGAAGAGCATGCGGCCTACGGCCAGCGTGTCCAGAAACGACGGGCTCCAGGCGTCCGCCATCTCTTTGGCAGACGCCAGCAGAAAGCCGCGGTCGAAGACGGCGTTGTGGGCCACCAGCAGGTCGTCGGCTACGAAGGCGCGAAAGCGCTCCCAGACCGAGGCCAGCTCCTCGGCCCGCGCCAGTTCTGAGCTGTCGATGCCGGTCAGGCGAAAGGTTTCGTCGCTGACCGAAACGGTGGGTCGGACGAGGGCCTGAAAGCGATCGACCAGCTGGCCGCGCACGATGCGCGCTGCCCCCAGCTCGATCACCTGCCCGGTCAGGGGGCTAAGCGAGGTGGTCTCGACATCGACGGCCACGACCGTCTCCGGCCACGTCCGGCTGCTACCGAGGAATGGCTGCACTGGGTCGCGCAGATAGGCCTCAAGACCCAGGTACAGGCGCACGCCGTGCTGGATGGCGCTTTCGTAGGCCTGGGGGAAGGCCTGGATCACGCCATGGTCGGTCACTGCCACTCCGGAGAGGCCGAGATCGGCGGCACGCGCCATGAGCCGATCGACGTCGATCAGCCCATCCATGGCGGACATCCGCGTGTGCAGGTGCCACTCGACGCGCCGTCGCCCTGACCACGACCCGAGGGCGGCTGGTGCTGCGGTGAGGTCCCGCACCACCACCGTCCACTGGTGCTCGTAGCGGTCATACGAGCGGTCGCCGCGCAGATCGATGTCCATGCCCGGCGCGAGGTCGGGGGGCGACTGCTCGCTTCTGCCAAAGAGCTTCGCCACCACGCTGTCGCCGCCGCCGGTGAGCAGCATGCGCAGCGTCCAGCCGCCGCGGCGGCTGGCGAGAGAGACGCTGACCAGCCTTCCGATCAGGCGGATCGGCCCCTCGGCGTCTTCCATCCGGCCGGGCGGGAGCGCCTTGCCCCGCACCGGCCGACCGTAGTGCTGCGCCGTGTCCTTGACCGGGGCCGGCGGCGCTTCGGGTCCCTTCTGTCCCTCTTTGGCCACCACACGGACATCATGGCGGAGCACAAGTTCCGCCCCAAGCTCTTGGCCGACGGCCTTCTTCAGGTCCTCCCAGCCGCTGGCCTGGGAGACGAGCGTCAGGCCGATCTCGGAACCGAGAGCGACATTGAGCACCTTCGCCTCAAGCGTGAGCTCTGCGGGGAGGGCAAAGCCCCAAACATGAGCTGGCAGGTGGTCTCGCACCACCTGCGCCCACAGTGCGTCCAGGTCCGTCTAAAGCCCTCCTCAGCCATTGACCGAGCTAGTCGGTGAGATACTTCACGATCTCCCAGTACATGCGCATCCGGGCCGCAAAGCCCTTCATCAGGCCGCGCTTTTCCTCCTTGGTGTGGTGACTCATCTCAGCCAGCGTCACCTCGGTGATCCGATAGCGGTTGCGCTTCATGTGCCGGGTGAGCGCCACCTCGGCGCCAAAGCCGGAGGCCTCGAGTCCGACCACCTGGTCCAACACCTCTTTGCGCACGGCGCGCTGGCCGGACAGGGTCGGAGCCAGCGCCTGGGCGAGGTCGGTCGGACCACGGCCGCGGTCGAAGACGCCGACCGTCATGTCGCTGTCGTGCGCCACCACCGCCTCCAGCAGTTGGTCGATATGCTGGTGGGTGAGCCCGATCAGGTCCGCATCCAAAAAGAGCAAAACGTTGCCGTGGCTGACGGCGGCCCCGGTGCGCAGGGCGGCTCCCTTGCCCCTGTTCTCCGGCAGCTCCACCACGAAGGCGCCCGCCGCCCTGGCTTCTTCGGCCGTTGCATCCTCTGATCCGTCGGAGACGACGATCACTTCGCCGATCGCGGCATGCGCCCGCAGCGTGCGGACCACACCACCGATCGAGCGCTCCTCGTTGTACGCCGGGATTACGGCCGAGACCCGCTCGGCCCTGTCGGCGATCTGATCCGCTGACGCCGTAGGCTGGATCAATAGGCCCTCCCCCAAAGTGCCATGTACTGGGCTTTTGCACCACAGACGAGACAGGTGGCCGGAGCACTCTGCTCCAGCGGCAGGTTGCGCAACGTCGCACCGCTCTGTGCCTTCACCTGCATCTCGCACGCCTCAGACCCGCACCAGCCGGCCTCAACCCAGCCCTGACGCTCGCTCAAGATGGGCAGCGCCGCCGCCCAGTCGCCCACCGCATGGGTGTGCTCGGCCAGTCTCCGGGTGGCCCGCTCCAGCAGGTCTCCTTGGATTCTTTCGAGCAAGGCGGCCACCTGCCCTGCCAGGCCCGCCATCGGCAAGGGCTGCTTTTCGCCGGTGTCGCGTCTGACCGCGACCACCTGCCCGGCGGCCAGATCCCGGGGCCCGAGCTCAAGGCGCACCGGGACCCCGCGCATCTCCCATTCGTTGAACTTCCAGCCCGGCGTGAACTCCGGCCGATCGTCGAGGTGGACGCGCAGACCGGAGGAGAGCTCCTTGGCGAGACGTCTCGCCGCCTCCGCCACCTCGGCCGACGCGTTCGCCCCGATCGGCACCACCACCACCTGGGTCGGGGCCACCCGAGGCGGCAGGACGAGACCGCGGGCGTCGCCGTGCACCATGATCAGGGCGCCGATCACCCTGGTCGACATCCCCCATGAGGTGGTGAAGGCGGCCTTCTCTGTGCCGTCTTGGTCCAGAAACGAGATGCCGTAGGCCTGGGCAAAGCGGTTTGCAAAGTAGTGGGATGTCCCGGCCTGCAGGGCCCGGTTGTCGCCCATCATCGCCTCCACCGAGTAGGTGATCTCGGCGCCGGCGAACTTCTCTGACTCCGACTTCCGACCCATCCGGCTCGGGATCGCCAGTTCAGTTGCCAAGAACTCGTGGTAGACGGAGAGCATGCGCAGCGTCTCCTCCATCGCCTCCTCGCCGCTGGCGTGGGCGGTGTGGCCCTCCTGCCACAAGAACTCGGTGCCGCGCAGAAACGGCCTCGTCACCTTTTCCCAGCGCACCACGTTGTTCCACTGGTTGATCAAAATCGGCAGGTCGCGGTAGCTGTGCACCCACTTGCCGTACATCTCCCCGACCATCACTTCGGAGGTCGGGCGGATGGCCAGCCGCTCTGAGAGCGTCTCCTGGCCGCCGTGCGTCACCCAGGCCACCTCCGGCGTGAAGCCGGCGACATGGTCGGCCTCCTTGACCAGGAGACTCTCCGGGATGAGCAGCGGGAAGTAGGCGTTGACGTGGCCGGTGGCCTTGAACCGGCGGTCGAGTCCGGCTTGGATGTTCTCCCAGATCGCGTATCCGGCCGGCTTGATCACGATGAAGCCCTTGACCGGACCATAGTCGGCCAGATCGGCCTTGGTCACCACGTCTTGATACCACTGGCTGTAGTCCTGATCGGGAGGCGTGATCTCGCGCACGAAGTCCGAGCGCTCAGCCATGTTTGGTGGCGCTCTCTTCTTCCAGCTTCTTGACCTCGTCCACCAGCCGGTCGATCATGTCGCGCTCCTCCACCCGTCCCACCTTCTCGCCGTGTCGGAACAAGATGCCGAATCCCGGTCCGCCGGCGATGCCGATGTCGCTCTCCCTGGCCTCGCCCGGTCCGTTCACGGCGCAGCCGAGAACCGAGATGCGAAGCGGCAGGGTGACGCCCTTCAGCCGCTGCTCGACCTCGGCCGCCACCTTCATCACGTCCACGTCGCAGCGCGAGCAGGTCGGACAGGCCACGACGGTCGGGCCGAACACCCTTAGATCGAGCGACTTCAGGATCTCCCGCCCGACCCGGATCTCCTCCGTCACCTCGCCGGCCAATGACACCCGGATGGTGTCGCCGATCCCTTCGGCCAGCAGCACGCCGAGGCCGACGGAGGAGCGCACCGTACCAGACGGCACCGTTCCCGACTCCGTGACCCCCAGGTGCAGCGGATAGTCGACCTGGGCGGCCAGGAGGCGGTAGGCCTCGATCATGGTCACCACATTGGACGCCTTGACCGACACCACGGCCTCGGAGTGGCCGAGCTCCTCCAGATAGTTCAGGTGGCGAATGGCGCTTTCGACCAGCGCCTCCGGCTTCGGATATCCGTGCTTCTCCAGGATGTCGCGCTCGAGCGAGCCGGAGTTGACGCCGACCCGGATCGGCACACCCAGCGTGCGGGCCCGGTCGACCACCTCTTTGATCTTCTCCCGGCTGCCGATGTTGCCCGGGTTCAGCCGCAGCTTGTCGACGCCGGCGTCGAGGGCGCGCAGCGCCAAGCGCCAGTCAAAGTGGATGTCGGCCACCACTGGGATCGGGCTCGCCTTGACGATGGCCGGCATCTGATCGGCGGCCGCAGGGGTCGGGACCGAGACCCGCACGATCTCACAGCCGGCGTCGGCCATGCGCAGGATCTGGTCGATGGTGGCGGCGCGGTCCTCGGTGTCGGTCTTGGTCATGCCCTGGACGCTGATCGGAGCATCCCCGCCGACCAGCACCGGCTTCGGGCGGTTCTTGCCTACGACCACCTGACGGCTCTTGCGTCTTTTCGCGAGCATTGTTCTTGCCTCCTCGTTCATCTTACAGCCGGCCGCCCACGTCGTGAATCGCCAGCACCGCCGCCGCTGCGATCAGGAGGTAGAAGCCGACGGCGTTGACCGCCACCTCGAGGCTGCGCGACAGCGGCTTTCTGCGGATGCCCTCCACCACGATGAACAGCAGTCGAGAGCCGTCCAGCGGCGGGATCGGAAGGAGATTGAACAGGGCCAAATTCACCGACAAGATGGCGGCAAAGACGATGAACTGGCTGATGCCCACGGCCAGGCTCTGACCGGCCAAGGACGCGATACCGACCACCCCGACCAAGGGGGGTGCCGCACCGTGCGCCACGGCACCCCACAGCACGGCGGCGGTGGCTGAGATGGCGACCGCGGCCTCCTGCCAGCCCATGGCCACGGCGTGCACCACACCGACCGCCTGGTAGGCCACCTTGGCTGTCACGCCCATCTCCGGTGCGGGCGCACCGGGCACCCGAACCGGGGTGACCGTGACCGAAAGATCGTGGCCGTTGCGCTCTAAGAGCACATGGATGGGCTGGCTGCCGTTCGTGGCCTCGAAGGCCGAGATCTGGCTCCAGCTCGTGATCCGATGTCCATCCAGCGCCAGCACCCGGTCTCCTGGTCGAATGCCGGCAGAGGCGGCCGGGTACCCGGCGAGCACTTGGCCGACGACCGCCCCGGAGACGGTCGGGATGCCCCAGCCGGCCAGCACCCAGGCGAACAGGACCACGGCCAAAAGGTAGTTGGCGACCGGTCCGGCCAGGATGGTCAAAAGCCGGGCCCAGAGCGGCCTGGCCTGAAAGTCGTCCGCAGCTGGCGGGCCGTCTTTGTTGTCCATTCCGGCCAACACCACATAGCCGCCGAGCGGCAGCAGGTTGATGGCGTAGCGGGTGCCGCCGACCGTGGCCGAGACCAGGCGCTTGCCAAAGCCGATGGCAAACTCGCGCACGCCGATGCCGGTGCTGCGGGCCATCAGGAAGTGGCCGCCCTCATGGACCACGATCAGGACGCCAACGGCCAGCAAAAAGGCCAAGATCGTGATCAGTAGGACTCGCCTCCTCCGGCCAGCTCGCGCACCCAACGCTTCGCCCAGCGGTCGGCTGCCTTCAGGTTGGCAACGTTCAGCCGGACCTGTCGCCAGTGCGCGCCGTCAGACAGGGTCCTGGCCACTAGGGGGACGATCTGGTCAAAGGAGATGCGGCTGGCCAGGAACAGGGCCACCGCGGCGTCGTTCGCGGCGCTGAGCAGCGCTGGGGCGAGCGACCCCATTGTACCAGCGCTGTAGGCCAGCCGCAAAGCCGGATAGCGGCTCTCGGCCACGGCCTCAAAGCGGATCGCTGGCAGTTCCGGCAGGCTCGCACTCCGCCCCCGATTGGGCGGTTCGTCTGGCCAGGTCAGGGCGCGTGCGATCGGCAGGCGCATGTCCGGAGCGGCGACCTGGAGCAGGAGGCTGCCATCTGGCAGCGAGACGGCAGCGTGGGCGTACGACTCGCGGTGCACGGCCACCCGGATGGCGTCATAGGGCGCAGAAAACAGGTGGTGCGCCTCGATCACCTCAAGCCCCTTGTTCATCAGACTGGCCGAGTCGACCGTGTTCTTGTCCCCCATCGACCAGGTGGGGTGGCGGAGCACGTCGTCTCGGCTGGCCGACGAGATCTCTGCCTCCGGCCAGTCGCGCAGCGCTCCGCCGGAGGCGGTCAGCCACAAGGTCTGTCCTGTCTGCCACGGCCGGCCGCCGAGAAGCTGAAAGAGGGCGGCGTGCTCGGAGTCCACCGGCAGGAGGTGTCCGTGGCGAGCGGCCCGGGAGACGAGCTCGCCGCCGGCGACCACCACCTCCTTGGTGGCAAGAGCGACCACCTTGCCCGCCCGCAGGCCGGCCAGGGTCGGTGCGAGGCCGGCCAGGCCGAGCACCGCCACCACCAGCCGCTCAGCTGCCGGGAAAAGCGCCACCTGGCGCAGCGCGTCTTGACCGCAGAGCAGCCGACAGCCGTCGGGAAGACGGGTGAGCCTCTTGGTGGTTCGTTCGCTGACTGCAACCAGTGCCGGCCGATGCAGCTCGGCCAGGGCAACGAGCTCTTCAGTCAGGTGGCGGGCGGCGATGGCCGCGATCGGAAGGTCGAGTTCGGTGCAGACAGCGAGGGTTTGGCGGCCGATCGATCCGGTCGCCCCCAGCACCGCCACGGCCCTACGGCGCCTGGCCATCAGTGGCCCGGGATCCGGGTCTGCAGATGCATCTGCAAGAAGTAGAAGACCGCCACCACCCCGAACAGTAAGGAGTCGATGCGGTCAAGCATGCCGCCGTGGCCGGGCAAGAAGGCGCCGGAGTCCTTCAGGTTCGCCCGCCGCTTCAAAGACGACTCGAACAGGTCGCCCATCTGGGCCAAGATGCCGGTGACCAGCCCCAAGGCCATGCCGGCAAAGAGCGGGATCGCAAACCAGTGGGCGACGAGACCACCGGCGCCGACGCTGGCCAAAAGCCCAGCGACGCTGCCCTCCCAGGTCTTGGCCGGCGAGACCCGGGGCACCATCCTGAGCCGGCCAAACGCCGACCCGACCAGATAGGCGACGATGTCGCCGCTCCAGATCATGGCGAAGGTGCCGAGGCTGATTCCCACCCCGTCAAGGCGCAGCGCCAACACCAACCCCAAGGGCCAGGCCAGCCACAGGGTGAGGAAAAAGCCCAGCGCTGCCCCCGTCGTCTCGCCGGTGATCAGGATCAGAGCCGCAGCCACCAAGAGGAGCACCATGGTCGCTGGCAGGAAGATGCTGACGCCGCCTTCAACGCCGATCACCAAGAAGGCGGCGCCGAGGATGCTGATCAGCCACTGCGGACGGGCGTCCAGGCCCCGGACCAGGGCGTGGATCTCGGAGGCGCCCATCACATAGAAGCCGAGGATGACCACGAACAGGGCCCACGGGCCGACCAGGTCGGCCACGATGATCACCGGCAGGGCGACCACCAGCGACAGCGTCCGCTGGGCCAGCGCGTTCACGACGTCTGATCCGTCCTGCTGATCGCACCGTAGCGGCGATCGCGCTGGGCGAAGGCGTCAAGCGCCAGGTCGAGCTCTTTTTCGTCGAAGTCGGGCCATAGGACCTCGGTCGAGTACATCTCGGCGTAGGCCGCCTGCCAGAGCAGGAAGTTTGAGAGCCGCCACTCGCCCGACGGTCGGATGATCAGGTCCGGATCTGGCAGGTCTTTGGTCGAGAGGTGGGCGGAAAAGACCGCGTCTGTGATCTCCTGCGTCTCGATCTGGCCCGAGCGGACGGCGTCAGCCAGCGCACGGGCCGCGTCCACGATCTCCCTTCTTGCCCCGTAGTTCAGGGCGAGCGTCAGCACCAGGTTGCGGCCCATTCGGGTGGCGGCCATCCCCTCGGCCAGCTTCTCCTGGCAGCGGGCCGGCAGCTCCTCGATATGGCCGATGGCGTCAAGGCGCACGCCCTCCGACTTCAGCTCGCTGACCTCGGAGTTGATGAACTCGACCAGAAGGTCCATCAGCACATCGACCTCGGCCTGCGGCCGCCGCCAGTTCTCTGTGGAGAAGGCGTAGACGGTCAGATACTTGATCTGGCGCACCTTCGCTGCCTTGACGATGTCCTTCAAGGCCAGCACGCCGCGGCGGTGCCCCTCCGCCCGGGGCAGCCCCTGGCGTCTGGCCCACCTGCCGTTGCCATCCATGATGATGGCCACATGCTGCGCCACGGCCGGCCGCTCTGTCTTGGACGGTGCCGACACGGAGCCTAAACCTCCATGATGTCGCGCTCTTTGGCCGCCAAGAGCGCGTCCACCTCGGCGATGTGGCGGTCGGTCAGCTTCTGCACCTCGACCTCCAGCCGCGACGCCTCGTCTTCCGAGAGCTGCCCGTCCTTCTTCTCCTTGCCGAGGCGCTCCATGGCCTCGCGGCGCAGATTGCGGATCGCAACCCGCTCGTCCTCCGCCTTCTTGTGCGCCACCTTGACTAGTTCCCGCCTCCGCTCTTCGGTCAGCGGCGGGATCTGCAGGCGGATCACCGATCCGTCGTTGTTCGGGGTCAGCCCGAGGTCCGACTTCATCAGCGCCCGTTCCACAGCTCCCAGGATGCTCTTGTCCCAGGGCTGGATCAGAAGCAGCCTGGCCTCCGGAACCTGGATCTGCGCCACCTGATTGAGCGGCATGGCGCTGCCGTAGTAGTCGACCATGATCCGCTCTAAAAGCGCCGGGGAGGCTCTTCCGGCCCGGATCGACGACATCTCGTGCCGGGTCACCTCGACCGACTTGGCCATCCGCCCGTCGACATCTGCCAGGATCGGATTCACCGCCCGTTCCCCTCCTCCAGGGCACCGCCAACCGTTGTGCCGATCGGCGCGCCGGACACCACCTTCACAATGTTGCCGAAGTTCTCGATGTTGAAGACGATGATCGGAATCTGGTTGTCCATACACAGCGAGATGGCGGTGGTGTCCATCACCTTCAGCCCGCGCTGCAGCACTTCCAGATAGCCGATCGACGTGAACTTGCGGGCCTCGGGGTGGGTTCTCGGGTCGGCATCGAAAACGCCGTCCTCGCGGGTCGCCTTCAGCATGACGTCGGCTTCGATTTCGGCCGCCCTCAGGGCGGCCGTGGTGTCGGTCGAAAAGTACGGGTTTCCGTTGCCGGCGGCGAACACCACGGCTCGCCCCTTCTCCATGTGTCGGATCGCCCGTCTCCGAATGTAGGGCTCGGCGACAGAGCGCATCTCGATGGCGGTCTGGACGCGGCAGGGGACGCCGCGGTGCTCCAGGGCGTCCTGCAGGGCCAGGGCGTTGATCACGGTGGCCAGCATGCCCATGTAGTCGGCGTTGGCCCGATCCATGTCGGCGGCCTGGGCATCGGTGCCCCGCCAGAAGTTTCCGCCGCCGACCACGACGCCGACCTCTACGCCAAGGGCCATCACGTCGGCCACCTGCTGGGCCAGAGAACGCACGGTCTGGGGGTCGATCCCGAACCCCCTCCCGCCGGCCAGAGCCTCCCCGGACAGCTTGAGCACGATCCGCCGATAGGCGGGCTGGTCTGCCATTGGCGCCTCCTTCCCGGACGGCTGTCGGCCATGCCTGTGGGTCTGCGTCGGTACCCTAGCTCGCCGCCGACGACTCCAGTCCTTCCGCCACCTCAAAGCGCGAAAACCGCCGAACCTGGATGTTCTCGCCGGTCTTGGCCACCGTCTCGGCCACCCGCGTCCCGACGGTCAGGTCAGGGTTGCGGATGAAGGGCTGCTCCAAGAGACAGACCTCTTCGTAGAACTTGGAAAGGCGCCCTTCCACCATCTTCTCGATCACGGTCGCGGGCTTGCCGCTCTGCTCGGCCTGAGCGCGCAGGATATCGGCCTCTTTGGCCGCCACCTCGCTTGGCACCTGCTCGCGAGACACGTAACGCGGGCCAGACGCCGCTACCTGCAGCGCCAAGTCGTGGCACAGCTGCCGAAAGTCGTCGGTGTTGGCCACAAAGTCGGTCTCGCAGTTGACCTCGATTAGGACGCCGATCCTGCCTCCGGCGTGGATGTAGGCCTCGACCAGGCCCTGGGCCGCCACCCGGCCGGCCTTCTTGGCGGCCGTCGCCAGCCCCTGCTTGCGCAACAGGTCGGCTGCCTGCTCCATCTGACCTCCGGCCTGCTCCAGCGCCCGCTTGCAGTCCATCATTCCGGCGCCTGTCCGCTCCCTAAGCTGGCGGACGGCGTCGGCGCTGATCGTTGCCATGCTAGGCCTCCTCCTCGACACCGAAGAGTTCGGCCGTGATCTCGGACGTCTCTGGCTTGTCCGGCTCGACGTCGCTCTCGTCCTCGGGCTCGGCGTCCTCGTCCTCGCCCTCCAGCTCTGCCGTCTCTGCTGTCCACACCTGGCCCTCTTGATCCTCGTCGCTCACCTGCACGCCCTGTTTGCCCTCCAAGATCGCCTGGGCCATCTTGGAGGCGATCAACCGCACCGAGCGGATGGCGTCGTCGTTTCCGGGGATGATGAAGTCGATCTCGTCCGGATCGCAGTTGGTGTCGACGATGGCCACGATCGGGATGCCCAAGGTGCGGGCCTCCGTGACGGCGATGTGTTCTTTTCTGGGGTCCACCACGAACAGGAGCTGGGGCAGCCGGCTCATGCCCTTGATGCCGCCCAGAAACTTCTCCAGCCGCTCCTGCTCGCCGAGCAGCCGGCTGACCTCGCGCTTGGTGAGCCGGGACAGCTGGCCGGTCGACTCCATCTCCTCCAACTCGATCAGGCGCTGGATCCGCTTGCGGATGGTTTGGAAGTTGGTCAGGGTGCCGCCCAGCCAGCGCTGGTTGACGTAGAACTCGCCGCAGCGGATGGCCTCTTCTCTGATCGACTCCTGGGCCTGCTTCTTGGTGCCGACGAACAGCACCCGGCCACCGCCCATGGCGGTGTCGCGCACGCAGGTGTACGCATCTTCGGCCATCCGCACCGTCTGCTGCAGATCGATGATGTAGATGCCGTTTCGCTCCGAAAAAATGTACGGGCGCATCTTCGGATTCCACCGTCTGGTCTGGTGTCCGAAGTGCACGCCCGCTTCCAGGAGCTGCTTCATGGAAATGTAACTCACGCGCCGAATCCCTCCTCGGTTTGACCTCCGCCGACCGCATCGGCTCCCGGAAGCCTTGCGGCCACCGTCCGGGCGCCTTGGTCAGCGTGCGAATTGGTTCTGGGTGAGTCTACCACAGGACAGCTCGGGCCCTCAACTGGCGAGGGCCCGGTCGAGCCCCTGGAGGACGGAAGACAGCTGGTCCATCTGCTCCTGAACCCGTTCAGGCGCCGTTCCGCCGATGGCGCTATGGGCACGGATCGCCTGGCGGGGGTCGAGCAGGCGGTCCAGCTGGTCTGAAAACAAGGGGCTGGCCTGGCGGAACTCGGCTCGGGTCAGGCGGCCGAAGTTCCCGCCCAGCTCCTCGGCCGTGGCGCTGAGCTGGCCGACGATGGCATGGGCCTTGCGAAACGGCACGCCGCCCCGCACCAGGTGGTCGGCCAGCTCGGTGGCGAGCGTGAGGTCTCCGTAGACCGGCTCCACCGGCAAAAAGGTGGCGGTTGCGACCACGCCGGCCATGATGCGCAAGGAATCTTCTGTGGCTGAGACCGCCCGGTAGAGCGCAGGCTTGTCCTCCTGCAGATCGCGCATATAGGCGAGCGGCAACGCCTTCAGCACGGTCAGGACCGTGGTCAGGTCCCCGATCACAGTCCCGCTCTTGGCCCGCACCAGCTCGGCGCTGTCCGGGTTGCGCTTTTGCGGCATCATCGACGACCCGGTCACGAACGGATCGGCCAGCCGGACCTGCCCGAAGGCCGGGTGGCTCCAGAGGATCAGCTCCTCAGCCAGACGGGACAAGTGGGAGGTGGCCAGGGCGCAGGCGAAGGCCAGCTCGGCCAGGTAGTCGCGGTCGGAGACGGCGTCGATCGAGTTGGGGTAGGGGGCGTCAAAGCCCATCTCTGTGGCGCACTCGATGCTGTCCAGCGCAAAGCCGGTCCCGGCCAGGGCACCCGCCCCCAGCGGCGAGGCCTGCTTGGCATGGGCAGCCGCCGCCAGGAAGCGGTCGGCGTCCCGGGTCGCCATCCAGGAGTAGGCCAAGAGATGATGCGCCAGCAGCACCGGCTGGGCCGGTTGCAGGTGGGTCATGCCCACGATCAGCTGATCGCCGGCCGCCTTGGCCTTGTCCAACACGGCCTGGGCGAAGTCTCGCGCCCCCTGTGCCAGCGAGATGGCCGCCTGGTGGGCATAGAGGTGGCTGGCCGTGGCCACCTGGTCGTTTCGGCTGCGGCCGGTGTGCAGGCGCAGCCCAGCCTCCCCCACCCGCTCCACCACCACCCGCTCGATCGCGGCGTGCAGGTCTTCGTCCGCTTCGGACCAGGGGAAGGATTCGGCGCCGGCGGCACGCAGCTCTTCCAACACGGCGAGCAGAGCGGCGGCCTCTTTGGGCTGAAGCAGGCTGGCGCCGGCCAGGGCGCGCACATGGGCCATCGTCCCGATCAGGTCGTGCTCAAAGAGGTGGAGGTCTGCAGGCAGGGAGCAGGAGAACGCCTCGAACCGTGGGTCCAACTGGGCCGGCAGGCGGCCTGACCACAGCTTATCGGCCATGAGCGCTTGCCACCGCCTTCAGCGGCAGCCCCCAGATCTTGATGAAGCCGACGGCGGCCGTGGCGTCAAAGGTGTCGCCTTCGCCGTAGGTGGCGAGATCGGATCGGTAGAGCGAACAGGGCGAGCGGCGCCCGACCACGGTCGCCTTTCCGGCCTGAAGGCGCAGCCGGACCTCGGCCGTCACCGCCTGCTGGGTTTCCTTGAGGTAGGCGAGCAGGGATTGGGTCAGCGGGCTGAACCAGAGCCCGTTGTAGACGCTTTGAGAGAGCACCTCTTCGATCCCGGCCTTGTGCTGGAGCAGGTCCTTAGGCAGGGTCAGCGCCTCGGCCGCCCGGTGGGCGGCGATCAGGGTGACGGCGGCCGGCGCCTCGTATACCTCGCGGCTCTTGATGCCGACCAGGCGGTCCTCGATCAGATCGATGCGGCCGATGCCGTGGCGTCCTGCCGTCTCCCCGACTGCCACGATCAGCGTCTTAAGCGCCATCGGCTCGCCGTTCAACTGGACGGGCACCCCCTCTTCAAAGCCGATCGTGATCTCTTCGCCACCAACTGGCCAGGCGCCAGGGCCGGCCGTCCAGGCGTAGCAGGCGGCAGGCGGCTCCACCCAAGGATCCTCCAGGACTCCGCCCTCGACCGAGCGTCCCCACAGGTTGGCGTCGACGCTGTACGGGTTCTCCAAGGTGGCCGGCACCGGGATGCCGTGCACATCGGCGTAGGCGATCTCCTGAGCTCGGGTCCAGGCCCACTCCCGGACCGGCGCCACCACCGTGAGGTCAGGCGCCAGCGACGCCACAGCCACATCGAAGCGGACCTGATCGTTGCCCTTTCCGGTGCAGCCGTGGGCGACGGCCTCAGCACCGAACTCCCGGGCGGTGGCGACCAGGTGCTTGGCGATCAGCGGCCGGGCCAGGGCCGTGGCCAGCGGGTACTCCTTCTGGTAGAGCGCATTGGCCCATAAGGCCGGCTTGATGAACTCCGAGACGAACTCGTCCTTGGCGTCTTTGATCACCACGGCCTCGGCGCCGCTGATCAGGGCCTTCTTCTCCAGCGCCTTGGCGTCCGGCGTCTCGCCCAGGTCCAGCGAGAGCGCCACCACCTGATAGCCGTACGTGTCCTTCAGCCAGCGGATCGCCACCGAGGTATCGAGGCCACCGGAGTAGGCCAGGACCACCATCTTCTTCATCTCTGACACCTAAGAGACACCTCCCAGTACAGTCGCAAGCCAGGCCTTTTGCACATGGAGCCGGTTTTCGGCCTCGTCCCACACAGCGCTCTGCGGCCCCTCCAAGACCTCCTCGGTGACCTCTTCTCCCAGATGGGCGGGCAGGCAGTGCAGGAAGATGGCACCCTTGGCGGCGTGGGACATCAGCGCAGCGTTCACCTGATAGGGAGCGAACAGGGTGCGGCGCACCGTCGCCTCCTCTTCCATGCCCATGCTGACCCAGGTGTCGGTGATCACCACGTCGGCGCCTGAAACAGCCGCAAGCGGGTCTTCGCACAACATGGGCGGGTGGCTCTTCACCACCGGCCGGTCGAGGACCGCAGGGTCAGGCGCAAAGCCGGGCGGGGTGGCAATCCTGAGGTCGAGACCTAGGCCAGCCTGGGCCAGGACCCAGGTGTTGGCCATGTTGTTGCCGTCGCCGACATAGGCGTAGGTCAGGTCTTCCAGGGCGCCCTTGGCCGTCTGCACGGTCAGCAGGTCGGCCAGCACCTGCATCGGGTGAAAGCGCTCGGTCAGGGCGTTCACGACCGGGATGCCGCTCTCTTCGGCCATCAGCTCGACGTCTTCGTGGGCGTGGGTGCGCATGGCGATCACATCCAGGTAGCGGCCGAGCACTCGGGCGGTGTGGGCCAGACTCTCGCCCCGCGAGAGATGGGTCGCTTCGGCGCTCAGGTACAGGGACTGGCCGCCCAGCTGCGCCATCGCCACCTCGAAGGAAACCCGGGTGCGGGTCGAGGGCTTGGTGAAGAGCAGCCCCAGCATCTGGCCCTCGGCCAGCTTCAGCTTCTGCCCCTTCAGGGCGACAGCAGTGGCCAGCAGGCCGTGAATCTCCGCGGCGTCAAGCTCGTCCAGTGCCAGAAGCTGGCGATGGGTCTTTTGGGACAACATGGCATCTCCTCCTCATCTCGATCTCCAGCCGGTGCGGGCAGCAAACAAAAGAGGCCCGGGGCGAGCGCCCCGGGCCTCTGGATCGCTGAACGAATTCAGCCGATGCTACGTCAGAGGATGGCCCAGGCGCGCTTCCTCCTGGCCCTCCTGGTTGCGGCGGCCGTCAGACGAAGGGTCGGTGCCACGCCTAGTCCGATCATCGTATCGGGGACCATACCAGCCCACTATGGATCCGTCAAGCCCCAGCCGCTACCCCAGCGTCTCCAACTCGCCGACCAGCCGGTCGAAGGCGGCCAGTCCCCGCTCCAAGGAGGCGACGTCCGCCATGTCGACTCCGGCCTGCTGCAGCGCTGGCAGGGGGTCCAAAGACCCGCCCAGGGACAAAAACTGCACATAGCGCTCGGCGGCGGCCGGGTCCTGGCGCACACCCTCCATCAGGGCGGAGGCGGCCAGAAAGCCGGTGGCATACTGGAAGACATAGAAGCTGAAGTAAAAGTGCGGGATGCGCGCCCACTCCATCTTGGTCTCTTCATCGACCGTCACCGCAGCGCCGTAGACATGTTCGATCGCCGCTTGGTAGAGGGCGGAGATGCTCTCGGCGGTCAGCGGCTCGCCGGCTTCGTGGGCGGCATGAAACGCCTGCTCGAACTCGGCGAAGAAGGCCTGGCGGTAGACCGTTCCCAGATAGTCCCGGGCCAAGCTGTCCAGCAGGACCAGCCGTTCTTGGTCTGAGTCGGCGTGCTGGAGCATGTGGTCGAGCAGCAGGTGCTCATTGGCCGTCGAGGCCACTTCGGCCAGGAAGATCGGGTACTGGGCGTTGCGCACGCTCTGGTGCTCCGAGCTAAAGCAGGAGTGCAGGGCATGGCCGAGTTCGTGGATCAGGGTGAACACGCTCTGCCGCTCTTCGGTGAAGGTCATCAGGATGTAGGGGTGTACGTCGTAGACGTCCCAGCTGTAGGCGCCCGATCGCTTGCCCCGATTTTCCAGATGGTCGATCGCCCGCTTGGCCAGATAGTCGGAAAGCGCCTTCCGATAGCGATCGCCGAGCGGCGCCACGGCATCCTTGACCAGCGCCTGGGCCCTCTCCCAGGTGAACATCGCAGAGTCTTCAACAATCGGCACCAGCAGATCGTAGAAGTGCAGCTCGAGAAGACCGAGCCGCCTCTTGCGCCAGTTCAGATAGCGGTGCAGGGTGGGCAGGCTCTGATCGATGGCCGAAACAAGCGTCGGGTAGACCGCCTCAGGCAGGCTCCGCTCGTCCAGGCGCATGGCCAGGGCACTCGGGTAGCCGCGCAGCCTGGCCATCGCAGCGTCGAGCTCCGCCGTCTGGGCCAGGGTGGCGGCGAAGGTGTGGCGGTGGTCTGCGTAGGTCTGCAGCGTCCTGCGGTAGGCGTTCTGGCGCAGCACCCGGTCTTGACCGGTCAGATAGACCCCGTAGCGGCCGTGGCTGAGCGGATGGCTCTGCCCGCTACCGTCCTCCACCGTCCCGAAGTCAAAGTCGGCGTTTGAGAGCTGAGAGGCCGCCTGGCTGGCGCCGTCCAGGGCCGGACCGAGGGCGGAGATGGCCGCCTCCACGTCTGGGCTCAGCCAGTGCGCACGGCGGCGGACGATCTCTTCCAGGGCATGGCGCCAGGGGGCGAGCTGGGCATCGTCTTTGATCCAGCTCTCAAGCAGGCCCGGAGCCATCGCCACCAGCTCGGGCCGGATGAAGGAGACCGCCTCCTGGGCCTTAGCCACCACCTGGCGGGCCTTTTGCTCCAGGCTGCTTCCGGCGCTGTCCTGGGTGTCCTGATCGTGGCGAAAAGAGGCGTAGGCCAAGTAGCGCTCGATCAGGAGGCTGAGCGCGTCTTCGGCGGTCAGCGCAGCGGCCACCGCGGCCGCCCCCTCGCCGAGATGGCCGGAGAAGCGAGCCATCGCTTGGGCCTGGCGCACGATCTCCTCGCCGTGGCGGTGCCAGTCCTCCTCACGGGCGAACAAGGCACTTAGATCCCAGCACTGGTCGGGTTGAAGCTCCTGCCGCGACGGGACGGACGTCTGTGCCATGGTGTCGTCTCCCCTCTCTACGCTCGCTGCTCGGACTAGGCTCGGGGATGGCTTCTCTTGTACTCCTCTTGCATCTGGGTCATCGCCACGTGGGTGTAGATCTGGGTGGAGCTGAGCGAGCGGTGCCCGAGCAGCTCCTGGACGGCCCGCAGGTCGGCGCCGCCCTCTAGCAGATGGGTGGCAAAGGAGTGGCGCAGCCCGTGCGGGCTGGTGCTGGTCGCTCCGGCCCGGCGGGCGAGCGCGGCCACGATCCGGCGCAGGCCGCGCACGCTCAGCCGATCACCCCTGCGGTTCACGAACAAAGCGGGCTCACCTGCCCCCGCCCACAGTGGGCGGGCGTCCTTCAGGTAGCGGCCGACGGCGTCGGCGGCCGGCTGACCAAAGAGGGCCCTGCGGGCCCGACCGCCCTTTCCGATCACATCCGCCGAGTGCTGGCTAAGGTCGATGGCATCGAGATCCAAAGATGCCAGCTCGCTGATGCGCAGGCCCGAGCCATAGAACAGCTCCAGCACCGCTCGGGCGCGCAGCCCGTCGGCACCGGGACCGCCAGCGGCCAGCATGCGCTCGATCTCTTCGCGGCTGAAGGGGTGCGGCAGCAGCCGGCGAGCCTTCGGCGTCCGAACCAGCCGTAACGGGTTGGCCGCCAGATCGCCCGCCTCCTCCTGGTAGCGGCAGAAGGCGCGCAGCCCGGCCAGGCGGCGGGCCACCGTCCGCCTGCTCAGGCGGCGCTCCTGGAGATCGAGCAGGTAGCTGCGTACAGACGACAGACCAAAGCTGAGATGGCGGTCGTCCAAGAACTGAAAGAAGGCGACGGCGTCTCTCCTGTAGGCGTCGACCGTGCGCGGCGACTGGCTCAGCATCAGGTGCTGGGCGAAGGCGTCGATCTGGGCCTGATGTTCACTGGTCATGGCTGAGTGCGACTGCCACCTCCTCCTGGAAGGTGCAGCCGGGGGTGCGGCAGCTGACGGTGACGTGGCCGCCGTGGCGCCGCTCATAGAGATAGGGCGCGGCGCACTCAGGGCAGACGCGGTTCACCGGCTTCAGGGGCGAGGTGAAGTCGCAGGCCGGATAGCGGCTGCAGCCGTAGAAGACGCGCTGGCGCCGCTTGGCCTTTCGCTCCACGATCTCGCCCTGGTGGCAGAGCGGGCAGCTGACGCCTGTGCCCTTGGCCAGGGGCCGCGCATGTTTGCACTCCGGAAATCCGCTGCAGGAAAGAAACGGTCCGAACCGACCCTGACGAATGACCATCGGCCGTCCGCACAGCTCGCAGACCTGATCGGTCTCCTCCACCGGCATCTTGACCCTGGGCACATCCTTGTGCGCCGTCTGCAGGCGGACGGAAAAGTCGTCGTAGAAGCTGCCGACCACGTCCTGCCAGATCTCCTTGCCGTCCTCGATCAGGTCGAGCCGCCGCTCCAGGTCGGCGGTGAAGGCCGGATCCACCACCTCCGGGAAGTGGGCGGCCAGAAGGTCCACCACCACCTCGCCCAAGACGGTCGGTGCAAAGCGGCGCTCCAAAAGCTCGACGTATCCGCGCTGCTGGATGGTGTCGATGATCGGGGCATAGGTGGACGGCCGGCCGATGCCCTTTTCCTCCAGCACCTTGACCAGGCTGGCCTCCGTATACCGAGGCGGCGGCTCGGTGAAGTGCTGGTCGGGGGTGAGCTCGGCCAGGCTCAGTCGGTCGCCCACTGCCACCGGCGGCATGATTCCGCCACCCTCTTCTTCGTCGTCCGAGACGGCGGTCACCCGCAGAAAGCCGTCGAACAGCACCACGCTGCCGGTGGCCCGAAAGGTGATCTTCCCCTGGCTGATCTCGACGGCGGTGGCCTTGAGGTCGGCCGGGCTCATCCGGCTGGCCAAAAACCGCTCCCAGATCAGGCGGTAGAGCCGCAGCTGGTCGCGATTCAGGCTTTTCTGCATCTGGTCCGGGGTGCGCTCTAGGGCGGTCGGCCGGATCGCCTCGTGGGCGTCCTGCACGCCTGCCTTGGCCTTCACCCGACGCTCGACCGGGTGGTCGTAGGCCTCTGAGAAGTGCTGGCGGATGAAGTGGTGCGCCTCCGCCTTCGCCTCCTGCGCCACCCGGGTGGCATCCGTTCGCATGTAGGTGATCAGTCCGATTCGCTCGCCGCTGCTCAAGTCGACGCCCTCATACAGGGTTTGGGCCACCGACATGGTGCGCCGCACCGAGAATCCGAGCTTGCGCGACGCCTCCTGCTGCAGGGTGCTCGTGGTGAACGGCGGCGGTGCGAGCCGACGCCGCTTCTTCTCCGAGACCGCCGACACGGTAAACGGCTTATCCCGCTCCACCGTTGACACGATCGCAGCCACGGCCTCGTCCGAGCTCAGGTCCGGCTTCGCCCCACCCACAGCGGCGAGTTCGGCGCCGATCGCCGTTTCATCCTTGGTCAAAAAGGTAGCAGCGATCGTCCAGTACTCCTGGCTTACGAAGGCTGCGCGCTCGCGCTCGCGATCGACGATCAGGCGGACCGCCACCGACTGGACGCGTCCGGCCGAGAGACCCCGCCGCACCTTGCGCCAGAGCAGGGGCGACAGCTGGTAGCCGACCAGGCGGTCGAGCACCCGGCGGGCCTGCTGGGCGTCGACCAGGGCCAGATCAATCGGCTTGGGCTCCTCAACCGCCCTGCGGATGGCGTCGGCCGTGACCTCCCGGAACACGATGCGCAGGGGGCTGCCTAGATCAAGGCCAAGGGCGTGCGCCAGGTGCCATGAGATGGCCTCGCCCTCGCGGTCCGGGTCGGTCGCCAAGAAGACCTGGTCGGCGCCTCCGACTGCGCTCTTCAGGTCCTTGATCGTCGTGCGCTGGCTGGGGATGATCTGATACTTCGGGGCAAAGCGTTGGTCCACATCGACGCCAAGCTGACTCTTGGGCAGGTCGCGGACATGGCCGCGCGACGCCCGCACCTGGTAGCGCTGGCCCAAAAATTTCTCGATGGTCTTGGCCTTCGCCGGAGACTCAACGATGATCAGCGATTTCACGACGCACCCCACTCATCGAACTGGGATCAGGTGGCATCTCCGCCAAAAGGCGGGTTTGCAGCCCCAACGAGCCTTGAGTATTATAATCTCCGTTGACAACAACGTAAGACCGAAGCCTCCAGGAAGAGGTGATCCTCCTGCGCTATGGCCTTGCGACGGCGGTCTTTTCGGGCGTTGTCGCCGTGCTCGTCGCTATCGCTCCAGGTGCGCTGGCCGGCGGTCTGGGCGATCCGATCCTGGCACCGGGCACCCCTGACCACTCCGAAGTGGTGATCGCCCAAGAAGATCTTCAGGCAATTGGATACGGCATCGTCGCTGACGGTCAGTTCGGTCCTGCCACCGAACAGGCCGTCATCTCATTTCAAAAGCAGCAGGGCCTCTCCGTCAACGGGCTGATCGACCAGGAGACGGGAAACGCGCTGACCTTGGCCGCCAGTGCCCAGCAGCGCCGGGTCTCTGCCCCGGCGTCGACCTCGCTCTACACGGTCACCCCGTCCGATACGATGGCGTCGGTGGCCCAGACCTTTCACACCACCGTGTCCGCCCTGCTCAGTCTGAACAACCTGCCCGTCCCGGTGCTCACGCCCGGCGAGCAGCTTCTGATTCCCGCCACCGCCACCAACCATGCGACGGCCGGAGACCCGGCCGTCCGCAGCGCCATCGTGGCGGATGCGCTGAAGCAGATCGGCATCCCCTACCACTGGGGCGGCGCCTCGCCGGCCACCGGCTTTGACTGCTCGGGCCTGGTTCAGTACGCGGCCGGCCTGGCCGGGATCAGCCTGCCCCGCACCTCAAGCGCCCAGTTCCAGGTCGGAGTTCCGGTTCCGGCCTCGGCCCTTTTGCCCGGAGACCTTTTGTTCTTCAACACCTACGGCTGGGCGACCCACGTGGCGATCTACGTCGGCGGCGGCCAGTTCGTGGACGCTCCCGACTCCGGGCAGGTGGTGCACATCCAGAGCCTCTCCAATTCGTACTGGAACGCCCGCTTCATCGGGGCGAAGGATGTCAGCGGCCTCTAGGCCAGCTCGGTCCCGCCGATCAGATGCGCACCCACAAACGAGCGCCGGTGCAGGCCGGTGAGCCCGAGCGCGCCCAGCGCCCGCAGGTGCTCTGGAACCCCGTAGCCGACATGACGCTCAAAGCCGTATCCGGGGTAGGCGTCTTCGCCCAGCCGTCGCATCATCAGGTCGCGCACCTCCTTGGCCAGGACCGAGGCTGCCGCAACGGCCCGACTCTGGCCGTCCGCCCGGGGCAGACTGACGAGACGTCCGGGCCAGGGAGCGAGGTCGACGGCGTCGACGACGGCGACGGCCGGCCGAAGCGGCAGAGCCGCCAGGGCTGCCCGCATCAGGGTGCGGTTGACCAGCCCGACGCCCACCCGGTCGATCGCCTGCTGGGTGGCGACGGCAACGGACCAGACGGCGCCCTGCTGAATCAGGGCATGGACCAGTCTCTGCCGCTGGGACCCGCTCAGGCGCTTTGAGTCATCGAGGCCGTCCAGGCGCAGGCTCCAGGGCACGATCACCGCAGCCGCCACCATCGGTCCGGCCAGTGCGCCCCGCCCGACCTCATCGACGCCGGCGAGCGGCTGGCGATGGGGTGAGAGCTCACGATCGAAGTGCCAGAGGTCTCGCCGCCGACGGCTCAGTTCTCTCTTGGTGCGGCGAAGCTGCTCAGGGTCACAGGCCATGGCGTTCAGCACGCGCCAGAGCGTCTCGACGCCGCGGTCCGACATGGCGGGCAGCCGTCGCTCCAGTCTCTTGAGCCTCAGGAGGTCCACGCCGACCAGCCCTCTCCGGCCAAACCGGGTTCTTCAGTCGGGCTTCGCCGCGGCTCTCGGTCCTCCTTGGATCAGGGTGCGCAAAGAATTTGTGCCTCACCCAAGCCGGCCAGACGGCCTGCCAACCAATGCGACGGCAGACCCGCTCTGGGATCGCCTACGGCACTGGCACCCATCCGAACTGGCTCGGCGGCCAGACGGCGAACACGGCCTGTCCCACGACCGAGCTGATCGGCACGGGACCGAAGAAGCGGCTGTCGTCTGAGTGCGCCCGGTTGTCGCCCAGCACATAGATGTAGCCGGGCTTGATCTTGGTCGGCGGCAGGTTGAAATGGTCGAGGTAGGACTTCCCGCCCACCGTCTCCCAGGGCTCGGGCAGAAGTTTCCCGTTGATGTAGACCTGCCCGTTTGACATGGACACCGTGTCCCCCGGCAGGGCGATCACGCGCTTGATGAAGTCGATGCTGACCGGCAGCGGTGGGTGAAACACGATGATGTCCCCGATCTGCAGGCCGCTGAGCTTGAACCCGATCTCATTGACCAAAAGCCGTTCCTGGTTGTGCAGCGTCGGCTCCATCGAGAATCCCGAGACGTAGTAGGGGGCGATCACATAGGTCCGCAACAAGAAGGCGGCGATCAGCGCCACCACGATGGTGATGAGCGTCTCCCGCCACCCGCTGCGCCGGGCCCTGCCCAACTCGGGCCTAGGCTCTTGTTCGGGAGGTTTAGTGGCCATCAGTCAGCGCCCCTTACGAGCGACGCTCCTTGATCCTGGCCGCCTTTCCGGAAAGCTCGCGCAGATAGTACAGACGGGCCCGCCGCACATCGCCCTGCCGCACCAGCTCCACCCGGTCGATGGCCGGCGAGTGGCTGGGGAAGGTGCGCTCGATGCCGATGCCGTAGCTGACCCGGCGCACGGTGAAGGTCTCCCCGATGCCGCCGCCGCGCCGTCTGATCACGTCGCCCTCAAAGGCCTGCAGCCGTTCGCGGCTGCCTTCCCGCACCTTGACCCAGACCCGCACCGCGTCACCGGCCCGAAAGCTCGGCAGGTCCTCTCTCTTCTGCGCCGCCTCAATCGCCTGAATTCTCATGTCCATCCCGATCGCTCCCTCCTGGCCCCATGGAGCCATTCATCCTCTGTTCGAACGTCTGCACCAGGGCTCGCTGCCACGGGCTCAGCTCGAGACCTTGGAGCAGATCCGGCCTCAGCCGCCAGGTGCGGCGCAGCGCCTCTCTTTGACGCCAGGCGAAGATCGCCTGGTGGTCGCCGCTCAGAAGCTCTGTGGGCACCTCCAGGTCGCCGAAGCGGCGCGGTCTGGTGTACTGCGGCGCCTCCAAGAGTCCGGAGCTGGAGAACGACTCCTCGAGCAAGGAGTCCTCGCTGATCACACCAGGCTGGCAGCGGGTGACGGCATCGACCACGGCCCAGGCCGCGGCCTCGCCGCCGCTGAGGATGAAGTCCCCGATCGAGAGCTGCTCATCGACCAGCGATTCGACCCGCTGATCGACACCCTCGTAGTGGCCAGCCACCAGCACCAGATGCGACTTCTGCGCCAGTCGGAGCACCGTCTCCTGCGTCAGCCGCCGACCGGCCGGGTCCAGCAGCACGACATGGCTGCCGTCCGTGCGCAGGTCGGCGATCGCCCTGGCCAGGACGTCCACCCGCAGCACCATCCCGGGTCCGCCGCCGTAGGGCGTGTCGTCCACCGAGCGATGCCGCCCCTGAGCATAGCCTCTAATGTCGCGGGCCGCAAGTTCGATCTGGCCCTGGTCCACGGCCCGGCCCACGATGCTGTGCGAGAACAGCGGCGCGAAGATCTCGGGGAACAGGGTGAGCACATCAATGCGCATCGTCGACCACGCTCTCCAGCGGCATGAGAACAGTCACCCGCCTCGTTTCGGGGTCGATGGCGACCCAGGCCCGCACCATCGGCACCAGCGGGCCGGAACTGAGCTGCAACAGGTCGTGGGCAAGTGCGGGCACCACCCCTTGGACCCGGCCGAGATCTGCTCCGCCGACGCCGACCGCCGCCATCCCGACCAGGTCGTCTGCGTAGTAGCGTCCCTCCGGCAGCGGCCAGCGGTCTTCATCCCTGACCATCAGGCTGCGCCCGATCAGGGCCTCTGCCGCCGAGCGGTCCTCCATGCCGGCGAACGCGGCGAGCCCCCAGCGCCCGTGCAGCCGAAAGGCGGTCAGGGTGAGCTCTCTCTCTGGGCTGGAGTCCACCAGCACGGTCAGGGGCGGGGCGAAGCGCGCCACCACATCACTCTCCAGGGCGAGCTTCAGCTCGCCCCGCAGTCCGTGGGCGCCGACGACGCGGGCAATGGTGACCACTACTCCAAGATGTCCATCCGCACCCGATCTCCGTGACGGCCGGCAAAGGCCTGGAGCACGGTCCGCAGGGACTTGGCCACCCGGCCCTGACGGCCGATCACCCGGCCCATGTCGTCCGGGTGGACGCGCAGTTCCAAGGTGACGCGGTTGCCGTCGCGCCGCTCCTCTACCGTCACCTGGTCCGGGTGCTGGACCAGTGCCGTCGTCAGGTACAGCAGGATGTCCTTCACTGGGCTGCCTCCCCTTGGGCCGACGCCTCGGCCACTCCGATCCCCTGCCGCCGAAACAGCGCCTTCACGGTCTCAGAGGGCTGTGCGCCCTTGGCCAGCCAGGCCAGGGCACGCGCGGTCTCAATATGGACCTCGGCCGGCTCGCGGGTCGGGTCATAGGTGCCGATCTCTTCGATGAACCGTCCGCCCTGCGGCGACCGGCCATCAGCGACCACCACCCGATAAAACGGCTGGTGCTTGGCGCCCATGCGCCGAAGTCGAATCTTCACTGCCATCTGCACTCACCTCCCTTCCTGGAACATCGCTAGCGACGGGGTCGGGAACGGACTGGCGGCGGCTGGAGACCGGCGAGCCCCCCGGGCAGATGCGGCTTTCGGCCCCACTTGGCCAGTTTCTGCATCTCGTCCAGCTGGCGGGCCAGCCGGTTGACCAGGGCCACGTCAACCCCGGCACCCAGCGCGATCCGCCGCTTGCGGCGCCCATTGAGCAACTCCGGATGGGCCCGCTCCGCGGGGGTCATCGACAAGATGACGGCCTCCAGCCGCCGGATCTGCTGGGGGTCGGCGCCCGGCACCTTGTCCCGCAGCCGGTTCAGGCCCGGGATCATCGCCATCAGCTCGTCGACCGACCCCATCTTGTTCACCTGGCGGATCTGGCTCAATAGGTCGTCAAAGGTGAGCCGGCCCTTGCGCAGGGCCTCGGCTGCCCTCTCAGAGGCCTGGCTGTCGGCCACCCGCTCGGCGCGCTCGATCAGGGTCAGCACGTCGCCCATTCCCAGGATGCGAGACGCCAGGCGGTCCGGATGAAACCGCTCCAGCGCCGTCGGCCCCTCCCCGTTCGCCATCAGGACGACCGGCAGCCCGGTGGCATGGCGCATGGAGAGGGCAGCGCCGCCGCGGGCGTCCCCGTCCATCTTGGTCAGGACGACGCCGTCCAGATGGACGCGGGACGAAAAGGCCCGCGCCACATCGACAGCCGCCTGGCCGGTCATGGCGTCGGCGACCAGAAGGCTGAGCGTGGGGGCAAAAAGCTGCTGAACCGCCGCCAACTCGTCGAGTTTGGTCTCGTTGACGTCCGTCCGACCGGCCGAGTCCAGGATCAGGGGATCATAGCCGCCCCGCTCGGCCTCCTTCCTGGCGGCGCGCACCACGACCAAGGGGTCCAGCGCCCCCGCCACAGTCACCACCGGGACCTTGACCGCAGCACCCAGCTGCACCAGCTGGTCGACGGCGGCGGCTCTGTCCAGGTCGGCTGCGGCCAGGATCGGCCTGAGCCCTTGGCCGCTCAGCATGGCTGCGAGCTTCTGGGCGAGCGAGCTCTTGCCCGCGCCCTGCAGCCCGACCAGCAGGATGCGGCGGGGAGCGGCGCCAGGACCGGGCACGCTGACCTGAGGCCCGGTCAGAAGGTCCACCAGCGCCTGGTGCACCGCCTTCACAACCGTCTGCGCCGGTGTCAGGCTGTCCGTGACGTGGGCCCCGATCAGCCGCTGGCGGAGGTCTGTGATGAAGTCCTTGACCACGAGAAAGTGGACGTCTGCCTCCAGGAGGGCGATCCGGACCTGACGCAGGGCGTCGTCCAGATCGGCCTCTTTCAGCTGCCCGTGGCCGGAAATGCGCTTGATTACGGCCCCCAAACGGTCAGTCAGTGACTCCAGCAGCACGCTCACCCCCCGTCTTCAGTCGGCCCCGAATCAGCTCCCGAGCCCGACCTAAGTCCTCGCTGTTCCCATTGACCAGCCGATCCAGGGTCACGAGCAGCTGGCGGTGCTCTTCGGCCTCAGCCACCGCACCGATCTCCTGCTCCAGCCGCTCCAGCGTCTGACGAGCCCGACGCAGGAGATAGGCCGCCGCCGGTCTTGT
>JAKAUI010000027.1 GCA_021827745.1 Bacillota bacterium | reverse complement strand
GCGAGCGTGGATCGCGAAAATGGCCAGCCGGCGGCCGTGGTGGCGGTGGCCGCCACCTGTACCCCGCGCATCTCAAGGGCGTACAGGCTGTGCAGGGTGTAGGCCGCTCGGGGCCCCACCACCTGGCCTTCGGCATACGCCCAGTTTTCAGCGAGATAGAGGTCGTCAGGGCCCCAGGGAGCAGCCAAGACATCCTGGGGGCGATAGGCATTCACGATCACCCGCAGCCCCAGCTGATGGGCCTTCATCATCGCTGCCCCCAGGCGGGCCGTGCTGACGCCGTAGTCGTGCCCGGCCGTGTCGAGCAGGACGCCGCTGACGCCGAGCTGGCGCCAGCGCGCCAGGTCGGTGTCGATCTGCGCCAGTGCGTAGTTGGGCTCGCCATGGGTCACGCCGAGGGCCAGATAGCCGTAGAACGAGACGGCGGGCAGCTTCTGCACCAAGGCGCTGACCACCGCCGCAGAGCTGTTCCCCGGGTTCTCAAGCCCGCTGTGCAAGACGACCAGCTGATAGCCGGCGAATCGGGCGTCAAGGGTCGCCAGGGCCTGGGGCGTCGGCGCAGTGGGCAGACTGCCGTAATAGATGAGCAGAGGCCTCGGCGGAGCTACCGCTGGCGGTGGCGAGAAACTCCACAGATCGGGCGCCACCGCCGCCAGGGTGGCAGCGGCGACCAAGAGCAGCCAGATCAGGCGCGCCACTGCCTTCAGCCGATGACCGTCCCCAGCGGGACATCGCCGTCTGCGGCCAAGAGGTGCACGCCGTCTTCCGCCATCGCTCCGAGCACCAGCACCTCAGAGACGAACGGCCCGATCTGGCGCGGCGGAAAGTTGGTGACGGCCACCACCGATCGGCCGATCAGGTCGGACAGCGTGTAGTGGTCGGTGATCTGGGCGCTCGAGCGTCTGACGCCGAGCGGGCCGAAGTCGATCCACAGCTTGATCGCCGGTTTCCTGGCCTCGGGAAACGCCTCCGCCCGGGTCACCCTGCCGACGCGCATCTCGATGGCGTGAAACTGGTCAATGGTCGCCAATCTGACGCTCCTCCCAGGTAAGCAGACCGGCCTTGACCTCTGGTCCGCCAAAGCTGAACTGTCCGATTCCTCCCGATGACGGCACGACGCGATGACACGGATAGAGCAGCGGATAGGGATTCTTCGCCATCGCCGACCCCACCGCCCGAGCCGCCTTCGGCCTGCCGACCCGTCTGGCCAGCTCCTGATAGGAGACCCGCTGGCCGAACGGCACCTTGCCGAGCTCCTCGATCACCTGCCGCTGAAAGGCGGTCAGGCCCGCCCAACTCATCGGGTAGAGAAAGGCGCCGCGGCCAAGCAGGTGGTCGCGAAAGCTCTTTTGCTCGCGCTCGGTCGCCGGTCTGGCCTCTGGGTGCTGGGCGGCCGATCCGACCGCCGTCACCTCCCCATCCTTCAGACTGACCGCCAGCGGCCCCGTAGCCAGGCCGAGGTCGAACCGGATCTGTTCCACCCCAGGATCAGAAGACTTCGAGATACTGATCGACCTCCCAGTCGTTGACCTGTCGCTCGTAGACTTCCCACTCGATCGACTTGGCCTCCATGAAGTGGCGGTAGATGTGCTCGCCCAGCGCCTCTCGCACCAGGCTGTCCTGGCGCAGATGGTCCAGCGCCTCGCGTAAAGACGCCGGCAGGCGAACGATGCCGCGATCGCGCAGCTCGCTCAGGCTGAGGCGCTGCGGGCTCTCGGTCAACGGCGGCGGCGGCTCCAGGTGATCCCTGATGCCTGCCAGACCGGCCTTCAGACAGACAGCCAGGGCGAGGTACGGGTTGCAGGCCGGGTCAGGGCTGCGCAGCTCAAGCTGGACCAGGCCGCGATGCGTGTGCGACACCCTGAGCAGCGGACTGAGACTGCCTTCGGACCAGCTGATGTGCGCTGGCGCCTCATAGCCCATGACCAGGCGCTTGTAGGAGTTGACCAACGGGTTGGTGATCGCCGACAAGGCCCCAGCGTGGGCTAAGAGCCCAGCTACAAAGGCCCGGGCGTCTTGGCTCAAACCGGTCTGCTGAGCGAAGGCGTCTTGCTCACCGTGCATCAGGGACTGATGCAGGTGCAGGCCAGATCCGTTCCGTCCAAAGAAGGGCTTGGGCATGAAGGTGGCGTGCAGTTTGTGCCGCGCCGCCATGGTCCGGACCACCAGGCGGAAGGTGGCAATGTTGTCGGCGGCGCGCAGGGCATCGGCTCCGGCGAAGTCAATCTCGTGCTGCCCAGGGGCGGCTTCATGATGGGCGGTCTCCACCTCAAAGCCCATCTCGTCCAGGGCCACCACCATGTCGCGACGCGCCAGATCCCCGCTGCCGACCGGGCCCTGATCGAAATAGCCTGCCCGATCGTTGACCTCCCGCCGAGGCTTGCCGTGTTCATCGAGCGGCAGCAGGAAGAACTCAGGCTCAGCTCCCACTCTGTAGCGAAACCCCATCTCCCCTGCCTCGGCCAAGACCGCCTTCAACCTCGTCCGGGTGCAACCGGCAAACGGGCTGCCGTCGGCCAGGCAGATGTCACAGATCAGGCGGGCCGTTGGCCTATCTCCGTCGCTCCAGGGGAAGATCGCAAACGTCTCCGGGTCGGGCAGCAAGAACATGTCCGACTCTTCCATCCGGACAAAGCCCTCGATGGAAGCTGCGTCGAACATGATCTCGCCGGCCAGCGCCCGCTCCAACTGTGAGATCGGGATGGCCACCGTCTTGGTCAGGCCCAGGATGTCAGAGAACTGCAGATGGATGAAGGCCACCGCGGCCTCTTTGGCCCGCTGGAGCACAGTGGATCGAGCGTCCACGACTCCCCTCCTCCCGTCGCTCTCGCCATTCCTCGCCGCGCCCCGAGGCTCCTGCCCTACAGCCCTCCCGCGTCCGGCGTTTGCCGGAAGTGCGGCCACACGTCGGCACCTCTCGGCCCCTTCTGCTGCTCGTGAATTCCGACATCAGGAATTTTCTTGTCCGATGCACCGAATTTCTCAAATTGTGTGCAACGCTCTCTGCGGTCTGAACAAGACATGCCAGCATCTGTCGCTATTTATCGCTGGAAATAGCACCCGTCGATTCCTATTTGTGTGCCCTGACCCCCACCTTCTCGCCGTCGCATCTCGAATGTTCTAAATGGCACTTGATTCGTCTGGAGGTGCTATCGCAATGTCCAATATGAATCTGCCTCCTAACACCGTCCTGACACCGGACAAGACCGTTCAGGATCCGAGCAATACCGAGCCGCAGGTGACGCCGGCTACACCGGAATCAGGGAGAGCTGAAGCCGAGGCGGCCTCGCAGCAGATGCCCCCTGACACCGACTCAGGTTCGGTTGCGCACACGCCGCCGGTCAAGGGCCCCCGGCGCTCCACCGTGCTCGGCCGCGTCATCTGGTACATCGGCGGAGTGATCTCGATTGTGCTCGCCTTCCGCTTCGTCCTGGCTCTGCTCAGAGCCAATCCAGGAAATCCCTTCGCCCACTCCGTCTACACGGTCAGCTCGCCTCTGGCGTCGCCCTTCTTCACCCTGTTCACCTATGCGCCCCACTACGGGGCGTCTCCGGTCGAGATCTCGACCCTGGTGGCGATCGCTGTCTACCTGCTCGCCGCCTGGGGTCTCGTCAAGCTGGTCACCATCACCAGAACCCCGGCTCGCTGACGATCCTCGACCAGCGGTCCCGAGGCCCCCGGCAAAACGCCGGGGGCCTTTTTTAGGCCGCACCGATGGCATTGGCCATGGCCAGGAGCGGCACCCGGGCCTGGGCAGGCGACAGCCCACCCTGCAGGAAGAGATCGAACGGAGGCCGCATCGGAGCGTCGGCCGAAAGCTCCAGGGTTCCCCCCGGCACAAAGACCGCGCCTGCCATCACAACGGCGTTCCGGTAGCCGGGCCAGGCGGCGGGCTCCGGCACCAGGTGGGCGTCGATCGGCATCTGGGCCTGAAGCGCCCGCATCGCCGCCAGAAGCTTCGCTTCGCCGCCCGTTCGGATCCGGAGCACCAGATCGGTCCGGATGCTCTCTGCCATCGGCTCCACGTCGTAGCCCATCCGGCCAAAGAGATAGGCTGCCTGGCGAGAGACAGCGATCGCCTCACACACCAGGTGCGGAGCGAGGTGCAGGCCTTGGACATAGGGCCGGATGCCGCCGGGAGTCGGCCCTGGCGCCCGGCCCAGTGCGGCTCCGAACAGCCGTTCGCCGACCCGCTGCACCAAGCGCTCGGCACCGACCACGTAGGCACCGCTCGGCGCCAGGGTGCCGCCTGGATTCTTGATCAGCGATCCAACCACGATGCCATGAGCACCGCTGGCCGGCTCGTCTTCTTCCACGAACTCCCCGTAGCAGTTGTCGACGATGGTCACGACCCCGCTGGCCCAAAAGTGGCGGCAGATCTGATCGCAGTCGGCCACCGAGCGCGACGGGGCATCGGCGTAGCCGCGCGACCGCTGAACCAGCACGACGTCCGGCCGATACCGCTCGGCCGCATCGGCCAGAGCTCTCGGCGCCGTGAGGTCCACGACCTGAACCCTCACTCCGTGCCGGGCCGGCAGGCTTCCCGGATGGCTTCCGGCCAGACCGAGCACCGGCCACAGACTGTCATAGGGCGCGCCGGTGGCCACCAGCACCAATCCGCCATCCGGCACCAGGGCCTCGAGCGCCATGGTCAGGGCGTGGGTGCCGGACACCATCTGCGATCGCACCAAGGCGGCCTCTGCCCGAAAGTAGTGGCTCAGCACGCCCTCCAGCTTGCCGAGCCCGACCGGATGAAAGGCATATCCCATCTCCGGGGCCAGATCCGAACCGTGGATCTCGGCCCGTTGAAACGCCTCCTGCAGCCTCACATAGATGCGCTGCTCCCGGCTCCTGTCCTGGCGCCAGACCTCCTGGAGCCGATCCGCCGCCTCTTCCCACAGCGCCTCAGGCGTCACGGCTGAGCTCCCCTTCCAGATAGGCCCGAACGGCCGGTGTGACGGCCGCCCGGACCATGGTGCCATGTTCGTCGTGGGCCTCCGCCACGACCCGAGCCGCCCGGTGCAGATGGGCGAGCAGGTCGCCGCGCCGAAACGGGATCAGCCACTCGGCCTCTTCCCAGCTGGCAGCAACTGCCCGGTCCAGTGCATCCAGCAGCACGGAGAGGCCCAGGCCGCTTTGGGCCGAGATCTGGATCAGGTCCGCATCGCCGCTGACGTCGGTCAGGTCGGCCTTGGTCACGACCCGCAGCGTCGGGCGATCTTCGGCCTGGATCTCTGTGAGAACCTGGTCGATGGCCCGCTCCTGACGGTCGATCGGGTCACCGACGCCATCGAACAGCTTGATCCAGACATCGGCCTGGCGCACCTCCTCCAAGGTCGCCCGAAAGGCGGCCACGAGCGTGTGCGGCAGGTCGCGCACAAAGCCCACGGTGTCGGTCAAGAGAATCTGGTGGCCTGAGGGCAGGTGCACCGCCCGGGTCAGCGGGTCCAAGGTGGCGAACAGGCGGTCTTCGCCGGCCGGCACGTCCTCGGCCAGCCGGCGCAGCAGCGTCGTCTTGCCGGCGTTTGTGTAGCCGAGCAGAGCCACCTGCGGATAGGGCCGGCCCAGGCGGGCGGTGCGACGGCGGAGGGCGACCGGTCCCAGCCTCGCCTCGAGCACCCTGAGCCGGCGCATGATCGCCCTTCGGTCGCTCTCCAGCTTGGTCTCGCCCGGTCCCCTCGTTCCGATCCCTCCGCCCAGCCGGGACAGGTGCGTTCCCAGCCCGCGCAGGCGAGGAATTCGCCAGCGCAGCTGCGCCACCTCGACCTGGAGGCGGCCCTCTGCGCTGCGGGCGCGTTGGGCAAAGATGTCGAGGATCAGCTCGGTGCGGTCGATCACCCGTCCGTCGATCTGGTCTTCGAGCCGGCTGCACTGGGCAGCGGTCAGCTCGCCGCCGACCAAGAGCAGGTCCACGCCGACTCGCTCCATCTCTGCCCTGATCTCCTCGACCTTGCCGCGCCCAAAGTAGGTGGACGGCTCGGGCAGCAGGCGGTCCTGGCTGATCCAGCCGACAACCTGCAGCCCGTCTGCAGAGGCCAGGGCCGACATCTCGGCCATAAAGCCGGCATCGTGGTCAGGCGGCCCGGTCAGGAGGGCGAGGAGACATCCGGTCGGTGCGGGCTCGGCACTGCCTGGAGCGGCCGCTTGTGGCGGCCGAGACGACTGCGCCCTCACGGCTCTTCTCACCTCTCTCCGACCCAGACTTCATAGCCGGCGTGGCGGGCGGCCCGCCGGCAGTTCTCCAGGTGCTGCTGCATGTGCCGAGCGAGCGACTGCGCCCCCTGCTTGGTCCGGATCACGGTCCAGAAGCTGCCGCCTTTGGCCAGGTGGGCCGATGCCTGCTCGACCCAGGGGTAGAAGACCGCCTTGCCGGAGCGCACCGGCGGGTTGGTGACGATCAGGTCAAAGCGCTCGTCTGGGGCGAGGGCCGCATAGCCGTCTCCCAGCCGCACGTCGGCGCTGATGGCCCACTCTCTTGCGGTTTCCCGCATCAGCATGACCGCCCGTTCGTTCACGTCTGTCAGCACCACGCGGCCGGCGCCTCCCAGGTGGCTCAAGCTCAGCCCGATGGCGCCCCATCCGGCGCCCAGATCGAGCACGCTGCGGCCAGCGACCGGCGGCAGGGCCGCCAGCAGGAGCGCGGTGCCCGGGTCCAGATGCTCGCTGGAGAAGACACCGCGGTCAACCCAGAACGAAAGCCTATGGCCAAGGATCTCCACATCGATCAGAGCAGGCCGCGACTTGGAGTGCGGCCTGGGGGTGGCGTACCCCTCCCCAGGCACAGGTGTCAGACGGGACGGATCCCGCTCGCTCAGACGCCCACCAGCCGGTAGCCCGCCTCTTCCACCGCTTCCTGCAGCGCCGCTTCGGCCACCTCCTGGGACAGCTCCACCTTGGCGGTGGCCGCCGCTAGGTCGACCTGTGCGCGGTGCACGCCTGGAACGGCCTGCAGCGCCTCCTGCACGGCCGCCTGGCAGTGCTCGCAGTTCATGCCCTCTACCCGATACAGCCTCTCGCTCATCGCAATCACTCCTCGCTTCTGATTCTAGTCGACTGCACGCGCACTCGGATGGCCTTCCCCCATCGGCCAGTTTGGCCCTGGGGCTCTTAGGCGCCCTCCTCCATCTTCAGCCAGTCGCTGATGCAGGAGACGAAGGCCAAGACACCGACCGGCAGGGCGGCCTCATCCAGGGTGAAGCGCGGGTGGTGCAAGGGATAGGTGATCCCCTCCGCCACATTGCCCGACCCGACCTGATAGAAGCAGCCGGGCGCCTTGGTCTGGTAGGCGGAGAAGTCCTCCCCTGCCATCAGCGGCGCCCCCTCCACCACCGCCTGTGCGCCGAAGGTCTCGTCCAGCGTCTTTCGGACCAGGGCGGTGACCGTCTGGTCGTTGATCACCGGTCGGTAGCCGTGAAGGTAGCGGAATTGGTAGGAGGCCCCATGGGCCTCGGTCACGCCGCGCACGATCCGCTCCATCAGGCCGGGGATGCCTTGGCGGACTTCCGGATTGAACGAGCGCACGGTGCCGCCCAGTTCGACCGATCCCGGAATGATGTTGTCGGCCGTTCCAGCCGTGAACCTGGTCACAGAAAGAACGAGCGACTGCTGGGGATCGGTGTTCCGGGCCACGATCATCTGCAAGTTGGACACGACCTGCACGCCGATGGCGACCGGGTCCACCGCCCGGTGCGGGTCTGCGGCATGACCGCCAAGGCCCATGATCACGATCGTAAAGCTGTCTGGTGCCGCCGTCACGGCGCCCGCCTTCAGTGCGAAGGTACCGACTGGAAGGCCGGGTTCCATGTGGGCGCCGATCACCCGGTCGACGCCATCCATCACCCCAGATTGGACCAACTCTTCGGCGCCGCCGGGGAGCTGTTCTTCGGCATGCTGGAAGATGAAGCGAACCTCGCCGTGCAATCTGTCCCGGTGGGCAGCCAGCACCTTCGCCGCACCGAGCAGCATGGTGGTGTGACCATCGTGGCCGCAGGCGTGCATGGCGCCTGGATTTTCGGAGCGAAAGGGGAAGCTGTTTTCCTCCTGGATCGGCAGGGCGTCGATGTCGGCCCGAATGGCCACGACCGGGCCGGGTTTTGGACCGACCAACCGCGCGACCACGCCGGTCTTCGTCGGCCGGCTGACCTCAAGCGGCCCGAATCCCTTCAGCGTCGCCTCGATGAAGGCCGTGGTCTCATGCTCCTGGAAGGAGAGCTCCGGATGCTGGTGCAGATGCCGACGCCATGCCACCAGGTCTGGCTCGATTTGGGCCACGTCCGCTCTAAGCTGTCCCTTGGCCACCGCCACGCTGCCACTCCTCTCACTCAAAGGTCACCGGTCGCCCAGAGTCCGTAGACCCTCGATCCCCTGCCGTCTTCGCTCAGGCCACCCGGGCATCCAGCCCTGGGCGGTCTGCACTGCGCCGGTCGGTCGCCAAGCGCACCCGGCGCAGCAGCAGGGCGCTGGTGGTGACGCTGACCGAACTGAGGGCCATCGCCGCCGCCGCGATCGCCGGGTTCAAGAGGCCAAAGGCGGCCAGCGGGATGCCCACCAAGTTGTAGCCAAGCGCCCACCCCAGATTCTGGCGGATCTTGCGCACGGTCGCCTGCCCTAGCTCGAAGGCGGCGACGACGCCTTCTAGGTCGCTGCCGATCAGGGTCACATCTGCGGCAGCACGGGCCACATCCGTGCCGGTGCCGAGGGCGATGCCGAGGTCTGAGGCTGCGAGCGCCGGGGCGTCGTTGATGCCCTCGCCGACCATGGCCACCAGGCGACCGCTCGACTGCAGCTCGGCGATCGTCTCTGCCTTCGCTGCCGGCAGCACCTGAGCCTTCACTCGGTCCTCGCCAATTCCGACCTGATCAGCGATGGCCCGGGCGGTAGCCAGATTGTCGCCGGTCAGAAGCCAGACCTCTTTTCCGGCCTGCGTCAGGCGCGCTACCACCGCTGCCGCCTCCGGCCGCGGCTGATCGCTGAGAGCCGCGTAGCCGGCAGCGTGAGCGCCGACCGCGATCACGACCACGGCTTGGCCAAGGCGCTCTTCTTGATCGACCATCTGCTGCAGCTCCTCGGAGATGGCGGCGCCCAAGCCCGCCAAGAAGCGGGGCGTGCCAACGGCCACCCGCTCGCCGTCGACGACGGCCCGCACGCCTTGTCCTGCCTCGGACCGCCAGTCCTCGATCACATGGCCGCCTGACCTCCTGTCCGCCACCGACACCGCCAGGGCCCGGCCGATCGGGTGCTCAGAGCGCTCCTCGACGGCCGCAACCAGCTCCTGCAGGGCCTGCTCCCGGCCCTGCCACGGGCCGTAGGCCCGAAGGCGCGCCACACTGAGCTGCCCCTCGGTCAGGGTCCCTGTCTTGTCGAACACCACAACGCTCACCCGCTCTGCCCGCTCCAGCACCTCCGGGTTTCGAAACAGCATCCCCTGCTCGGCGGCCCGACCGGTCCCGACCATGATGGCGGTCGGAATGGCCAGTCCGAGGGCGCAGGGACAGGCCACCACCAAGACGGCCACGGCGGCAACCAGCGCCTCCTGTGGTGCGCCGATCAGCAGCCAGACGGCAGCGGTCAGAACGGCCACCGCCAAGACGCCGGCCACGAACACAGCCGCCACCCGGTCGGCAAAGCGTTCTGCCGGCGCCTTGCCCGCCTGGGCGCTCTCCACCAGGCGCACGATCTGGGACAGGGCGGTGTCGGCTCCGGTGCGGTCGGCCTGGATCACGACCGACCCACTCAGGTTGTGCGTGCCGCAGGCCACCTTGTCCCCGAGCCCACGCCGAACTGGCCGGCTCTCTCCGGTCAGCATCGACTCATCGACGTCCGTCTCACCGTCGCGTACCGTGCCATCCACCGGCAGGGTCTCTCCCGGCCCCACCCGCAGCAGATCCCCGGGGCGCACCTCAGCCAGCGGCACCCGGCGCTCCTCGCCTCCCTCCAGACGACGGGCGATCAGGGGCCGCAGCGAGGCCAGCCGGCGGATGGCGGAGGAGGCCCGGCCCTTGCCGCCTGCCTCCATCAGCTTGCCGAGCAGCACCAGAGTCACTAGGAGGGCGCTGGTCTCGAAATAGAGGCCATGGAAGGTCGCTGGCAGCGCTCCGATCAGCTTGAGCACGCTGGCGCCATAGGCGGCGGTCGTGCCCAGCACGACCAGCACCGACATGTTGGCGGTGCCGCCGCGCAGATTCAGATAGGCGTCGCGGTAGAAGAAGCTGCCGGCACCCACCTGCACCACCGTGGCCAGCCCCATCAGCAGCCAGGGGTTGGCCAGCCAGCCAAGGGCCGCAGGCCAGCCGCCCAGCCAGCCGGCTGCCATGGTCAAAAGCAGCGGCGCGGTCGGTACGGCTGCCAACCAAAAGCGCTGGCGCCAGCGGGCCAGATCGCGCAGCCGGGCCGCCTCTTCCACGTCTTGGTCGTCTGTCGGAATCACATGCGAGTGATATCCCGCCTTGTCGCACGCCTGGCTGAGCGCCGGCTCGGCCACGGCGCCGCCCAGATGGCTGACCCGGGCCGTACCGCTGGCCAAATTGACCTCAGCGCTGACTACGCCCGGCAGCTTGCCGAGCGTCCGTTCCACCCGACTGACACAGCTGGCGCAGGTCATCCCTTCCACGGCCAGGCGGGTCTCGGTCAGGGCGACCTGAAAATCCAGGCAACGCACGGTCTGCACCAGCTGCTGCAACGACACCTGGGCCTTTATGTACCGGATGGCGACCCGGCCGCTGGCGAGGTTGACCGAGACGTCCTCCACCCCATCCAGGGCACACAGGGCGCGCCGGATGCGGGCGGCTCCGGCGGCGTCTTGCACACCGAGGACGGCAAAGGAGTCCTCTTGCCGGCCGATCTGAGGCGCGGCCTTTAGCACAGAAGCCATGTCGCCGCCTCCTTTCTCACTGGCGCAGCTTGCCGACGACCTCCATCAGCTCGCTGACCGCGATGTCGCCGTGGCCTTCTGTGATCGCCTTGGCCACACAGCCGCGCACATGGCCCTCGAGCAGGCCGGACGCCACCTTGTCGACCGCGGCCTTGACGGCGGCGATCTGAACCAGGATGTCCACGCAGTAGCGGTCCTCTTCGACCATCCGTTGGATGCCGCGCACCTGCCCCTCGATCCGCCGAAGCCGCACCAAGAGCGCCTCATTGTCCCGATTGTACTGGCTGTGCACACTCTTTGCCGCCATCTCCCGCCCTCCCTGTCGGCCACGCCCGGTATACCACCTATGGGTATACGATATACCCCCTCTCTTCTCCCGGTCAATCGGTTGTTTGGCCTTGGGGCTGCGGTAAGATGGTGGGGCGCCTTGCTCCGAGCTACAGGAGGTATCGGCCGCTTGTCTCAACATCGCCCGCCCGCTCCCCTGCCCCCAGTGGACGGTCACCTCTTCGCCCCGCTCAAGATGCGCTCGCTCTCTTTTCGCAACCGGATCGCCGTCTCACCGATGTGCATGTACTCGTGCGCCAACCAAGACGGCATGGCCAACGACTGGCACATGGTCCACCTGGGTGGCCGGGCGGTCGGCGGCGCAGCGCTCGTCTTTACGGAGGCGACGGCCGTCAGTGCAGAGGGGAGAATCTCTCCTCTGGACCTCGGCATCTGGACCGATCGCCAGGCAGAGGCGCTGGCCCCGATCGTCGCCTTCATCAAGAGCCAAGAGGCGGTTTCGGGCATCCAGCTGGCTCACGCCGGCCGCAAGGCCAGCACCCGGGAGCCATGGTCCCCTCCTTCGGGCCAGGTGCCAGCGGCCAACGGCGGATGGCAGCCGGTGGCCCCCAGTGCGCTGCCCTTTTCACCGGCGGACCGCCCTCCCCAAGAACTCACTGCCCCAGAGATCGAGCGCATCGTCTCGGACTTCGCTGCGGCTGCTCGGCGGGCGCTCAAAGCTGGGTTCCAGGTGATCGAGGTGCATGCTGCGCACGGTTATCTGATCCACGAGTTTTTGTCTCCGCTCTCCAACCAGAGACTGGACGCGTACGGCGGATCGCTTGCCAACCGCTTTCGCTTTCTGGGCCAGGTGGTGCGGGCGGTGCAGGACGAGTGGCCAGATGGCCTACCGCTGTGGGTGCGCCTGAGCGCCACCGACTGGGCGGAGGCAGCAGGCTGGGACATCGATGAGACAGTCCAGATTTCCCGCTGGCTGAGGGATCTGGGCGTGGATGTGATCGACTGCTCTTCTGGCGGCACCCTGCAGGGTGCTCGCATCCCGGAAGCCCCCGGTTACCAGGTCGGTTTCGCCTCCCGGGTGCGCCGCGAGGCGAACGTGGCCACGGCCGCCGTCGGACTGATCACGACGCCCGAGCAGGCCGATCAGATCATCCGCAGCGGCGACGCCGACATGGTGCTATTGGCCCGAGCCATGCTGCGCAATCCCTACTGGCCGATGACAGCGGCCCATGAACTCAGCGCCGAGGTGCGCTGGCCCAACCAGTACCTGAGGGCCCGCCCCAAGCCGCGCCCGCCTCAGGGTCCCGTTCCCGGTACGGATCCGCAGTAGCGACCTACCTCCGCCGTGGTGTGGCCCTTGATAAGCACATGCTTATGTGATTATCTATGGGCGACAGGAGGTGTCCCGATGGACGCCGATCAGATGTCTTCCGCCCTGAAGGCCTTGGCCGATCCGACCCGTCTGCGCATCGTCTCCTTGCTGACACGACGCGACTTCTGCGGCTGCGAGCTGGTGCCGCTGTTCGGAGTTTCGCAGCCTGCGGTCTCCCAGCACCTTGGGCGGCTAAAGGCGGCGGGATTGG
>JAKAUI010000028.1 GCA_021827745.1 Bacillota bacterium | reverse complement strand
TGGGTCAGCACCACCGCCGTGGCCACCGCCGTGACCGTGGCCGAGTGCGAGCTGGGAAAGCCGCCCGGCTCCCAGAAGCGGGACCAGGTCAGCGATCGGCTGCGCACCGAGGAGACAGTGCCCTTCACCAGCTGGCTGATCAAGGACGCGAAGAGGGCGGAGACGAGGATCACATTGGCGTTTCTCAGCCAGTGGGCGAGCGGCACGATCACAGGAATCCAAGGCTGCACGCTGTTCGCTCCCAAATCGATCCGAAGTGCCTGGTGCCGGGTCCATCCCCTTCGCCACAGGGATCGCATGTCCCTTGACGAACCTTGTGAAGCTGAGCCATTTAAGGAGCGTCGGTGGTGCACCCGGTCAGCCGCATTCGCAATTTTTCGATCGTCGCCCACATCGACCACGGAAAGTCCACCCTGGCCGATCGCCTGATCGAGTTGACCGGCGCCATCACCGCCAGGCGGATGGTGGCCCAGGTGCTGGACAGCATGGACATCGAGCGTGAGCGCGGCATCACGATCAAGGCCCAGACCGCCCGGCTGCCGTTTACCGCAGCCGACGGCGAGACCTACACCCTGAACCTGATCGACACCCCCGGCCACGTCGATTTCAGCTACGAGGTGAGCCGGGCGCTGGCCGCCTGCGAGGGCGTGCTGCTGGTGGTGGACGCGGTGCAGGGGCTGGAGGCGCAGACCCTGGCCCACTTTTACACCGCCCTCGAAGCCGGGCTGGTCGTGATCCCGGTGATCAACAAGATCGACCTGCCCAATGCCGACGTGCCCCGGGTCAGCGCCGATCTGGAGGCCTTGGGCTTTTTGGCCAGAGAGATCCTGGCCGTCTCGGCCAAAGACGGCCGCGGCGTCGATGCGCTGCTCCAGGCGCTGGTCGACCGCCTGCCGCCGCCCAAGGGCGACCCCGACGCTCCTTTTCGCGCCCTGGTCTTTGACTCGCACTTCGACTCCTATCGCGGCGTGATCGCCCATGTGCGGGTGGTCGACGGTGCCGTTTCGGTCGGCGACACTATCCGCCTGATGGCCGGCGGCGGCACCTACACCTGCGAGCAGCTCGGCGTGTTCACGCCCCTGCCGGTGGCGGTCAGCCGGCTCGAGACCGGAGAGGTCGGATTCTTGGCGGCCTCTATCCGCTCTGTGGCCGAGGTCGGGGTCGGCGACACCGTGACCGCAGGAGACTCCCCGGCAGCCGTGGCGCTTGAGGGATATCGGCCGGCCGTGCCGATGGTCTTCGCTGGGCTCTATCCGGCCGAGCCGGCCCAGTACGACGTGCTGAAAGACGCCCTGGAGAAGCTTAGGCTGAACGACGCCGCCCTCTCCTTTGAGCCGGAGACCTCATCGGCCCTCGGCTTTGGCTTTCGGGCCGGATTTCTCGGTCTGCTCCACATCGAGGTGGTGCAAGAGCGGCTGGAGCGGGAGTACGCGGTCGACCTCGTGACCACCGCCCCGCACGTCGTCTACCAGGTGCAGCTGACCGATGGCCAAGAGGTCCGGATCGACAACCCGTCCCACTTCCCGGCCGCAGACCTGATCCGGGAGATCAGAGAGCCGATGGTGGACGCCACCATCTTTGCCCCAGGTGAGGCGGTGGGGGCGGTGATGGAGCTCGCCCAGCAGCGGCGGGGCAGCTTCGTTGCCCTCGAGTACCCCACGCCCGGCCGGGCCAAGCTGGTCTACCGACTGCCCCTGGGCGAGATCATGTACGACTTCTTCGACCAGCTGAAATCGCGCACCCGCGGCTATGCCTCCTTGGACTATGTGCTCTCCGGCGTCGCGGCGGCCGACATGCAGAAGGTGGACGTGCTGCTGAACGGAGAGGCGGTGGACGCCCTCTCCTTCGTCTGCCACCGCAGCCAGGCTGAAGGCCGCGGTCGGGCGCTCTGCCAGGAACTGCGCCGACTGATCCCCCGCCAGATGTTCGAAGTTCCGATCCAGGCCGCCTGGGGAAGTCGCATCCTGGCCAGAGAGACCATCCCGGCGATGCGCAAGGACGTGCTGGCCAAGTGCTACGGCGGCGACATCACCAGAAAGCGCAAACTTCTGGAAAAGCAGCGCCAGGGCAAGCGGCGGATGCGCCGGGTCGGCCGAGTCGAGGTGCCTCAGGAGGCCTTCATGGCCATCTTGAAGGCAGAGCGCAGCTGATGGCGGCCAAGATGGGCGTCTATGTGCACTGGCCCTACTGTCCCTCTAAGTGCGGCTACTGCGACTTCAACGCCTATCTCCTGCCCAGGCGGCCAGATGCCTTTTCGGGCTACACGGCGGCGCTGATCCAGGAGATCGGCGAGGCCAAGGCGGCCGGAGAGCTTGCCGCACCGCTTGAGAGCTGCGCCTTCGGCGGCGGCACGCCGACCATGTTCCCGGCCGCCCAGCTGGTCGCGGTGCTCAAGGCGCTGCGGCAGGCGGGCCTTAGGCCCGATGCCGAGGTGACGGTCGAGGCCAACCCCCAGGACCTTGAGCTCTCGGAGCTGACCTGCCTCGCCCAGGCCGGAGTCGATCGGCTGTCGATCGGCGCCCAGACC
>JAKAUI010000026.1 GCA_021827745.1 Bacillota bacterium | reverse complement strand
TTCTTCTTCGACGGCGAGGAGGAGGTCCGACGGATGCGGGGCGCCTGGATCTTCGGCCACACCCACGACCGCAGCGACGCCCAGGTGGGCGGCTGTCGGCTGCTGAACGCCGCTCTGGGCTATCCGTGGGAGATCGGGGATCGGCGGATCATGACGATCGAGGTGGAGGGGAGGCGATAATGATGTCGGCATCACAGCTCGGGGAGACCATGCCCAACCCATCCCCGTACACGGTGAAGGAAGCCATGTTTGCGGTACCGGCTGGAGGCCTCTGGAACCTCGAGCAGACGAAGCGGCAGGCGATCAGCTTAGTGGACGATTTACTCCAAGGGTTTGGCACGGAGCAGGTGTAAAACCATGTGTAAAACGCGGAGGCTAGACGAGGTGCAGACCCCCGGCATTACACACGGAGGATGGCCGAAAAAGCCAGTACAGACGGGACTTCACGTGACTTACTGATACCTGATGACACATGACGGTACCTGCATGGCATTCAGGAGGTCAGGGGTTCAACTCCCCTCGGCTCCACCAGATTGAAACCCGCTTCCCGCAAGGGACAGCGGGTTTACTATTGACGGGAAAATGACCGAAATAAGGCTCGCGGCAAGACCCAGTGCAGATTGTAGCGGCTGTGCGGCGGTTTCGCGCTCGACCCAGTGGTCGATCCGGCGGACTGTCACCGCTGTAAGCCCCGGGGTTGTGGGGTGGCCGTATCTCCCGAGTCGTCTCCGAGCCAGCAGTTGGCGGCAGGTCAATCGGTGCCTACAGCACGTGTCCCGTCGTCTGGCTATCGGGAGTCCTTGCAAACCGGCTCAGCTGCCCGATCGTCGATGGCGCCGACGTGGTATTGGGCCAGCCATAGTGCCCTTGAAGGCCGCACTGACATAACGGACGGGTCTAGCTGTACTGACCGCAAGATTAGAGCTGCTCGTCAGCGGCCGCATCTCGATGACGTTCCGATGGCCCATTACATCCAATTGTCGCCCACAAGGATTTGGGATCTTGGTCACGTAACAACACCACGCGAACCTTGGATCCTTTGGGAGTGTTTGGTGGAGCGGTCTATGCCTCGAGGGCCGTAGGAGAGGGGGCGGGGCCGGTTGGCAGTAGCAGCTGCTATCTTCCTTGGGATCGCGGGGGCCCTTTTTTGGCTAGCCGCCCGTAATTCTAGTAAAGGCAAAAAGATCATGTCGATCACAGGTGGGAGCATTTCGGCGCTTATGGGCCTTCTGCTTGCCGTGGCGGCGATCTCTCCGCCTGCCACTGGAGGATCTGCTCAGTCGACCTCCGGATCGATGGCGCCTCAGGCGACAAGCAGCGGTGGTTCCGGTGACACCCTCCCTGCAGGATCCTCCAGTTCGTCCTCCGGATCGGCAGGGTCACAAGCTACGGGCAGCGGTAGTCCTGGCATCACACTAACGAATGTTCAGTGGTCCTCGGTTGAAGCCGACCCGAGGGCCTACTCTGGCGATAGCGTGCGCGTGCTAGGTGAGATTGTGCAGGTCGTGCCAAACTCGGGTGGTCCCACCGTATACCGTGCGTACCTCGATCCGCCCACCGACAGCGAGGAGGTCGCCGTCGAAACTACTGGGACATCACTGCTTCCAACCGATACTTATGTGTCCATCGCGGGCACGGACCAAGGGTCTGCACAGTTTACTCTGACATTGACCGGCAACATCGTGACGATTCCGCTGATTGCGGCGAACACGATGACCGTTGTCACGGCAGACACTGTCATAGCCCCTACGCTCGCTACCTGGGGACCAAGTCAGCCCATCACCCAAAATGGGCTAACGATCACGGTGACTAAGGTGGAGCTGGCGGCGACCGAAACGCGCGTCTTCTTCACGGCTACCAATGCGAGCAACCTGGGTGTTTTGGTGAGCGCTCTTGAGGCAACGGCCGTGCAAGGATCAAATCAGCCATCCCTGATATTGAGCTCGCCCGATTACGCGGGGTTTCCGCAGACGATTGAGCCGGGAGTCACCACCACGGCCGAAGTCGTATTCGGCCCGGTGTCTCAGACGGGTGGTCCACTCACGATCCGGCTCTCTAACGTAGAGGATCAGAACTTCAGCGAGTCTTGGTCCGATTACGTGTTCTCGGTGCCACCGCCGTAGGGAAGTCAATCCCGCGATGTCTTCCAAGCTCGGGCCACGGACGCCCGGCTTGGCCGTTGGCGCCCACCGTCTTAGCGGTGGAACGGAGCGGCCGGATGGCTGTGAGCGTGCCCGAAAGCATCACGCAAGGGGGCGCGGACCACTGACGTCCATACAGCGCCGACTTAGAGACACGAAACCGGTAACTCACGCCCCGCCCATCGCCCCCGCTGTTGGGGCCACGGTCTCTTGGCGGGACCCTCATCTTGCACCTCCTAAGAGCACGGCCAAGCAACGGTCCACCTCAACCCGCACATCGGCGTCAATCTGTCCGGTCGCCTTGTCCAGCTTGTCGCGTTTCACCGTCCCGACCTTGCCCGCAATCACCTGTGAAGTCTTTTGCAAGCCGTTTTCCGCATTCGGTTGCACCGTGACCCGCGTCAGTGGCGCGTCCACGAGCGTCCTGGTGATGGGCAGCGCTGTTGTGCTCGTGTGCTCGCCGAATAGGTTGGAGTGGATCACCAAGGCGGGTCGCGGCTCACCAAGGTCGCCTTGCGTGGCGATGGTGCCAAGGTTGCCTTGCCTCACTCCGTCCAGCCGTCCAGATCTTCTAGCGCCTCATCCAGGAGATGTTGCACGGAGCGATCCGCCATGTCCGCCTGCGCCACCAGTTGGCACTGGCGTCGGCATTCTGCCGCGAAGCCCGGACGGCGGGAGTCTGGCACCCAGATCTGCACCGGGCGCAACCCCTTCATGCGCAGGGTATCGCGGTGCTTTGGGGCCTGTTCGTTGACATCAGGGGACCCCATCGCACATGACCTCCCAGCGGTTGCATGCAACATGTTGAGTGGAAATCATCTCGCACCGTTGCTGCAGATCGAGACAGTCGGCTTACTGGATGTCGGCCTCATAGAATGCCGCCACACTAGGCGCCTTGGCCGGGGTCAGAGCTCCTTGCGCATCACGATGCTGGTGGCCACATAGCCGCTCGTGTCGTAGAGGTGCTTAGCGGCTTCATTGTGTGCGAACACATGCAGGCCAATGCGGGAGAGCCCAAGTGTCCGTACCGCCTCGTCCAGGGCAGAAAGCGCCTGCCGGCCGTAGCCGTGGCCTTGGAATTCGTCCCAGACGTGAAAGTCCCAGATCCAGGCTGCAGGCTGTCCGGCCTCAGCGCGCACCCCGAACCAGATCATCCCCACCCGACGCGAGCTGTCGTCGACGAGCGTGTGCAGGTGCTGGTCCTTCGAGCGCAGTCCGTCTGGGAGCAGGCCGTGGAACTCCTTGGCCGACCGTTCATGGGCCTCTTCCTTCGACCAGTTCCCACTCTCTATGTGCCCTTGAGCGTAGTGGTCGATGGCGAGTGCGAGGTAGCTGGAGAACTCCGCCTCAGTCATGGGCGCCAGTCGGATCATGACACCGTCTCCTTCCGGGCATTGGTCGCCTGTCTTGGACGGAGGCACCTCGCTCACCTTCTGGCCGGTCGGTGCCCAGGCGGCACACAGGGGACCCCTGTGCCGGTCGGGAACCCTCGGCTGGGGCAAGAGGGGGCGGATCGTGACGCAGGAGGCAGGCTCAGACGGGGCCGAGGTGCGGATGAGCGGCGAGAAGGGCCGCAGGCTGACCTTCGGTCTGCTCGGCTGCGGCGTGGTCGGCCCGATCTTATTCACCCTCTCCTGGGCTGTCAACGAGGCCCTGCGCCCACACTTCAACCTGTGGCAGGAGTCGATCACCATGCTCAGCCGTGGGCCAGACGGCTGGATTCAAGACCTGACCTTCGCCCTCTTCGGGCTGATGAGCATCGCCTTTGCCCTGGGCCTTCGGCGCGTGACTCCGCCGCCCGGCGGATCGCTCTGGCTGCCCCGCCTGCAGGCAGCCATCGGAGCCGGGTTGCTGGTCGCCGGCCTGATCGTCCAGCACCGACTGCTGCTCGGCCCAGGCGGCGTGCGTCCGATGGGCGTCTTCACGCCCTATGGCTACATCACGGTCGCAGGCCTGACCCACGTGTTGGCGGCGGTCGTGATCTATGTGGCCACCGTCGCTTCGTGCCTGCTGGTCGGACGCAGCCTGCGAACGCAGTCTCGGGCCGGTGCCGCCTACTCTCTGACCAGCGGCTGGCTCTATGCGCTCTGCATCGTGGGCTTCGCCGTCACGCCCTTGACCGGCGGCCCGGCCGGGCTGTTCGAGCGGCTGGCCGGCTTGATCGGAGCGGCCTGGACCGTCTGGTTTGCCGCCAGGACGATGCAGGCGCTTCTCAAGGCCGAGCCGACCAGGGGCAAGGCTGTCGTGACCGAACCTTAGACCTTGGGCCAGGACGGCTACGACTGAGCGATGCGATCATTCGATGGGAGGTGAACTGGGATGTGGCACCTGGCGATTCCCGCCTGGCAGCTGGTGGCGCGATCGGTGGCCATCTATTTGGCCCTGTTGATTGGACTGCGCCTCTTCGGCAAGAGAGAGGTCGGTCAGTTCACGCTGTTCGACCTGGTGCTGGTGCTGCTCGTCGCCAATGCCGTGCAGCCGGCGATCACCGGACCGGACAGCTCGGTGCTCGGCGGGTTGATCATCATCGGATCGCTGTTCGCCCTGAACTGGGTGATCGCCACCGTGCGCGGCCGCTCCCCCTTGGTCCGAAGCCTGCTCGAGGGCAAGGCCACGATCGTCGGGCGAGACGGGGCATGGATTCCCACGGCCCTGAAGCAGGCCGGCCTCGAGGTCGAGGACTGCATGATGGCGCTGCGCGAGCATGGATTTGCTGACATCTCCGAGGCCTCTCTCGTCGTCTTGGAGACAGACGGCTCGATCTCGGTCGTGCCGGGATCAGCGCCGATGCTGCGCGGCCGCAGGCGGGTCAGAACCCGCAGGCTGTGAGGGCAGAAGGCGCAAGACATCCAGATCAGAGTCGGTCGTCAGCGGTTTTGGAAGGTGCCTGCCGCCGAGCGCTCAGGTGGCGCAGCAGCGACACGCCGCCATAGACCACGAGCGTCGAGACAAGCACCGAGAGCGGATAGACCAGCACGGAGATATTCAGCAAAAAGGCCAAGAGCACGATGGCCAGCGCCGGTGGGGCGGTCGCATGCAAGACCTCCATCGCCGCCAGGATGGCGAAGAGGCCGACGGCGATGCCGAGCGCCTCTGGCAGCTGGACCAGAAAGACGCCGATCAGGGCCCCGAGCACCGGGAGCAGGACGACCGATCGCCAGCCGGCCAGGTCGGCATCGGGGTCGCGAAAGGCCAGAAAGGCGATCACCGCCAACGGCGGGAAGAGTGCATAGCGCACGACTGGGGCCAGGCTCATGAGCCGGGCCAGTTCGACCACCACCACCACGGCCAGCCCGGTCCAGAAAACGCCGATGCGCGCTCGCATCCTAAGCCCTCCCCGTCGGTGTCTCGATCATAGTCGAGCTCCGCCATGGCGGCCATTGCCCGTTTTGGGCCGATGCCGGAAGGCCGGTTGGCGTATCATAGACCCATGGCGCACAAAGCGCCGGGACTCAATCGGATCAAGCCAGATGGCCGACGGGAGGTCCCGATGCCAGCAGTACCCTCCGGAGCGCAACTCGAGATCCGCCACGGCAGCCAGCGGGCGACCGTGGTTGAGGTCGGCGCCGCCATCCGCGAATATGTGGACGGCGAGCGGGCGGTGTTGGACGCCTTTCCCGAAGACGCCATCTGCGACGGGGCCCACGGCACGCCCTTGGTCCCTTGGCCGAACCGGCTGGCCGACGGCCGCTATCGGTTCGAAGGCCGCGACCTGCAAGTACCGCTGACCGAGCCGGAGAAGCAAAATGCGATCCACGGCCTCCTGCGCTGGCGCAACTGGGAGCCGATCCGCCAGGGGCCGTCTCACGTCGTGATGGCGACCCGGCTTCATCCCAGCCCGGGCTATCCCTTCACGCTCGACGTGGAGGTCGAATACGCGCTCGGCGCGAGCGGCCTGGCCGTGGCGATCTCGGCCACAAACCTCGGCACCGGGCCCTGTCCCTACGCCTGCGGCCAGCACCCCTACATGTCCCCGGGCACCGGACTGATCGACGGCTGCACGCTCGAGCTGCCAGCCAAGACGAGAATCCTAACCGATCCGGTGCGCCAGCTGCCGACCGGACTTGAGCCGGTGGCCGGGACGGCCTTTGACTTTCGAAAGCCAAGGCTGATCGGCGCGCAGCAGGTGGACTTCGCCTTCACCGACCTAGTGCGGGATCCAGACGGCCTGGCCTGGGCCCGCCTGGGCGGGGCAGACGGGCGAACAGTCGAGTTCTGGGTCGATGCCGCGTTTCCGGTGCTTGAGATCTACACCGGGGACACGCTGGCGCCCCACCGCCGGCGGCGGGGTGTGGGCACCGAGCCGATGACCGGGCCGCCAAACGGCCTGCAAAGCGGCGACGGCCTGATCCGGCTGGAGCCCGGTGCGCGCCATGTCGGGCGCTGGGGCGTTCGCCTGCGCTGAGCGGCTTGCCCCCCGATCGATACCTCGGGCTGCCAAGAGATCGAACAGGAGGAGGCGTCTTCGAATGGCATCAGACGTCGCTCGAGGCCCGGTCCGCCAGGCGGCGGAACTCGGCCAGAGCATCTGGTACGACAACGTCAGGCGCGCCCTGCTCACCTCGGGCGAGCTGGCGCGGATGGTTAGAGAAGACGGGCTGGGCGGGGTCACCTCCAATCCGTCGATCTTCGAAAAGGCGATCAGCGGATCCCAGGACTACGTCCAGGCGCTGGCCGACGCCCGGGCCAAGGGCGCGTTGGATGCCAAGTCGCTGTACGAGGCGGTGGCCTTTTCCGATATCGCCCAGGCGGCGGACATCCTGCGTCCCGTGTACGACCGCACGAGCGGCCAAGACGGCTATGTCAGCATCGAGGTGCCGCCCAACTTGGCCCACGATGCGCTCGGCACACTGGCCGAGGCAGTTAGGATCTGGGGGACGATCAACCGGCCAAACCTGATGATCAAGGTGCCGGGCACGGCGGAGGGGCTGGCGGCGGTGCAGAGCCTGATCGGCCGCGCCATCAACGTCAACGTCACCCTGCTGTTTTCGGTCGATGTCTACGCCGAGGTCGCAGAAGCCTATCTGGCCGGGCTGGAAGACCGCCTAAGCGCTGGCGGCGCCATCGACAAGATCGCCTCGGTCGCCAGCTTCTTTGTCAGCCGTATCGACTCGGCGGTTGACGCAACGCTGCCCCCAAGTCTCCAGGGGAAGGTTGCCATCGCCAACGCCAAGGTTGCCTACGGCCGCTACCGCCAGATCTTCACAGGCGCGCGCTGGCAGGCCCTCACCCGCCACGGAGCGAGGCCGCAGCGTCTGCTCTGGGCCTCCACCTCGACCAAGAACCCGGCCTATCCGGAGCTGCTCTATGTGGAGTCGTTGATCGGAAAGGACACGGTGGACACGGTGCCGCCCGCCACCTACGAGGCCTTCAGGGCCGGCGGGAAGGTTCGGGCTGCGCTGGAAGACGGGCTGGCGGAGGCAGAAGGCGCCCTCGGCCAGGCCGCCGAAGCGGGCATGGATCTGAAGCAGGTCACCGACCAGCTGCTGGAAGAAGGGCTCGCTTCGTTCGACCTCGCTTTTCAGCGTCTTCTGGCCGCCGTCGAGGGGGCCGGGCCGGAGCGGGCGTCGGCGAGACCCGGCCAGGCCATGCTGCCTGCGGACCTCACGGCGAGCGTCAGGCGGCTGGTCGATCAGTGGCGGGAAGAGGGCCGGATCGGCCGGCTCTGGGTGCACGACGCCTCCCTGTGGAGTGGACAGGACGAGGCCCGCTGGCTGGGCTGGCTCGGGGTGGCGCTCGACCAGCGCGCCCACCACCACCACCTGACCGAACTGGTCCAAGACGCCCAGGCGGCAGGCTTTCGCCAGGCCGTGGTCCTCGGCATGGGCGGATCGAGCCTGTGCCCGGACATGTTGGCGCACACCTTCGCCCTGAAAAGCGGCCACCTGGCCCTGCACGTGCTGGACTCCACCGATCCGACCCAGATCGGCGACCTGGAGGGCGAGCTCGATCTCTCCCACACCCTGTTCATCGTCTCGTCGAAGTCTGGCTCCACCTTGGAGCCAAACATCTTCGCCGACTACTTCTGGGCGAAGGTGGAGCAGCACTTGGGCAAGGGGCGCGCCGCCAGCCACTTCATAGCCATCACCGACCCCGGGTCCGGCCTGGAGCAGCGGGCGACTCAAGACAAGTGGCGTCATGTCTTTCACGGCGTTCCGTCGATCGGCGGCCGCTATTCGGCGCTGTCTGACTTCGGGATGGTGCCGGCCGCCCTGATGGGCGTCGATGCCTCAACCCTGCTCGAGCGGGCGGAGACCATGGCCCACGCCTGCGCCGCCTGCGTGCCGGACGACCAGAACCCGGGCCTGGAGCTGGGCGCCGTGCTCGGCGCCGCCGCCCTGGCTGGGAAGAACAAGGTGACGATCGTGACTGCGCCCAAGATCGCCCACTTCGGAGGCTGGCTGGAGCAGCTTCTGGCCGAGTCGACCGGGAAAGAGGGCAAGGGCGTGATCCCGGTCGACCTGGAGCCCCTGGGGGAGCCCGGCGTATACGGCGGAGACCGGCTGTTCGTCCAGATCCGGCTTGCCACCCACCCGGATCGAAGCCAGGACCAGGCGATCGAGCATCTGGCCGCCGCCGGTCAGGCGGTCTACCGGATCGACCTCAAGGACGCCTATGACCTGGGCGCTGAGATCTTTCGCTGGGAGTTCGCCACCGCTGTCTTAGGGTCGGTGCTCGGCATCGACCCCTTCGACCAGCCCGATGTGGAGGGGGCCAAGGTGGCCGCTCGCCAGCTGGCCGACGCCTACGAGCAGACGGGAGCGCTGCCCGAGGAGGCCCCGCTCAGGGTCGAGGGGCCGCTCAAGCTGTTCTCAGCCGGAGAAGACGCCAAGGCCCTTTTTGGATCGGCAGGGTCCGGCTCTTTGGCCGAGATCGTCTCGGCCCACCTGGATCGGGCCAAGGCCGGCGACTTTGTGGCGCTTTTGGCCTACATCCCGATGGAGGTCGCACATCAGGAGGTGCTGAACCGGATTCGGGTCAAGATCAGGGATCACAAGCGGGTGGCGACCTGCGTCGGCTTCGGCCCCCGCTTTCAGCACTCGACCGGACAGGCCTACAAGGGCGGTCCGAACAGCGGCGTGTTCTTGCAGATCACCTGCGACGATCCAAAAGACCTGGCCGTGCCCGGCCATCGCTTTAGCTTCGGCGTGATCAAAGAGGCTCAGGCCAGAAGCGATCTTAGTGTGCTGGCGGCCCGCGGACGGCGGGTGCTGCGCCTGCATCTGGGCAAGGACGTGGCTTCTGGCCTGTCTCAGCTGGAAGCGATGCTGGCCTGATTCGCCCCTCGGCAGAAGGCACAGATCAATGAGGAGGCATCGGTGATGGAACTGGGAATGGTGGGGCTCGGTCGGATGGGCGCCAATCTGGTCCGCCGGCTGACCCGGGCTGGACACACCTGCGTCGTCTACGACGTCGATCCAAAGGCGGTCAGCGCTCTAAACGGCACGGGCGTGACCGGGGCGTCTTCTCTGGCCGACCTTTGCGCCAAGATGCAAAAGCCGCGCTCGGTCTGGGTGATGGTGCCGGCCGGCGAGATCACGACCAAGACGATCGAGGAGCTCTCCCGCCACCTCGACGCCGACGACATCGTCCTAAACGGCGGCAACTCGTACTACCGTGACGACATGGCGTGTGCCAAAGACCTCGGCCAGCGCTCCATCCACTATCTGGACGTCGGGACGAGCGGCGGCGTGTGGGGGCTAGAACGCGGCTACTGTCTGATGATCGGAGGCGAGGAAAGAGCCGTCCGACGCCTGGAGCCCTTGTTTGCCGCCATTGCCCCAGGCGTCGAGGCCGCGGGCCGGACCCCGGGCCGACGCGGCGCTCCGGCGCAGGCCGAGCACGGCTATCTGCACTGCGGGCCAGTTGGAGCCGGACATTTCGTCAAGATGGTCCATAACGGCATCGAATACGGCGCCATGGCCGCCTTGGCCGAGGGACTGAACATCCTGAAGGGAGCCAACGCCGGCTCGGTGACCCGCCCTGCCGACGCCGAGACGGCACCTCTGGAGGATCCCGAGTTCTACCGCTTTGAGTTCGATCTGCCGGCCGTGGCCGAGGTCTGGCGACGGGGCAGCGTGATCGGCTCCTGGCTGCTCGACCTGACCGCCCAGGCGCTCGTGGAGTCGCCCGATCTGACCGACTTCTCGGGCCGGGTTTCGGACTCCGGCGAGGGCCGCTGGACGGCGATTGCGGCGATTGAAGAAGGGGTACCGGCGCCAGTTCTGACGACGGCGCTCTATTCGCGCTTTGCCTCTCGCGACCTCGACCGCTTTGCCAACCAGGTGCTCTCAGCCATGCGCAAGGAGTTCGGCGGCCACGCGGAAAAATGAGCCAGCGGAGAGCCCGGCGCCGCTAGGATCGGTCGAAGGAGGCAGTCCGTGGCAGATCAGCGCATCGCGATCCTGTTTGACATCGACGGCACCCTGATCATCTCCGGAGACGCCGGAGCCGCGTCGTGGCGGCTTGCCTTCGACGAGCTCTACGGCATCCCGGCCGACATCGGCGCCTTCACCGACACCGGCCTGACCGATCCGGAGGTGGGGCGAAAGACCTTCTCCGGCGTGCTCCATCGTGAGCCGAGCGCAGAGGAGTTCGAGCGCCTCCTGGACTGCCGCCTGAAGCACCTGCGCCACACGGTGCGGGACTCCCAAGGCTACCGGGTGCTGGACGGCGTCGAGCCACTCCTGACCACGCTTCTGGGGAAGGGCCACCTCTTGGGCCTCGTCACCGGGAATGTGGAGCCAGCGGCCCACGTCAAGCTGCACCGGGCGGGGCTGAACCGATTTTTCTGCTTCGGAGGCTATGGGTCGGACTCGGAAGACCGCGGCGAGCTGACCCGGGTCGCGCTGCGCCGGGCCGAACTGGTCTACGGCGCCCCGCTTTCGCCAGGACAGTGCATCGCCGTCGGGGACACGCCGCACGACGCCGAGGGCGCCCATGCCGCCGGCATCGCCTGCATCGGGGTGGCGAGCCACCACTTCACCGCCGACCAGCTGACCGCCGGAGGCTGCGACTTCGTGATCGGATCGCTCGAGGAGGAGTGGCCGCTGTGAGTCAGAGACAGGGTCCGCTGTACGTGCTGCCGTTCGATCATCGCGGGTCGTTTCAAAAGGGCCTGTTCGGGGTGGGGGAGGGCCAGTCGCTCACGGCAGAGCAGAGGCGGAGGATCGAGGATCTGAAGCTTCTGGTCTACGAGGGGCTGGAGAGAGCCTTGGCCGATGGCGCCTCCCGGGAGGCCGCCGGCGTGCTGGTCGACGAGGAGTTCGGCGCCGAGGTGGCGAGGCGCACGAAGCGGGCAGGCCTGACCCTGGCCATGCCGGTCGAAAAGAGCGGCCAGGACGAGTTCGACTTCGAGTACGGCGCCGACTATCAGGCCCACATCGCTGCCTTCTCCCCGGACTACGCCAAGGTGCTGGTCCGCTACAACGCCGAGGGCGATTTAGCCCAAAACGGCCGCCAGGAGGTCAAGCTGGCTGGGCTCTCGCAGTGGCTTAGCACCCAGAGCACAGGCTTCTTGTTCGAGCTCTTGGTCCCGGCCACGCCTGGCCAGATGGCACAGGTGGGCGGCGACACGCAGGCCTATGCCGAGCGGCTGCTTCCGGACCTGGTGGTCGCAGCCATGGAGCGGCTGCAGGCGGCCGGCGTCGAGCCGGACGTGTGGAAGATCCAGGGTCTTGAGACGGCCCAGGACTGTAAGCGGGCGGCCGCCCAGGCGCGCAGCGGCGGCCGGGACGGCGTGTTTTGCATCATCCTCGGCCATGGGGCCGACGACGCCCAGGTCACGAGGTGGCTTCAGGCGGCGGCCGCTGTCCCCGGTTACGACGGCTTCGCCATCGGCCGCACCATCTGGTGGCAGCCGGTGGTGGACCACCAAGCGGGCCGCATCGACCGGGGAGAGGCGATCCGGCAGGTGGCCGAGCGCTATCAGCAGATGGTGGCGGTCTACGAGGCGGCACGGCGTCAGGCCAGCGCCGCCAGATGAGGCCCGCTTCGGGCAATTCCCAGCTGGGCGCACACCGGGCCCTTTCCCCCGAGCCGACGGTGCTGGTCTTGTTCGGCGTCACGGGAGACCTGGCCCGACGCAAGCTGTTGCCCGGCCTCTACCACCTGGCAGCCGCCGGATTGATGCCCGCTCGCTATCGGATCGTCGGCACAGCACCCAAGGGGTCGGGCACAGATCAGAGCAGCTTTGTCAGCTACGTCAAAGACGCCCTCTTGCACTACGGCCGAAGAGAGCTGAGCGACCCCACCTGGCGGCATTTCAGCGCCAGCCTCAGCTTCGTGCCGTCTGAGCCGTCCGCCATGGCCCCGCTCGCCCACGCCGTGGCTGAGGCCAGCCAGGAGATCAACGCCAGCTCCCGCCTGTTTTATCTGGCGGTGCCGCCAGGTGCCTTTTCGCCGATGATCCGCTCCATCGGCCGCTCGGGATTGGCCACAGAAGGCAGCCGACTCGTGATCGAAAAGCCCTTCGGCCACGACCTGGCATCGGCACAGGCCCTGAATCGGGCCCTGCACCGGGTGTTTTCCGAGGCCCAGATCTTCCGCATCGACCACTTCCTGGGCAAGGAGGCGGTGCAGAACATCCTGGCCGTGCGCTTTGGCAACGGGCTGTTCGAGGCGGCCTGGAACCGACATCACGTCTCCTATGTCCAGATCGACGTACCGGAGACGCTCACGATCGAGGGCCGGGCCAGCTTCTACGAGGCGACCGGGGCGTTTCGGGACATGATGGTCACCCACCTCTTTCAGCTCTTGGCCTTCGTGGCCATGGAGCCGCCGCCGCGGTTTGACGCCGCCTCGCTGCAGGCCATGAAGCGGCGGGTGTTTCGATCCCTGCGGCCGCTTGACCCTGCCCGGACCGTGTTCGGCCAGTATCAGGGCTATCGCAAGGAGCCAGGCGTGGCCCAAGACTCGAC
>JAKAUI010000045.1 GCA_021827745.1 Bacillota bacterium | reverse complement strand
CCGTGGATCTGAAGGCTCGGGTGGCCGAGTTGGAGCGGACCAAGGAGACGTTGCGCCGGCGGGCGGTTGAGATGAAGCCGAACGATCGCAACGAGGCGTATCGAAAGATCAACCTGATCGACGACGAAATCGCCCGCATCCTGACCCCAAACCAGCTTCTGGGCTAGGCCCTAATGCCGGAGCCGACCTTCGGCGCAGAGCGCCGCGCTCGGCATCCGCCTTCAGGCAGCCTGAGTCAAGAGGGGCGATCGAGATGGCGAAGGGCGCGCCAAAGGGGCCGTATTACCTAGTGGTGTTCGCTCTTGCGGGTGCAGTGATTGCACTGGCGGTCGCTGATAGCGGGCCGCCGGGACGGCCGACTCCCCTTCAACTCATCAAGCAACAGATGGCAGGAGACAAGGCCGCAGGCGGGATCCAGCAGACGGGTGGGGCGGTCGGTTCTGCGACAACACCAGTTGCAGAGCCGAATCTTACGCCAAAGATCCTGCTGGCAAGTTCCGGCGCATTCTCCTTCCCCGGTTCGTCCCAATGGAACCTCGTGAACGGATGGATGGGCTCGATTGGCTACGTGTCGTACAGCGTCATGGGCGGAGCCGAGCCGACCAATCCGAAGCTTGGGATGTTGATTGTTGTCAGCACGAACTTCAAGACTGGCCAGCAATCGATTAAGTTCTATCCCCTCAAAACCGCCACGGGCGCCGTGAGGATTGTGTCCGTCACGGGTGGTGTTGTCCGGTTCACCACCTTGAGTGGGTCAACCGGAGCATTCAGTTTGGCGACACTCAAGTTCACTTCGTAGCCACGCAAGCCGTAGAGAGCCGAGCGCCGTCTCAATGCCAAGACGCTGACGCATGTCGGCACTTGCGGGATGACGACTGTGGCCGGGACGGAATTCGCTGTGGTTGCATCGAAGTCTCTGACAGTTTCGGAGTCCCATGACTCACGGGAGGTCCGTTCGGATGAGACGGGCTAGGCTCTTTGTTGTTGCTGCCATGGCGGTCGCCTCCTCCTGCCGGGAGCTGCACAGCACGTGGATTATCGTGAAGCGGCCTCAGGATGCTGGGGTTGTAGCGAGGATCGAATGGCAGCGGCACTGAGCGTGTCGACATCGACACGGCTTGGTGTCGCGGCGGTGCTCTTGGCGGCCGTCGTCTCCGGGTGCTCCTACCCCGGATCAACCCCTGCATCGACCAGCGTTTCCCACCCCCGAACCGTTTCCGTCACGGAACTTGTGTTTAAACGAGTTGGTCCGCAACTGAGCACCTCGCCGTCGCAAGTGGTCCTGAACGGGATCCTCTGGCACCTCTCTGACGGCCGCTCCGTCACGCCGAAGCGATCCGACTTGGTCATGTCGTCGACATTTGGGACAAACGCCGTAGCAGTCCTGCGCCTGCCCCAAGCGTCGGGGAACTGGCTGGACGTGATCTTTTTGAGCCAAGTCAACGGCGCCTGGCAGACGAATGGAGCGGTCGACGGCCCCGCCCTCAGGCCGCCGTCGCGGGCGAGAGGGCTGAAACTGCCGTTTTCCAGGTTTGTGGCGAGCACCCTGACGGTGGGAGCGGACTCGGCGTGGGTGTTTGAAGAGATGTCTGGCAGCGCAGTCGTCTCCATCCTGAAAGAGCCAACGTACCCAACCACGTTTCCTGGCTTTACGTCTTCGTCGATCAACGGCGAGACGATATACCAAGAGACGTCAGGGGTCTCCTCGACGCTTGTTCTTGTCGAGCCGTCGACGTACATCGTCCTGACCGGCAATGTCTCCCCAGCCGCCCTCCGTCGGCTGGCGGCCTCGCTGCCGCCAGCCAGCGCTGGGCTGTTCCCCTTCTCGACTCTCTAGTCAGGCCCGCCTTGGCCAGCTGCGGCCCGGGCGTGTCCAGGCCTAAGCCGTCGACGCAGGATGCCAAAGACCAACGACAGCTCAGGCATCTTCAGCCAGCGGGCGACCGCCCCGAAGGTGATGATGCCGAGCGCGATCGGTACGAGAAGCTGAACGAGGTCGGCCACCAAGGGTGGCCCGACCACCAGGTTGTGGGCGATGGCCAATCCGGCGGACAAGAGCACTGCCGCCATGGCCAGGGTGGCGACAGACGTGCGCCAGGTGGCGTCCCACAGGCGCAGCCCGCCCAGCCGGCCGATCCGGCGGCGCAGTGCGATGAGCAGGATGCCGGCGTTTAAGAAGCCGGTCAACGAAAAGGCAAGGGCGAGGCCGCGGAAGGAGAAGAGGCGGATCAGGATCAGGTTCAGGATCAGACCGATGCCGACGCTGATCAGGCCCGTCTTAAGCGGTGTGGTGGTGTCCTCCATCGCAAAAAAGGCCCGGCTGATGATCTCGTAGGTGCCGTAGCCGACGATGCCGATCGAGTAGAAGAGCAGGGCCCCGGCCGTCACGGTCGTGGCCTCGTCGGTGAAGGCGCCGTGCTGGAACAAGATGCGGATCAGCGGATGGGCCAGGATGATCAGAGCCACAGACGCCGGGATCGAGACGAAGAAGACGGCCCGCATCGCCTCGGTGAACAGCCCGCGAAAGGCTGACCGGTCTTGGCGCACGGCCTCTCTGGTCAGGCTGGGCAGAAGGGCGATGCCGATCGAGGTGGCGACCAGGATCGGCACCAGCATGATCCGCGAGCTGATGACGAGGGCGTTGATGGTGCCGCCGGGGAGCAACGAGGCCAGGAAGATCTGGTTGAACAAGAGGTTGATCTGGGCGATGGACAGCCCGATCATCACCGGCAGCATCAGCCGGCCAATCCGCCTGACCCCTGGGTGGCGGATGTCAAGCGACCAGGTGAACTTCGGTTTCAGTCGCCACGTTCCCCACAGCTGGATCAGAAAGTTCAAGAACGCCCCCACCACCGTGGCCCAGGCAAAGGCCACGATGCCGAGTCGGGGGGCCAGCATCACGCCCATGACGATGATCGTGGTGTTGTAGACGAGCGGCCCGATCGAGGTGGCGAGAAAGGTGTTGTAGGAGAACTCGGTGCCGATCAGCACCCCGTTCAGACTGTGAAACAAGATGGCCAGGATGGTGATCCGGGTCAGCATGACGGTGAAGGCGAACTTGGCCGGGCCGAAGCCGGGGGCGATCAGCTTGACGAAAACGGGGGCGAAGATCAGCCCGAGCAGGATGATGGCGGACATCCCGACCAGTGTTGCCGAGAAGCAGATCGAGACGACGCGCCAGGCCTCGTCCTCCTGTTGCTCGTGGATGTAGCGGGCGATCACCGGGATCAGGGCCGAAGACACGGCGCCGCCGATCAAGATCAGATACAGGGTGTCCGGGAAGAGATAGGCCGTGTTGTAGGCGTCGGTGATGTTGTTCTGGCCGAACAGGTCGGCGATCACCGAGTTGCGGAAGAAACCGAGAATGCGGGATACGAAGAGGGCGGAGCCAACGAGGGCTGCCGCCGACACCAGTGCCGTCTTGGTCGCTTGGTTCCGAGACACGGCCTTGCCCCTTCGCTGGCTTGTGTCGGGCCCCATTATCGCATAGCCTCAACCGCAGGAAGCCAAAGGCCCGGCGGAAGCGAACGCCTGAGGAGATGGAAGGCTTGCGACTGGTCGTTCGGATCGCCCTCTTCACCGGTCTTCTCCTGGCCATGGCCTCTTGGGCACTGACCCTGCTCACCTCGGCCTTCTCCGGCAACTGGGTCGGCGTGCTGAGCTTCGTGCAGCCGATCTTGGGGCTGGCCGTGTTCGCCTGGATCGGCTGGCGGGTCGGCCGCCAGAGCGGGTCGGCAGTGTGGGGCGCCCTGGCCGGTCTGGTCTGCGGCGCCTTCTTCGCCCTGCTCACGGCCGTGCCTGAATTGTACGTGGTCGCCCCGACCAGGATTCTCTTGAGCGCTGGGGCGAAGCTTACGGCCGTTGGCCTCACCGTGTTGCTCACCGGGCTGTTCTCAGGCGTCGTGGCCCTGGCCGGCGGCGCCGTGGGAGCGGGGCAGAGAGCGCGGGGGACGGGCGGCAACGACCCGGTGGCCGATCTCGGAAAGGAAGGGTAGGACATGCGGCTGTTCATCGACTCAGCCAACTTGGACGAAATTCGAGAGGCCCATTCCTGGGGCATCATCTCCGGTGTCACCACCAATCCCAGTCTGGTCGCCAAGGAGGGGGCAGACTTCCACCAGCGGGTGCGCGACATCTGTCAGGTGGTGCAGGCGCCGGTGTCGGCCGAGGTGACCGCCACCGAGGCGCCGGCGATGGTGGAGCAGGGCAAGAGGCTTGCCGACCTAGACGAGAACGTGGTGGTCAAGCTGCCGATCACGCCGGCCGGACTGGCCGCCTGCGCCAGCCTCACCGCCCTCGGCATCGACACCAACGTCACCCTGATCTTCACCTCGAACCAGGCCCTGATGGCGTCTTTGGCCGGGGCCCGCTACGTGTCGCCGTTTGTCGGACGCCTGGATGACGTCGGTCAAGACGGCATCGAGCTGGTGCAGACGATCCGCGACGTGTTCGACGCAAGCTTTATGCCCGACCAAAGGCGCTCTGAGATCATCGCCGCCTCGATCCGCCACCCGATCCACGTCGAGCGGGCGGCCCTGGCCGGATCCGACATCGCCACCTGCCCCTTTGCCGTGCTGAAGCAGCTCTTTCGCCACCCCTTGACCGACGCCGGCATCGAGAAGTTCCTCTCCGACTGGAAGCAGGCCCACCCCCAGACATGATCTCAGAGGACCTGCTTTCGGCCACCGAGCAGGCGGCGATCGCCGTCTGGCCGCTCGTTGGCAAGCGGGACAAGGTGGCGGCCGACGAAGCGGCGGTTAGGGCCCTGCGCCGGGTGCTCGGCGCGGCGCCGATCAGCGGACGGGTGGTGATCGGCGAGGGCGAGATGGACGAGGCGCCGATGCTCTACCGGGGCGAGGAGGTCGGGCGCGGCGGAGAGCCGCTCGACATCGCCGTCGACCCCCTGGAAGGCACCAACCTGACGGCCAAGAACCAGCCGGGCGCCGTCTGCGTGATCGCCGCCGGTCCGCCGAAGAGCCTGCTCGAGGCCCCGGACATGATGATGCAGCGTCTGGCCGGTCCGCCCGCCTGTCTGGGCCGGATCGGGCTCGACCAGCCGGTCGAGGAGATGGTGGCCGAGGTCGCCCGCTGCCTTGGCAAGCCGGCCTCGCAGGTGGTGGTGGTGATGCTGGAGCGCGACCGTCACCTCCCCCTGATCGAGGGCGTGGTGCGGGCGGGGGCGACCTTGCGCCTGATCACAGACGGCGATGTGATGCCGTCCGTGCTGGCGGCGGTCGGCGACAGCGGCGTCGACCTGGTGTTGGGATCGGGCGGCGCCCCAGAGGGAGTTTTGGCCGCGGTGGCCATCGCCGCCCTGGGCGGCGTCTTCGAAGGCAGACTGCTGCCGGAGGGCCAAGCGGATCTGAGGGCGATGGAGGACCTCGGTCTGAAATCAGGGCGCATTCTGTCTCTCAAGGATGTGGTCAGCCGGCACGGCGTCTTCTGCGCCACCTCCGTCACCGGCGGCTGGCAGCTCGATGGCCCAGCGGTGGTCGGAGCGTCGATCTGGGTCCACTCCCTTGTGATCGACGGCACCGCCAAGACCGTCCGCCGCATCCACTCCCGCTATCCGATGACCGCCAGCTAGGCGCAAGGTGCCAGCGGATTTGGCCCGGTGTGGTACAATGCCGAGTGCACTGAAATTTGACGATGAGGTGAGACCCCGTGAAGGCCGGAATCCATCCCAGCTACCAGAAGACGACCATCACCTGCGCCTGTGGCGCCGTCTATGAGGTGGGGTCGACCAAGACCAACATCCGGGTGGATGTCTGCGCCGCCTGTCATCCGGTCTTCACCGGCACCCAGAAGATTCTGGACGCCGCCGGCCGGGTGGAGAAGTTCAAGAAGAAGTACGGCCTTTAGCCGCACCGTCTGCCGCATAACGTCCTCTGGGGCGTCCTTGAGGCGCGTCCCTGAGCGGAGGGATGCGCCGTGAGCGCGACTGACGCCTCGTTCGCCGAACGGATCGAAGCCCTGCGGGCCAGGCGATCTGAGATCGAGGCACTCTTGGGCCAGCCCGGTGCCTGGGACGATCCGGACCGCTCGGCCCAGCTTGGTCGCGAGCTGTCTGAGATCTCGGAGCAGATCGGCCGCTGGGATGCCATGGCCACCCTGCGCCAGAGCTTAGAAGAGGCCGAACAGCTGGCGGCGGACGGAAGCGACCCCGAACTGGCCGAGCTGGCCAGAGAAGAGTCCGCCCGGCTTGCGGCGGCGCTCAAGGCCGCCGAGGGCGAGTGGCGCTCTCTCGTCTTGCCGGCCGACCGCCGCGAAAACCACGACGTGATCATGGAGATCCGCGCCGGGACCGGCGGCGACGAGGCCGCCCTCTTCGCCGCCGACCTCTTGCGCATGTACAGTCGCTTCGCCGAGCGCTCCGGCTGGCGCTACGAGGTGCTGGAGCTGGCCGAGAACCAGATCGGCGGGGTGCGCGAAGGCATCTTGTCGGTGAAGGGACGGGGCACCTTCCACCACCTGCGCCACGAAAGCGGCGTGCACAGGGTGCAGCGGGTGCCGGAGACAGAGGCCCAGGGCCGCATCCACACCTCGACCGCCACCGTGGCCGTGCTGGCCGAGCCGGGCGAAGTCGAGATCGTGATCCGGCCGGAGGAACTGCGCATCGAGACCCACCGCGCATCTGGCGCCGGCGGCCAGCACGTGAACAAGACCGACTCGGCGATCCGGATCGTGCACCTGCCCACCGGCATGGTGGTGACCTGCCAGGACGAGCGCTCCCAGCACAAGAACCGGGACAAGGCGATGCGCGTGCTCAGGGCTCGGCTGTTCGAGCAGGCGGCCTCGGCCCAGCAGGAGGCGACCGCCTCGGCCCGCAAGAGCCAGGTCGGAAGCGGCGACCGCAGCGAGCGGATCCGCACCTACAATTTCCCCCAGGGCCGAGTCACGGACCATCGGATCGGCCTCACCCTCTACCGGTTGGCCGACGTGCTGGACGGAGACCTGACCGAACTGGCCGATGCCCTGAACCAGGCCGAAGAAGAGGCGGCCGTGCAGTGACCAGCCAGGCGATGATGACAGAGGGGAGCCGGCGGGTGGCCCCACGCGATGCGCGGCTGATCGTCGGCCACGTGCTCGGAGCTGCGCTCTTCGCTCCAGACCCCAGCCGCCAGGAGACCCTGACCTGGACCGAGGTCCAGCGCTGTCGGACCTTGATCCGCCGCCGGGCCGAGGGCTGGCCGCTCGCCTATCTGCGCCGCCGGGCCGCCTTCTGGGACATGGAGCTCGCCGTCGGGCCCGCAGTGCTCTGCCCTCGCCCGGAGACAGAGCTCCTCTTGGAGCTGAGTCAGCAGCTCGAACTGCCGGCGGGAAGTTGGGCCATCGATGTGGGCACGGGCTCGGGGGCCTTGGCGATCGGCCTTGGCCGCCTGCACCCACACTGGCAGGTGGCCGGCACCGACCGCTCCCGATCCGCTCTCGCCACCGCCTCTGAAAACGGCAGGAAACTGGCCCCGGCCGTGCGCTGGTGGTGGGGGGACCTCCTGACGCCGGTTCGGATCCGCAAGCTGAAGCCGACCTTGATCGTGGCCAATCTGCCCTACGTCGCACACGGCGCCCGCGTGGATCGAGAGGTGCGCCGCGAGCCGAAGGCCGCCATCTGGAGCGGGGCGGACGGACTGAGCCACATCCGGCGTCTGATCGTCGAAGCGGCCGAGTGTCTGAGCGCAGACGGCCAGCTTTTGCTGGAGGTGGGGTGGGGCCAGGCGCGGGAGGTGGCGGCCTTCGGAGCCTCGGTGCTTCACGCCAGCGCGACGGTGGTGCCAGACCTGGCCGGCTATGGGCGGGTGGTGATCCTACGCAAAACCGGCTGACCGCTCCGGTCGCCCCCACGACTCAGAACCTGGCCCTGGCCGCCGGCTTGATCCGGGCCGGGCGCCTGGTCGCCATCCCAACTGAGACGGTCTATGGACTTGCCGCAAACGCCCTCGATCAAGCCGCCTGTGCGTCCATCTTCGCCGTGAAGCGCCGTCCAGCCGACAACCCGCTGATCGTCCATGTCGAAGACGCCCTGCAGGCGTCGTCGCTGGGCGAGTTGGGCGAACTGGGGCGGCAGCTGGCCTCGACCTTTTGGCCGGGGCCGCTCACCCTGGTGGTCAAAGGGCGCAGGGGGAACGCCACCGTGGCGCTGAGAGCCCCGGCGCATCCGGTGGCCCGCCAGCTGATCGCCCTGAGCGGGCGACCGCTGGCCGCCCCCTCGGCCAATCTCTCCGGCCGGCCCAGCCCGACCACGGCTGAGCATGTGGCGGCCGAGCTCGGCACCCTGGTGCCGCTGATCTTGGACGGCGGAGCCTGCGCCATCGGGCTTGAGTCGACAGTCGTCGATCTCAGCGGACCGACACCCTTGATCCTGCGCCCCGGCGCCATTTCCGAGGAGATGCTGGCTTCCTACGGCGTCTTGCCGGCGACCGAAGGCGCTGCCCATGCCCCCTCGCCCGGCACCCGCTACCAGCACTATCAACCGGCGGTGCCGGTGGTGGTGATCGAAGACGGAACAGGGCGCACGGCTGCTGAAGTGATCGACGAGTGGGCCGATGCCCTGGACCGGGCCGGGGAGGTGCCGGCCTTGATTGCGGTCGGCCAAGCGCGCGAGCGCAGGTGGCAGCAGCGCTGCTTTGGCAGCAACGCCGAGCTGGCGACAGGGCTGTTCGCGGCGATGCGAGAATTAGAAGCCGACGCCACTGTTCTCTTGGTCAGCGCGCCGTCGGCCGAAGGCATCGGCCAGGCGATTCGCGACCGACTGCGCAGAGCGGCCGGAGGCGCCTTCCACCGCGCTGGCGAGGTGCCGAACTGGGATCTTCCAAAGGGGGACTGACCGTGCGGCTCTTGTTCGTCTGCACCGGAAACATCTGCCGCAGCCCGATGGCAGAGGCGCTGGCCCGCTCGCACCCAGGGGTGGAGGCCGACTCCGCAGGCGTGAGCGCCGGCCCTGGCATGGCCATGTCAGAAGGAGCCCGGCGGGCGCTTTTGGCGGCGGGGCTCAGCGCTCCCGAACATGGCAGCCAAGAGCCCACAGTCGGGCGCGTGGTGTGGGCGGACTGGGTGCTGGCCATGACCGGCGGCCAAAAGGCCGAGCTCTTGCGCCGGTTTCCCTGGGCCGGGGACTGGATCCAGACGCTTGGCGAATGGGCCGGAGGCGGCGAAGACGTGCCGGACCCGATCGGATCGAGCGACCAGGTCTACCAGAGCACCATGACTGAGATCGGGCGGCTGATCGATGCCGGGCTCGCCGCCAAGAAGGCAGGCCCCCGCTACCAGGCTGCCGCCGGGGCGGACCACGCCGGCTACCTGATGAAAGACCGCCTGCTTCCACTGCTGCCGACGCCGGTGCTCGACATCGGCACCCATGACCCAAGCTCCGTCGACTACCCGAACTTCGCTGAGGTGGTGGCGGCTCTGGTCGGCCAGGGCCGAGCTGCGGTCGGGCTGCTCGTCTGCGGCACCGGCATCGGCATGTCGATCGCCGCCAACAAGCTGCCGGGCGTGCGGGCGGCCGTGGTGTCGGACGTCAGCTCAGCCAGGCTGGCCCGGGAGCACAACGACGCCAATGTGATCTGCCTGGGCGAACGGCTGATCGGGCCGGTGGTGGCAGAAGATGCGCTGCGTGAGTTCTTGGCCACCTCGTTTGCCGGCGGCCGTCATGCCCGGCGCATCGCCGAGATCGGCGCCCTGGAAGATCGAACATGACGGTGCGCGTCGGTGAGCAGGCGAATGCGGCCCTTTGCCAGCTGGTCGAGGCTGCTCACCTCTCGGAAGGCGCCCTGGTGGTGATCGGTTGTTCCACCTCCGAGGTGGGCGGCCAGCCGATCGGCACCGCCTCCTCCTTAGAGCTGGCCAAGGAGCTGGTCGGAGGGCTGGAGGAGGCAGCGGCCAAGTGCCGGGTCGAGCTGGCCTACCAGTGCTGCGAGCATCTGAACCGGGCGCTCGCAGTCAGCGCCAGACAGGCGAAGGACCGCGGCCTGAGCCAGGTCCGGGCCTTTCCCCTGCCCGGGGCAGGCGGTGCTGTTGCCTGCGCCGCCATGCTGTTTGACGCCGAGCGCATCCTGGTGGAGTCGGCCGTCGCCGATGCCGGGATGGACATCGGAGGGACGCTGATCGGCATGCACATCCGGCCGGTGGCAACGCCGCTCCGCCTTGCACAACGCTTCGTGGGTCAGGCCGTGGTCACCGCTGCCTTCGCCCGGCCCAAGCTGATCGGTGGAGACCGGGCCGCCCACGAGCGGCCAAAGGAGCTCAGATGGTAGAAGGCGGCGTCGTACGCCCCAGCTGGGAGGACTACTACGTCGACCTGGCGCGCCTGGTCGCCCGCCGCTCGACCTGCCCGCGGCGTCGGGTGGGGGCGGTGATGGTCAAGAACCAGCGACTGATCGCCACCGGCTACAATGGCGCCGTGCGCGGCGCACCGCACTGTGACGAGGTGGGCTGCCTGATGGAAGACGGCCACTGTGTGCGGGCTGTCCACGCCGAACTGAACGCCATCATCCAGTGCGCCTGGGAGGGCGTGAGCTCAAGAGGGGCCAGCGTGTACACCACGGACTTTCCTTGTGTCACCTGCGCCAAGGCCATGATCCAGGCCGGGGTGGAGCGGGTGGTCTATCTGGCCCCCTATCCGGACCGCCACTCGGCCCGTATCCTGCAAGAGGCCCACATTCAGCTGCTACGCGCCCAAGCGCGTCCGGACGGCGGATATCAGATCGAAGAGGAGGCAACGGCAGAACATGACGACAAACCACAAGGGGCTTGAACTGCCCCGGCTGAACGGACTGGTGCCGACGCTTGAGTCCACGGCCCTCAAACTGATGGAAGAGGCCGGCGAGCTCGGCGCCGCCATCGGCAAGGTGCGCGGCCTGTCCGGCGAGCGCCAGCGCTGGAGCGAGGACGCCGCGTTGAGCCATGTGGCGGCGGAGCTCTTGGACGTTGCCCAGACGGCGGTGACCATGATGTTCGTGCTGGAGAAGGATTATGGTATGGATGTGGCCGAGATGCGTCAGGCCCACCTCGACAAGTTGCGCCGAAAGGGATATCTGGAAGCAGATGCACTGCTTGACCGTTAGCGGCATGATCGCACAGGCGCCCCTCGGCTCGGCCCGCCAGGCGAGCGAGCGGTCCGGCGCATGACGCTGGTCTGGGCCTTTGGGCTCAGCTTTCTGATCGCCGTGGTGGGAACGCCGATCATGGCCAGGCTCAGTCGGCGCTGGGGCCTTCTGAAGGCGCCCGGCGGCCGGCACATCCATCCGGTGCCGGTGCCGACCTTGGGCGGCGTGCCGATGGCGATTGCCATTTTGGGCAGCTCGGCCCTGGTCGCCATCCCGATGGGGACGCCGCTCGCGGGCTTTTTCAGCGGCGGGCTGGTGATCGTGGCCGTGGGACTGATCGACGATATCTTCGGCCTCAGCTGGAAGCTGAAGCTCTTGGGCCAGATCGCTGCCGGGACCGTGTTCGCCGTCTTCGGCGGAGCGGTCTCTTTACTGACAAACCCGTTTGTGGCCTTTGGCGCCGGTCTGCAGCTCGGCTGGCTGGGCATTCCCCTGACCGTGGTCTGGGTGGTGGCGGTGATCAACATCGTCAACCTGATCGACGGTCTGGACGGACTGGCCAGCGGCATCGCCGTGATCGTGGGCGGAGCGATGACGATGGTCGCCATGATCCGCCAGGAGGCGGCGGTGGCGGTGATCGCCCTGACCGTGGTCGGGGCGGCAGGGGCCTTTTTGATCTACAATTTCTGGCCGGCCAAGATCTTCATGGGCGACGTCGGCTCCGGGCTGCTCGGCTTTGCCTTGGCCGCCGTGGCCGTGATCGGCTCGGTCAAGGACACGACCGCCCTGACGCTTGCCGCGCCACTGATCGCCCTGGCGCTCCCCATCTTCGACACCGGCTTTGCGATCGTCCGCCGGGTGCGGATGGGCCAGCCGATCGGCCGGGCCGATCGCGACCACATTCACCACCGCCTGCTCGGGCGCGGCTTCGGCCAGCGCCGAGCGGTGATCAGCCTGTATCTGATCACGGCCCTGTTCGGCGCCCTGGCTGTGCTGGTTGTCCGCTTCCCGTCCAAGCTGATTCTGGCCACCGGCCTGATCGTGATCCTGGCCACCGGGCTGATGGCGAGACGCTGGGGACTCTTTACCATGCCCCAGGCCCGAAAGGAGCCCTTGGACCAGGAGGAGGGCGCCGACCGCACCGAGGGCCTTAATCCGTGAAGGCCCTGAAGGTGGCCGTGGTGATCGGCACCAGACCAGAAGCGGTGAAGATGGTGCCGGTGGTGCTCGCCCTGAAGGCGGACCAGCGCTTTACTCCGCGCCTGATCGTCACCGGCCAGCACCGTGAGCTCTTAGATCAGGTTCTGGACCACTTTCAGCTCAGCCCAGACGTCGACCTAGACGTGATGCAACCGGACCAGAGCCTCGCCGATCTGGCCGTGCGCGCACTCTCCGGCCTCGATGCCGCCCTCGCGGCCGAGCGGCCGGACGCCCTCTTGGTGCACGGCGACACCTCGACCACGCTGGTCGGGGCCTTGGCCGCCTTCTACCGTCGGATTCCGGTCGGGCATGTGGAGGCCGGGCTCAGGACCGGAGATCTGGCCAATCCCTTCCCCGAGGAGGCCAACCGCCGGCTGGTGGCCCAGCTGGCCCAGGCCCACTTCGCACCGACATCCCAGGCCCGCGCCAATTTGCTGGCAGAGGGCGTGGCCGCGGGCCGCATCTATGTCACCGGCAATACGGCCATCGACACCCTCTTGACCCTCTCCCGGCGCAGAGAAGGCGCACCGGCAAAGGAACTGGTGCTGGTGGAGTGCCACCGCCGCGAGAATTTTGGTGAGCCGCTGGCCGCCATCTTTGGGGGCCTGGCCGAAGTCTTGTCCGCTCGGCCGGGGCTGCGCATGGTGATTTCGGCGCACCCCAACCCGAATGTGCAGAGCGCGCTCTCCTCTGCCTTTTCAGGTCTCGCCGGCGTCGAGGTGATCGAGCCGCCCTCCTACCCGGAGTGGATCGACCGGCTCGTGTCCGCCACGCTCCTCGTCACCGACTCCGGCGGCGCCCAGGAAGAGGCGCCGGCGCTCGGGGTGCCGGTGGTTTTGGTGCGCCGGCGCACAGAGCGGCCAGAGGCCGTGGCCGCCGGCACCGTGTGGCGGATCGACCCGACCCTCGCCGAGGTGCGAAGGACGGTCGAGACGCTGCTCACAGACGGCCGCCGCTATCGTGAGATGGCCAGCGCCATCAACCCTTATGGCGATGGTGCGGCGGCAGGGCGGGTGGTTCACGGGCTGGCCCACACCATGGGACTGACCAAGGTAGCGCCCGACCCCTACAGTCCCCTGCCAGTGGGACGGCTGCCGCAGCGCTGATCTCGCACACAGCCCGAGGCCTAAGGGGGTGTCGGCCGTAAAGTCCAGACCGTCTTCAGGCGGTGTCGGCGGCAGCGGCATGGCGCTCGGGGTAACCTGGGCCGTGGCCGTGGTCGGCGGGCTGTTCTTGGGCCGCTGGCTCGACCAGCGTCTTGGCAGCGGATACATCCTGACCGTCGTCGGGCTGCTCTTTGGCATCGCCCTCGCCTCGTTGGTCACCATCCGCACCGGATTCGGCAGCGGCGGATCCGGCCGGTGAGCCGCTCCTGGCGCCTGATCAGGATCTGGCCCTTCGTTGTTCTCTTTTCGGTGGCCCTGTGGTATGTTCTCACAGGCCAATCGCAGGCAGAGGCGGCCACCCTGGGAGCTGGCGTCAGTGTCCTCTCTGAGGCACTGCTGGCGATCCGGTTGCGCGGCCTGAGAGGTGCACCGGCCAGGCAGTCCGCCTGGCGGATGGCGCTCAACACGTCCTCGCGCTTCGCCCTGGTGGCACTAGCTGCCATGGTCCTACTTCCCCACCTCAGCATCCGTACCGCCGCCGCCTTCCTGATCGCCTATTTTATGTGCCAGGTCTTGTCCTGGGTTGGCATCGCCCAGCCGGCGAAGGAGTGACGAGATGGGACCGCAGCCCCTGTGGATGATCGGGCCGTTCGCTCTGCGTTCGACGACCTTGATCTGGACCTGGCTGGCCATGGCCGTCATCTTGGTCCTCTTCTACCTGGCGTCGAGAAACCGCAAGGATGACGTGCCGAGCCCGGTGCAGAATCTGCTCGAGTTTGTGGTCGAGTTCGTCACCGGCTTCTTGCACGACCGCCTGCCTGCCGACCATCAGCGGCAGAGGCTGTACAATCTTCTGGTCGCTGTCTTCATGTTCGTGCTGATGGCCAATTTGATCGGGCTGTTCCCGCTCTTCTTCTCGCCCACCTCAGACGCCAACACCACGATCGGGCTGGCCCTGATCGTGTTCATCCTGATCCACGCCTACGGCGTCCGCTACAGGGGCGTGGGCGGGCACCTCGGCAGCTTCTTCAAGCCCTTTGCCCTGCTCTTTCCGATCAACCTGCTGGAGGCGCTGTCGAACCCGGCCACCTTGGCCCTGCGTCTTTTCGGCAACATCTTCGCCGGCACCATCCTGATCGGGCTGGGCATCCAGCTCGCCCCGATCGCCATCTCGGGACTCGGTCCGGTGGTGGCCTTCATCGGGTCGGTGCTGGTCCAGACGCTGGCGCTTTCCTTCAATACCTTCATCGACCTGATCCAGTCCTTCATCTTTATGGTGCTCACCTTGGCGTACGTAGCCGGATCGATGGGACCGGTCGGCGAGCACTGAGCGATTCCTTCCCACTGAGCCGACGAGAGGAGGTGGACTCTTGACTTCCACGACGTTCGTCCACGGCCTGGCCCTTTTGGGTGCAGGCATCGCCTTCGGGGGCGCCGCCATCGGAGCGGCCATCGGCGACGGCATCGTCACCTCCAAGACGATCGAAGGATCGGCCCGCCAGCCTGAAGCCTGGGGCGCCCTGTTCGGCCGCACCCTGATCTTCATCGGTCTGATCGAAGCGCTGCCGATCATCGCCCTGGTCATGGGATTCGTTCTGCTCGGCACCAAGTAGCAGCCTCTTTGACGCCGCGATGAGGAAAGGTGGTCCCGGATGCTGGGTATCGGTCTCCCCACGCTGATCGCCGAGATTGCCTCATTCCTGGTCTTTTTGTTTCTGCTGTCGCGCCTGCCGTTTGCCCTGCCCCTGATCCGGCGCACCCTGGCCGATCGGCAGCGGCGGATCGGCGAGGCGATCGAGGCGGCGGCCAAGGACCGCCAGCAGGCAGAGGCGCTTCGGGTGGAGCTGGAGGCCGAGCTGAAGGCGAGTCGGGAAGAGGGGCAGCGGCTGCTCGAAGACGCCAGGAAGGCAGCCTTGAGCCAGAGTCAGGAGCTTTTGGCCCAGGCCCGCCAGCAGTCGGAGAGTCTGATCCAGTCCGCCCGCCAGGAGATCCAGACCGAAAAGGACAGCGCCCTGCGCGACATCAGCTCTCAGGTGGCTGAATTGGCACTCGCTGCCACTGAAAAGCTTTTGCGCCACAAGCTCGATCAGGCCGAACAGCACCGGTTGGTGGACCAGCTGCTTGACGGCGGGAAAGACCAGTGAGCGCCACTGCGGCGGCAGACCGCTACGCAAGAGCGCTCTTAGAGGTCGTGTCGCACGACGAGACAGAGCGGCACAGGGCGGCCATGGCGCGGCTTGTCGTGGCCCTGCGCACAGACGGAGCCATGAGCCGGGCCCTGCTCAACCCGCAGGTCGCGAAAGACGCCAAGCTTAGGGTGATCAGCGCCACCTGTGGAGAAGAACTGCCCAAGCTGGAGCGGACGTTCCAGCTGCTGTTGGAAAAGGGGCGGGCCGACCAGGTGGGAGCGGTTGCAGAGGCCTTCTGCCGGCTCGCCGACCAAGAGGCCGGGGTGCTGAGGGCCCGGGTGGAGTCGGCGGTTGAGCTAAAAGACGCCCAGCTTCAGGCCATCCGGCAGCGGATCGGGGCGGAAAGCGGTCTCACGGTGGAGCTCGAAGTGCACATCAACCCCGCGGTGGTGGGTGGATTTCGGGCCGTGTTCGCAGACCGGGTGTGGGACCAGTCCCTGACCTGGCAGCTGACCCAGCTCAGACAGCGCCTCGAAGAAAAGACACCGGCCTGAAGTGAGGGAGAGAGCATGAAGGTAAACCCAGAAGAGATCACCGCCATCTTGAAGCGGGAGATCGAAGACTACCAGCTGACCTCACAGGTGGAGGAGATCGGCACGGTGCTCAGCGTCGGCGACGGCATCGCTCAGGTGTTCGGATTGACCCGGGCCATGGCCGGGGAGCTCGTCACCTTTGAGAGCGGCGTCGTCGGCATGATCCTCAACCTGGACGAGGCGAGCGTCGGCGTCGTCCTGCTCGGCGCCGATCAGGAGATCCAAGAGGGCCAGGTGGTGCGCCGCACCGGCCGCATCGCCGAGATCCCGGTTGGAGACGCCATGATCGGCCGCGTGGTGAACGCCCTGGGCGAGCCGCTCGACCAGAAGGGCGAGATCGCCACCACCACCAGCCGGGCGCTGGAGTCTCCGGCCCCCGGCGTGATCGACAGAAAGAGCGTGTTCGAGCCGCTGCAGACCGGCATCAAGGCGATCGACTCCATGATTCCGATCGGCCGCGGCCAGCGCGAGTTGATCATCGGCGACCGCTCGACCGGCAAGACGGCGATCGTGCTCGATACGATCATCAATCAAAAGGGCCAGGACATGATCTGCATCTACGTCGCCATCGGCCAGAAGGCGTCCAGCGTGGCCAGCGTGGTGCGCACGCTGGAGGAGAACGGAGCGCTCGACTACACGATCGTGGTGGCGGCCACCGCTGCCGAGCCGGCCTCCTTGCAGTATCTGGCGCCCTATGCCGGGTGCGCCATCGGCGAGTACTTCATGCGCCAGGGCAAGCACGCACTCGTCATCTACGACGACCTTTCGAAGCACGCCGTGGCCTACCGGGCGATGAGCCTCCTCCTGCGCCGACCGCCTGGCCGCGAGGCCTTTCCGGGAGACGTCTTCTACCTGCACTCCCGCCTCTTGGAGCGGGCGGCCAAGCTGAGCGACGAGCAGGGAGGCGGCTCTCTGACTGCCCTGCCGATCATCGAGACCCAGGCTGGCGACATCGCCGCCTACATCCCGACCAACGTGATCTCGATCACGGACGGCCAGATCTTTTTGGAGACAGACCTCTTCTTCGCCGGCGTGCGGCCGGCGGTCAACGTCGGCGTGTCCGTGTCCCGAGTCGGCGGCAACGCCCAGATCCGGGCCATGCGCCAGGTGGCGGGATCGCTGCGCCTCGACCTCGCCCAGTACCGGGAACTGCAGGCCTTCTCCCAGTTCGGCTCGGACCTGGATCGGGCCACCCAGCGGCTTCTGAACCGGGGCCAGCGCATGGTGGAGCTCTTGAAGCAGCCCCAGTACCGGCCACGGCCGGTCGAAGAGCAGGTCGTCATCATCTTTGCCGGGACGCGCGGCCTGATCGACGACATGGCCATCGACCAGGTCGGCCCCTTCGAGGAGGGACTGCTCTCCCACCTGAAGTCGTCTGCGCCAGAGATCCTCTCATCGATCCAACGTGAGCGGCAGATCTCCAAGGAGACGGACGAGGCCTTGACCGCCGCCATCGGCGAGTTCAAGAAGCTGTTCGGAGGCTGAGGTGGCAGAAAACCTGAAGGCGATCCGCCGTCGGATCAAGAGTGTGGAGAGCACACGGAAGATGACCCAGGCCATGAAGCTCGTGTCTGCCGCCAAGTTGCGGCGGGCTCAGGAGCGGGCCAGTCTGGCCCGGCCCTACGCCGAGGCGCTCAAAGACGTGCTCGAGGAGCTGGCCAAGGGCGCTTCCGGCCTTGGCCACCCGCTGCTCACCGAGCGTCCGGTCAAGCGCCGGGGCTATATTGTGCTGACGTCCGACCGCGGGCTGTGCGGACCGTACAACTCCGGTGTGCTGCGCCTGGTCGAGGGCCAGCGCCAGGCCGGTGCGGTGGTCATGGTGGCCGTCGGCAAGAAGGGAAGAGACATCTTCCGCCGCCGCCAGGATGAGATCTTGGCCGAGTTTGCGCCGATTGGCGACAACCCGGACTATCTGTTGGCCGAGGCGATCGGGCAGGCAGCCAGCACTGCCTTTTTGAGCGGGGCCGTCGACCAGGTGGACCTCGTCTGGTCTGCCTCTGTGTCCTCGGTGCTGTCCCGGCCGAAGACAGAGCGGCTCCTGCCGGTGGTGCCGCCAGCAGCCGAGACGGCACTCAGCCATGTCGCTCCCCTGTTTGAGCCGAGCGAGGAGCGGGTGCTGGCCGGACTCTTGCCCGCCTATGTGAACGGCGTGATCTACTCGGCCCTGGTCGACGCCAAGGCGGCGGAGCACGCAGCGCGCATGGTGGCGATGGACAACGCAACGAGAAACGCCGGCGACCTGATCCGGTCGCTGGTCCTGGTCAGAAACCGGGCCAGACAGGCGGCGATCACCGGCGAGATCGCCGAGATCGTCGGCGGCGCAGCCGCTCTGGTCTGACCAAACCAATACCATGGGCCAAGCCTGGGGAGAGGATGTGACCTGATGGCCGGAGTCGGTGAAGTGGTGCGCGTGATCGGTCCGGTGGTCGATGTGAAGTTTCCGGAGGGCGAGCTGCCGTCTTTGCTGAACGCCGTTCAGATCGTCGAAGAGGGATCTGACGGCGAGAAGGTGCGGGTGGTGGTCGAAGTGGTGCAGCACCTGGGAGACGACCGGGTGGGTTGCATCGCCATGAGCTCAACCGACGGATTAGTCCGCGGCATGAAGGCGCACGACACCGGTGAGCCGATCAAGGTGCCGGTCGGACCGGAGACGCTGGGCCGCATCTTCAACCTGCTGGGCACACCGATCGACAACAAGGGAGACCTGAAGACCAAGCGGCGGATGCCGATCCACCGCTCGGCCCCAGGCATTGCCGAACAGGCCCGCAACCAGGAGATCCTGGAGACGGGCATCAAGGTGGTGGACCTGCTGGCGCCCTATCCCAAGGGTGGCAAGATTGGCCTGTTCGGCGGCGCCGGAACCGGCAAGACCATCTTGATCCAGGAGCTGATCCACAACGTGGCCATGCAGCACGGAGGCATCTCCGTGTTCGCCGGGGTCGGCGAGCGGACCAGGGAGGGCAACGACCTCTACCATGAGATGACCGAGTCTGGCGTCATCGACAAGACGGTGATGGTCTACGGCCAGATGAACGAGCCGCCAGGCGCCCGCATGCGGGTGGGATTGAGCGCTCTGACCATGGCTGAGCATTTCCGGGATGAAGAGGGCAAGGATGTCTTGCTCTTCATCGACAACATCTTCCGCTTCATCCAGGCCGGCTCCGAGGTCTCGGCCCTGCTCGGCCGCATGCCGTCGGCCGTGGGCTACCAGCCGGTGCTGGCCACCGACGTCGGCCAGCTGCAGGAGCGGATCACCTCCACCACCAAGGGCTCCGTCACCTCGATCCAGGCCATCTACGTGCCGGCCGACGACTACACCGACCCGGCCCCGGCCACCACCTTCGCCCACCTGGACGCCACCAACAACCTGGAGCGCAAGATCGTGGAGATGGGCATCTACCCGGCGATCGACCCCCTGGCGTCGAGCTCGCGCATCTTAGACCCTCGCCTGGTCGGCCAGGAGCACTACGACACCGCCCGCTCCGTCCAGAAGATCCTGCAGCGCTACCAGGAGCTGACCGACATCATCGCCATCTTGGGCATGGACGAGCTCTCAGAGGACGACAAGGTGATCGTCGGCCGGGCAAGACGGGTGCAGCGCTTTTTGTCACAGCCCTTCTTCGTGGCCGAGGCCTTCACCGGAACGGCCGGCCGCTTCGTGCCGCTGAAGGACACCATCCGCAGCTTCGCCGCCATCTTGGAGGGCAAGCACGACGATCTGCCAGAGCAGGCCTTCTTGAATGTCGGCACGATCGAGGAGGCGGTGGAGAAGGCCGCCACCTTGGCCCAGGCGTGAACAGCTATCAGCTTAGGATCGTGACGCCAGAGCGGCCCTTCTTCGAAGGCCCGTGCACCTTTTTGATCGTGCGCACCGAAGACGGTGAGATCGGTGTGCTGCACGGGCACACACCGCTGGTGAGCCCGCTCGTGCCGACCGTGGTCGATCTCAGGCTGGAGAACGACAGCGAGGGACGTCGCTATCTGGCGGTCTCCGGCGGATTCTTGGAGGTGCGTCCGGACAAGGTCACGCTGCTCGCCCGCACCGCCGAATGGGCCGGCGAGATCGATCAGGAGCGGGCCGAGGCCGCCCGCCTGCGCGCCGAAGAGCACCTTCTGGACACAGCGGCAGACCGGGAGCGGGCCCGCTTCGCCAAGCGGCGGGCCGAGGCCAGACTGCAGGCCGCCCGTGCCGAGCAGGGCCCGGCAGCCCGTCTCGCCCACGATCGATCGGCAGGATGAACCACCCGACGGGTAAAAGGCGTATCCTGGAGCGCAGCGTGAAGGAGGCGGGCATCTGATGGAAATCGCCATTGACCTCGGAACCGCCAACTCGATCGTCTGCGTGCGCAACAAGGGCATCGTGCTGCGCGAGCCGTCCGTGGTGGCCCGTCGCACCGAGACCAACGAGATCATGGCCCTGGGCGAAGAGGCCCGGCGGATGATCGGCAAGACGCCAGACTCGATCATCGCCACCCGGCCGATGAAGGACGGCGTGATCGCCGACTATGAGGTCACCGAGGCGATGCTGCGCTATTTCATCGAGAAGGTCTCCGGCAATGTGCGCCTGACCCGGCCGCGGGTGATGGTGTGCATCCCGACCGGCGCCACCGGCGCCGAGAAGCGGGCGGTGCTGGAGGCGGCCAAGGAGGCCGGAGCCGGACGGGTCGAGCTGATCGACGAGGCGATGGCGGCGGCGCTCGGCATCGGGCTTGAGATCCAGCGCCCGGAGGGGCAGATGGTCGTGGACATCGGCGGCGGCACCGCCGACATTGCGGTGCTGAGCCTGGGCGGCATCGCAGCCGCCACATCGGTTCGCTCTGGCGGAGACCGCATGGACCTTGCCGTTCAGAATGAGGTGCGCCGGCTGTTCGGCGTGGCGATCGGAGAGCGGACGGCCGAAGAGATCAAGATGACGATCGGCTCCGTCCATCCACAGGGACGGGACGGGGAGTACGCCCTGCGCGGGCGCGACCTGGTGAACGGGCTGCCCCGGAACTACACCATCCATCCGCACGAGCTGAAGGGCGCTCTGATGGAGCCGGTCGGCATGATCTTGGACGCCATTCACAAGGCCTTCGAGGACGCCCCGCCGGAACTCGTCTCCGACGTGGCGAAAAACGGCATCTGGTTCACCGGCGGCGGATCGTTGCTGCACGGGCTGATCGAACTGGTGGCCGAAGACACAGGTGTCGCCACCCATCTGGCCGACGACCCTCTGTCCACGGTGGCGATCGGCACGGCCAAGGCGCTCGAGTCCGACATGGAAAACGGCCATCTGGTGCTGTTCAAGCCGGTGAGCTAGACCGTGCCGATCAACATTAGAGACCGCCTGCCCCACCGCCCGCCGTTTTTGCTGGTCGACCGGGTGCTGGAGGTGGAAGAGGGCAAGCGGGCCAGCGCCCAAAAGTGCGTGACCGAGAACGAGCCCTTCTTCGCCGGCCACTTCCCCGGCCTGCCGGTGATGCCTGGCGTGCTGCTGGTCGAGGCGATCGCCCAGACGGCGGCCATCGCCGTGGCGACCGAGAAGGGGACGATCGGACTTCTGGCCGGGATCGACGACGCCCGCTTTCGGCGCCCGGTGCGGCCCGGAGACGTCGTGAGGCTGGATGCCGAGATCTTGTCCTTGCGCCACAACATCGGCAAGGCGCGGGGATCCGCCCGGGTGGACGGAGAGGTGGTGGCCGAGGCCACCGTCTTGTTCGTCATCCGGCCCGCATCCGACCTGAGTTGACAGCGCGCGGTCAGTGTGGTTGATTCGACCTAAACTGAATCGTGTTTTGCTCTTATCGAGAGCGGCTGAGGGAACGGCCCGATGAAGCCCGGCAACCGGCCCGAAGGGTGCGGTGCCAATCCCGGCGGGTAACCGCAGGATGAGAGAGGGACCAGTCACGCCCTCTTTTGGGGCGTGTTTTTTGTCAAAAGGGAAGGGATGGGACATGTCAGCGCTGATCACCTCGGAGTCGGTCACTGAGGGTCACCCGGACAAGATCGCCGATCAGATCTCAGACGGGCTTCTGGACGCACTGTTGGCCCAGGACCCGGACTCGCGCGTCGCCTGCGAGACGCTCGTCACCACCGGGCTGGTGCTCGTCTCGGGCGAGATCACGACCGAGGCCTATGTGGACGTGCCCCGCCTCTGTCGGGAGATCATCCGCGACATCGGATACACGCGGGCCAAGTACGGATTCGACGCCGACACCTGCGCCGTGCTGACCTCGATCCACGACCAGTCTCAGGACATCGCCGGCGGCGTCGCCCGCTCGGTCGAGACCCGCAGCGGCGGCGCACAGGAACTCGGGGCGGGCGACCAGGGCCTGGTGGTCGGGTTTGCCTGCGATGAGACGGCCGAACTCATGCCGCTGTCCATCTTTCTGGCCCATCGCCTGGCCGAACGGCTGACCGAGGTCCGAAAGAGCGAACTTCTGCCGTTCATCCTGCCGGACGGAAAGACGCAGGTCACCATCTCCTACCAAGACGGCGTCGCCCAGGGTGTGGAGACGGTGGTGGTCTCCACCCAGCACAAGTCCGGCGTGTCGAATGAAGACATCAAAGAGCAGGTCATCCAGCACGTGATCAATCCTGTGCTCCCGCCCGATCTGGTCTCAGACCACACCCGGGTCTTGGTCAATCCGTCGGGCCGCTTCGTCCTGGGCGGGCCGCACGCCGACACCGGCCTCACCGGGCGCAAGATCATCGTCGACAGCTACGGCGGGGTCGCCCATCACGGCGGCGGCGCCTTCTCCGGAAAGGATCCGACCAAGGTCGACCGCTCGGGTGCCTACGCCGCCAGGTGGGCGGCAAAGCACGTGGTCAGCTCTGGGCTGGCACGTCGCTGCGAGATTCAGATCGCCTACGCCATCGGCGTGGCCCACCCCTTAGCCGTGAACCTAGACACCTTCGGCACCGGCGTCTTGCCAGATGCCCAACTGGCCCAGGCGGTCACGGAGGTGTTCGACTTTCGGCCAGAAGCCATCATCGAGGCCCTTGACCTGCGCCGACCGCTCTACCGGAAGACGGCCAGCTACGGCCACTTCGGCCGATCGGACGCCGACTTTCCGTGGGAGAGGCTCGATCGCCTGACCGAGATGCAAAAGGCGGCGGCCGTCTATCGCTGATCCAGTCTTCGATCCAGCGGTCGCCAGAGGCTGGTGCAGGGGACCGCGTCCGGGTCCAGAAGACCTCATCTAGGCAGGTGAGACACATGGAACTGGTTGTGCACGGGCACAACGTGGTCGTCACCGAGGCGCTCGAGTCATATGCCCGAAAGAAGCTTGCCCACCTCGCCCGATTTTGGGGCGGCGTGCAGGCGGCTCAGGTGCTGCTCGAAATCGAGCGGGGTCAGCACATCTGCGAGGCGACGGTGCCGCTGCGTGGCGCCGTGCTGCGCGGCGAGGCCCGGACCAAGGACATGTACGGAGCGATCGACGAGGCGGTCGCCAAGCTGGAGCGCCAGATCCAGCGCTATCGGGCCCGTTTTGAGCGCCAGACCGCCACACCGGCCCGTCCGGAGACGAACGCTCTGGAGGGAGACGAGATCGTTCGTCAGAAGCGATTCTCTCTGAAGCCGATGGATCCCCAGGAAGCTGTCATGCAGATGAATCTTCTGGGCCATGACTTCTTCGCGTTCATGAACTCCGAGGTCGGCTACGTCAATGTCGTCTACCGGCGGCACGACGGACGCTACGGGCTGCTCGGCCCAGAAGGCTAGGGGATGCATCTGATGTCACGAACAAGGTGGACACGACATGGATCTTGACGCCCAGGCCCTGCGCGCGTTGCTCCAGGCCCAAAACCGGATCACCGCCGCCACCGACCTCACCGAGAAGCTGAATGCGATCGCCGATGGCGTGGTTGCCACCGGCATCTTTCGGCGGGCCTTGATCCAGGTGTACGGCACCGCGCCCTTGGGCCATCTGATCGGCGCCGCCGGAGTGACCGCAGCCGAGATCCAATGGGTTGCCACCCACGGGCACGGCGCCAAGTACTATCGCGACCTGACGGCACGAGGTCAGGAGCTGAGCCCCGGTGCCTTCTTCATCCCGCACACGGCCGTGTCCAAAGAAGAAATGGCCAATATGCTGGCCTCGCACCACGAAGTCAGCGACTTCGAGCAGTGGCACCCAGACGACATGTTCTTGGTGCTGCTGGACAGCCGGACCACCGGTCCGGTCGGCAATCTGACCTGTGACGATCCGAACAGCGGCAGCGTGCCGGTGGCAGCCGAGGCCGAGGTGATCCGGCTGTTCGCCGCCGAGGTCACGAGCCTGCTCGAAGTCGAGCTCTTGCGCCGCACCGACAGCCTGACCGGGCTCGGCAACGACATCTGGGTCGACGAGGCCTTCGCCCGACTGGACAGCAGTCAGGCCCCCTTCTCCTTGGTCTACCTGCTGATCAAGGACTTGGACAATGTGCATCAGCGGCTGGGCCGACGCTTTCGCGACCAGGTGGTGAAGAGCATGGGCCGCATCCTGCGCCAGGCGGTACCAAGAGAGGCCTGGTGCGCCAGGCTCCACGGCGATGAGTTTGTGGTGGTGGTCGACGACCCGGAGCCAGCCCGCACCGAATACATCCGTCAGCATCTGGTCCGCGAGCTGAGCCGCTGGAACGACAGCGAGCGGGTTCCTGCCCTGACCGCCGCCGGACTAAACGAGTCGCTGAAGAATGATCCGATGTCGGCCATTCGGGTGTCGATTGGCTCGGCCTCGCGCTGGGACGAGGGCAGCGCCCACGATGTCTTGGCTCGGGCCGAGACGGCAGCGAGAAAAGGACCAGCCGTCTGACGCTGTCGGCCTGGCCGCCGGCCCGCCTTGGTCCATCATGCCGAGCATCCAGCTGGGTTGCGAAGTGATGGCGCACGGCAAGATGCACGACAACGAACTGGAGATCGACCAGTCCCTAGTCGCAGAGCTCGTCCGCCTGCAGTTTCCGGCATGGGCGCACCTAGTGCTTGTGCCTGTGCCGTCGAGCGGAACGGACAACATGCTCTGGCGGCTCGGTGCCGACATGGTGGTGCGACTGCCCCGGATCCGTCCCACTGCCGAAGACGACTTCGGAGCACAGGATGTCGAGCACACCTGGCTCCTAAGGCTGGCACCCCGGCTGCCGGTGCCTGTCCCGGTGCCGCTCGCCAAGGGAGAGCCGGCGTGCGGCTATCCGTGGCGCTGGTCCATCTGTCCGTGGCTTCAGGGCGAGACTCCGCAGATCGGCCAGCTGACCCACCCGCGGCTTTTGGCCCGCGACCTGGCCGGCTTTGTGGCTGCGTTGCACCAGATCGATTCGGCAGGTGGACCGAGCGGAAGCCGCGGCGGGCCGCTGCGCGAGCGCGACAAGGAGACCCGAGCGGCGATCGCCGAGCTCCGCGGAATGATCGATACAGGCGCCGCCATTCGAGCCTGGGAGGAAGCCCTCTCCTGTCCGCAGTGGCAGGGGCCGCCGGTATGGCTGCACGCCGACCTTTCGCCCGGAAATGTGCTGGTCGACGGCGGACGGCTCGCTGCGGTCATCGATTTCGGCATGATGGGCACGGGCGATCCGGCCTGCGACCTGCTCGTGGCCTGGAATCTGCTGCCCTCAAGTGCTAGGGGTGTCTTCCGCAGGGGTCTCGGAGTCGACGAGGCGACCTGGGGCCGCGGCCGGGGCTGGGCGCTTTCCGTGGCCCTGATTCAGCTCCCGTACTATCGGCAGCGCAATCCGGACCTCGCCGCCAATGCCCGCCACGTGATCAAGGAGGTGCTGGCCGACCATCGCCGCACGGCTAGAAGTCGGCGCTGAAGGCCGACTGCGACATGGTCCGCAGGCGCTCCGGATGCGACGTCAAAGAGGGAAACGCCTGCAGGGGGCGAAGTGTTCACGCCGTCTCACTCCCGGCCCCCATGCGCATCTCAGAGCCCAGCGGGATTCCAAAGCCGGAGACTAGCGGTCTGGCGGGATCCAGTGTTGAGGGGGATCTTTCTTGCGCAAGTTGGTGGCTTCGATCGTTCGTGTCTTCACTGGGAACGCTGTTGTCCAGGTGAACGGCTGATGATGGGCCCAGCGTCTGGGGGGCCGGGGGAGACCAGAGCGGAGGCTAGGGGAACGTGGCGGAGCGCTCGCCGCAAGCTGTCAATCGGCGGCTGTGGCTGTTTACAGGAACCCTCGCTGGCGTAGCCGCGATTGGGGCGGCCCTTGGCTGGCACGTCGGCCTGACCGCCATCTCCTGGCCGGTCGTTGGATTTTTCCTCCTGTTGAACTTGGCCATTGAGGCCTTCCCGGTGCACCTGCCGTTCAACGCCGACAAGGGGACGCTCTCGGCGAGCAGTGCCTGCTACCTGGCCGAGATTGTGCTCTTCCCGCCGGTGATTGCCGGTCTGCTGGCGATGGTCGGGAGTTTTCGCCTGCGAGACGTCAGGGGTCAGACGCCGCCCCGGGCGCTGATCTTCAACCGGGCGCAGGTATTCTTGGGCGTGTTCGTTGCCGCCCTGGTTTTTCACCTCACCGGGGGCACCCTGGCCAGAACCGGTCTCTCGGTCGTCTCCGACATCGCGCCTCTGGTGCTGGCCGGTGTTGTTTTCGCACTGCTCAACCTGAGCATCACCTCCCGGTACCTGTCCTGGTGGCTTGGCAAGTCGCTGCGCACCATCTGGCGGGTCGACCTCAGTTTTGCCTGGGCCAACTATCTCGGCGACATCCTGCTCGGCCTCCTGATCGCCGCCGCCTACGTCGGCCTGGGCGTGATCGGTCCCGTTCTGTTCTTCGGCCCGCTGCTCTTCTCACGCTGGACGATGGAGCGCTTCGTCCAGCTGCGCGAGGCGTATCTGGACGTGGTCGCCACCTTGGTCAACGCCCTCGACGCCAAGGACAGCTATACCTTCGGCCACTCGCAGCGGGTGGCTGAGGGCACGATTGCCCTAGGCGAGTACCTGAAGCTCTCCGACAAGGACATGGACACCCTGTACTTCAGCTCCATCCTGCACGACGTGGGCAAGATCGCCATCCCGGACGAGATCTTGAACAAGGCCGGCGCCTTCGTGCTGCGCGAGTATCTGATCATGCAGCAGCACGCCCCGATCGGCGAGCGCATCCTGAGCCACCTCCGCTTCCTCGGGCCCGGTGTGCGCTGGGTCGGCGCCCACCACGAGCGCTGGGACGGACAGGGCTTCCCGGACCGGATCGGTGGCGAGGAGATCCCCTACGGCGCCCGCCTGATCAGCGTGGTCGACACATACGACGCCATGACCTCTGACCGTCCCTACCGAAAGGGCGCCGAGCCAGCCATCGCCCATCAGGAGATCGCCCGGGCCGCCGGCACCCAGTTCGACCCCAAGGTGGCGAAGGCGTTTTTGGAGATGGAGAAGGCGGAGTTGAGCGACCAGTTGCGCGCCCACCTCGATCAGGAGATCGACAAGGTCGAACAGGTCAGCTGAGCCGGGCGGTGGTCCGGGGAGGCGGCGGATGCTAGACTGGCAAGGAGCCCAAGGCATACGCCTGGGCTAAGGTGAGGATCGGCGAGGTGCTTCATGATCAAGATGCTCAGCGGAATGCTGCTGGGAGACGTCAACGGACGTGAACTGAAGCGGCACCTGCCCGTCGTCGAGGCGGTCAACGCCTTGGGCGACCAGGTGGCAACATTCACAGATGAACAGCTGAGGCAAGAAAGCCTCGCTTTGCGCCAGCGCGCCGAAAACGGCGAACCCCTGGATGAGTTCTTGGTCGAGGCGTTCACCTATGCCCGCGAGGCCTGCGCCCGGGGTGTGGGCATGCGCCCCTACGACGTCCAGGTGCTGGGCGCCTGCGTGCTGAACGACGGCCGGATCGCCGAGATGAAGACCGGCGAGGGCAAGACCATGGTCGCCGTGCTGCCCGCCTATCTGAACGCCTTGGACGGCAAGGGCGTGCACATCGTTTCGGTCAACGACTACCTGATCAAGCGCGACCGGGACTGGATGGCGCCTGCCTACGAGCTTCTCGGCCTGCAGGTCGGCGCGGTGACCGGCAACATGGAGACCGCAAAGCGCCGCGAGGCCTATGCCTGCGACGTCACCTACATCACCAACAACGAGGCCGGCTTCGACTATTTGCGCGACAACATGGTGGTGCGGCTGGAGGACATGGTCCAGCGCGGCCATCATTTCGCCATCGTGGACGAGGTGGACTCGGTCTTGATCGACGAGGCCAGGACGCCCTTGATCATCTCCGGCGCCGGAGACGAGTCGACCGAGCTCTATCAACGCTTCGCCCAGGTCGTGCCGAATCTGGTCGAGGGCGAGGACTACACCAAGGACGAGAAGGCGAAGACGGTGGCCCCGACCGAGGCCGGCGTGGCCAAGGTGGAGCGGGCGATGGGCGTGGACAACCTCTATGCCGACGCCCGCACCGATCTGTCGCACTACCTGATGCAGGCCCTGAAGGCGCATGCCCTGATGAAGAAGGACCGCGACTATGTGGTCAAAGACGGCGAAGTGCTGATCGTGGACGAGTTCACCGGCCGGCTGATGTTCGGCCGCCGCTACTCAGACGGGCTGCATCAGGCGATCGAGGCCAAGGAGAACGTCAAGGTCGCCTCTGAGAACGTGACCTTGGCCACCATCACCTTCCAGAACTTCTTTCGGATGTACGACAAGCTCTCCGGCATGACCGGAACGGCCGTCACCGAGGAAGAGGAGTTTCGCAAGATCTACCGGGTCTCGGTCGTGGCCATCCCGACCCACATGCCGATGATCAGAGACGACATGGCCGATCTGGTCTACAAGCGCGAAGAAGCCAAGTTCGCCGCCGTGGTCGAGGACATTGTCGCCCGTCACGAGACCGGTCAGCCCGTCCTGGTCGGCACCATCTCGATCGAGAAGTCAGAGCACCTCTCCCGACTGCTGGACAAGCGCGGTGTCACCCACCAGGTGCTGAACGCCAAGCAGCATGAGAAGGAGGCCGGCATCATCGCCGGGGCCGGCCAGATGGGCGCGGTCACAATCGCCACCAACATGGCCGGCCGCGGCACCGACATCAAGCTCGGAGACGGTGTGCCAGCCTTGGGCGGCTTGCATGTGCTGGGCACCGAACGGCACGAGAGCCGGCGGATCGACAATCAGTTGAGAGGGCGGTCCGGCCGCCAGGGCGACCCGGGCTCGTCTCAGTTCTACGTCAGCTTGGAAGACGACCTGATGCGCATCTTTGGCGGCGAGAACCTGCAGAGCCTGATGGACCGGCTGGGCCTGCCCGACGACGAGGCGATCCAGCACACGATCCTCACCCGCAGCATCGAGCGGGCGCAGAAGCGGGTGGAGAGCCGCAACTTCGACATGAGAAAGCACCTTTTGGACTACGACGATGTGATGAACACCCAGCGCGCGGTGGTGTACGGAGAGCGCCAGCAGATCTTGGACGGCACGCTCGATCTCAGAGAGCGGATGCTGTCCATGATCGCCCAGGAGGTGGAGCACACCGTCGACCTGTTCGAGCCGGAGCAGGCGGGCGACGAGTGGAATCTGAAGGGCATGCTGGAGTACGCCGAGGCGAACTTTTTGAACCCGGGCCAGATCACGGAGGCAGAGCTCGATCCGCTTAGCGGCGAAGAGATTGAGGATCTCCTACAGGAGAAGGCCGTCGAGGCCTACGAGAAAAAGGAGCAGGAGCTGACACCGGAGCTTTTGCGCCAGCTGGAGCGCCTGATCGCCCTGCGGGTGGTGGATGAGAAGTGGATCGCCCACATGCAGGTGATGGACGAGATCAGGGAGGGCATCGGGCTGCGCGCCTACGGCCAGCTGGACCCGCTGGTGGCCTATAAGCAGGAGGCCTTTGCCATGTTCCAGCAAATGACGGACGCCGTCCGGCAGGACATGGTGCGGTTTGTGCTCAAGGTTCAGGTGAACGTGGTGCCGCAGACCGAGAGCCCGAGTGGCGAGGCGGTGCATCCGGAGAGCCCGCAGCCGATGGGCGGCCAAGGTGTCCTGGTCAGCGAGCAGACCACGAACCCGGTCGGCGCCGTGCTGTCGCACCGGCCGCTCGCCCCAGAGACGACCGAACACGTCGGCCGCAACGACCCCTGCCCCTGCGGGTCCGGCAAGAAGTACAAGCGTTGCCACGGCCGGGCCAGCGCCTAGAGACGCTTCGGCGAGAGGAAGGTTCTAGATGGAAGAGCGTCTGCGTCAGCTTCTGGCTCGATTAGATCGACTGCGGAGGTCTCTTTGACCCTGCTTCGCGCAAGGCGGCGATCGACGCTTGGGAGAAGAAGCTTCAGGACCCCGCCCTCTGGACGGACGGGAAGGCCGCCCAGGAGGCCGTGCATGCGCTACGCCGCCTGAAGACTCCGATCGAAGAGCTAGACGCCTTGGACCAGTCGGCCGAGGACGTCGGCGTGCTCCTGGAGCTGGCGCAGGAGACCGCCGACCAGGACGTGGAGAAGGAAGCGAGCCAACTGATCGGCGAGCTCGAGCAGCGGATCGAGCGCCTCGACCTCTCGGTGCTCCTGTCCGGGCCGTACGACGCCCATGACGCCATCTTGTCCATCCACCCAGGCGCCGGCGGCGTGGACGCCATGGACTGGGCGCAGATGCTCTACCGCATGTACACCCGCTTTTGCGAACGCCAGGGCTACCAGGTGGAGGTCTTGGACTTCCTGCCCGGCGAGGAGGCCGGGGTCAAGGGGGTCACCTTCCAGATCTCCGGCCACATGGGCTATGGATTCTTGAAGGCTGAGCGCGGCGTGCACCGCCTGGTCCGGATGTCCCCCTTTGACGCCAGCGGCCGCCGCCACACCTCCTTTGCCTCGCTCGATGTGCTGCCGGTGATCGAGAGCGAGGACGAAGTGCCGATCGCCCCGGAGGAGCTGCGCATCGACACCTACCGTTCGAGCGGCGCCGGCGGCCAGCACGTGAACAAGACCGAGTCGGCCGTGCGCATCACGCATCTTGCCACCGGCATCGTGGTCAGCTGCCAGAACGAACGCTCCCAGCATGCCAACCGCGAGACGGCCATGCGCATCCTAAAGGCCAAGCTCTTGGAGAAGAGGGAGCTCGACCAGCAAAAGGAGATGGCCCAGCTTCGGGGCATCCAGCAGGACATCAGCTGGGGGAGCCAGATCCGCTCCTATGTGTTTCAGCCCTTCACCATGGTCAAAGACCACCGCACCAACCACGAGACCGGCGACGTCCAAGCGGTGATGGACGGCGAGCTCTCGCCCTTCATCCGGGCCTATCTGGAGTTTGAGGCCAAGCGGCTCTCTGTCTCTGAGTTCGACTCGGCACCCCAGCCCTAGGCCGTTGCGCGGCGCTGGGCAAGGGGACGGCTGATGGCAGGCGGGGGGCGCCGCGTTGTGCTGCTTGGCTATGCCGGCGCCAAAAATCTGGGCGATGAGGCGATCCTGGCCGGCTCGTTGGACCTGATTCGCACCCTGGGCGGAACCTTCACCCCGCTTGTGGTGTCGCTCGATCCGAAGGACACCGAACAGCGGCACCAGGTCGAGGCCTGGCCGCGCGGTCGGCTGGGCGAACTGCTCCGAACCTTGGGCAGAGAAGACCGCTTCCTGCTCGGCGGGGGCGGGTTGCTCCAAGATGCCACCTCGCTCGGCTCGCTCGGCTACTACCTGAGTTCGGCGGCGGCGGCTGGCCGCAGGACCCCTGTGGCGTACTGGGCGATGGGAGTGGGCCCGCTCTCCAAGACGGGCAGGTGGGTGCTGAGGAGGGCTCCCGCCCCCCAGGTGGCGGTGGCCCGAGACCCAGAGTCCTTGGCGATGCTGGCAGACGCCAAGGTGCCGAAAGACCGCCTGCTGCTGGGCGCGGACGCTGCCTACCAGCTAGCGTCTGTTCCGCCGCACCCGACCGGCTGGATCGGCTTTGCGCCCAAAAACGCCAACGGTGTCGACGTCCCGGCCCTGGCCAGCGAACTGGCTGCCCTGGCCGGGAGATCCGGTCGTCGGATCCGCGTCTTCGCCCTAGACGGTCGGGAGGACAGGGATCTGGCCCAGAGTCTGGCCCTGGCCCACGCGCCGCTGGCGGAGTTTTGCGAGCTGCCGGAGCAATCCGAAGGAATCCTGACGCTGTTTTCGGAACTCGAGTGCATGGTGGCGATTCGTCTGCATGCCATGATCTTGGCCAGCCTGGCGGGGGTGCCGTCTGTGTCCGTGCCTTACGATCCCAAGGTGGAGCGGGAGGCGCGCCTGCTCGGAATGCCGCTGTGGAGTGAGTGGGACCGACAGCTCGAGGCACTCCCCAGGCCTGGGCAGCCAGAGCTCGCAGCCACGGTGGCAGAGCGGCGCAGCCAGTTGCAGGCTGCCTTTTCGGCCATGTGGCAGGCCCTGGCGTGAAGACCTTCACCCTGATGGGGATCCCGCTGCAGTCGGTCACGGCAGACGAGGCGCTGGCCCTGGTGCGCTCCTGGCTGGCCAGCCCAGGAGCGCAGCACTCGATCTACACGCCGAACCCGGAGATCTTGTGGAACGCCCGCCGAGACGAAGCCGTGCGCGCTGCCCTGCTCGCCGGAGATCTATTGGTCCCGGACGGGATCGGGATCGTGCTGGCTGCCCACCTGCAGGGAGAGAAGGAGGTCCATCGCCTGCCCGGCATCGAGCTGGCGGAGGCCATCATCCGCCAGCTGAAGCCCCGACTCTTCCTGCTCGGAGCGAAGCCCGGCGTGGCCAGACGAGCCGGCGCCCGGATGGAGGAGTGGGGGGCGAAGGTGGTCGGCACCAGGCACGGCTACTTCTCCACCGCCGAGTCGGACCAGGTGGCGGCCGAGGTGAATCGGCACAGGCCCGATGTGCTCTTGGTCGCACTCGGCTCGCCGCGCCAGGAGGCCTTCTTGGGCCTGATGCGCAGCCGACTCAAGGTTCCGGTGGCCATGGTGGTCGGCGGATCCTTCGATGTCTGGGCCGGCGACAAGCGCCGGGCGCCGCGCCTGATCCGTGAGCTCGGCATCGAGTGGGTGTGGCGGACGGCCCACGAGCCGAGCCGGCTGCTCCGCCTGGTGGCCCTGATCGGATTCGTCTGGACGATGGCGTTCAGAAGGGGACATAATGACTCGGGTTCGGCAGGAGAGGGCAGGGAAAACCGAGAATAGTCGGCCCGTCTCGGGCTGGGAGGTAGGCCATTGATCAGCTTTCGTTCTGTCACCAAGAAATACGGGACCAGCACGCTTGCCCTCGATCACGTCGACCTAGAGGTCGGCAAGGGGGAGTTTGTCTTTCTGGTCGGCCCGAGCGGCGCCGGAAAGACGACCCTGATGCGCATGATCTACCGGGGCGACACCCCGACCACTGGCTCGGTCGTGGTCAACGGCTGGGACGTCGGCCGCCTGCCCATGAAGCGGGTGCCGTTTCTGCGCCGGGAGATCGGGATCGTCTTTCAGGACTTTCTCCTGCTCTCGCAGCGGACGGTGTTTGACAACATCGCCTTCAACCTCCGGGTCACCGAGGAGGTGCATCGGGACCTGAAGCGACGGGTGACGGAGGCGCTGGAGATCGTGGGCCTGGCCAGCCAGGCGGCCAAGTACCCGAGCCAGCTGTCGGCGGGGGAGCAGCAGCGGATCGGCATCGCCCGAGCGATCGTCGGCCGGCCGATGGTGCTGCTCGGCGACGAGCCGACCGGCAACCTCGATCCCAAGACGGCAGAAGACATCCTGCGCTGTTTTCTGGACATCAACCGGATGGGGACGACCGTCCTGATGGCCACCCACGCCGTGGCGCTGGTCGACAACTTCCGCCAGCGCGTGATCGCCATCGACCAGGGAAGGATCGTGCGCGACGAGCTGTCCGGCGCCTACTTTGAGCCCAGTCAGCCCGCAGACTGGCAGGGCGGGATGGTGGGCCAGTGAACATCCACAGCTGGCGCTTCTACTGGGCCGAAGTCTGGCAGAACATGCGCCACAACCCGGTGCTCACCTTCGCCTCGGTGACCTCTGCCGCGGTGGCGCTCCTCGTGCTCGCCGTCTTCGCAGCCCTCTCCCTGAACGTGGGCCGGATTGCCAGCTCGATGGAGGGACAGGTTGGGATCGAGGCCTTCTTGAAGCCCGCCGTGACCACGGCCCAGGGCACCCAGCTGGCTGCTTCGGTCCGGGCCTGGGCGGGCGTCCAGAGCGCCACCTTCGTCTCCAAGCAACAGGCCCTCGCCCAGCTGGAGAAAGACTTCGGCCCGTCTGGTCAGAGCTTCAAGCCGCTGGGCACCCAGAATCCGCTGCTTGACGCCATCTACGTCAAGGCCACCACCACCAAGTCGGTGGCGCCGCTGGCGGCGCGGCTGCGGACGCTGTCTCAGGTCCAGTCGGTCAACTATCAGGCGCCTGTCGTCCAGCGCCTGTTCAAGGCGGTCGACATTGTCCGCCTCGTCGGCCTGGCCATGGGCATCCTCTTGGCGCTCGGCACCCTGCTCGTGATCCAAAACGCCATCCGAACCGGCATCTTCGCCCGCCGTCGCGAGATCCACATCATGCGGCTCGTGGGCGCCACCGAGGGATTCATCCGTCTGCCCTTCCTGCTCGAAGGCATGCTGCTCGGCCTTGGCGGCGCCGTGGTGGCGTCTTTGGTCACGGCAGGCCTCTACCATGTGTATGCGGCGACCATGCACGCCGACCTGCCGTTTCTGCCGGTGGTGGCTGAGGCCAGCGCCGACCAGACCATCTTGCCCCTGATGCTGGGCGTGGGTCTCGTCATCGGCCTGGTGGCCAGTCAGCTGTCCATTCGGCGAGGCCGGATCTGATGCACCGGACCCGGCCTCGTGCCCGCGGCCGCCTCAGCCTCGCGGCCAGCGGAGTCGTCCTTGTGCTCGCACTCGTCCTCCCCGCTGCGGCGGGCGCCTCTGGCGGCGGCCAGAGCCTGTCCCAGCTCCAGCAGCAGCTGGCCCAGGACCAACAGGCCCTGAACCAGGCCAAGGACAAGCTCAGCCAGATCCACGGCGCCTTCCTGCAGTCCGACCAGCGCCTGGTCGTGCTTGAGGCCGAGATGCAGACCTCGCGGTCGCACATCGCCTATCTGGCGGCCGAGGTCAGTGCGGTCCAGGCCCAGCAGGCCCTGACCCTCTCCGACTATCAGGCCACGAACGCCAAGCTGAGCCTCGACCGCACCCAGGTGACCGCTGCCCTGCAGAGCCTGCAGATCCAGGGCATGGGCGGCTTTCTTGCGGTCCTGATGCAGGCGCAGAGTTTCTCCGACTTCCTGACCCGGCTGCAGCTGGTGCAGCAGCTGGTGGGGGGTGACCTGAACGTCATCCGCCAAGCCCAGGCGGAGGCCCAGACGCTGCTCAAGCTGTCGGGCCAACTGGTGGCCGAGAAGGCGCAGCTGACCGCCCTGCTCTCCCAGGCCACCGCCCAGCAGACCCAGCTGAGCCAGGAGGAGCTTCTGGTCCAGAGTCAGGTCACCGCCCTGATCAAGGCCCAGGGCCAGCAGCAGCGGGTGGTCGGTGCCGACGAGGCCAACCAGCAGGCAGTGACGGCCGCCATCACGGCGCTGGAGTCGCCCGGCACCGGTTCGTCGATCGCGTCCATGACCTTCATCTGGCCGGTCAACGGGCCGATCACCAACCCCTTCGCCTACTGGTACGACCCGTTTGCCCACAAGTGGGAGCTGCACACCGGCATCGACATCGGCGTTCCGATGTACACGCCGATCCATGCGGCGGCGGCCGGCCGGGTGATCATCGCCGGCTGGATCAACGGCTACGGCAACACGGTCGTGCTCGACAACGGCGGCGGCATCTCCACGCTCTACGCCCATCAAAGCCGCATCGAGGTGCAGGTCGGAGAGACGGTCGCCCAGGGCCAGGTGATCGGGCTGGTCGGCATGACCGGCTGGGCGACCGGCCCGCATGTCCACTTCGAAATCCGGATCGACGGAAAACCCGTCAATCCGGTGCTCTACCTGCCTAAGCGCTAGCGAGCGCCGGCGCCTGGGATTGACCTAGCGTCCGGTTGTGGCTAATCTCTCGGGCAGAAGGTTTGCCAGCATCGCGGATCTGCCATGGGCGCGGAGCGCTTTTGGAGGGATGATTTGGACACCCCGAGTTACCGCCTGGTCGTTCTCTCCGAGCGAGACGGAACCGCCCAGGAGATCACCTTCGGTATCGGCCTGCGTACACTGGTGCTGGCCGCCGCGCTCGTCTCGGCGGTCGGCGTGTCCGTGGCGATCTTGTTCTTTGCCGCCTATTTGGGCACGAACCAGGCCAATAGGCTGGCGGCTCAGCACATCACGGCCCTGCAGGCCCTGGTCAGCAGCGAGCAGCAGGAAAAGGCCGGCTATGTGGCAGACGAGAAGACGGTCGCCCAGATCTCGACCAGCCTCGGCGCCCTGGAGCAGGCGGTCAGCAGCGCCGAGAGCCGGGTTTCAGCCGTCGACGGCTACGGCACGCCGGCCATCGCTGGCTTCCAGACCCTGATCAACGCCCTGCAGCAACTGACCGGCCAGCTCGGCAGCCAGAGTGCTGCCGCCGTCTCTGTGTCCTGGCCCCGGCAGCTGCCGGTGGCCGGCACGGTGACGGTGGGCTATGGCTGGCACCCTACGGCCAGCGGCAGCCAGTTCAGCCCCGGCCTTGAGATCCAGGCCGCAGCCGGTGCGCCGGTCGTCGCCGTGGCCTCTGGCACCGTGGCATCGATCAGCACGTCTGCCCAGGGAGCGAAGACGGTCCTGGTATCGAGTGCGGGCGGGCTTCAGGTCGCCTACGCTGACGTGAGCGCGGCCAGGGTGACGATCGGCCAGAGCGTGACCCAGGGTGAGACCCTGGCCAAGGCCGGGGGAGGGCCGGTCGGATTCACGGTCTGGGTGTGGGGCCAGCCTCAAGACCCGCTGGCGGTGATCAAGAAGCTGCCGGTGGCCGGAAGTCTGTAACATCCGCTCGTTACAGCAGTAGGAATCTGACGGGGGTCGCAGAATCTAGTTCGCACGCTCCAACGGTGAGCGGATCCGGGAAGGGGACCTGCGCGACATGGTCGTTCAGATGGGGAAGGGGCGCGGCGATCCAGCGATGCCGAACGGCCAGGAGGGCACCGCCCTACTGTCCCGCAACGTGTCCTTTGACGGCACGCTGGTGGGATCGGGGCGTGGCCTGATTCGCCTGGAAGGACACTTCAAGGGCAAGATCCGGCACGAGGGCCAGCTGATCATCGCCGAGACGGCCGTGGTCAACGCCACCGTCGAGGGCCAGGAAGTGATCGTGATGGGGCTGGTCGAGGGTGACATCACCGCCGCCCGCCGGCTGGACCTCAAGCCCACCGCTCGAGTGGTCGGGAACCTGAAGGCCCGGCGCCTGACCGTGGAGGACGGAGCCAGCCTGATCGGCTCGTGCGAAGTGGCCGTGGCGCCGGACGACGAACCGGCACCGGAGCCGGGTGCGCCCACCGACATAGCCTGAAGTTCCCCCTGAAGTTCGGCGGGCGGGGCACCCAAGTGGCCCCGCCCGCTCTATTGGCGCCCCCTGACCGAAGGAGGATCAGATGCCTGAGTTCACGCTGGCCGGTGACTTCACGCCGAAGGGAGATCAGCCGCAGGCGATCGCCCAGCTGGTCGACGGCGTGCAGCGCGGGCTCGACCGCCAGGTGCTGCTCGGCGTGACCGGCTCCGGCAAGACCTACACCATGGCCAGCACGGTGGCCCGTCTGCAGCGGCCGACTCTGGTGCTCGCCCCGAACAAGACGCTGGCTGCCCAGCTGGCTGGAGAGTTTCAGCAGTTCTTCCCAGAGAACGCCGTGGAGTACTTTGTCTCCTACTACGACTACTACCAGCCGGAGGCGTACGTCCCGCAGTCTGACACCTACATCGCCAAGGACGCCTCGATCAACGACGAAATCGACAAGATGCGCCATGCCGCCACTACGGCCCTGTTCGAGCGGCGCGATGTGCTGATCGTGGCGTCTGTCAGCTGTCTGTTCGGACTCGGTTCGCCGGAGGACTACCGCGAACTGTGCGTGTCTTTGCGCCGCGGCACTGAGCGGCCGCGCCAGAAGGTGCTGCGCCAGCTGGTCGACAACCAGTACCAGCGAAACGACCAGAACCTGACCCGCGGCCACTTTCGGGTGCGCGGCGACGTGCTGGAGATCTTTCCGGCCGGCTCCTCGGAACGATTGGTCCGGGTCGAGTACTTCGGCGATACCATCGAGCGAATCAGCGAATTGGATGCCTTGACCGGCGAGGTGTACGGCCAGCGCGACCATGTGGCCATCTACCCGGCGTCGCACTATGTGACGCCGATCGAGCGGCGCGAACAGGCGATCTTGACCATCTCCGAAGAGTTGAGAGCGCGCCTCGATCAGCTGACCCGAGCCGGCCGGCTGCTTGAGGCGCAGCGTCTCGAGCAGCGCACCACCTACGATCTCGAGATGATGCGCGAGGTGGGGTACTGTTCTGGCATCGAGAACTACGCCCGCCACCTGACCGGCCGGGCGCCTGGGGAGCCGCCGTACACCCTGCTTGACTTCTTCCCGAAGGATTATCTGCTGTTCGTCGACGAGTCCCACATCTCCATCCCGCAGGCCCGCGGCATGTACGCCGGCGACCAGGAGCGGAAGAAGACCTTGGTCGAGTTCGGCTTTCGCCTGCCGTCTGCGCTGGACAACCGGCCGCTCAACTTCCGGGAATTCCTGGAGCGGACCAACACGATGGTCGCGGTCTCGGCCACACCAGGTCCCTGGGAGCTCTCGGTCAGCCAGCAGGTGGTGGAGCAGATCGTCCGCCCGACCGGCCTGGTCGATCCCGAGGTCGAGGTGCGGCCGACCGCACACCAGGTGGACGACCTCTTGGCTGAGATCGAGCAGCGGGTGGCCCGCCAGGAGCGGGTTTTGGTCACGACCTTGACCAAGAAGATGGCGGAAGACCTGACCGAGTACTTTCGGGAGTGCGGGGTCAAGGTCCGCTACATGCACTCCGACATCGTCACCCTGGAGCGGATGCAGATCATCCGCGAGCTGCGGCTGGGCAGCTTTGACGTGCTCGTCGGCATCAACCTGCTCCGAGAGGGGCTCGACCTGCCCGAGGTGTCATTGATCGCCATCTTGGACGCCGACAAGGAAGGCTACCTGCGATCGGCCACCTCCTTGATCCAGACCATCGGCCGGGCGTCGCGCAATGTCTTTGGCCGGGTGATCATGTACGCCGACAAGGTGACGCCGGCCATGAGCCAGGCGATGGAAGAGACCCGGCGCAGGAGGGAGATGCAGGTGGCGTACAATCTGCGCCACCAGATCACCCCCACCACCGTGATCAAGGGGGTGCGCGCCGTGCTGGAGGCCACCCATGTTGCCGTCCACCCCGATGGCACGCCCCTTGACCTTGGCAGCCTCTCCAACAAGGAGAAGCTGAAGCTGGCGGAACGGCTGCGCCGCCAGATGCGGGAGGCGGCGAAACTCCTCGAGTTCGAACGGGCGGCCCAGCTGCGCGATGTGGTGGTCGAGCTCGAGGCCTCGCTCACCGTGCGGCCGCTAGGCAAGACCGCCAAGAGCTAGGGTGCCGCCCGTGCTACACTCACCACACCCCGGCGAAAGGACGTAGCGTTAGGTGGCCAACGACAAGATCGTCATCCGAGGCGCCCGCCAGCACAACCTAAAGAACATCGACCTGGAGATCCCACGCAACGAGCTCGTGGTGATGACCGGGCTGTCTGGGTCCGGCAAGTCGTCTTTGGCGCTTGATACCATCTACGCCGAAGGTCAGCGCCGCTATGTGGAGAGTCTCTCGGCATATGCCCGCCAGTTTTTGGGGCGGATGGACAAGCCGGATGTGGACAGCATCGAGGGTCTGTCGCCGGCGATCTCGATCGACCAGAAGACCACCTCGCACAACCCGCGGTCGACCGTCGGCACGGTCACCGAGATCCACGACTTTCTGCGTCTGCTCTACGCCCGGGTCGGCGCCCCGCACTGTCCGAACTGCCACCGGCCGATTCAGCGCCAGACGGTCGACCAGGTGGTCGACCAGGTGCTGGCTCTGGCCGAGGGGACCAAGATCATGGTGCTGGCCCCGATGGTGCGCGGCCGAAAGGGCGAGCACGAGCGGGTGTTCGCCGAGCTGGCCAGCGATGGATTCGTCCGGGCCCGGGTGGACGGCGCGGTGGTCGATCTCAGCGATCCGCCGGAACTCGAGAAGAAGAAGAAGCACACGGTTGAGGCGGTGATTGACCGACTCATCATCTCACCGGATGTGGCGAGTCGGCTGGCCGACTCCTTGGAGACAGCGATGAAGCTGGCGTCAGGCCTGGCTGTGGTGGCGGTGGTCGATGGCGAGGAGACCACCTATTCCCAGAACTTCGCCTGCGTCGAGTGCGGGATCAGCCTCGAAGAGCTGACGCCGCGCATGTTCTCCTTCAACAACCCCTATGGCGCCTGCACCCGGTGCGACGGCCTCGGCTACCACCTGCAGGTGGACCCGGCGCTGGTGGTGCCGGACGAGCGGCGCAGCCTGCTCGGCGGCGCCGTCGCCCCCTGGGCGCGCAGCGAGTACTACAGCGCTTATCTGACCCAGGCCGCCGAGCACTTTGCCATCCCGATCGACCGGCCGTGGCGGGAGCTGACAGAGGCTGATCGCCAGCTGGTGATCGACGGCACCAAGGAGGTCTTCCCCTTCCACTTCGACTCCCACTTCGGCCACCGCCGACGCGCCATTCCGTACAGCGGGGTCGCCAGCTACGTGCAACGCCGCCACAAGGAGGCGATGAGCGAGGAAGCGAGACGCGAGATGGAGGCCTACATGACGCCGGTGCCCTGCCCGGCCTGTCAGGGCCAGCGCCTGCGCCCGGAGAGCCTGGCCGTGACCGTGGGCGGCATCTCGATCGCCACCTTGTCTGCCATGTCGATCCAGCAGGCGCTCGACTTCGTCACCGAGCTTCGGATGACTGAACGCCAGGAGACAATCGCCCGCGAGATCAAGAAGACCTTGGTCGAGCGGCTAGGCTTTTTGATCAACGTCGGATTAGAGTATCTGACCCTGGACCGGGCGGCGATGAGCCTGTCCGGCGGCGAGGCCCAGCGCATTCGGCTCGCCACCCAGATCGGTGCCGGGCTGGTCGGCGTCATCTACGTCTTGGACGAGCCCAGCATCGGGCTGCATCCCAGAGACAACCGACGGCTGATCGACACCCTGAAGAAGCTGCGCGATCAGGGCAACACCCTGATCGTGATCGAGCACGACGAAGAGACGATGCGTTCGGCCGACTACATCGTCGACATCGGACCAGGCGCCGGTCGCCACGGCGGGCACGTGGTCAGCGCCGGCTCTCCGGAAGAGGTGATGGCCGATCCGTCGTCCCTGACCGGCCGCTATCTGTCCGGTCGGGTGCAGGTGCCGCTTCCAGCCAGCCGGCGGCCACCAGGGCCGCGGGCGCTCACCGTGCGATCGGCCCGCGCCCACAATCTCAAGGAGATCGATGTCCGCTTCCCGCTTGGGCTCTTGATCGGCGTGACCGGCGTGTCCGGCTCCGGGAAGTCCAGCCTGGTCAATGACGTGCTGTATCGGGCGCTGGCCCGCGACCTGAACCGGGCCCACCTCAGGCCGGCCGAGCATCGGACGGTGGAGGGGCTCGAGTTCCTGGAAAAAGTGATCGACATCGACCAGAGCCCGATCGGGCGCACGCCTAGGTCCAACCCGGCCACCTACACCGGCCTGTTCGACCTGATCCGGAGCCTGTTCGCCGAGCTGCCGGAGGCCAAGATCCGTGGCTACGGCCCGGGCCGTTTTTCCTTCAACGTGCCCGGGGGCCGCTGCGAGGCCTGTCGCGGCGACGGCATCATCAAGATCGAGATGCACTTTCTGCCCGACGTCTATGTCCCGTGCGAGGTGTGCAAGGGCCAGCGCTACAACCGGGAGACGCTTGAGGTCACGCTGCACAAGAAGACGATCGCCGACATCTTGGACATCACCGTGGACGAGGCGATCGAGTTCTTCGCCCCCTATCCGCGGCTGGCCCGCAAGCTGAAGGTGATGGCCGAGGTGGGGCTCGGCTACGTCACGCTTGGCCAAAGCGCCACCACCCTCTCCGGTGGCGAGGCGCAGCGGGTCAAGCTGGCCGCCGAGCTCTCGCGCAAGGCGGTGGACGGCACCTTCTACATCCTGGACGAGCCGACCACCGGTCTGCACATGGACGACGTCCGCCGCCTGCTCGAGGTGCTGCAGCGGCTGGTGGACAGCGGCTCCACGGTGGTCGTGATCGAGCACAACCTAGACGTGATCAGGGCCTGCGACTGGCTGATCGACCTCGGTCCAGAGGGCGGCGAGCGCGGCGGTGAGCTGGTGGCTGAGGGGTCGCCGGAGGACCTCGCCCGCCAGGCGCGCTCCTACACCGGCCAGTTTCTGGCGGCGTCCTTCGCCGACCAGAGGTCGCTGGCTGGCCGTTGAGGTGAACCTTCTGGCCCAGGCCCAGGAGCTGCCTCGCCAGCCCGGCTGCTATCTTTTGCGCGACAAGGGCAAGCGGGTGCTCTACGTCGGTAAGGCCGTGCGCCTGCGCGACCGGGTCCGCACCTACTTCCAAGGCCCGGTGCGCGAGCCCAAGGTCGCCGCCCTGCGCCGGCTGACCGAGTCGATCGAGGTGATCCTGACCGCCACCGAGGCGGAGGCGCTGCTGCTCGAGGAGACGTTGATCAAGCAGCATCGGCCCAAGTACAACGTGCTGCTCAGGGACGACAAGCACTATCCCTATCTCAGGCTGGCCGACGAGCCGTTCCCCCGGCTGGAGATCGTCCGCCAGCGCCGCTCTGACAGCGCCCGCTACTTCGGACCCTATCCGGGAGGCGGTGCCGTTCACGAGACCCTGCGCCTGATGGCCCGCCTCTTTCCGATGCGCACCTGCAGCGACCAGAAGTTCAAGACGGTGGACCGCCCCTGTCTGCTCTACCACATCAAGCGCTGCCCGGCTCCGTGCGTCGGATTGATCAGCAAAGACGACTATCAGCAGACGGTGACCCAGGCGGCGAATCTGCTCGAGGGACGGCACGAGGACGTGATGCGGGCCCTCCGCCAGGAGATGAACGCCGCCGCCCAAGAGACTCGGTACGAGGCCGCCGCCCAGGCCCGGGACCGGCTGCGGGCGCTGGAGGAGGTTACGGCCAGCCAGACGGTGGTGGTGGCCGAGGGGCGTGAGGCGGACGTCTTCTCGCTGGCCCACAGCCGCCAGCTGGCTGTGGTCGACGTGCTGCTCGTCCGCCATGGCAAGATGACCGGCCGAAAGCGGTACACGTTTCAGATTCCGGAGGCCGAGAAGCCGGCCGTGGTCTTGGCCGCCGCCATGCGCACCCACTACGGCAAAGAGGTCCCCGCCCGCACGGTGTGGATGTCCGAGCTGCCAGAGGGCATCGCAGAGCTGCGCAGCTGGGTGCGTGAGCGGCGCCAGGGGCCGGTCAGCGTGTCGGTGCCCAGCCGCGGAGACGGCCGGCGCATGGTGCAGATGGCTGGCAAGAACGCATCCGAAGGCCTGCGCCAGGAGGAAGGATCGAGCGAGCGGGCCGAGGCGGCCCTGGCTCAGATCGCAGACGCTCTGTCGCTTTCCGTCCCGCCGCGGCGGATCGAGGCATACGACATTTCGAACACCCAGGGGACTCTGTCGGTGGCGGCCATGACCGTTGCCGAAGAAGGCGTGATCCGCCCCTCCCACTACCGGCAGTTCTCGATCCGGACGGTCACCGGCCCAGACGACTTCGCCTCGCTGCAGGAGGCGGTCAGCCGCCGGATGGGGCGCCTCGACGACCGCCGGGACACCTCGTTTCGCGACCGTCCGGATCTGCTCTTGATCGACGGCGGCAAGGGCCAGGTGGCGGCCGTGGCCGAGACCCTGGCGGCACTGCACCAGGAGGTGGCGGTGGTTGGGCTCGCAAAACGCGAGGAATGGCTGTACCTGCCACAGAGTCCGGAGCCGATCGTCCTCGCCCGCCACGACCTCGGACTGCAGCTCTTGCAGCAGCTCAGAGACGAGGCCCATCGCTTTGCCAACACCGCCCACGGCAGTCGGCGCAGCCGGGCGATGATGAGCTCGTGGCTCGACTCCGTGGCCGGAATCGGCCCCAAGCGCAAGCGCATGCTGCTCAAGACCTTCGGCTCGCCGAGGAAGATTCAAGCGGCCTCCGTCGAAGACCTGATTCAGGCAGGGCTGCCGGCGAAGCTGGCGGTGCTGCTGAAGGAGGCTAAAGACGGTGTCCAAGGCTAGGAGGAGCCCGCTGGCCGCGTTCTTGCTGCGGGCACTGGCGGCGGCGATTGGGCTTCTGATCGTGGCTGCCCTGCACATCGGCGTGCAGGCCGCCGGATATGGACCGGTGATCGAAGGGGCCCTCCTGCTCGGCGTGTTGAACGGACTCGTCAAGCCGGTCTTGGTCCTGCTCACCCTGCCCCTTCAGGTCCTGACGCTTGGCCTCTTTACCGTCGTGATCAACGCCCTCTTGTTCTGGCTGGCGCTCAGCGTGGTGCCCGGGCTGGCGGTGGCCGGCTTTACGGCGGCCCTGGTCGGCTCGCTGCTGGTCGGCTTCATCGCCTGGGGTCTCAGTCGCCTGTTCGAGGCACTCTAGATGCCCGGCCGAAAGAGCCTGGTGGTGCTGGTCACCGGCCTGTCCGGAGCGGGCAAGACCAATGCGCTGCACATCTTCGAGGATCTCGGGTTTTTCGCCGTGGACAACATCCCGCCGGCCCTGATCCCGGGCTTGGTGGAGCTGCTCTCCAAGGAGGGCGGGCTGCGCGGCACGGCCTTGGTGGTGGACTCCCGGCAAGAGGGCTTCTTCGGCGGCATCCAGGAGGCGCTGCGGGTGCTGGCCGGCGTGGACGTCACCTGCGCCGTGCTCTATCTGGAGGCCGACGACGCCACCTTGATCCGGCGCTACAAGGAGACGCGGCGCCACCACCCGATGTCGCCCCAGGGGTCGGTGGCCGAGGGCATCGCACTGGAGCGGGCCCTCTTGGAGCCGGTGCGCCAGCAGGCCACGCTGGTGCTCGACACCTCGAATCTCACCCTCTACCGGCTGCGCCGCACCCTGGCCCAGGCCTACGCGGCCGACGCCTCCGGTCTGCCGCCGGTGCACCTGATCAGCTTCGGCTTCAAGCACGGGGCACCGGCCGAGGCCGATCTGGTGCTCGATGTGCGCAGTCTGCCCAACCCGCACTACCACCCCGATCTGGCGCCTCTGCCCGGGACAGACGCCAGGGTGATGTCCTTTGTGCTCCACGACCAGAGCTCCAGGCGACTGGTCGGCCGGATCGAGGCGCTTGTGCGCGACTATCTGGGCCATCTCGAAGATGACGGCCGCAGCGACTTCACCGTGGCCATCGGATGCACCGGCGGCCGTCACCGGTCGGTGGCGGTGGCTGAGCATTTGGCCTCGCGGCTTGGCTCCGAGTACAGTCCGCTCACGGTCAGCCACCGCGACCTGGAGAAGGAGGAGTTATTGTCCGAGACCTAACCTCTTGGCTGGTCCCCGGGCTGAGGCTCAAGCGCTGGGTTGGCCTGATGGCGCTTGGCTTTTTGGTCGCCCTGCTCGGCCTGGTCCCACTGGTCGAATCCGCCGCCGGCGGCTTTCAGTTCGGGTTGGGACCGCTCTTTGATGTCGTCGTCCTGGCTCTTGGCATCGGACTGGCCGTGGTCGGCGTCCGTCGGCTGATCCGCTCTGTGGTGGCGGTGGTGGCGCCCAATGCGCCGGACGAGCTGGCGGCAGCCGTGGTCACCGGTCATGCCCTCAGGCGCGGACCAAAGATCGTCGTCTTGGGCGGCGGCACCGGCATGCCGGTATTGCTGCGCGGCCTCAAGTCCTACACGGCCCAGCTGACCGCCATCGTCGCCTCAGCAGACGATGGTGGCTCCACCGGACGGCTGAGGGCTGGCTTCAACATCCAGCCCCCTGGCGACGTGCGAAACTGTCTGGTCGCCCTGTCGGAGGCGGAGCCGCTCTTGGAGAAATTGTTCCAGTACCGCTTTGAAGAGGGCGGCGATCTGGCCGGCCATGCCTTCGGCAACCTCTTTCTGACCGCCATGGAGCGCACCACTGGGGACTTCCAGGCAGCCATCACGGCTTCGAGCCGGGTTCTGGCCGTGCAAGGCCGGGTGCTGATGGCCACCGCCGAACCGGTGGTGCTGTGGGCGAAGACCGAGGACGGAGAGTGGATCAAGGGCGAATCCGAGATCACCCGTCATGGCCGCACGATCGAAGACGTCCGTCTGGAGCCGGCCGTGCCCCAGGTCGATCCGGCGGTGGTGGAGGCGATCCGCACCGCCGAGGCTGTCGTGATCGCCCCGGGCAGCCTCTGGACCAGCATCCTGCCGGTGCTGTTGGCGCCCGGCGTCGCCGACGCCATCGCCAAGAGCCGGGCCGCCAAGATCTATGTCCAAAATCTGATGACCCAGCCAGGCGAGACCACCGGCATGGGCTTGCGCCAGCACCTGGAGGCGATCGAGCGGCACGCCCCCGGGACAGTGCACTGGGTGGTGCTGCACCAGGGGGAGATTGAGCCGGGGCTCCTCGCCCGCTACGCCAGCGTCGGCGCCATGCCCGTCGACACGGACACGGCTGGCCTGGCCGAGAGCGGAAAGCTGATCCGGCGGCGGGACGTTCTGGCGCCGGGAGCCCTGGCCCGCCACGACTCAGGCAAGCTGGCGAGAGCGGTCTTGGAGATCGTGCTCGATGCCTCCGAGGCGTGGGAGCCGCGCCGCCGGCTGGATTTCTTGGCGCTGGCGGAACGGCTGAGACGCAGCGAAGCGGGTCCGTGGCAGATTCATTCACCCGGCGCCTGAAATCGGAACTGGCCCAGGCCAGACCGCGGCGGGCCAGCGTGCGCCAAGCGCTTCTGGCCGGTCTGCTCCGGCCTGGGACCATGGTCAGGGAGGGTCGGCACGGCGCCATCTTGCTCACCTGCTTCGACCACCCGGCGGTGGCTCGCCTGACCGTTCAGCTGCTACGCCAGGAGGGGGTGCCCAAACCCGACCTCCTGCGCCAGGCCAACCGCCGCCATGGCCGATTCGCCCTTCATCTGCCGGACCTGAAGCAGGGCGATCTCTGGCTGGGAGCGCTCGGCCTCGGGCTTGAGCTCGGGCCAAGGCCGGCTCAGCTCACGGCCACATCGGCCCGGCGTCGGGCGCTTGCCCGCGGCTATCTCTTGGCGGCCGGATCGGTCAATGACCCGCACAAGGAGCCGCATCTTGAGTTCGTGTACGCTCAGGCGCAACTGGCGGCCGAGACCGCAGACCTGCTGTCGGCGATGGGGGTCGACGCCCGCCGCACTGAGCGCCGCGGTCGCTTTTTGGTCTACCTGAAAAGCCGCCAGCAGGTGATCGCGCTGTTGGCGGCCGTGGGCGGCACCGGGGCGCTCTTTGCCTTCGAGGACGCCTGGGCGATCTCAGAACTCAAAGAAGAGGTCAACCGGTTGGTCAACGCCGAGACCGCCAATCTGCAAAAGTCCGCTCGGGCGGCATCCCGCCAGCTGCTGGCGATCTCGATCCTGAAGGCCGAGGGCCGGCTGGACGGGCTGCCGGTTGCCCTCCAGTCCGCCAGCGCAGCCCGGCTTCTCGAGCCTGAGGCCACGTTGGTCGAACTCGGTGGCGCACTCGGCATCACCAAGTCGGCGGTCGCCGCCCGCCTGCGCCGACTGATGGCGGCGGCAGGGCTGGAGCCGGAAGGCGAGAACAGGTAAGCTTAGGCATGGCCCGCCAGCCCCAGACAATGGTTGGAGCCGAGGATGGTCAAGGTGGAATTTCCCAATCTGTTTCAGGTGGTCCGGCCGGAACTGAACGCGCTGGAGACCTATCTTCAGGATGACTTGCAGCAGGCCCGCACCGGCGTGCGCGAGGTGGTCGGCCACCTTCTGGCCGGCGGCGGAAAGCGCATCCGGCCGGCGCTCGTGTTCTTGGCAGCCCGTTTTGGGCGCAGCGCCGATCCGGATCAGATCATGAAGGTGGCGGCGGCCACAGAGATGATCCACATGGCCACGTTGATTCACGACGACATCCTGGACGAGGCGATGGTGCGCCGCAACGTGGCCACCGTGCACACCGTCTGGAGCCGTCGGGTGGCGATCTTGGCCGGCGACTATCTGTTCGCCCGCGCACTCGGCCTTCTGGCCGAGACCCGCGAGCCGGAGGCCACCTTGATCATGTCGGCGGTCGTCCGCCAGATGTGTGACGGCGAGATCCAGCAGAATGTGGCGGCCCTGGATGGCGAGCTTCCGACCGAGGCCGACTATCTCGAGCGGATCGGCAAGAAGACGGCCTTGTTCTTGGCTGAGAGCTGTCGGCTGGGAGCGCTGATGGCCGGCGCCGAGGAGTGGAAGCAGCGAGTGCTCTACACCTTTGGCTGGAGCATGGGCCTAGGCTTTCAGATTGTGGACGACCTCTTGGACTTCACCGCCACCTCGGTCGCCTTTGGCAAGGTGGTGGGCGTCGACCTGCGGTCCGGGGTGCTGACCCTGCCCCTGATTCACGGCCTTGTGAACTCTGAGGAGCCCGAGCGCAGCCGCCTGACCAAGCTGGCCCAGGCCCGGGCCGCTGGCCAGGACGAATGGGTCGAGATGCAGTCCATCCTCGGCCGCTCCGGTTCGTTCGCCTACGCCCAGAACGTGGCGCAGCGTCTGGTGCGCGAGGCGGTCGACTCACTCGACGTGCTGCCGCCGACCGAGGCCAGAGAGGCCCTCTTGTCGATGGCCTCTTACGTGGTGGAGCGCGAGGCGTGAAGCCGACGCGGCGCATCCCGGCCGCCACCATCAGCCGTCTGCCGCTGTATCTGCGCGAACTTGAAGAACTGACCGCCGGCGGCGAGGACGTGGTCTCGTCCCGGGTGCTGTCCGACCTGACCCGCTTCACCTCTGAGCAGATTCGGAAGGACCTGGCCTACTTCGGTGCCTTCGGCCGCCGCGGAATCGGGTATTCCGTGCGCCACCTCGCCGCCTCGATCCGCCAGATCCTGGGCATCGCCGACGAGCCGGAGCTGGCCCTGGTCGGAGCGGGCAGACTGGGCACCGCCCTATTGCGCTATCTCTCGCGCCGTCACGCTGGCCTGGCCGTTGGCCCGGTCTTCGACAGCGATCCGAAGAAGGCCATGGGCTCGGTCGAGGGCTACACGGTGCTGCCGGCAGACGCCATCACCGAAGAGGTGCAGCGCCGGCAGATCAGGCTGGCCGCCATCACGGTGCCGGCGCCAGCGGCCGCTCAGGTCTTTGCGGCCCTAGTCGCAGGAGGCGTGCGGGCGGTGCTGAACTTCGCGCCGGTCAAGCTGCAGCACCCGGACGTGTTCGTCAACAACCTGGATCTGGCCACCGAGCTGCAGGCGCTGGCCTTCTACGGACAGCTGAGGGAGGGCAAGGCGGATGAAGGCGCCGGCGCCTAGCGCCCAAGTGACCGTCGATCGCTGTCCGCCCGGCGCCGAGACCGCCAAGGTCTGGGAGGCGATCGGCGGTCGCCCCATTGTCACGGTGTCGTCGGCGAGCTGCGAGATAGGGCTCGTGCCGACGTTGCGCGCCACCCAGCAGCGGGCCACCTACCTCTTGGCCTTGATGCTGGTCGGGGACGACCTGGGGCTGGCCGGCTTCGACCTGCAGCCCGACCTCTGGGAGAGCCCGGTGGCAGACGCCCTCTTGGATGCCGCCGGCGATTTGGCTCAGCGCACCGAGCGGTCAGGGCTGATCGTGGACATCTCCAATGCGGACGTGACCGCCCTTCGCCATCTGCAGATCCGCGGCTTTCGCCTGGTCGAGGTCAAGCCGCTGGAGGCAGACGGCGGGATCGGATACCTGGGCATCCGCCGCACCCACCGTCTGATCTTGCGCCAGGATTGCCAGAGCTAGCTGAGCCAAGGGGGCCGGGGCGATGTGGCTGAGAATCGTCGCCATGGGCCCGGCGGCACTGATCCAAAACGCCCTCGACATCGCGATCGTGGCCTATCTGTTCTACCGCATCCTGCTCGCCATCCGCGGCACGCGCGCCTTCCAGCTGATGAAGGGCATCGTGCTGGTGGCCATGGGCACCGAGCTGTCGGCCCTGCTCGGACTGCAGGCCCTGCATGTCGTGCTCGAGACGGCGCTGCTCGCACTGCTGGTGGCGATTCCGGTGGTCTTCCAGCCGGAGCTGCGCAGCGGCCTCGAGCGCCTGGGGCGGGCCCGCTTCCTGGAGGGCCTGATTGGGCGCGAGGAGGACGAGCCCAACCTCGGCACCGCCGTGGAAGCGGTGGTGCAGGCGGCAATGCGGCTTTCCCGCCAGAAGGTGGGCGCCCTGATCGTGCTGGAGGGGCAGACCGGGCTGAGCGACGTGGCGGCGGCAGGCACCTGGCTTGGGGCCAGGGTGTCCTGGCAGATTCTGTGCAACATCTTCGCTCCCAACACGCCGCTGCACGACGGGGCGGCCATCATCCGCCGGGATCGGGTGCTGGCCGCCGCCTGCTTTCTGCCGCTGGCCGCCACGTCTGTGGTGCCCTCCGACCTTGGCACCCGGCATCGGGCGGCGATCGGCGCCAGCGAGGTGTCGGACGCCGCCGTGGTCGTGGTGTCCGAGCAGACCGGGGCGGTCAGCGTGGCCAAGGGCGGACAGCTGATCAGGTACCTCGACGAGCGCAGGCTGCGCCGGATGGTGGAGGACCAACTGCTCAGGCGCCCTGGGGCAGGTGAGCACCGTGGATAGGTGGCTGGGTCGCCGGCCGGTCCTGGCTCTCGTGTCCCTTCTGCTGGCGGTGGCGGTGTGGGCGGTCGTGATCTCGCAGTCAGACCCGATCGTCCACCGCACCTTCTCCGCCGTGCCGGTGGTGGTGGTCGGCGGACCGAAGGGGGCCACCGCCTCGCCTGGAACCGTGGCCGTGGTGGTCGAGGGACCGGAGTCCCTGCTCGAGACGCTCGGCCCAGCGCAGTTTCGGGTGACCGCCATTGATCCGACCAGCCACGGCGGCATCGCCGCACTGCACTTTGGCGGGCCGGGCGGCACGGCGCTTCTCACGCTCGATCCGACTCAAGTGCGAATTCGTCCTTAGAAGGGGGGCTTGGCGGTGCGGCGCTATTTCGGAACAGACGGCGTGCGGGCGGTGGCCAATGCCGAGCTCAGCGCCGAACTGGCCTTTGCCATCGGGCTCGCCCTCGGCGAGCAGCTGTGCCATGAGCAGGCGCACAGCGAGGTCCTGATCGGCCGCGACAGCCGGCTGAGCGGCGACCTCTTGGAGGCAGCGGTCGGTGCCGGCCTGATGGCGATGGGTGTCGACGTCCTGACGCTTGGGGTGGTCCCGACTCCGGCCGTGGCCTGGGCCACCCGCCACAGCCACGCTCAGGCCGGGGTGATGATCTCGGCCAGCCACAATCCGATCGAAGACAATGGCATCAAGATCTTCGCAAAAGACGGCTTCAAGCTCACCGACGACCAGGAGGAGGCCCTTGAGTCGGCGATCGATGCGAACCATCCGACGCGTCCGATCGGAGCCAAGGTCGGGCGAAGGCAGGACGCCTCTGGCCTGCGACTGGCCTATGTCCGCCACCTGAGCGGCCTCTCATCCGCCCGCTGGGACGGTCATGTGATTGTGGACTGCGCCTGGGGGGCGGCGGCGCCTTTGGCCCGCCAGGCGCTGGAAGCGAGCGGAGCGAGGGTGACCCTGCTCCATGGCGCCCCGGACGGGAAACGGATCAACGTCCGCTCCGGCTCCACCGACCTGACCAGCCTCAAACGAGCGGTGCGGGCGCGCAGGGGGGCCGCCATCGGGGTGGCCTTTGACGGCGACGCCGACCGGGCGCTGGCCGTGGACGAGCAGGGCGAGGTGGTGACAGGAGACCACCTGATCGGCATGTTTGCCCCCTGGTTTCGCCATAAGGGCTGGCTGAGCGGAGACGGCGTGGCCGTAACCGTGCTGGCAAACGGCGGGCTCTGCTCTGCCCTGAAGGCGCAGGGCCTAAAGGTGGTGGAGACGAAGGTCGGGGACCGCTACCTCTTGGAGGGGCTGCGCCGCTCTAACCTGGCGCTTGCCGGCGAGCCGTCGGGGCATCTCTTGGCGCTTGGCTTCAACACGACGGGAGACGGGCTCCTGACCGCTCGCCTCCTGCTCTGGCTCCTGGCCGAGAGCAACAAGCCGCTGAGCGTACTTAAGCAGTCCTTCACGCCCTACCCGCACCTGGAGAGCGCCCTTGCCGTCTGGGACAAACAGCGGCTCGCCAAGGATCCCAGGCTTGAGGCGGCCTTGGCGGCGAGCCAAGAGGCGCTGGGGCCGATGGGCCGGGTGACCGTGCGGCCATCTGGCACCGAGCCCCTGATCCGGGTGATGGTCGAGAGCCAGGATGTTGCAATTTGCATGCGGGTTCGGGACAATTTGCTGGGTTTGATTGGGAGCTTGAATCAGGAGATGGTGGCTGAAAGCAGCTGAGGGCACGATCCGAAACCGGTTTCACAAGCGCCTGCACTCGCCTTGGCGAGTGGACGAGGTCGGGGTTGATCGAAAGATTCGGCGGATACCCCGCGGCACGGCGGTTCCGATAGGTGTTCAGAAATCCGGCCGGCGACGGCCGGGACAGCCTGGACACCACCGCTCGGGCGACCTGTGGTCACAGGTGGCCGCTTAAATCCTGCAATCGGCCCCATGGAAGGGAAAAGCGCATATGTGCGGCATCGTGGGATACGCGGGACAGGACCCGGCCGTTCCATTTCTGCTGGCTGGACTGAACCGTCTCGAATACCGGGGATACGACTCGGCCGGCATCGCCGTGCTGGACGAGGGGGCGGTCCAATTCGTCAAGGCGGTGGGGCGGATCGCCGAGCTGGAGTCCGCCCTGGCCGGGCAACCGCTTTCGGGCCAGGTCGGCGTGGGGCACACCAGATGGGCGACGCACGGCCGGCCGAGCGAGCAAAACGCCCATCCGCACCTTGGCTGTCACGGAGACGTGGCGGTGGCCCACAACGGCATCATCGAAAACCACAGCGCCCTTCGCCGCGAGCTTGAGGCGGCGGGGCACGTCTTTCGCTCCGAGACCGACTCGGAGGTGGTCGTCCACCTCCTGGAGGACTACGCCCACCTACCCTTCAAAGAGGCGCTCCAAGCCTGCACCGCCCGGCTGCGCGGCACCTACGCCCTGGCCGTGGTGCGCACGAAGGACCCAGGCGCCGTCGGCGCCGCCCGTCAGGACTCGCCGCTCTTGGTCGGCATCGGCGAGGGCGAGAACATGCTGGCCTCTGACATCCCGGCGCTGATCAGCCGCACGCGCAAGGTGGTGGTAGTGGAAGACGGCGAGGTGGTCGTGATCACGGCCGAGGCGGCGCACATCTACAAAGCGGGAGGCGAGGTGCACCGTCCGCCGCTCGAGGTGTCCTGGAACCTGGAAGAGGCGGAGCGGGGCGGCTTTGCGCATTTCATGATCAAGGAGATTCAAGAGCAGCCTAAGGCGCTTCGCCAGACCATGGCCGGACGCCTGAGCGAGGACCTCGACCAGATCGCCCTTGAGGTGGACCCGGGGCCGCTGCCCGAAAGGCTGTGGTTTGTGGCCTGCGGCACCAGCTATCATGCCTGTCTGGTCGGGCGGCGCCTGGCCGAGGACGTGCTCGGGATTCCGGCCGAGGCGGATCTGGCCAGCGAGTTTCGCTACCGTCACCTCAAGCTCGGACCCCAGGACACGGTGATCGCCGTCTCGCAGTCCGGGGAGACCCTAGACACGCTTTCGGCCATCCGCCGGGCGAAGTCGATGGGGGCCCGGGTGATCGCCATTACCAACGTGATCGGCAGCTCGATCAGCCGCGAGGCCGACATCAATTTGCCGACTTTGGCCGGACCCGAGATCGCAGTCGCCTCCTCCAAGGCGTATACCACCCAGATTCTGACCCTCACCTTCCTGGTGCTCGCCTACGCCAAGGCGAGCGGACTTTTGGCCGCCCAGGAGGAGGCGAGGTGGGCCAGAGACCTGTGGGCGCTTCCGGAGAAGGCCGAGCTGATCTTGCAGCGCGCCGGCGAGATCGAGGCCGTCGCCAAGCGGCTCGCCGCAGCCAAGGACGTGTTCTATGTCGGCCGTGGCACCGACTATGCCGTGGCGATGGAAGGCCAGCTCAAGCTGAAGGAGATCTCCTACCTGCACGCCGAGGCCCTGGCCGCCGGCGAGTTGAAGCACGGCACCCTGGCCCTGATCGAGCCGGGAGTGCCGGTGGTGGCGCTTTTGACCCAGGGCGAGCTCTTGGACAAGACGCTCTCCAACCTGGCCGAGATCAAGGCCAGGGGCGGCTGGATCTACGGCATCACCAGCCACGACCTGAGCGGGCATCAAGAACTGGACCAGGGCTTTCTCCTGCCGGCCTGCCACGACGCCTTGGCCCCGGTCCTGGCTGCCTTGCCGCTGCAGCTTCTGGCCTATCACGCGGCAGTGGCCCGCGGCACGGACATCGACAAGCCGCGCAATCTGGCCAAGTCGGTGACGGTGGAGTAGCCGAGCGAGCGTGAGCTTGGCCTGAAGGAAAGGGGCGGGCTCTTTTCGATCAGATCTTTCGGACGATGTTCACAAGCCGGTCCGGGACGAAGACGAGGCGCTCCACCTCGGCGCCGTCCAGGTGCCGCTGCACGGAGTCAAGCGCCAGCGCCTGACGCCGGACCTCGGCCTCGGCCGTTCCGGCCGAAACGGTCAGGCGGGCCCTGACCCGGCCGTCCACCTGCACCACCACGGTGGCGGTGTCCTCGATCAGAAGCGAGGGGTCGTAGCTGGGGAAGGGCTGGCTGTGCACCGAGAAGGCTCCGCCCAAGGCCTGCCACAGTTCCTCGGCCAGATGCGGCGCCAAGGGAGCAAGGAGCAGGGTGAAGGTGGCCAGCTCCTGGTGGGAGACCGGATCGGTGCGCTGGCGGAGCAGGTTGTTGTACTCCATCAGACCGGCGATCGCCGTGTTGTACTTGAGCGCCTCCAGATCCTCAGTCACGCGCTTCACCACCCGGTGCAGATCGGCCAGATGGGCGCTGGCACAGGTCTTGGGCGGGCTCTTGGCGTCTTTGACCAGGCGGTGGACGCGCTGCAAAAAGCGCCAGATGCCCTCGATGTTGCGCTCTGAGTAGTCGCCGCCCTCCTGGTAGGGGCCGAGGAACATCAGATAGAGCCGGGTGGTGTCGGCGCCGTAGCGATCGAAGAGGTCGTCTGGGGTGACGACGTTGCCGCGGGACTTTGACATCTTGCCGCCCTGAAACGTGATTGTGCCGTGGGCCCGAAAGCGTCGGAAGGGCTCCTCGAAGGGGAGCAGTCCGAGGTCGAAGAGGGCCATGCAGATGAATCGGGTGTAGAGCAGATGCAAGACGGCGTGCTCTCTGCCGCCGATGTAGCTGTCAACCGGCAGCCACTTGTCGATCAGCTCGGGGTCATAGGGGCGGTCTGTGACCTCGGGGTGGGAGGGATAGCGCAAGAAGTACCAAGACGAGCAGAGGAAGTTGTCTGAGACGTCGGTCTCCCTGCGGGCCGGTCCATGGCAGCGCGGGCAGGCCGTGTTCACAAACCCGGGGATGGAGGCGAGAGGAGACGCCCCCGTCCCCTGAGGAACGTAGTCCTCCGTCTCCGGCAACAGGACGGGGAGCTCCTCTTCCGGGACGCCGACCGTGCCGCAGGCGTCACAGTAGACGACCGGAATCGGCGGACCCCAGTAGCGCTGACGCGAGATCAGCCAGTCTCTCAAGTGAAGGGTGGTCTTGGCCGCACCGAACCCGTCGTGCTCGGCCCGGGCGGTGATCGCAGCCTTGGCCGCCGCCACGCTCAGCCCGTCGTAGGGACCGGAGTTGACCAGCACGCCGCTTTCGTCGGTGAAGGCCTCGTGAAGCGGGCCTATGTCATCGGCGCTGGCGGCGACCACCCGTTGGATATTCAGTCCCAGGGCCTGGGCAAAGTCGAAGTCGCGCTGGTCGTGACCGGGTACGCCCATCACCGCACCGCTGCCATAGCCGGCCAAGACATAGTCTGCGACTAAAATCGGCAGGGCCTCTTTGGTTAGAGGATGGCGGGCGAAGGCGCCGGTCAGCACACCGGTCTTGGCCCGCTCCGTGCCTATTTCCGCCGGATCGGCCTTCGCCGCCTGCTCGATGTAGGCTGCAACCTTGGGCCTGAACTCGGCTGTGGGAATGGCGGCCGCGAGCGGGTGGCTTGGCGCCAGCGCCAAGAAGGTGGCGCCGTACAGGGTGTCCGGCCGGGTGGTGAACACCTCGATCTCCCCGCTTGCGGGGGCGATCAACGAGAAGGTCAGGCTGGCACCGGTGCTGCGGCCGATCCAGTTGGCCTGGGCGGTCTTGATCAGCTCCGACCAGTCCAGGTCGGGCAAATGGTCGAGCAGGCGGTCGGCGTAGGCCGTGATCCGAAAGAACCACTGCTCCAGATTGCGCTGTTCGACCACGCTGTCGCAGCGCTCGCAGTGGCCGGAGATCACCTGCTCGTCTGCGAGCACCGTCCGACAGGATGGGCACCAGTTGACCGGCGCCTGCTTGCGGTAGGCGAGGCCGGCCTCGAACAGCTTGAGGAAGATCCACTGCGTCCAGCGGTAGTAGGCGGGATCGGTGCTGTCCAGCGTGTGCGACCAGCTGAAGCGCCCGCCCATCCGCCGCAGTTGGCGGCGGAAGTTTTGGGTGTTGGCGGCGACCAGCGCCTTGGGGTGGATCCCCTGCTTGATGGCGGTGTTCTCGCTGTGGATGCCAAAGGCGTCGAATCCGATCGGCTCGAACACGTCGTAGCCCTGCATGGCGCGCAGCCGGCCGTGGATGTCGGCGCCGGTGAAGGCAAATACGTTTCCGACGTGCAGCCCCTCGGCCGAGGGGTAGGGGAACATCATCAGGTTGTAGTACGGGCGCTTGGCAGCGCCAAGGTCGACCTCCCCGATGCCCGCGTCTTGCCAGCGCGCCTGCCAGCGCGGCTCGACTTCTCGCGGACGGTAGGTGGCGTCGATGGCAAAATCCCTCCAGACAAGGCATTTGTAGTATGGGGATGATTCTAGGCCGAGCCAAGAGCCGGGGTCAATCCAGGTCAAGCTGGGTGGACCTGAGCAGGCGCCTTCTGGTTTAGAGCTGGGCCGACTAGGTCTCCAGGGTGAAGCCGGGCCGGATCGGAAACTCGGACGGCACAAAGCGCAGCGGATCAAGCTCCGGGGCCTCGGCCTGCTCCAGGGCCACAAGAGCGGCCAGTTCGCCCAAAGCCGGGCCACGCATCACGCCGATCCCCTGATCGCCGCAGGCGCAGTAGAGATGCGGGGCGAGACGTCCGAGCAGCGGCCGGCGGTCCGGTGTGGCACCGCACAGACCGGCCCAGGCCGTGCGCACTCCGGCGCCGTCGCCCCGGCTGGTCAGGCCGACGATCCGTTCGGCCACACTGGCGATGAAGCCAGCATCGCCGGTCTCTCGAAACGCATCCGGGTCCGACTCGCCTTCTTCGGTGCCGTCACCGGCCAGAAGCTCGCGCTCCCCCTCCGGCACCAGATAGAGGTCGGTTTCAAGCTGCCAGACGATCGGCAGGTCGTGGGGCGCCGCAAAGTGCACAGAGGAGAGCTGGGTGCGGTACGGCCGGAGAGCGATGTCGAGCCCCGCACTCTTGAGGAGCCTTCGCGACCAGGTGCCGGCGCAGACGAGCAGGCGGCCACCCTCAACGGTCGTCCGATCAGCCAGATGGACCGCCACCGACCTCGGATGGAGCTCCAGGCGATGGATCGGCGCGGACATCTGGACGAAAAGCCCGAGCCGGCGCGCCGCTGAGACCGCCCACTGGGCGTAGGCGGTCGGGTTGACATGCCAGTCGTCTGGGGTGTGCAGGGCGATCATGTCAGCTGGCAGCCGGTCGAGGGCCGGGAAGGCGCGGCCAAGGCCCTCACGGTCGAGCATCCGGACTGGGACCTGGCGCCTAAGAAGCCGTTCGCAGGTGGTCGCGAACAGCTCCGCCTGATCAGCGCGGCCCAAGGTCACCATGCCGGCGGCCTGCCACAGGTGCGGGTCGTCTGCCCCCAAAGACGCCTCCTGGTACAAGGTCCGACTGCGTCGCACCAGCTCCCGGTCATGCGGGTGCCAGAGCAGGTCGGTGACGATGCCGCCGCTCTTGGCGCTGGTTCGCTGCGCCGGGCCAATCTCGGCCTCGAGCAGCAGCACGCTCCCGGCACCCCGGCGCATCGCCGCCAGTGCCGCTGACGACCCCCACACCCCGGCGCCTACGATCACCAGGTCGTACACGCGATGATTCCTTTCGTCGAGAAGTTGACAGTTCGCCCCGGCGCAGCGGGTGCGCCCCCGATCGCCGCTTGGAGCGCCAGCGGCGCTACTCCCAGTGCCAGGTGCGGCTTGCGATCACGCCGCACACCACCGTCCAGGCCGCAAGACCGCCGATGTCGCCCCACAACGCCCCAGACACGCCGGTCAGCTGACCGGACATCAGGCCGCGCACCGCATTGGCGAGATAGGTGAGCGGAAAGAAGCTGACCACGGCTGCCAGGAACTTGGGCAGAGAGGTGAGCGAGAAGAAGACTCCGGACAAAAACATCATCGGAAACGAGATCAGGTTCACCAAGGGGATCACCGCCTCCTGGCTCTTGGCATGGCCAGCGACCAGAAAGCCGATGCTGATGAATGTGGACAGGCCGAGCAGCACCGAAAGGAGCAGGGGCCCGATCGGCAGCTGGACGGTGGCGTGTAAGAACAAGATGCCGATGCCGGCGATGATCACCGTGTTCATCAAATTGGTCAGCATGTAGTTGATCACGGTCGCCCCCAGGAACTGGACAGGCCTAAGCGGCGTGGCCAGAAAGCGCCGGAGCACCCCTTGCTCCTTCCAGCGGGTGAGGGCGGTGGCCAGCCCAAAGAGGCTGCCCTGCATGATGGTGAGGGCGATCAGGCCGGGCAGCAAAAAGTCCAGATAGGAAAAGGTGCGGCTGCCAGAGAGCGGCCGCGGGGTAACGGTCAGGGCCGGAGGCCGACCGGAGAGGGCGAGGTCGATCTGGCTGATGGCCTGCTGCACGGCCGCCACGGCCTGAGTGGCCGAAGCCTGGCTGGCGTTGTTGTAGTAGAGATGAAGCACGGCCGGCTGGCCAGCCACGGCGCGTGCCGGAAGGACCAGCTCGGCATCCTGGGTGCCGGCGCGCACGGCCGAGAGGGCGCCGGCTGGCGTCATGGTCGTGACGGTGAAGATCGTGGACTTGGCCAGCGCCCCGGCCACCTCCTGGTGAAAGGCGAGGCTGCCGCCGACGACGGCCAGTTTGACGTTGACCGTCTGGGAGTTCCCGAGCAGCCCGAACACCAGCATCATCAGCACGGGGAAGAACAGGCTCCAGAAGAGACCCTGCCGATTGCGGGTGAAGTTGCGAAAGAGGGCCTGGACCAACGCCACCACCGCGCTCATTCCCGAAGGCTCCTTCCGGTCAGGCTGAGAAAGAGGTCCTCTAACGTCGCGCCCCTGGTCCGGATGCCGGCCAGGTCGGCGCTGGATTCCTGGGCCCAGGAGACCAGATCGACCAAGGTCTTCGCCAAATCCGAACTGTGGATGGTGACGGCGTCATCGGTGCGGTCAAGCGCCGTCATCGCCGTGAGGTGCACGTCTAAGGGAAGGGATGTGTCGGGCGCCAGTTCGATCAGGGCTCCCGGCATTCGCTCGGCGATCAGATCCTTGGGTCGCCCAGTGGCCAGGATGCGGCCGTGGTCGATGATCGCCAGCTCCTCGCACAGCGTCTCGGCCTCTTCCATGTAGTGGGTGGTCAGGACAACGGTGCGCCCCTCCTGGCGCAACCCATCCACCATGTCCCAGAGGTGGCGCCTGGCCTGCGGATCGAGGCCGGCGGACGGCTCGTCCAAGAACACCACCTCCGGGTCGTTGACCATGGCGGCGGCCAGTGCCAGGCGTTGGCGCTGGCCGCCGGAGAGCGTCTTGACCCGGGCGTCCGCCTTCTCTCCGAGGTCGAAGCGCTCGATCAGGTCGGCCGTCTGGAGGCGCTTCGGGTAGAAGCTGGCGAACAGATCGAGCGTTTCTGCCACCGTCAGCAGGTCGAAGAAGGACGACGTCTGCAGCTGCACGCCGAAGCGGGCCTTGGCCGCCTCGGGGTGGCGGACGATGTCCAAGGTGCCGAACCACACCTCGCCGGAGTCCGGCTTGCGCAGCCCCTCGATCATCTCCAGCGTGGTGGTCTTGCCGGCACCGTTCGGCCCGAGCAGGCCAAAAACGCCGAGCGGCGGGATGGTCAAAGACAGGTCATCGACTGCCGTCAACGTCCCGTACCGCTTGGTCAGTTTGTGCAGCCGAATCTGACTGGTCACGTCCGAACGTGCCTCCCCGGCGGAACTGGTCGAGACGACCGGTCCGCACAGTCTTCTCCTCAGGCCAAACCTCAGGTTCCGCTGTCTTTTGCCGTTCACCTCTCAGGCAAGAAGATCGCGGCCAAGGTTGCGCAACCTGCAGTGGCGCGATCAGGCGTCCGCCGCCTTCGCTCCGACAAGGGGACCGCCCGGGGCTGTGGAATCGCTATGCCAGCAGAGGAAGGGGACTTGGCGTGATTCTGGGAGTCGGCATCGACGTCACAGAGATTGCCCGCATCGGGCGGGCCAGTCAGCGCCCGGCGTTTCTCCTGCGCTGCTTCACCGAAGCCGAGCGCACCTACGCCGGCGTGGGCAAAGAGGCGTCGCGCCGCCTCGCTGCCCGCTTCGCCGCCAAAGAGGCCACCTTCAAGGCGCTCGGCGTAGGCGCCTCCCGCAGTCGCTGGCAGGAGGCAGAGGTGGTGCGCCGTGGCGGCGGCGTGACGGTTGCGCTCACCGGCGGCCTCAGAGAACGGCTCTTGGCCCTGGGCGGACAAACGCTGCACCTCTCCTTCTCGCACGGCAAGGATGTGGCGGTGGCCGTGGTGGTGGTGGAGTCGTGAGCGGGTGGCCGGTGCTCACCCGTCTAGAGATGCGGGCGGCCGAATCCGATCTGATCGCAAGCGGCCGACTCGGGGCCGAGACGCTGATGGACAGGGCCGCCGCTGCCATCGCCGACGCCTTCACTCGCCATCTTGGCCGCTGCTCGGAGGCCGCAGTCCTGGTCGGCGGCGGCAACAATGGGGGCGATGCGGCCGGCGCCGGCATCTTGCTCGCCAAGTCCGGCCTCCGGGTGCGGGTCTACACGGCTGGTTCGCGGCAGACGGCGCAGACGACGGAACGCCTGGCGCGCCTCCTTCAGATGCCGGGTGTGCGCGCCGCATCCTGGGGTGAGCCGCCGGACGCCAAGGCGGGGATGATCGACGGTCTGCTTGGCACCGGCGTGTCAAAGCCCCTGCGCTCAGACATGGTGGCCTATCTGGACCAGGCCAGTGCCTGGGGGCTGCCGACCGTGGCCTGCGACCTGCCCTCTGGGCTCGACCCGGACAGCGGCGAGATGCTCTGCCGCGGCCCTAAGGCGACCGTGACCGTGGCGCTGGGCGCACTCAAACCAGGACTGCTCTTGGCAGACGGCCCTGCCTGTTCGGGTGTGCTGGAGCTGGCCGATCTTGGCATCGAGCCGGCAGAGCTCGGCAGCCGGCGGCAGTGGCTGAGTGTGGACCAGGTGGCGTCGCCCGTCTTTCTCTCTACCGACCACAAGGGAGACCGCGGGCGGGTATTGGTCCTGGCCGGGTCGCCTGGCCTGGCCGGGGCTGCCGCCCTGACCACTCTGGCCGCACTCCGGGCGGGGGCCGGGCTGGTGCGGCTGGCGACCGATCAATCTTTAGAGCCGCGCTTCACCGCCATCTGCCCGGAGGCCACCACCCTGGCCCTTTTGCCGGATGCCGAAGACGCCGCCTCGGCGCTCTCGGCTGCGGTGGCAGAGGGCTTCCGATTCATCGCCGCCGGTCCCGGCATCGGCCGCACGAAGCGCTCGGCGGCCCTTCTCGCCGCCGTGTGTGCGGCACCCTGGCAGAAGATGGTGCTCGATGCCGACGCCTTGTGGCACCTGGCGCATGGCGTCTTGTGGCCAGAGAACAGGGCAGCGCTGGTGATCACCCCACACGCCGGAGAGTTCGCCACCCTATTTCCCGACTTGGAGGGCTCGCCCCTGAGCCAGGTCGAGCAGGCCAGCCGACGGACCGGAGCGACCGTCTTGCTGAAGGGAGCGACCACCATCGTGGCCAGTCGGGACGAGACATCCTTGATCAGCGGTGCCCACGACCTCTTGGCCCAGGGGGGCAGCGGAGATGTGCTGACCGGACTGATCGCAGTCTGCCTCGCCCGCCATGATTCGGTCCATGCGGCGGTGGTCGAGGCGGTGTCGATCCATGGCCGAGCATCTCAGCTGCTTTTTGAGCAAAGAGGCCGCGGCGCAGGCGCCCGGGCGCTCTGCGAGCAGATCCCCGCTGCCATGAAGGCGCCCAGATGAGGCGCTGGGCCTGGCTGGAGCGCGATGGTGCGGCCTTCTTGAACAATCTGGAGATGCTCTCTCGCCGCGGCGGACAGGGTGTGATGGCGGTCTTGAAGGCCAATGCCTACGGCCACGGCGCCCTCTGGGCGGCGAGACTGGCTGCGGGCGCCGGGGCGGCGGCGATCGCAGTGGCGACCGCTGACGAGGCGCTTTCGCTGCGTCAGGCGGGCATCGCCCTGCCGATCCTGGTCCTGGGATCTGTGCCGAAGGAGGCCGTGCCCGATCTGGTCAGGGCCAAGGTGGCGCTCAGCGTGCATCAAAGCGGGCAGGTGTCGGACCTGGCCCAGGCGGTTTCGCCTGGTGAGACGCTTGGCGTGCACCTGATGGTCGATACGGGCATGCACCGGCTGGGCGTAGCGCCGGACGAGGCAGCGACCGTCGCAGCCGCCCTGCACGCCGAACCGGGTCTGCGCCTGGAGGGCCTGTACACCCATCTGGCCACGGCCGACAGCGACGAGGGGGCGGCGAACGCCCAGCTGAGGCGTTTTTCTCTGGCGGTGGCCAAGGTCGTGCCCCGCCCGCCACTCGTCCATGCGCTGAACTCTGCCGGCATCCTGCGCCTCAGGTGCGAGGTGGCGAATCTGGTCCGGCCGGGCATCGCCCTGTACGGGCTCAGCCCGTTTGGCGAAGGCACCCCGCCAGAGGGCCTGAGACCGGTGCTGCGGCTTTTCGCCCGGGCTGTGCAGGTGCATCGGCTTGCGGCGGGGGACGGTGTCGGCTATGGGTTTTCCTATGTGGCCGATCGGCCGGTGCAGGTGGCCGTGCTTCCCCTTGGCTACGCCGACGGCTATCCCCGCCAAGTGGGCGGAAAGGCCGAGGTGCTGTGGCGCGGGAAACGCCATCCCATCGTCGGGCGGGTGAGCATGGACATGCTGGCGGTCGCCCTGCCCGCCGACCATCCGGTCGAGGTGGGCGACCTCTTCACCTTGATCGGCCAAGACGGCAACGAGCAGATCTTCGCCGACCAGCTGGCCGCCCTGGCCGGCACCATCGGTTATGATCTGGTGTGTGGACTGGGCCAGCGTCTGGAGTTTTCAGACTAGAGATCGGAGCCTGCTTCAGCTGATGTCGGACGTGGTGGTGGCACAGGGCCTGACCAAGCGCTACGGTGCGCTGGAGGCGGTGAAGGGCATCTCCTTCACCATCCCCCAGGGCCTGTGCGTCGGCTTTTTGGGCCCGAACGGGGCCGGCAAGTCGAGCACCATTCGCATGATCTCCTGCCTGTCTCCGATCACGTCTGGAACCCTAACCGTGTTTGGCGAGGCGGCCGGGATCAGCCGCTCTCAGATCAAGGCCCGGATCGGCGTCGTGGCCCAGGAGGACACCCTGGACCCCGATCTCTCGCTGATCGAAAATCTCCTGATCTACGCCCGCTACTTTGGCATCTCACCACACCGGGCGACCGGGCGGGCCGAAGAGCTGCTCGCCTTCATGCAGCTCGCCGACCGCAAGCGGGACCAGGTGCGCGAGCTCTCCGGCGGCATGCGCCGCCGACTGGTGATCGCCCGGGCCCTGATGCACCGGCCCGAGCTTTTGATCCTGGACGAGCCGACGACCGGGCTGGACCCGCAGGCACGGCTCCTGGTCTGGGAGTCGCTGCGCCAGCTGAAGGGCGAGGGCGTCACGATCCTGCTCACCACCCACTACATGGAGGAGGCGAGCCGGCTGTCCGACACGGCGCTCGTGATCGACCACGGTCGGATCCTGGCCGCAGGCACGCCGCTCGATCTGATCGAGCGCGAGGTTGGAGCGGAGGCGATGGAGATCGCACAGCCACAGGCGGACGATGCGGCGCTGCTCGACCACCTCGGAGCGGCGGTGCGCCGCCACGACCGCCAGGGCGAGCTGCTGGTCGTCTACGCCGCAAACAGCGGCGACCTCACGGCCCGGGTGGCGGAGCTCGCCGTCCGGCCACGGCAGCTGCTGATCCGGCCGACCCATCTGGAAGACGTCTTCTTGACCCTGACCGGGCGGGGGCTTCGGGAGTGAGCGTCCAGGCGCTGAGGGCGGGCGCCTTTGCCGTCTGGATGCGCAACTTCTGGGCCTGGCGCCGCTACTACCGCTCGTCGCTACTCCTGAACTTCGGCGAGCCGATCACCAACCTGTTGGCGCTCGGGCTCGGCCTTGGCGCCTATGTGGCGCGCATGGACGGCATGTCGTTCTTTCAGTTCATCGCCCCCGGCCTGCTGTCGGTGACGGCGATGAACGCCGTGACCTTCGACGCCGGCTTCGAGACCTACGACAAGCTGAACTCAAACGGCGTCTACCAGGCGATGATCACCTCGCCCTTGACCGTGCCGCAGATCCTGGCCGGCGAGTATCTGTGGGAGATGTGCCGCAGCCTTCTGTACGGAGCGATCTTCTTCTTGTTCGTGGCCGCCTTCGGCTTAGTCCACTCCTGGTGGGCGCTGCTCCTGCCGGTGCCGCTGGCCCTGACCGGCATCCTGTTCACGGCGCCGGCCCTCTGGGTGGCGGCTCGGGCCCGGACCCACGAACAGCTCTTCTACTACTTCACGCTGGTGATCACGCCGATGTTCATGATCTCCGGCGTCTTCTTCCCGGTGCACACCCTGCCGGCAGCGCTGGCCACCTTCGTCCGCTTCTTGCCGCTCTACCACACCGTGCAGCTGAGCCGCGAGCTGCTGCTCGGCCAGATCGGCTTGCCGGTGCTGATCAATCTGCTGTGGCTGCTTGGCTACGCCCTGGTCTTGGTGTGGGTGCCGAGGAGGGCCTTCGAGCAGCGACTGGTGGCCTGAGCCAGCAAAAAGGAAACGGCGCCGCAACGCTTTTTCGGGTCGATCGAAAGACGGGCCGTCTGCTACCTAGGCACCGACAGGGTCCGCCGGAAGAAGGAGACCGTCTTCTCCGCCACCAGGCGGCGCAGCTCAGGTCGCCGGACCGAGTGCCGCGATGCCGGCAGGATCACGAGCTCCACGCCTTTTCCGACCGCGATCAGGGCGTCTTGCATCCTGGCCGTGTGCCGGAAATGGACGTTTTCATCGACCATCCCATGGATGATCATCAGCTCGCCCTCAAGCCGGTCGGCGAGTGGGGGCAGCGCCGCCGCCTCGTATCCGCCATGGTTGTCCAGATCGGTGCCCATGTAGCGCTCGGTGTAGGCCGTGTCGTAGTGCCGAAAGTCGGTGACCGGCGCCCCGGCCACTCCAGCGCGGAAGACGTCTGGAGCCTTGAGCAGGGCGGTCAGGGTGATGAAGCCGCCATAGCTCCAGCCGTGGATGCCGACCCGTGCCGGATCGATCGGCTCGTTGGCGCACGCCCAGCGTACGGCTGCCACCTGATCTTCAAGTTCGACCGTGCCAAAGGCCCGATCGATCGGGGCTTCGTGGGCCACCCCCCGACCGAAGCTGCCGCGTCCGTCCACGGTGAGGACGAAGAAGCCCTCCTGGGCCAGATACTGGCTCATCAGGTTGGCGGTGAGATCCCAGCTCCTGCTGACCATCTGGGCATGGGGGCCGCTGTAGGCGGCGACCACCAGCGGATAGAGGCTGCCGGCCCGAGCTGTTGGCGGTCGATAGAGGGTGGCCCAGAGCGGGCGGCCGTCGGCCGCCGGGATCGACACGAGCTGAGGCGGGGTCAGGTTGAGCGAGGCGGCGTCGGCCAAGCGGTCGTGATGCAAGACGGTGGCCGCTGTCGTGGCCGATGTGGCATGCAGGTGGACGATCGGCGGATGGGACGGGTCGTCATGGCTGTCCACAAAGCGCCTGCCGTCCGGGCTGAGTGCGCAGTGGTGCCGGCCTGGCCCTTTTGTGAGCTGACGTCGTTCGCCGCCTGAGAGCGACACCGCGGAAAGCTGCAGGTCCAAGCCGCCATCTGCGCTGTGGGAGATAAAGGCCTGATCGCCGTCTTGGCTGATCCCAGCCAGGGCGGTGACCATCCACGGTCCATCGGTCAGCTGGCGGAGGCTGCCGTCCATCTGACCGAGGTAGAGGTGGCGAAAGCCGCTGCGCTCGCTGGTGGTGAGAAAGCCGCCCTGGGGCAAGAAGGTCAGCGCCTGCGGCAGGTTCAGCCAGGGCAGGCCGGACTCCTCGAACAGAAGGCGGACGGCGCCGGACTCAGGGTCGAGCAGGTGCCAGGCCATCTGCCGCTGCGGTCGGTCGATGACCAAAAAGGCGAGCTCGCCATGTGGCGTCCAGACCGCCCGGGCCAGGTATTCGCTCCCTGCCGGCAGCTCCTGCCAGCGCACCCGGCCGCCGGCCAAAGGAACGATGCCGAGTCTGACCTTGGCGTTTTTGGCTCCGACGAACGGGTAGCGATGCCACTCGGTGAAGACGCTGTCGCCCTGATGGACGATCGGAAAGAGCGGAATGTGGCGCTCGTCGACCTCGGTGAAGGCGAGCCACTTCAGGTCCGGGCTGACCCAGAAGCCCTCCTGCCGACCGAGCTCCTCCTGGGCGGCGAACTCGGCCACACCGTGGCTCACGCCCTCCTGCGCGCCGGCGGTCAGGGTGGTGAGCTGGCCATCAGAGAGGCGCAGTAGGTGCACCTCGCCGGCTCGGCAAAAGACGATCTGCTGGCCGTCTTTGAGCAGGAGGTGGCCGCTTGCTCCGTCTGTCTCAGTCAGCCGGCGCAACTCCTCTCCCGCTGTCTGCACCCAGGCGCCAGAACCGGCAAAGGCGAGCAGCGTGCCTCCTGCCGTCTGGTAGCTGGTGATGCCGTCCCAGGCAAAGCGGAGCCGCTCGCGGTGCAGTTCCTCTTCCAGGGAATAGGAGCCGGCCTCGGGTGCCAGCGCCCAGCAGCGCGCCACTTGGCCGTCGTGGCGCCACAGGTCCAAGGTGGTGCTGTTCTCCCTCGGCAGGAGATAGGCGACCTGCCCGTCTTCCAGAAACGAGATCTGTTGTGGGCCAAGCCCGCCGGGGCGGGGGAAGCGGATCAGATCGGAGATGGTGAGTCGACCGCTTGGCGTGGCCACTTAGGTCCTCCTCAGGTGGGCAGATGTGGAGCCGACAAGAGCACTTAGCCGCGCCAGGCGGCGATCCCCCTCGCCTGGGCAAAAGTGATACAATTCACCCACACTGCGAGACCTTACAACGAGACGTCCTGAGGAGGTTCGCGCTCCATGCGCCTTCGACTTGTCATGCCGCTATGCGCCGCCTTGCTCCTGATCGCCGGCTGCGGCTCTGCGGCAACCTATGAAGTGGGCCAGCAGTACTACCCGCCGACACCGCCCTCCAGCAGCTCGAGCGGCCAGGCGGCAGGCTCCACCACCACTGCGCCCACCACCACCGGGACCAGCGGCGCTGGATCGACGAGCTCCGGCACGAGTTCCGGGACGAGCAGCGCCAGCTCTCCCCTGTCCAAATACCTGAGCGTCTCGACGGCCAAGAAGACGGTGACCCTGACCCTGATCGCCGGTCTGAAGAGCTCGCCGTCTCCGTTCAACTACGATGGCACGCTGAGCGGCCAGATGGTGGTCAGCGTGCCGACCGGCTGGACGCTGACCGTCGACCTGCAGAACCAGGGCGTGCTGCCGCACTCGGCCGCCGTCGTCAGGAACTCCACGTCCTTGACGCCGGTCACGGCGTCGGCGGCCACTCCCAATGCCGCAAACGGCATCGGCACGCCGCCCGGATCGAGCGCCCACTTCAGCTGGACGGCTGGAGCGGTCGGAACCTATGCGATCGCCTGCCTGATCGCCGGCCATGAGACGGCCGGCATGTGGGCCACGCTCAAGGTGCTGCCCAGCAACGGCACGCCGTCCATCTCCGGCTAGCGGCCAGACAGCCGAAACGGCACCATCGCCACCACGACGTCTTTGCGAAAGACCAAGTTGGCCTGAAGCACCAGGCCCACTTGGTTGTGCAGGAGATACTGCCACCACCTGCCGACCACGAACTCCGGAATCAGGACGATCACCTGACCCTGACCGACCTCGCCCTGCAGCCGGTCGATGTAGGCCATGACCGGCGCCGTGACCGATCGGTAGGGAGAGCGCAGCACCACCAGCCGGATGGAAGGATCCGGCGCCCAGGCGGCCCACGCCTCCTTGACCTGGGCCTCTTGTTCGTCTGAGAAGGCCACGTTGACCGCCACCACGTTCTCCGAGATGGAGAGGGCGTAGGAGAGGGAAGACTGGCTGGTCCGGCTGATGCCGGAAAACGGAACCACCGCCACCATCGGCTGGCGCTTGGGTCGAAGATCGGCGTCGGGCAGGCGCAGCTCCTGGTTCATGGCCAGATAGTGTCGGCGGATGTGAAAGAAGGTCACGACCATCGCCGGGAGGACAAGGGCCACGATCCAGGCGCCCTCCAGGAACTTGGTGGCGAGGGCCACCACCACCACCGTGGCGGTGAGCAGGGCGCCGCCGGCCATAGCCACCATGGTTGGCCATTGGCCGCTGCGTTCGGTCAGGTGCTTTTTGATCAGGCCGACCTGGGTGATGGTGAAGCCGATGTAGACGCCGATCGCAAAGAGCGGGATCAGACGGATCACGCTGCCCTGGAAGATGACGAGCAAGAGGCTGGCAGCGGCGCCGATCACCAGGATGCCGTTTTGGTAGACCAGTCGGTCCCCCTTGGTCAGAAAGAGGCGGGGCATCCAGCCGTCTCGGGCCATCAGGCTGGCCAGCTGGGGAAAGCCGGCGAAGCTGGTGTTGGCGGAGACGAGCAAGATGCCCATGGTGACGAAGGCCAGCAGGTAGAAGAAGATGCCGCGGCCGAAGATGGCGGCGGCCAGCTGTTGCAGCACGGTGCTCTGAGCCGCCGGCACGATGCCGTAGCCGAAGGCGGCGAACGACGTGCCAAGGAACATGACGCCCAGGAGCAATCCTAAGGTCACCATGGTGGCGCGGGCCCGCACCACCGAGTCTGGCTTGAACAAGGGGACGCCGTTTGAGATGGCTTCGACGCCGGTGAGGGCGGTAGAGCCTGAGCTGAAGGCTCTCAGCACGACGAACAGGGCGAGACCGGGCACGACCGGAGCCGGCAGGATCGGGTGGGCCGGGTGCAGGAACATCTTGCCTTCGAACATGGCCGCCGCGACCATCACCAGCACCATGACGATGAACAGGTAGGTCGGCGGGCCAAAGGCGAGGGACGACTCGCGGGTCCCGCGCAGATTGACGGCGGTCATCAAAAGGACCAGCCCGACGCAGAGCTCCACCCGCCAGGCGAGCAGCATGGGCAGGGCGGCGATCACGGCGGCGACGCCGGCCGCCGCGCTGACGGCGATGTTCAGCGTATAGTCGATCAGCAGAGACGCTCCGGCGACCAAGCTGGGCACCGGACCGAGAGTTTCCTTGCCGACGACGTAGGCGCCGCCGCCGCCTGGGTAGGCGAGGATCACCTGGCGGTAGCTGATGACCAGCACGACCAGAAGCAGGCCGATCACGGCCGAGATCGGCAGCGAGTACCACAGCGCCAGCGTGCCAGCCGAGGCGAGCACGACCAGGATGGCCTGGGTGCCGTAGGCGACGGAAGACAGGGCGTCGGGGCAGAGCAGGGGCAGAGCGCCGATCACACCGATGCGCTGGGCGCCGGACTCATCGGAGCGCAGCGGGCGGCCGAGCAGCAGGCGACGCAGGCTCAGAGCGACACCTCCCGGTCGAGGGGCCAAGGCGGGCGTCCCTACCTCGCTTCTTCTCGTCGCAGCCCGTCTCCTGGCGGACAGGAACTGATGGCTGGCGCAGGGAACGCAGACGGCATGGGAATCAGCTTTTGGAGGCGACGTGACCGATGAAGCCGCTTGTGGGCGTGACCTGTGACCTGTGGGGCGAGGCGGGTGCGGAGCGCGAAGGTGTCAACCGCGCCTATGCCGCCGCCGTTTGGCAGGCGGGGGGCACCCCCGTCCTGATCTCGGTGGAGGCGGCTGACCAGGCGGCCGACCTGGTCGCACGACTGGACGGTCTTTTGGTCACCGGCGGCGGCGACGTTGGCCCTGAGCGCTTCGGCGAGCCGGCACATCCGCGCCTCGGCCGTGTGACGCCAGAGCGCGACGATCTGGAGATCGCCCTTGTCCAGCAGGCGTATCACGAAGACCTGCCGACGCTCGGTGTCTGCCGCGGCATTCAGGTGATGGCGGTGGCGCTCGGCGGCAGCCTGATCCAGGATTTGGCCAGCGAGTCGCAAGAGGCGGGCGACCGCCACGACCAGCACGGCAAGGAAGGACGCGACAAGGCCACCCACTTGGTCCGTCTCGAGCCAAGCAGCCAGATGGAGGCGCTGGTCGGAGCGCGGGAGCTTTCTGTCAACAGCTTTCACCACCAGGCGGTGCGCGAGCCGATCCCGCCCGGGCTGGTCCTGGCCGGCCGCTCCGAGGAGGGTCTGGTGGAGGCGGTGGAAGCCCCCGATCGGCGCTTTTTCTTCGGCGTGCAGTGGCATCCGGAGCATCTGTGGCAGAACGATCCGGCCGCCGCCCGCCTGTTTTCTGGTCTCGTTTCGGCGGCGGCCAGGTGAAGGTCGAACTGCGCCGGGGCGGACTGCTGGAGAGCGTCCACCAGGTCGAGGCGGTGGTGATCGGCGTCGACGGCGTGATCTGGGCAACGCCCGGCGCCGCCGACTGCGCCACCTTCATGCGGTCTGCCGCCAAACCGTTCCAGGCCATCGGCCTGATCACGGGCGGTGCAGCCGACCAGTTTGGCTTCACGGCCGAGGAAGTGGCGCTGGCCAGCGCCAGTCACTACGGGGAAGAGATGCACACCCGGGTTGTATCCAGCATGCTGGCTAAGATCCATCTCACGCCTGACGCCCTGCGCTGCGGCATCCACCCGCCCTACGACAAGGAGGCGGCTGCCGCCCTCACCGCCCCGCCTACCGCCCTGCACTCCAACTGCTCAGGAAAGCACGCCGCCATGCTGGCGCAGTGCGTGCACGCCGGATGGTCGCTTGAGTACCTGCCGATCGACCACCCGGTGCAACAGCGCAACCTTGACAGCGTGGCCGCCTTCTCCGGACTGGAGCGCACCCGGATCGGCATCGGGGTGGATGGCTGCGGCGTGCCGAGCTTTCAGCTGCCGCTTTCCCACATCGCCACCGCCTTCTTGAATCTGATCCGCCCGCACAGTCAGGACGGACCCACGGCTCAGGCGGCCGAGCGCATCACCCAGGCCATGACCGACCATCCCCGCCTAGTCGGCGGCAAGGGTGTTCTTGGCTCCGACCTGATGGCCGCCGGTCATGGCCGGATCGTGGCCAAGGGCGGGGCCGAGGGGCTCGTCGGCATCGGCATCAGGGGGGCCGCCCTCGGCATCGCCCTGAAGGTGGTGGACGGGTCGTCGCGGGCGCTCGATGCGGCGGCGATGACGCTCTTGGATCATTTGGAGCTGCTCAGTGCCGACGAAGCGAAAAGCCTCGAGCCGCACCGTCGGCCCATCGTCGCGAACGTCGCCGGTCAGGCGGTCGGGGAGCTGGTTGCCCTCTGGCCCTGAGCGAGGTCGCCTGACGGGCAGTGGCCAGCGCCAGCTGGCCGCCCTGGGATGGTAAGGCGCCAGGAAGAGGCGGTGGAGGGATGGCGATGGAGTCCTGGCCGGACCTGATCCAGCGGGCTCAGCGCTGCGTCGCCTGCCGTCTGGCTGAGGGCCGGCACCGTGTCGTGTTCGGCGCCGGCGATCCGAAGGCGCTTCTGATGCTGGTCGGAGAGGCCCCGGGACAGGACGAGGACCTGTCGGGCGAGCCCTTTGTCGGGCGGGCCGGCGAGCTCTTGACCAACATCCTGAAAGCGGTCGGCCTAAATCGGGCGGACGTCTTCATCACCAACACCGTCATGTGCCGCCCGCCGAAAAACCGCCCGCCGGAGCCAGACGAGCAGCTGAGCTGTCGGCCGTTTCTGGAGGCCAAGATGGCGGCAGTCGACCCCAAGATGGTGGTGCTCTTGGGAGCGGTCGCCACCAAGGCGCTCTTGGAAGATCCCCACGCCGCCATCACCCGGCTGCGCGGCAGCCGCCACCTGCGTCGGGGCCGCCTCTACTACCCCACCTATCACCCAGCGGCGCTGCTGCGCGACCCCGAGAAGAAGCGGCCGGTGTGGGAAGACTTCAAGCGGATCAGACGCGACTACGACCGTCTTCAGGCCGGACTCGAGGTGGAGCCGGATGCCTGAGCCAAGACAGGTCGGGCAGCGCTCGGAGGCCGAGCTGATCGCGCGTCTAGAGGCGCGTCATGGCGCGACCTCACCCGTGGTGCGCCAGGGAATCGGCGACGACAGCGCCGTGCTCACCCTTCCTCCCAAAAGCCTCGCGTCGATCGACAGCTGCGTCGAAGGCCGCCACTTCGACCCAGGGCGCATGGGCTGGGCTGACATCGGCTGGCGGGCAGTTTCAACCGCCCTGTCCGACCTGGCGGCGATGGGCGGGCGCCCGCTCGTCCACCTGCTCGCCATCAACATGCCGGCATCGCTACGGGAAGACGACTTCACCTCCCTAGTCGACGGACTGGCAGAGGCGGCAGAGCACAGCGCAAGCGTCCTGGTCGGCGGCAACCTGGGAGCGGCCGAGGCGGTTTCGATCACCACAACCGTGATCGGCCAAGCCAGCCGCCCGGTCGGGCGCACGGGCGGCCAAGTCGGGGACCGGCTGGTGGTGAGCGGGACACTGGGGCTGGCTGCCCTGGGTCGGGAGGCGATCCTTTTTGGGGGGGTGGCTTCCGAGGCGGCCAGGCAGGCGTTCTTGCGCCCAGAGCCGGCCTGGGGGGCGGCGGCCCTCTTCTCGGCTGGCGGTGCCAGCGCCATGATCGATGTGACCGATGGACTCGCCCTCGACCTCAGCCGGCTGCTGCATCCGGGTGCCTCTGGCGCCGACCTGAGACGAGAGGCGCTGGTGGCCGCCTTGGGCGGGGACCAGAGTGCCGATCTGGAGCGGGCGCTCTACGGCGGCGACGACTACTGCCTGGTGGCGGCGGTGCCGGAGTCCGCCTGGCCAAAGCTGCAGGCGGAGTTTTCAGCGAAGCGGCTTTCTTTGTCTTCGATCGGCCAGCTGAGCCGCGAGCCTGGACTGCGCCTGGACGGCCAAGAGATCAGGGTCGCCGGCTACGACCACTTCGGGGGCAGGCGGCCATGACAGCCCAGCTTGCGACCGAAGAGCGCACCGCCCGCTTAGGACGCCTGCTCGGCGAGGCTACGATGGCCGGCTGTGTGATCGGCTTGGTCGGCGAGGTGGGCAGCGGCAAGACCACGCTGGCCAGGGCGGTGCTGGGCGCCTGGCAGGTGGAGAGCGCCGTCGCCAGTCCCACCTACACCCTGATCCACACCTACGCCAAAGAGATCTACCACATCGACCTCTATCGCCTGGATGCCCGGCAGGCGGCGGATCTGGGGCTGGAGGAGCTGTGGACGGAGCGGGCCCGCGCCGTGGTCGAGTGGGCGGATCGAGCGCCCGAACTCTTGCCGGCCGATGCCCTGATCGTGCGACTCTTAACCGTCGGGGAAGGCCGGGCGGCCGAGATCGAAGCCACCGGTCCGTCCGCTCGGCGTATCCTCGATCAGGTCGAGGGCGCCTGGAGGAGGGGATGACAGCGCTTGTCCTGGCCATCGACACCTCTGGTCCCGCCAGCCAGGTGGCCTGGCAGAGGGACAAGGAGGGCGCAGAGCATCAGGCAGTCGGGCCCGACCGGGACCAGGTGCTTTGGCAGCTGGTCGACCGCTGCCTAGGCGAAGCCAACGCCGTGCCAGATCTGATCGCGGTGTCCTCTGGTCCCGGCTCCTACACCGGCATCCGGATTGGCCTGGCTGCGGCGGAGGGGCTCTCCTTGGGGTGGAAGGTCGCGCGCATCGCTGTGCCCACCTTTTTGGCCTGGGCTGAGTCGGTGTCGGCTCAGGCACCGGTCGTCTGCGCCCGCGGCGACGGCCGCGGCATGGTGCTCTGGCAGCCCTTTTCCGGCGAAGGGAACAGGCGCACGGCGATCGGGCCGCTGAGCAGGGGAGAGCCGCAGGCGGTTGTCGAAGCATGGCGCCGACTGTCAGCCACGCTGGTTGGCCGGGATCTTCCCGCAGAACTGGCGGCGATGAGCACGCCCACGGCCGCCCCGGGCGCCCTGGCTGTCGCAGACTGGGCTGGGCGGCACAGAGGAGACCTGAAGGATGCGCCGTTTGTTCCGATCTATCTTCGGCCCGCCACCCCATCTACCAGCCGGCCAGCCGACGACCATGGCTAGCGAGCCGCTTGTCGATCTGCGGGTGGTGAAGATGGTGCTGGCCGATCTGCCGCAGGTGCTGGAGATCGAGCACCTCTCATATCCCACGCCTTGGTCTCGGCGCGCCTTTGTCTCGGAGCTGACCGAAAACGCCTATGCCCACTATCTGGCCGCCAAGTCCGGCTCCCGCCTGCTCGGGTATGCGGGGATGTGGCTGGTGCTGGATGAGGCCCATATCACGAACGTGGCCGTCCATCCGAACGCCCGCCGTCAGGGAGTGGGCCGGCTCTTGATGGAGACGGCCGTGCAGCTGACCGAGGAGCACGGCTGTCGGACCGTCACCCTGGAAGTGCGGCGGACCAACCAGGTGGCCCAGTCGCTGTACCGCTCGCTCGGCTTTCAGGTGATGGGGGTGCGCAAGGGCTATTACACCGACAACGGCGAGGATGCCCTGATCATGGTTCGGGAGCGGCCGCCTCTGGGGGACGGCGCCTAGTGCTCGTGCTCGGCGTCGAGACCAGCTGTGACGAGACCAGCCTGGCCGTGCTCAAAGACGGGGCCATCGTCTCGTTGCGCGTCGCCTCGCAGGAGGCGCTGCACCGACCGACCGGCGGGGTGGTGCCTGAGGCGGCAGCCAGGCGGCACCTGGAGGTGATCCGCTTCGAGGCCGAGGCAGCTTTGGCCCAGGCTGGCCAAGACGTCTCAGACCTGGACGCCGTTGCCTACACCAGGGGCCCCGGCCTGCTCGGCTGCCTTCTGGTCGGAAGCTCCTTCGGTCAGGGCCTCGCCAGGTCCCTCGGCATCCCGGCGGTCGGCGTCAACCATGTGCTGGCGCACGTCCACGCCGCCCTGTTCGACCAGGCGCCGGCCTTCCCGCTGCTGGCGCTCGTCGTCTCGGGCGGCCACACCTCCTTGTTTCGATTCAGGGGGCCGATCGAGGTCGAGCTCTTGGGCCAGACCCGGGACGATGCGGCGGGCGAGGCTCTCGACAAGGTGGCCCGTCTGCTCGATCTCGGCTACCCAGGCGGCGCGGCCTTGGAGAGGCTCGCCGAGTCGGCCCAGGGAGAGGGCATCCTCTTCCCCGACGTCCGGCTGGCTGGAGCGCGCCCTGATTTCAGCTTCAGCGGCCTGAAGACGGCCGCCAGGCAGGTGATCGCTTCCGGCGCTCCTGGACCTGAGGTGGCCCGCGGCTTTCAGCGGGCCGTCGTCGGCCAGCTGGTGGAGACCACGCTGAAGGCGCTTATGCCGACCGATCGAATGCTGGTCGTGGGCGGCGGCGTGAGCGCCAATCGGACGCTGCGCCGCGCCGTTCGCGAGCGGCTGCGCTCTGTGCCCGTGCTGTTGGCACCGCTTCCGCTGTGCGCCGACAACGCCGCCATGATCGGTCGTCTGGGCTGGGAGATGCTGCGGGCCGGTATTGAGACGCCGCTGGGCACGCCCGTGCGCGCCCGGCTGGAGACGCTTACGTGAGCCGCTATTTGGGCCGCGTCCACTTCGTTGGGGTGGGCGGCATCTCGATGAGCGCGCTCGCCCACTACCTTGAGCTTTCAGGAGAGGAGGTCTCTGGCTCGGATGCCGTCGCCTCCGCCCGTACCGAGCGGCTGATCGAATCTGGAATCCCGGTTGCGATCGGCCATCGAGCCGATCTGGTGGAGGGGGCGGCCGTGGTCGTCTACTCCACGGACGTGCCGGAAGACAACCCAGAGCTGGCCGCGGCCCGCGCCAGAGGGATCCGGGTGGTCCACCGCTCAGAGATCCTGACCGAGGCCTTAGAGGGCCGCCGGATCATCGCCGTCACCGGGACCCATGGCAAGACCACCACCACCACCCTGATCGGCTATCTGCTCGAGCACTCCGGCCTTGATCCGCTCGTGTTCACCGGCGGCGAGGTGGACGGCTGGCTGGGCGGGCTCAGGCCCGGGCAGGGAGAGTGGGCGGTGGTGGAGGGAGACGAGTCGGACCGCTCCATCTTGCGCCTGACCCCCGAGGTGGTGGTGGTGACCAACATCGAGCCCGAACATCTGGAGCACTATGACGGCGACTTCGGCCAGCTGAAGGCGGCGTACCGCCAGTTCGTGTCCTCGGTCAAGGAAGGCGGAACAGCCGTGCTCTGCATCGAGGACGAGCTGGTGGCTTCTCTCGGCGTGCCGATCGGAGTGCGCCGACTCACCTACGGGCGAGGGGCGGAGATGGACGGTGTCAATCTGAAGGACACGGCTCAGGGCCAGACCTTCGAGCTCTTGTGGCAGGGAGAGAGTCTCGGCCGGGTGGCGAGCGCGCTGTCTGGACGGCACAACATGCTGAACGCCCTGGCCGCCCAGTCGGCCTGCGTGGCCTGCGGCGTCCAGCTGCTCCGCCTGCCGCCGCTCTTGGCCGCCTTCCGCAATGCCCACCGTCGGCTCGAAATACTGTACCAGGCCAACGGTGTGGCGGTCGTCGACGACTACGCCGTGCACCCGACCGAGATCCGAGTGGTGCTGGAAACGCTGCGCAGCTGGCGACCAAAGCGCCTGATCGCTGCGCTGCAGCCGCACCGCTACGAGCGGCTGGCCAGGCTGTTCGACGATTTCGTTCAGGCCACGCTTCAGGCAGATGAGGTGTGGGTGTTCGATGTCTACGGTCCGATCGGCACCAAGACAGTCTCCTCCGTGGGCAGCCAGGATTTGGCTGCGGCCATCGCATCGCGCCGTCTCACTCAAGTCCGCTATCGGGCAGACGCGAGCGGACTCGCCGAGATGGGCCAGGAGCTCCGGAACGGAGATCTTCTGGTCACGCTCGGGGCGGGCTCCATCAGCCGTTTCGCCCACCAGCTGGCCGCCAATCTGGCGGCCGCTCAGAGCGCACCAAATTGAACCCCCCCAAGTGGCGTGCTACCCTTACATGAAACCTCCCGAGAAGGAAGGGTCAGCCGTGCCCGGCTCCGACCGTTTCACCAGGCAAGGCCTCACCTTTGATGATGTCCTGCTGGTTCCAGGGCGCTCTTCCATCCTTCCCCACCAGGCCTCGCTCAAGACCCGCCTGACCCGCACGCTCAGCCTGAACATCCCCCTGCTTTCCGCCGGCATGGATACGGTGACCGAAGCGCGCATGGCGGTGGCGGTCGCCCGGGAGGGCGGCATCGGGGTGATTCACAAGAATCTCTCCATCGCCGATCAGGCCGCCGAGGTGGACAAGGTGAAGCGCTCCGAGCACGGAGTGATCCACGATCCTGTCTATCTGGGGGTCGACCACCGCGTGACGGACGCCCTGGCCCTGATGGCCCGCTACCGCATCTCCGGCGTGCCGGTCGTCGACGCAGAGATGCGCCTTCTGGGCATTGTGACCAACCGGGACCTGCGCTTTGTCGACGACCACGACCTGCTCTTGGACCAGGTGATGACCAAGGACGGGCTCGTCACCGGCACCACCGGCACCAGCCTGGAGGAGGCCCGCCACCTGATGGCGGCGCACCGGATCGAGAAGCTGCCCTTGGTCGACGAGAAGTTCCACCTGACCGGCCTGATCACGATCAAGGACATCGAGAAGATGCGCCAGTACCCGAGTTCGGCCAAGGACCAAAAGGGGCGGCTTCTGGCGGCGGCCGCCGTGTCGGTCGGAGACGACGCCCGGGAGCGGACGGCCGCCCTGATCGGCGCCGAGGTGGACGTGGTGGTGGTGGACACCGCCCACGGCCACAGCGAGAAGGTGCTGGCCACCGTTTCGGACCTGAAGGGTCGCTGGCCGGCGCTGCAGCTGATCGCTGGCAACGTGGCCACCGCAGAAGGCGCCCAGGCGCTGATCGATGCCGGCGCCGACGCCGTCAAGGTCGGCGTCGGGCCCGGATCCATCTGCACCACCCGGATCGTGGCCGGCATCGGCGTCCCTCAGGTGACGGCGATCGCAGAGTGTCGGGAGGTGGCCGAAAAGGCCGGGGTCCCGATCGTCGCCGACGGCGGCATCCGCTCTTCCGGCGACATCACCAAGGCACTGGCGGCGGGCGCCGACTCGGTGATGCTGGGATCGCTCTTAGCCGGGACCGAGGAATCTCCCGGCGAGCTTGAGATCTTCCAGGGCCGCAGCTTCAAGGTGTACCGCGGCATGGGCAGCCTCGGCGCCATGCGCCAGGGCTCCGGCGACCGGTACTTCCAGGAGGGCAATCGCAAGTTCGTGCCAGAGGGGATCGAGGGGCGGGTGCCCTATCGCGGCCCGCTGTCCGAGACTGTCTACCAGTTGATGGGCGGCCTGAGGGCCGGCATGGGCTATCTTGGCACGTCCACCATCTTGGAGCTGAAGCGAGATGCCAGCTTCATCCGCATCACCAGCGCCGGGTTGCAGGAGTCGCATCCGCACGACGTCGAGATCACCAGAGAGGCCCCGAATTACAGCCGCTGAGAGGAGACGGGAGATGCACTTCACCATCACCGGCGGCACCAAGCTGCGGGGGTCGGTCAGCGTCAACGGCGCCAAGAACTCGGCCCTGGCCATCATCTCGGCCGCTGCCCTGGCTCAGGACGGCGCCACCTACTTGGAGAATGTGCCGCTCTACACAGACATCTTGGACCTGTGCGAGATCTTAAGGGCACTCGGCGCCGAGGTCACCTTCGTCGACCGCCGGGTGCTGAAGATCGAGGCCAAGAACATCACCAACTGCGTCGCCCCCTACGAGAAGGCCCGCAAGCTGCGCGGCTCGACCTACATCGTGGGGCTGCTCCTGGCCCGCATGGGCAAGGCGGAGGTGGCCATGCCCGGCGGCTGCGACATCGGCGCCCGGCCGATCGACTTTCACCTGAAGGGCTTCGAGGCGCTGGGCGCCAGGGCTTGGCTGGAGCACGGATCGATCCTGGCCGAGGCGCCGGGCGGACTGCGCGGCACCGACCTGTTCATCGACCGAGCCTCCTTTGGCGCCACCATCAATCTGATGATCGCCGCCTCGCTCGGTCACGGCACCACCCACCTGGAGAACGCGGCCAGAGAGCCCGAGATCGTCGACCTGGCGAACTTCCTGACCGGACTCGGCGCCACCGTCCGCGGCGCCGGCACCAGCACCATCCGAATCGAGGGCAGCCGCCGCCTGCATGGAGTGCGCCACGAGATCATTCCCGACCGGCTGGAGGCCGGAACCTATCTCCTGGCCGGGCTGGCCTCCGGCGGCGAGGTCGAGGTCAAGGGCGTGATCCCGGAGCATCTGGCCACCGTCTGCGCCAAGCTGGTTGAGGTCGGCGCCGATTTGGAGATGGGCCCTGACTCGATCCGCCTGAAGTCGCCGCAAACGCTGGCTGCTGTCGATGTCCAGACCCAGCCGCACCCCGGCTTTCCGACAGACCTCCATCCGCCGATCGTGGCCGCCCTGGCCCGGGCCAACGGGATCAGTCTGGTCCAGGAGACGGTGTTTGAAAACCGCTTCAACTACGTGAACGAACTGGTGCGGATGGGTGCCAGCGTGCGGGTGGATCGGGACACGGCCATCGTCCGCGGCCAGCCTAGGCTGTCTGGGGCGCCGGTGGAGGCGCCGGACATCCGCGGCGGCGCCGCGCTCGTGATCGCCGCCTTGGCGGCCGAGGGCCAGACCACGGTCAGCGGCGTGCAGTACGTGGAACGCGGCTACGAGGACCTGGAGGGGAAGCTCTGTCAGCTGGGCGCCGAAGTCTCCCGGGACGGGCATGCGCTCGCGTCAGAGGGGCAGGCTTCGTGACCCGCTCGGTCGTGGTCAGCGCCAAGCGCACGCCGTTTGGCAAGCTGGGCGGCGCCCTGCACAAGGTCGCAGCCACTGAGCTCGGAGCCCACGCCATCCGCCATACCCTAAAGGCCGTGGACCAGAACCCCGCCCAGGTGGACGAGGTCATCTTCGGCATGGTGGTGCAGGCCGGAGCCGGCCAGATCCCGTCTCGCCAGGCGGCGATGGCGGCCGGTCTCGGCCAGGAGGTCCCTTCCACCACCGTCAACAAGGTGTGCGCCTCGTCGTTGCATGCGGTCAATCTGGCTGACGCCTGGATCCGCCTGGGCGAGCGCCAGGTGGTGGTGGCCGGCGGGATGGAGAGCATGTCGCAGGCGCCCTATCTGGTGCCGGGCGCCCGCTTCGGCTACCGGATGGGGGACGGAAAACTGATCGACTCGGTCGTGACAGACGGCCTCTGGTGCAGCTTCGGCCAAGTGCACATGGGTGTCTACGGATCTCAGGTGGCGGCCGAATTCGGCTGCAGCCGCCCAGACCAGGACGCCTTTGCCCTGCGCAGCCACCAGCTGGCGGCGCAGGCCACGGGTCGCGGCGTACTGGCCGAGGAGATCGCTGCGATCGAACTGAAAGACGGCCAGGTGGTCGCACAAGACGAGGCGATCCGGCCCGACACCTCGATCGAGCGCCTGGCCAAACTCGCGCCCGTGTTCGATAAAGACGGCACCGTCACGGCCGGAAATGCCCCTGGGTTGAACGATGGGGCGAGCGCTCTGCTCCTGATGAGCGAGGCGCGGGCTTTGGCCGAAGGGAAGAGGCCGCTGGCCAGGATCCTGGCCAGCGGCCAGGCCTCCGACCACCCCCGCCTTCTGGCCACCGTGCCGGCCCAGGCTGCCGCGGTCGCCCTGAGAAAGCTCGGCATGGCGGCCAAGGATGTCGATCTGTGGGAGATCAACGAGGCCTTCGCCTCGGTCACCCTGATCTCGCAGCGCCGGCTTGGCATCGACTTGGACCGGGTCAACCCAAACGGCGGCGCCATCGCCTTAGGCCATCCGATCGGGGCGTCTGGCGGCCGCATCCTGCTGACGCTGATCTATGAACTGCGGCGGCGCGGCGGCGGCATCGGGGTGGCGGCCATCTGCTCCGGAGGCGGTCAGGGTGAGGCGACGGTGGTCGAGGTGATGGCGTGATCAAGAGGATCCTGGTCGTCGGCGCTGGCCAGATGGGGGCGGGCATCGCCCAGGTGGCAGCCCAGGGCGGCCGCGACGTCGTCCTGTGCGATGTCACGCCAACGGCCTTAGAGCGCGGTCGGACCCAGATCGACCGCTCGCTCCAGCGTCTGGTCAAGCGGGGGACCTTGAGTGCGGAATCGGCCGCGGCCGCCTTCGCCCGGATCGCCTTCAGCCAAGACCTCGAGGCCGGCAAGGGGGCCGATCTGGCGATCGAGGCGATCGTCGAAGACCGCCTGGAAAAGCGCGCGCTCCTGTCCAAGCTTGATCAGATGCTGCCTGCCGACACGATTTTGGCCACCAACACCTCGACGCTGCCGATCACGGACCTGGCCTCGGCCACCGCCCGCCCGGACCGGGTGTGCGGCATGCACTTCATGAATCCGCCGCCGATGATGGCCCTGGTCGAGGTCGTGGCCGGGCTTGGCACGTCTGAGGAGACAGTGCAGGCGGTGTGGGCGGAGTGCCTGGCCCTTGGCAAGACGCCGGTGCGGGTGCGGGACATGGCCGGCTTCGTGTCGAACCGGGTCCTGATGCCGATGCTGAACGAGGCCATGTACTGTGTGCTGGAGGGTGTCTCAGACCCAGCAGGCGTCGACACGGTGATGAAACTCGGCATGAACCACCCGATGGGTCCGCTTCTCCTGGCCGATCTGATCGGGCTGGACACCTGCCTTTCGATCCTGGAGATCTTGCACCGCGAACTGGGAGACCCCAAGTATCGGCCCTGCCCGCTCTTGCGCAGCTATGTGCAGGCCGGGTACCTGGGCAAAAAGAGCGGGCGCGGCTTCTACACCTACGACGCAGACGGCGCCGTGCAGCAGGCGATCCAAGCCTGATCGCTGGCCACAGCCAGGAGAGGAGATGGGTGGCGCTGTGACGACAAACGACCAAGGCCTCACCCATCTCACCTCTCGTGGCGAGATGCACATGGTCAACGTCGGAGAGAAGGAGGTCACCCGCCGGACGGCGGTGGCTGAGGCCTTCTTGGCGCTTCAGCCGGCCACACTGGCCCTTTTGGCCAAGGGGGATCTCGCCAAGGGGGACGCTCTGGCCGTCGGCCGGCTGGCCGGCATCATGGCGGCCAAGCGCACGGCCGACCTGATCCCGCTCTGCCATCCGCTTCCGCTGGACGGCGTCGAGGTGACGCTTGAACGCTCCGCCGAGGGGGTGCGCATCCGCTCCCGAGTGCAGGCCACAGCCCGCACCGGTGCCGAGATGGAGGCCCTGGTGGCGGTCAGCGTGGCCGGCCTCGCCCTCTACGACATGGTCAAGGCTGTGGACAAGGCTGCCATCTTGGGCGGGGTCCGGCTGATCCGCAAGGAAGGCGGCAAGTCCGGAACCTACGTCCGGCCCGGACACGAAGAGGAGGAAGCTTAGGTGTCTCTGACGCCGCAGAGCGTGTTGCTCGACCGGGAGGAGATCAGAGGCAAGGTGGCCGAGATGGCCCGCTCCATCGAGGGGCGACACCACCATCCTGACCCGCTCTTGGTGGTGACCGTGCTGCGCGGCGCCGTGATCTTCGCCTCCGACCTGATGCGCGAGCTGCGCCTGCCTCTGTCGGTCGAGTTTGTGGCGGTCGAGAGCTACGGCACCAGCACGCGATCCTCCGGCATCGTGAACATCACCCGCGATGTCACCGAGGATCTAGACGGACGGCACGTGCTCTTGGTCGAGGACATCGTGGACACCGGCCTCACCCTGCGCTATCTGCAGTCGCACCTGCTCGGCAAGAAGCCAGCCTCGCTCGAGGTGGCCGTTCTCTTGGACAAGATCAGCCACCGCCAGGTCGACGTGACGGTCGACTACACCGGATTCGTCATCCCGGACGTCTTCGTGGTCGGATACGGGCTCGACTATTCCGGGCTCTACCGCAACCTGCCCGACCTGATGATTCTCGGTGAGGACGTCTCGTGAGCCGTCCGATCCTGGTCATCGACTTCGGAGCGCAGTATGCCCAGCTGATCGCCCGCCGGGTGCGCGAGCTCGGATTTTACTCCGAGATCGTCCGGCACAGCGCGGCCGACCAGGCGATCTTAGAACGCCGTCCGCAGGCCCTGATCCTGACCGGCGGCCCGGACAGCGTGGTGGCACCAGGCGCCAAGGCGCTGCCGGAGGGTGTCTTGAAGAGCGGGCTGCCCACCTTGGGCATCTGCTACGGCATGCACCTCTTGGCCCACGCCCTCGGCGGCACCCTTTCCAGTGGCGAGGTGCGGGAGTACGGCCGCACCGACCTCTCGACCGAACGCTCTGTGCTGTTCACCGGCCTGCCCCGCTACCTGACGGTCTGGATGAGTCACGGAGACACAGTCAGTGCGCCGCCACCCGGCTTTCGGGCCGTGGGCAAGACCCGCTCCGTGCCGGTGGCGGCGATGGAGGACGAACAGCGGCGGCTGTTTGCTGTCCAGTTTCACCCCGAGGTGGCGCACACTGACCGGGGCACGGACATGCTGAAGAACTTTCTCTGCTCGGGCGCCGGCCTGACACCGGACTGGACGACCGAAGACGCCATCTCTCTCGCCGTAGACCGCATCCGCCGCCAGGTCAAAGAGGGTCGGGCCCTGGTCGCCCTCTCCGGCGGCGTCGACTCGGCGGTGGCGGCAGCGCTGGTGCACCGGGCGATCGGCGACCATCTGCTCGCCCTCTTCGTCGACCATGGCCTCCTGCGCCAGGGTGAGGCCGAGTTGGTGGAGGCGGGCTTCACCCAGGACTACCCCTTACCGTTTCGGCGGATCAATGCCCAGGCTGCATTTCTGGCCGGGCTGAAGGGCGTGAAGGACCCGGAGGAAAAGCGCAAGCGGATCGGGCGGATGTTCATCGACACCTTTCGCGCCGAGGCCGAACGACTGAACGGATACACCTTTTTGGTCCAGGGCACCCTCTATCCCGATGTGATCGAGTCAGGTGGCGGCCAGGCGGCGGTGATCAAGAGCCACCACAACGTCGGCGGGCTGCCCGAAGAGATCGGGTTCGAGCTGGTCGAACCGCTGCGCGATCTATTCAAGGACGAGGTGCGGGCGATCGGCCGCGAGCTCGGCCTGCCGCCCCGCCTGGTGGAACGCCAGCCGTTTCCGGGGCCCGGACTGGCGGTGCGGGTGGTCGGGGCGGTGAGCGCCAAGCGACTGGCCATCGCCCGGGCCGCCGATGCCATCGTCACCGAGGAACTGGAAAAGGCCGGCTCTGCGGCGAAGCTCTGGCAATACTTCGCCGTCCTGACCGGCACCCGCTCGGTCGGTGTGATGGGAGACGGCCGCACCTACCACGAGGTGGTGGCGATTCGCACCGTCACCTCAGCCGACGGCATGACCGCCGACTGGGGGAGGCTGCCGCTCGACCTTCTGGAGAAGATGGCGAACCGGATCGTGAGCGAGGTGCGAGAGGTCGGTCGGGTGGTGTACGACATCACCTCGAAGCCGCCGGGCACGATCGAGTGGGAGTGAGCTTGAGGAGGCCGTCTTGATGAAGGCGATCCGCTACCACGCCTATGGCGACCGCAGCGTCCTTCGCTACGAGGACGCCCCAGAGCCCAAGGCCGAGCCGGGACAGGTCGTGGTCCAGCTGGCTGCGGCCGGGGTCAACCACCTGGACGTGTGGGTCAGAGAGGGCGTCTACGGCTCTCGGGTGCCGATGCCGCACATCGGGGGCTCGGACGGCGCCGGCGTGGTGGTGAAGGTGGGACCAGGGGTGCGCCGGGCCAAGGAGGGCGACCAGGTGGCGCTCAGCCCCGGGCTCTCCTGCGGCGTCTGCCAGGAGTGCCTGAGCGGCCAGGACAACCTGTGCTCCGAGTACGTGATCATCGGCGCCGGCCCAAACGGCACCTATGCCGAGCAGGTGGCGGTGCCGGAGGCCAATCTGCTGCCGCTGCCGCCAAAGCTCAGTGCGGTTGAGGCGGCATCGTTGCCGCTGGTGCTGGTCACCGCCTGGCACATGCTGGTCACCCTGGCCAAGGTGCGGCCGGGGGAGACGGTGCTGGTCTTGGGCGGCACCAGTGGCGTCGGATCCTGCGCCGTGCAGGTGGCGAAACTGTTCGGCGCCCGGGTGATCGCCACGGCGCAGACCGCCAAGGCGGAGCAGGCACAGGCCGTCGGTGCCGATCTACTGATCGACCACAGCCAGGAGGACATCGCAAGGCGGGTGCGCGAGCTGACTGAAAAGCGCGGCGTGGACGTCGTGTTCGAACACGTCGGCGAGGCCACCTGGGAAGCGAGCCTGAAGAGCCTGCGCCCAGGCGGTCGGCTCGTCACCTGCGGATCGACCACCGGCTACCGGGCGATCACGGACCTGCGCTACGTCTACAGCCGGCAGCTCTCCATCTTCGGCGACTACATGGGATCGAAGGGCGAACTTCTGGAGGCATGGCGCTTCGTGCAAGCGGGCCGCATCCAGCCGCTGATCGACCGCACCTTTTCGCTCTCAGACGCCAGATCTGCCCACGAGCATCTCGAAGAGCGGCGGGCCGTCGGCAAGGTCGTGCTGGAGATTTCGGCCTAGGACGACTCCCTGAGAGGAGGTGGGCGGTCGTGCCCACCTGTCGCCCCAGCTACCCGATTGAGACCGCCAGACTGTCGTTGCGCCCGTTTCGGGCGGACGATCAAGACGACCTCCTCGCCATCTTTTCGCGCGAAGACGTCACCCGCTATCTGTACTGGCCTCAGCTCGGTCCAGATGAGGTTCGGGAGGTGCTCGGCCGCTGGACGACCCAGGTGGCCATCGAGCATGAGGGCGAGGCGATCAGTCTGGCGGTCTGCCGCCGCGACTCAGGGGCGCTGATCGGCGAGGCCATGCTCAAGTTGCTGAGTGAAACCGACAGCCAAGGAGAGATCGGATTCATGTTCCACCCCGACCACCATGGTCAGGGCTTTGCCACGGAGGCGACCCGAGAACTGTTGAAACTGGGCTTCGACGACCTCGGCCTGCACCGCATCATCGGCCGCCTGGAGGCCAGAAACAGGCCGTCGGCCAGAGTCCTGGAGCGATTGGGGATGCGGCTGGAAGCCCATTTTCGGGAGAACGAGTGGGTGAAGGGCGAATGGAACGACGAGCAGGTGTATGCCCTCTTGCGCTCCGAGTGGGACGCGGCCGGCGGGCAAGGCGCCTGACGGAATAAGGCGCCTGTGCCCGGGGTGACGGCGGCAGGGTATCTGCTGGTGCAAACTGATCAACCAAGATGCGTCGGGCTGTGTGGCCCCTTCTCCAGCCTTGTCGGCGCCTTGAGCGCCTGATAGACTCAGCCAGACGACCGATCAGGAGGCATGAGATGAAGACAACCGTGGCCTTGGCCTAGCACCCCGGGCCCACCAGCCCGGGGCAGCCTATCAGGACACCCTTGGGTGGCCTGCCCGGGAGGGCGAACACGGTTGCTTGCATTGCGCGATCTCTCCGTCACCTTTGGGACAACTCCGCTGTTTGAGAATCTGTCGCTGGCCGTCGGAAAGGGCGAGCGGGTGGCGTTGCTCGGCCCAAACGGCAGCGGAAAGTCCACCCTGCTGCGGCTGGCTGCGGGCCAGATGCCGCTGCCCGAAGGGGCCTGGATGAACGCCCCAGAGCCGGGTGCGATCGCCTACCTGGCCCAGGAGGCCGCCCTGGACCTGGTGGACCCGCTGAGCGCCGGGGAGCGGATGAAGCGCCAGCTGGGCGCCCTGCTAGGGCGCCGGCCATGGCTGCTGTTGCTCGATGAGCCCACCAACCATCTGGATGAGCGGCACATGGACTGGCTGGCAGGGCGGCTTTTGGCCTTTTCCGGCGCCCTCTTGTTCGCCTGTCACGACCAAGCCTTCGTCGAGGCGGTCGCCACCAGGGTGCTGCACCTGGAGCGCGGCGAGCTGCGCAGCTACAAGGGCGGATTCGCCACCTACCAGGCGGCCAGAGCTGAGGAGCGAGCGTCTGCCTGGCGCTCTCACAAGAGCTGGCAGCGTCAGCGGGACCATGTGGCCGAGGCGGCCCAGCGCCAGCGGCAGTGGGCAGAGAAGGCGCATCGAGACGCTGGGGAGCGGAATCCCTACGGCAAGAAGAGAGCGGCCAAGGCGATGAAAAAGGCGATCGCCACCGAGCGGCGGCTGGGCCAGATGGAAGAGGACAAGGTGGCCAAGCCGTGGCAGGAACCTGCCCTCTCCTTCTCCTTTCTGCCGCCCAGTCGTCTGCCGGCCCGCCTGGTGAGCGCCCAGGAGCTTGTCTTCTCCTATCACGGCGGACAAGGGCCAGCCGTGCAGTTGAGAGGGCTCGAGGTCGGCTGCGGCGAGCGGGTGTGCCTGATCGGCGAAAACGGCAGTGGCAAGACGACTGTGCTCAATCTGATCGCCGCGGCGCGAGACGGTGAGGTTCAGACATCCTTGGCCGGAGAGGTGCGCGGACAACTCACCGTCCATCCGACCGCCAAGATCGTGTTCTTCCGCCAAGAGGGCACTGTTGATCCGCTTCAGACCCCGCTGCGCCAGATGCTGGACCAAGGCGCGCCAGACGCCTCGGTGGCCCGCACCCTTTTGGGACACTTTGGGCTCGGTGCGGACAGCGCGCTGCGATTGGCCGGGACGCTCAGCCCCGGCGAACGGGTACGGCTTGGCTTTTGTCTGGCCCTGGTCGGCGGGCCCGACCTGCTCTTGCTCGACGAGCCGACCAACCATCTCGACATGGAGGGGCGCCAGGCGCTGTCTGAAGCGCTTTGCGCCTTCCCCGGCGCCGTGTTGTTCGTGTCGCACGACCGCCACTTTCGATCGCAGGTAGCGACTCGCTCGGTGGCCTTGGGGCGATCCGTGCCAGTTCAGCCCTAGGAAGCCTGACCTAGGATCAGCTGGCCAGAAAGTCCTTCACCCGAACCCAGGCGTCCCTTGCCGCCGCCTCGTGATAGGCTTGCGGTCGGCTGTCGTTGAAAAAGGCGTGGCCAGCACCCGGGTAGACGTGGGACGTGAACGACCGACCGGCCTTGGCCATCGCTGCTGAAAAGGCCGGCACACCGTCCGTGATGCGGGCATCGGTGCCCCCATACAGTCCCAGCACCTGAGCGTGGATGGCTGGCACATCCTCCAGCGGCGGGTGGTCGCCATAGAAGATCACGGTCTTCCACAAGGTGGGCGCCACCGTGGCCAGAGCCACCGCCAGGCCGCCGCCCATGCAAAAGCCGAGGCTGGCGATCTTGGTGGCGTCGACATCTGGCCGTCCCTCCAAGTAGGAGACAGATCCCAAGAGGTCGTCCCGAAAGCGCTGGCGAGTGGCGGGAGACATCACCTGGGCCAGGGTCATGATCGCAGCCCGCTCGTCCTCGGGGCGATCGGCCAGCGACTTCTCGAGCAGATTGGGATCGCGCTGCACCTCTGGCGGCGCCGAACGCAGGACCTGCATGCCGGCCATGATCCTATCCGGGCGCATCCGCTCGGCCAGTTCGCCGACGTAGAGCTGGGGGGCGAGCGCCAGGTAGCCCTCCTTGGCAATCCGCCTCGCCACCCCCTTGATGTGGTCGTCGAGACCCCAGATCTCGTGGACCACGATCACGGCCGGATGGGTCTTCACGGAGTCGTCCGGAACCGCCACGAAGGCTGGCACGCTCTGGCCGAAAGAACCGACGAAACTGATCTCTTCCTCGCGCATCTGAGACACCTCCCGCAAACTTGGCATCAAACCTTGACCACTGAGTCCCAGGGTACAGCGACCCTGCCAGCAGGGCCAGTCGCTGGCCGCGATCTGCTGGCGGGCCGTCGTTGGGCGGGCCGGGAGCGAGACTCCTGATCGCCTAGCGCCGCTCAGCGCCAAGGCGCCTGCGGCGCTGGCCGGCGGCCTTGGTCAGGGCCATGGCCTGGACGAACGGCCAGCCAGCACCCCACAGACCAAATCCGAAGAGGGGAACGCCGGCCGCTAGGTCGCCGAGATTGGCCGCGACGCCGCCGTTATAGAGCAAAGACGTGCCCACCACCCCGGCGGCCAGCGCTGGAAGGAGCACGTACCAGCGGGGCTTCGCCGGAACGGGCAGGGTCCGCCTACTTCTTTCGCTTGGCATAGTGGCCCCTCCAGATCAGGCGGTAGACCTTCACCTTGCGCGGGATGTCGCGCAGCCCGGGGATCCAGGGGATGAACATGAAGAGCAGGGTGACCACGCCGACCGTGGCGCCGGCCAGAAGGTCGGCGACCGGAGAGTTGACGTACGGCGGGAGCTGGTAGAGGAGCGTGTAGAACCAGAGCCAGACTGCGCCGGGGTAGTTGCCCGGCTCCTTCATCTGTCCCCACTCCGGACCTAAGAGCTCCTGGCCGGCAGCCACGCGGGTCAGGGGGGCGCCCTGCAGGACGAGCAGCGCCCGTGTGAAGTCGGTCTGGTAGACTCGCCCGTTCACGTTGATCAGCGCCTCGAGCGCCCCGCTCCTGGCGAGGTTCATGTAGGCCCCGATCATGATCGGCAAGGGACCGCTGTCAGACGCGGGCAGCACCACCTGGCCGTGCACGACCGTGGCGTGGTCGAGGGCGACCTGGTAGCTGTGCTCCCAGGCTGCCTGCTGGTGGGCGGAGGCCGCCCGGAAGGTGCTGAGCGCCGAGGAAAGCGGCGGATCGAGCGGCGCCACGCGGCTGAGCGGCGTCAAGATGAACACGGACTTGGCATTGAGCGGCAGGGTGATGCCTGCCCAGGCCTGCGGCGAGATGAAGCCGATCCGCTGCAGGGAGCCGGATCCATGGTTGTACGGCGGGCCGTAGGCGGCGATCATGTTCTGGCCGTCCAAGATGTGGATGACCGTCGCCTCGAGCTCCGCCGGATGGTTGGTGGCCACCTCTTGGGCGGTCAGCGTCGGCTGGTCGGGGCTGGAGAAGAGAAAGGCGAGCAGGAGCACCAGGCCGGCGACTACCGCGAAGGCGATCGCCAGCTCCTTGATCAGGTCGGCCTGCACCATCCGATAGCCGCGGTATTGCCGCTTGGCCCGCTCACTCATCGTGGTGCGCCTCCCTGTCGGTCGACGCCGAATCCAAGACCGGCGTCACCACACCCTTGGAGCGCACCAGGTACAGGTGGACGCCGATCAGGAGCGCGAGCACCAGCGGCAGCACCACGATGTGCAGCCCGTAGACTTGGCCGAAGTTCAGGATGTTGAAGAAGCCGCTGACGCCCAGCGCGTTGAAGGCGTCCTTGCCCTGCAGGGCGATCCACTGCGAATCGAAGTTCTGCTGCGAGAGATATCCGGTGAAGGCGGTCAGGATCGAGACCAAAAACAGCACCACGCCGGTCACCCAGTTCAGTCCACGGCCGCCCCGCCAGGCGGACATGAAGAACTGCGCCCACAGGTGCAGCACCATGAAGAAGAAAAACGCCTGCACGGACCAGAAGTGGATGCTGTTGACGAACAGGCCCACTGCCGACACATGCCACCACTGGGGGCCGAAGATGACCAGGATGATGCCGGACAGCACCAGCATCAGGAAGCTGGCCAGCGTCAGCACGCCGAAGTAGTAGACGTAGGAGTGCACGTAGGCAGGAAGCTCGTCCGGCAAAAGATCCTCCATCGGGATCTCGCGCAGAAGCCACTGGCGGACCCGGGTCGTCCAGTTCACGAGCGCTTGCGGCCGATGTGGCCGTGGCTTGGGTGCGGCAGCACCAGAGCGAGGACGAACACGATCACCATCAAGAGGACGATGGCTAGGTCGGACCCGGTCAGGTCGAAGATGTCAAACGGATGGGTGGTCAGCAGAGAGAACATCTTAGCCGCTCCTCTTTGCCCAAGATGGCCAAGACCAAATCGGTCCTGCAGTGGCGCCCAGTTCGCTGGTCCGGGGGCTGGTCCCTGTTGGATTGAGGACCCCAAGGCCACGCTTCAGATGATCGCATGTTTCCGTCGTCGCTGCATCCGGCCAACACCTGAGGGCCAGCGCCGAATATGCCGAACATCAGCGTCAGAAACAGTGGGAAAGTTCGGATTTTCCCTTGCGTCGGCCAACCTCTGGCGGTAGGCTGGAGCCGAGAGGTGATGGGCGCGTGAGCGAGGTTTTGATCCTGATCGGCTCGGAGTCAGACCGCCCCAAGATGGACGGCGCCGTAGCCCGCCTCGAAAAGAGTGGGGTCGGCTGCGAACTGGCCGTCGTCTCTGCCCACCGCGATCCCGAACTATTGGCTGCCCGGATGGCCGAACTGGACCGCGACGGGGTGCAGGTGGTGATCTGTGCCGCCGGCATGGCAGCTCACTTGGCTGGGGCGGTGGCGGCCAGGTGTGTGCGGCCGGTGATCGGCGTGCCGCTGTCGGCTGGTGCTCTGCAGGGCTGGGACGCCCTGCTCAGCACCGTGCAGATGCCGCGGGGGGTCCCGGTGGCGACCGTGGGCGTGGACCAGGCTGAGAACGCGGCGGTGCTTGCCCTGCAGATCCTGGCTGTTGGCTCGTCTGAACGCCGGGAGGCACTTCTGGCCGAACGGCAGGCAGAGCGGGCGAGGCGGGCGATGGCGGCAAAGCAGGCATGATCAGGCGTTACAGCCGGGCCAAGATGGCGGCGCTGTTCGAGGATCAGGCCCGCTACGACAGCTGGCTGCGGGTGGAGCTGGCCGTGATGGAGGCCTGGGCGGAGGCCGGGGCGATCCCTGCCTCCGCCGTGACGGCCGTCGCACACAATGTCCATCTCGATCCGGCCCGGATCGAGGAGATCGAGGCCACCGTCCGGCATGACGTGATCGCCTTCACCCAGGCGGTGAGCGAGCAGGTCGGTCCAGACGGCCGCTTCTTTCACTACGGCCTCACCTCGTCCGACGTCACCGACACGGCCCTGATGCTGACCCTGCAGGCCGCCCTGACCCAGCTGGTCGAGGGTGTGGAGAAACTGCGCCAGGCGTTGGCCAAACGGGCTAGGGCAGAGGCCACAACGCCGATTGCCGGCCGCACCCACGGCATGGTCGCCGAGCCGACCACCGTCGGCCACAAGTTTGCCCTCTACTACCAGGCCTTCACCCGCGACCGAAGGCGACTTGTGGCCTGCCAGAAGGAGCTGGCGGTCGGCAAGCTGTCCGGGGCGATCGGCACCTACCTGGAGATCACGCCCGAGGTGGAGCGTTCGGCGCTCGACCGGCTGGGGCTTCGCCCGGCCAAGGTCAGCTCCCAGGTCCTGGGTCGGGACCGCCATGCCCAGTACCTCAGTGCGCTGGCCATCCTGGCCGGAAACCTGGAGCGGCTGGCCGTGGAAATCCGCCTCCTGCAGCGCACAGAGGTGCGGGAGGCCCAAGAGCCCTTCAGCGCCGGCCAAAAAGGTTCGTCGGCCATGCCGCACAAGCGCAACCCGGTGGTCGCAGAACGGATCTCAGGTCTGGCCAGGCTGATGCGTGGCTACGCCCAGACCGGGCTGGAGGACATCGCCCTCTGGCAGGAGCGGGACATCTCGCACTCGTCGGCCGAGCGGGTGGCGCTGGCCGACGCCAGCATCCTGGCCGACTTCATGCTGGCCGAGGCCGCCTGGCTGGTCGAGGGGCTGATCCTCCACCGCGAGCGCATGGCCGCCAACCTTGCGGCCAGCGGCGGACTGGTCTCGTCCCAACGGGTGCTTTTGGCGCTGGTTCGCCACGGCATGAGCCGCGAGGCCGCCTATCAGCTGGTGCAGGAGGCGGCCTTCGCCGCCTTGGCCGGCGGGGACTTTCAGGCGCTCTTGGCGGCAGACCCTAGGCTCCCGTCAACCCTCTTGGGCTCCGAGTGGGCGACGCTGTTTGACCTCGGCCCGTCCCTTGAGCGGATTCCGGAGATCATCGACCGGGCACTTAGTGAGGAGGTGTGGTGATGGCTGGAGAGAGGCGCTACGAGGGAAAGGCCAAGGTGATGCTGACTACAGAGTCGGCCGATCGCCTGTGGATGCGGTTTAAGGATGACGCCACCGCCCTAGACGGGAAGAAGCGGGCGAGCATCACAGGAAAGGGTGCGCTCAACACCAGGATCACCGCGCTCCTGCTCGGCCTGGTCAGCGCAGGAGGCGTGCCGACCCATCTGCGCGCTCAGGTCGATGAGACCACCTTGGAGGTCGATGCCCTGGAGATGATGGGCATCGAGGTCGTGCTCCGAAACGTGCTGGCCGGATCGCTGGCGAGACGCCTTGGCCGACCGGAGGGACAGGTGCTGCCATTTCCTGTGGTTGAGTTCTACCTGAAGGACGATGCCCTGGGCGACCCGATGCTGGCTGAGGACCACGTCGTGGCCCTGGGTCTCGCCTCGGTCGCCGAGATCGCAGAGATCCGCCGCCTCACCCATCGGGTCAATGAGATCTTGGAGGACGCACTGGTCGCCCATGGGATCACGCTGGTCGACTTCAAGCTGGAGTTCGGACGGCGAAACGGCCAGATCGTCTTGGGCGATGAGATCTCGCCCGACACCTGTCGGCTGTGGGACACCAAGACCGGGGAGAAGATGGACAAAGACCGCTTCCGGCGCGACCTGGGCGGACTCGAGGAGGCCTACCAGGAGGTCCTGGCCAGGCTCGAACGCTCATGACCTTTCGGCTCGTCGTGGAGATCCTGCCCAAGGACGGCATGCTGGACCCGCAGGGCGAAGCGGTCGCAGCCTCCTTGGCAGGACTCGGCTTCGACGAGGTCAGCGCCGTGCGGGTCGGTCGCCTGGTCAGCCTCACCGTAGAGGCGGACAGCGCCGATCACGCCGTGCGCCGGGGCGAAGAGATGGCCGGTGCCCTGCTTGCCAATCCGGTGATGGAGACCTATCGGGTCGAGGTTGAGGTCAGATGAGCCGCCAGGCGGTGGTGATCGTGTTCCCTGGCTCCAACTGCGACCGCGACGTGGCCGATGCCTTCTTCGTGGCCACCGGGGAGTCGGCCGATCTGGTCTGGCACACCGAGTTTTCGGCCGGGCTGGCGCCGTTGGCCATCTTGCCCGGCGGCTTCTCCTACGGCGACTACCTGAGGGCAGGCGCCATCGCCGCCCGTTCGCCGGCCATCTCTGCCCTGCGCCAGCACCATCGGATGGGTGGAATGGTGCTCGGCATCTGCAACGGCTTTCAGATCCTGACCGAGGCCGGCCTGCTCCCGGGTGCCTTCTCCCGAAATCGCTGCCTGCATTTTTTATCCCAGGACGTCTGCCTGCGGGTGGAGGAGAACGACTCTCCGTTTTTGTCCGACTTCCAACCGGGCGAGGTGATCGATCTGCCGATCGCCCACGCCGAGGGCGCCTACCAGGCTGAGAGTGTCGGGCCCGACCGAGGGCTGCGCGTGGCCCTGCGCTACAGCACGAAAGACGGTGCGGTCAGCCCCGAGGCCAACCCAAACGGGGCCAGCGGCAATGTGGCGGGCCTGCTCGACGAGACCGGCCGCATCTTCGGCCTGATGCCGCACCCAGAACGCAACGCCGACCCGATCTTCGGCTCCGCCCACGGCGGAAGGCTGTTCCGCTCGGCCCTATCTGCGGTCAGCCGTCATGGCTGAGCCGCAGGTTGGCGCCAAGAGAGCTGAGCTGGACCTGAGCAGACGGCTTGAGGCCGCCCTCGGCCGGGCGGCTGCTGGCACCGAGGCGGCCATGGTCTCGGTGATGTGGAGCGAGCACTGCAGCTATGGGCATTCCAAGCTCGCTCTGAGGCAGTTCCCGGTCAAGGGACCGCGGGTGCGGGTCGGCCCAGGCGAGAACGCCGGCGTGGTGGACATCGGTCACGGCCATCTGGTCGCCGCCAAGATCGAGTCGCACAACCATCCGTCTGCCGTGGAACCGGTCGAGGGCGCCGCCACCGGCCTCGGCGGCATCATGCGCGATGTCCTGGCCACCGGTGCCAGGCCGATCGCTTTCTTAGACGCCCTGTTTTTCGGGCCGCCGGGGGCGGCCGCTGACGAGCGCCTGGCGCAGGGCGTGGTCGAGGGTGTCGCCCGCTACGGCAACGCTGTCGGCATCCCCACGGTGGGCGGCGAGGTCACCGTCGATCCGGCATACGCCAGATCGCCCTTGGTCAACGCCATGTGCGTCGGACTCTTGCCGGAGCACCACCTCCTGCCGAGCACGGCCAAGACGGTCGGCGAACTGGTGGTGCTGCTCGGCGCCACCACGGGCAGAGACGGCATCGCCGGTGCCAGCTTCGCCTCCCGGGACACCTCTCAGGACCTCGGAGATCGGCCCCAGGTGCAGGTGGGCGACCCCTTCAGGGGCAAGCTGGTGATCGAGGCGGTCCAGGTGCTGGTCGAACGGGGCCTGCTTACTGCCCTGGGCGATCTGGGAGCGGCCGGCATCACGTCGGCGGCGGCCGAGATGGCCCAGCGCGGACAGCGCGGCATGCGGCTCGACTTAGGCCGAGTGCCGCTGCGTGAGGCAGCCATGACCCCGGCGGAGATTCTGCTGTCTGAGAGCCAGGAGCGGATGCTGCTGGTGGTTCGGCCAAAGGATCTGCCCGAGGTGTTGGCCGTCGCCCAGCACTTTGCGCTTGCGGCGGCGCCGATCGGTGAAGTGACCGCTAAAGCGCAGCTCACGGCCCTGCTCGGATCGGAAGTGGTGGCCGACCTGCCGGTCGAGTTGCTGACGGAGGGCGCCGAACTGTTCGACCTGCACGATCGCGCCAAACCGGCCGACGCAAGAAGAGAGAGGCGGCCGGCCTCGCTTTCCGCCTGGGCGGAGCGGCGCCTTCGTGGCTTCTCGCTCGCCGACCGCCGCCAGGTGTTTCAGCGCTACGACGATCGGGTCGGGCTGCGCACAACCCGCCTGCCAGGAACGGGCGCCGCCTGGGTCCGGATCCCAGAGGCCTCTGCCACACTCGCCCTGACCGTCGACAGCCGACCCTTCCTCACGGCTGGCATGCCACGCCAGGCAGGTCGCGAACTGGTGCTCGAGGGCATCCGCAACGTGGCGGCAACAGGAGCGCGCCCGATCGCCTTCACCGACTGCCTGAACTTCGGCGACCCGGACCAGCCGGAGGTGGCCTGGAGCTTTTTGGAGACGGTCGGCGGAATGGCCGAGGCGGCCTCCGCCATGGGGGTTCCGGTGATCGGCGGCAATGTCAGCTTCTACAACGGCGATCAGGCGCGCCCCATGTTGCCGACGCCAGTGCTAGGCACGGTGGGGCTTTTGGCAGACGGCGGCAGGCGGCCAGCGCCCAACCGCTCGCTTGGCCCGCTTTGGCTCGCTCTCCTGGGAGAGAGGACACCGCTGGGCGATCCCTGGGCCCTGCCCTGTCCAGACTACGCGGTCGAGGCGGACATGGTGGAGGCGATGATCGAGCTTTTAGACCAGCCGTGGAGCCGGGCACTCGACGACGTGGGCGACGGAGGCCTGTGGCAGGCGGTGATGGAACAGGCGCTGCGATTGGACGCCGGCGGCAGGTTTGAGACTCCAGACGGCCACGGCGACGGGTTGGAGGCGTGGTGCGCAGAAGGGGGCAGCCGCTATCTTCTGACCACCGACGATCCAGCCGCGGCTTCGGAGTGGGCGGCGCGACGAGGGGTGCCCTGCACCCTGCTCGGTCAGGCGGCGGGCGACGAGATCACCTGCGCCGATCGCCAGGGGCCTCTGTGGCGCAGCCCGCTGTCCTCGCTGAGGGATGCGGCCCGACAGCCATTTTGGAGGTGAGAGCGGTGGAGGGAGCAGAGCTCCACGAAGCGTGCGGCGTGGCGGCGGTCGCCGATCTGGAAGAGGGCGCCCCGCAGCTGGCGGTTCAGGCCCTGATCAGCCTGCAGCACCGCGGCCAGGAGAGCGCCGGCGTAGCCAGCGTGGACGGTGAGGGGCTCCAGCTGGAGCGGGGCATGGGCCTTGTCTCCGAGGTCTTTCCGAGCGGCCGCCCGGACAGCCGCGCCGGGACCATGGCTGTCGGCCACGTCCGCTATTCGACCAGCGGTTCCCCGTCGCTTGAGAATGCCCAGCCGTTCACCTTCCGCTCGCGCTTTGGCACATTCGCTCTGGCGCACAACGGCAACCTGGTCAACGCCCTGGACCTGCGCCGACGCCTGGAGGGGGAGGGCGCCATCTTCCAGACCACCACCGACACAGAGGTGGTGGCCCACCTGATCGCCCACTCCCGGCGCGACACCCTGGTCGAGGCGCTGCAGGAGGCGCTGATGCAGGTGCGCGGCGGCTACGCCATGGTGCTGCTGTCCCGCACCGGGCTGCTGGCGGTCAGGGATCCGCTGGAACTGAGGCCGCTCGTCTTTGGCCAGCGCGAGGGGAGGGCGGCAGCCGTCTCTGAGTCCTGCGCCCTCACGGCGCTCGATCTGCCGCTTTTGGGCGACGTGGCCGGGGGAGAGCTGGTCTCGATCGATCCCGCAGCCCGCATCAAGAGACACCCCGGCTTCTTGCCGGCCGGACCGCGCAGCATGTGCAGCTTTGAGTACATCTACTTTGCACGGCCAGACTCCGTGATCTCCGGCCGCACCGTGCAGATGGTGCGCCGCCGGCTGGGCGAGGAGCTGGCCCGGGAGGCCCCCGTGGACGCCGACATCGTGGTCGGTGTGCCCGACTCGTCCCTGCCGGCGGCGGAAGGCTTCGCCCGCACCCTGAACCTGCCGCTCGAGCAGGGACTGGCCAAGAACCGTTACGTCGGCCGCACCTTCATCCAGCCCTCGCAGGGCGAACGGGAACTGACCCTTCGCCTGAAGCTGGTGCCGATTGCCGAGGTGGTCGTCGGCAAACGGGTCGCTCTGGTCGACGACTCTCTGGTCAGAGGCACCACCGCCTCGCATCTCGTCCGCCTGCTCAGACAGGCCGGAGCGAGCGAGGTGCACCTGCGCATCGCCTCGCCGCCCTACCGCCACCCGTGCCACTACGGAATCGACACCTCGAACCGGGAGGAGCTCGTTGCCGCTGGCCGGGATGAGGCGACCATCGCCCGCTGGGTGGGGGCGGACAGCCTGGCATTTCTCAGCGCAGACGGCGTCGGCCGGGCGATCGGCGAGAGCGGCTGCATGGCCTGCTTCACCGGCCGCTACCCCCTGTCCGTGGTCGGTGCCGGAGCCAAGCGCTCAGCGGAGGTCGGGCCGTGAGCGACGACGTCTACCGCAGGGCCGGCGTCGACATCGACGCCTCAGACGAGGCCGTCCGCCGCTATCAGCAGGCGGCCGGCGTCGCCTGGCGACCGGAGGTGGTGGGCGGGATCGGGCATTTCGCCGGCCTGTTCGCCCTGAGTGGGGGGACGGGCGAGGTGCTGGTGGCTGGCGCCGACGGCGTTGGTAGCAAGCTCCTCTTGGCGAGCGAGCTCAGCGCCTTCTCCGACATCGGGATCGATCTCGTGGCGATGGTCGTGAACGACGTCCTGACGGTCGGGGCGAGACCGCTGTTTGTGCTCGACTACCTGGCCGTCGACCGGCTCGATCCCGAGCAGGCCGGCGAGGTGGTGGCCAGCGTGGCCAGAGGATGTCGCCAGGCCGGGTGCGCCCTCTTGGGCGGCGAGACAGCCGAGCTCCCGGACATGCTGCGGCCGGGGGTTTTGGATCTGGCAGGCTTCGCCGTGGGGGCGGTATCGAAAGAGCGCATCATCTCCGGCGAGGCGATCCGTCCCGGCCACAAGGTGATCGGGATCGCGAGTGACGGCTTTCACGCCAACGGCTACACCCTGATCCGAAAGATCGTCCGTGACTTCAAGCTGGACCTGAGCGCACCCCGCGCCCAGGGCCTGCCAAGTCTCGGTACAGAGCTTCTTTCGCCAACCCGCATCTACGTGGGGGCGGTCCACGACGTGCTCGCCCTGCCGCTGAGCGGACTGGCCCATGTGACGGGCGGCGGCATCGGCGGAAACCTCGTGCGCATCCTGCCGGGCGGCTGTCGGGCGGTGATTGACCAGACCCGTTGGGCAGAGCCCGCACTCGTTCGGTTCATCCGTGAGACCGCCCATCTCAGCCACGAGGCGGTGCGCCACGTCTTCAACCTCGGCATCGGATTTCTGCTGGTGGCGCCGGCCGAGGCGGCGGAACAGATCCTTGCGGTACTGGCCGCCTCGGGAGAGCGGGCGTTCGAGATCGGCTGGATCGAAGCGGGGGAGCGGGCTGTCAGATGGCAGTGACGGGCCGGCTGGCCGTGTTCTGTTCCGGACAGGGCAGCATCCTGCGGGCGGTCTTCGCCGCCGTCTCGGCTCAAGAGCTGAGCTGCGAGCTCACACTGGTCGTGGCGGACCGGCAGTGCCCGGCGGTGGACTGGGCGCAGGCCCAGGGCCTCCCCACGGTCGTCGCCGACCGGACGAAGGCACCTTGGGAGCAGCGCGAGCGGCAGGTGGAGGCGGCGCTCAGAGGACAGCGCATCAGTCATCTCGTGCTGGCCGGATACATGAGCCGGCTTGGCACCGCACTGGTTCGGCGGTACGCCAATCGGGCGCTCAACGTCCATCCCTCCCTGTTGCCCGCCTTCCCCGGCCGCGATGGCATCGGCCAGGCGCTGGCCCACGGCGTGAAGGTCACGGGCGTCACCGTCCACCTGGTCAGCGATGCGGTGGACGGGGGCCCGATCGTGTGGCAAGACACGGTCGCCGTCCTACCGGGAGATGATTGGCAGGACCTGAGAGAGCGGGTGGCGCCTTTGGAGCAACAGGGCGTCGTGACGGCGCTCGGCTGGATGCTGAATGAGCGCCTGAGCGTCAACGGTCGCCAGGTGACAATCGATCTGGGGAGGGACCTGGATGCGGGCTCTGATTTCGACCTTCGATAAGAGCGCTGGCTGGGTGGCGCTGGCGCGGGGGCTTTGCGACCGCAACTGGCAGCTGCTGGCCACCCATGGCACCGCCCTGTTCCTTGAGCGCGAGGGTGTGGCCGTCGCCCACCTGGAGGACATGACCGGCATCAGCTCGCTGATGGGGGGACGGGTCAAGACCCTGCACCCAGCCGTGCACGCCGGCCTGCTCTGGCGGGGGGCAGAGGACCTGCCGCTGGTGAGGGAGCTCGGCGGTGAGCCGATCGACCTCTTGGCCGTGTCGCTCTACCCCTTTGCCGAGGCCAGAGACCGCGGGCTTGCGCCCGAGGACGTCATCGAGATGATCGACGTCGGCGGACCGGCCATGCTGCGGGCTGCCGCCAAGAATCACAAGCGGGTGACGGTGGTCTGCGACGTCGCCGACGTGCCCGAGGTGCTCAGCGCCGTCGACGCCGGGACGCTTTCCGACCTCGGCCGACCGCTTGCGGCGAAAGTCTTTGCCGCCCTCTCGGCCTACGATCACGAGATCAGCGATTTTCTTTCTGCCGCGCAAGATCAGGGGTTCACGCTGCAGCTCGGGGCTGGGCGCCATTTGCGCTACGGCGAGAACATGCATCAGCACGCCACGGCCTTCGGCCCCTGGCCCACGGCTGGACCCGACCTTTTGGCCGCCCTGGTCAAAGAGGGCAAGCCTGTGTCCGCCAACAATCTGTTCGACGCCGAGAGCGCACTCTGGACGGTCGCTGCCCTGCCTGAGCCTGCGGTGGCGGTGATCAAGCATCAGACGCCGGCCGGCGCAGCCCGTGGTCCTTCTTTGGCCAGCGCCTACCAGCGGGCGCTCGAGGCGGACTGGGAAGCCGCCTACGGCGGGGTGGCGGCCGTCAATCAGGAACTGGACGTAGAGACCGCTGCGGTCGTCCGGAAGCGCTTCTTAGAGGTCTTGGTCGTGCCGTCGATCAGTGCCGCCGCCCTAGAATTGCTCGCTGACCGCTCCGGCCTGCGCCTATTGGTCGTGCCGAAGCCCTGGCAGCCACCCCAACAGCGCCTGCGCTCGGTTGGCGGCCAGGTGGTGGTCGAGGACTGGGACGGTGAGGACGTGGCTGCTGCATCCTGGTCGCTGGTGGCGGGACCACCCCTTCACGGCGAGGAGCTGGCCGATCTGGAGCTGGCCTGGGCAGTTGCCCGCATGGCCAAGTCGAATGCCGTCGTCTTGGCCAGGGACGGAGCGACCGTCGGAGTCGGAGCCGGCCAGGTGAGCCGAGTGCGGGCAGCCCAGCAGGCGATCGCACAGGCCGGGGCGCATGCCCAGGGTGCGCTGGCGGCATCGGACGGATTCATCCCCTTCCCGGACCTCATTGAGGCGGCCAGGGCGTCCGGGGTGCGCGCCATCGTCCAGCCGGGCGGCTCCAAAGGAGACCAAGAGGTGATCGCGGCTGCCGAGCGGGCCGGGATGACCATGTACCTGACCGGCATCCGCCACTTTCGGCATTGAGCCGATGAGCGCCACTGTCCTGATCCTTGGCTCCGGCGGCAGAGAACACGCCCTGGCCTGGGCCTGCCAGCAGAGTGCGGCCGTCAGCCGGGTGGTGGTGGCCCCGGGGAATCCGGGCATGGCCAACTCCGGCGTCGAGACGGCGGCGCTGGATCTGGCGGACTTGGACGCCGTCTGTCGGCTCGCAGACGAGGCCGCCTGCTCGCTGGTCGTGGTCGGGCCGGAGGGGCCGTTGGTCCAGGGAGCGGCCAATCGACTGCGGGCGAGCGGTCACGCGGTCTTGGGGCCAGATCAAGGTCCCGCCCAACTGGAAGGCTCAAAGTCCTATGCCAAGTCGGTGATGACCGCCTGCGCCGTGCCCACTGCCCGATTCGCAACTGTGTGCACGGAGCGGGACCTTCTGGCAGCGATCGATCGGTTCGGCGGAACTGTGGCCCTGAAGGCCGATGGACTGGCTCAGGGCAAGGGCGTGCTGATCGCAGGCGACCTGGCCGAGGCCCGGCAGGCTGGCCAGCGATGGCTTCGCACCTTTGGCCGCCTGGTGGTGGAGGAGCGGCTCTTTGGCCCCGAGATTTCGCTGCACGCTCTGGTCAGCGGCGAGACGGTCTGTGCCCTGCCCCTTTCGCGCGACTACAAGCGCAGATTCGACGGAGATCTGGGGCCGAACACGGGCGGCATGGGCAGTATGGCACCGGTGCGCTGTCCGTGGGCAGCCGCCGATCTGGCCGATCTGGCGATCGCACCGGTGGCGCGCCACCTGGTGGCGAAGGGACATCCCTTCTCCGGGGTGCTCTACGCCGGTCTGATCCTGACTGCAGACGGTCCTCGGGTGCTCGAGTACAACGTCCGCTTCGGCGACCCGGAGACCCAGGCGCTGGTTGGGCTGCTTTCACCGGACCTCTACGATTGGCTTCTCGCCACGGCCAGCGGCCGGCTGGCCTCTCTTGACGAGATGCCGCTCGTCTCTACCCACACGGCGGCCGTGGTGGTGGTCGCAGATCGCTATCCGGACGGCGGCGGTGCAGCGCAGGGGATTTTGCCCATGGCGACGAATCATCCGGGTCGACTCTTCTGGAGCGGCGTTAGCGGTCGACCTGACCAGCTGATGGCCGGGAGCGGACGAGTGGCGACGGCAGTAGGGATCGGCCCGACTGCCGCTCTGGCCCGCACCGAGGCCTATCGGTTGGCCCGGTCCGTCCGTTTTTCCGGCGCCAGTTTCCGATCAGACATCGGACTGGGATCGACTACCAATTAGGGGGAGCGATTCGGTACAGACGGCAGGGCTGCCGATGGGCAGCCGAGAAGTCCCCTCCAACGGCGGGAAGATCGCCAGGCGGTGGGCTGTGCGGCCGCTTGGGAGAGGGGAGGAGGAATGTCTGACGTGACCGCGCGTGGCCGGCGGCAGGTGATTGCTCTCTCCTTCCTGCTCAGCGCCGTCGTGTCCCTCCTGATCCTGGTCGTGCCCTCCCTGGCACCGAGCGTGAACTGGCCGCTCGAGTTCGCCATGGCGGCCCTGGCTGTCGCTATGGCTCTGATCATCCGCGTTATGCCGCATGGGTCGTCCCGCCGCTTCAACTTCGCCTATGTGGCCGCCCTGCTGGTCGCAGGCGCCGTGTGGGGATCAGGCGCCCAGGCCTCGCCCCTGTTCCCGCTGTTCTATCTGTCGGTGGCCGTGGCCGCCGCCACCCTCGATACCAAGCGGGCCTATCTGGCGGCGATCTTCAATGCGCTGCTCAGCCTGACGCCGCTCGTGCTGGGGTTGTCAGACGTCTTCATCCGTGCCGAGCTCCTGCGTCTGCCGCTGATGGTCCTAGTGGCTGCCATCTTGGTCAGGGCCGGGGAGAGCGCCCGCTTCGAGCGACGCGTCCGCAGCGTGATGGAGACGATCAATCAGGCCGGGGACCTGTCCGCCAATGTGCAGCTGACCTCGGTGTTGTCCCTTCTGGTCGGGGGACTTCGCCAGGTGACCGAGTCGGAGTACGCCATCATCTATCTCTTGGACAACGAGACCCAGATGCTGAACCCGGTGGCTGTCGACAGCCGGCTCGGGGAGGTCTCGGAGGAGGCGCGCGCCCTGGCCTCCTATCCGATCGCCATAGGCCAAGGCGTGACCGGAGCGGTTGCGCAGGAAGGACGCTCTCTGATCGTCGGCGACATGGAAAAGCACCCGAACGCCCAGACGTTGCCCGGCACCGAGCCGACCGAGGTGTCTTCCATCTTTGTGCCGCTGCGCGTCCAGGAGAAGATGATCGGCATCCTGCGCATCAGCCGCCTAGGAGCAAATCGCTACGGCGCCCACGATCTTGGCCTGACCGAGCTGGTCGCCCACCAGGCGGCCGTCGCCGTCCAGAACTCGCAGCTCTACGACGAGACCAAGGAACTATACGAAAAGACCCGCTGGCTGAGCATGACCGACCCGATGACCGGGCTGTTCAACCAGCGCTACCTCGCAGAGAAGCTGCCGCAGGAGGTGGAGCGGGCGGAGCGCATCGGTCAGCCGCTGTCCCTCTTGATGCTCGATTCGGACACCCTGAAGTCGATCAACGACCGCTACGGTCATGACACGGGTGATCGCATGATCCGGGCCATCGCCGAAGTTCTGAAGTCGCACACCCGGATCGGAGACGCCGCCATCCGCTATGCCGGAGACGAGTTCATGCTGGTGTTGCCGGACACGGACGTGGAGCAGGCGGCGATGGTTGGGGAGCGCGTGCGGCGGGCCATCTTTGAGGTCGAGTTGGGGATCGACATTCCGATCAGCGCCAGTGTCGGGGTCTGCACGCTGAGCAGGGGCGGCCAGACGGCCCAGGACCTGATCAAGGGCGCCGATATGGCACTGTATGCAAGCAAAGAGGCCGGCAAGAACCGGCTGACGGTCGCCGGACGGGAGACGCAGTCGGCCTAGTCCTCGACCTGGCGGATGCGGCCGATCCGGATCAGCCGCCCGCTGAACGTGAGGTCTGGGTCGAGCAGGTCTAGAACCCGGCGGGCGACCCGGCTGGTCGAAAGGAGTTTGCCGCCCTGGCGGGCCGCGAGCTCGTCCAACTCCCTTGGGCTGAGGCGGGCGAGCATCCGGCTGGGGAAGGCGGCCGGGGCGAGTATGTTGACCCGGATCTGAGTGGGGCCGAGCTCACGGGCGAGGCCGAGTCCGAATCCGGTGAGACCGGCCTTGGCCGCGCTGTAGGCCACCTCGCCGGCAGCGGGGGTGATCGCCCACACCGACGACACGAGGCAGATCCGGCCGCGGCCGCGGCGGACCATGAGCGGGAGCAGGGATTTGACGGCCAGCATGGGAATCGCCAGGTTGGCCGTGACGGTGGCCACAAGTCGTCGATCCGAGGTGGCGAGAAAGGCCCCGAAGCTGGCCTCGCCGGTCAGCACCGCCATGGCGTCCAGGCGGCCGAGTTGGTCTGCGATCTGATAGACTCGGCGGCGGCAGGCGAGGGTCGCTAGGTCCCCCGCCACCACATGGGCGTCTTGGCCATCGGCCAGCGATCTGAGAGCGGCCTCTTGCCGCCCGCACAGGATGACGGTGGCGCCGCGCTCAGTCAGCAGCGGCACCAGAGCCTGACCGAGCGCCCCGCTTGCACCGAGCACGACGACGACCTCGCCGTGCAGTGGCCGACGTACCTTGAGATGAGAGGACTGAGACCCTGTGGTGTATGTCAACGGCCGGTTCGTCCCTCCCGAGAAGGCACAGATCCCGGTGACCGATCGGGCCTTTCTGTTTGCAGACGGCGTCTACGAAGTGATCTTCGGACGGGCGGGCCGCTTTGCCTTCTGGGACCTGCACATGGCCCGACTGACCAGGTCGGCGGCCGAACTCGAAATCCCGTTGCCCCTGGACTCAGCCGGGTGGCTGGCCGTGGCGAAGCGCCTGTGGAGCGAGGGCGGCGACAGTGGCTCCATCTACCTGGAAGTGAGTCGGGGGGCGGCCCCGCGCGAACACCACTTCCCGGATCGGATCGAGCCCTCGACCGTCGCCTTCATCAAGCCCGCCAGCGCTCCGGAGAGCTGCCTCGGCCCAGGCGTGTCGGCGGTCCTGCTGGAAGACCAGCGCTGGCTGCGCTGCGACATCAAGTCGGTCAACCTGTTGCCAAACGTGCTGGCCCGTGAGGAAGCCAGGCGCCGAGGGGCACGCGAGGCCATCTTGGTGCGTGATGGGATGCTCACAGAAGGCGCCGCCACCAACCTGTTTGTGGTGCGTGAGGGCGAACTTTGGACGCATCCGGCCAACCATCTGGTGCTGGCCGGGATCACCCGGCACGTGATCCTTGAAGAGGCCAGGAGGCTCGACCTGAAGATCCGGTTGGAACCATACGCCAAGGCCGATCTGGCTCAGGCCGACGAAATCTTTGTCACCGGTACGACCAGTCATCTGCTCCCGATCGCAGAGATCCGAGACGAGTGGCGGGCCAAGGGGCCAGGCCCGATCACGGCGCAGCTGCACGATGCCTACTGGCGCCGTCTGACGACAGAACTCGAGCCTGCAGCGTCCGCAGCCGCAAGTGCAGGATAGATAAGGATCGGCGGATTTGAGAAAGTTTTCGCATGGCCTGAGCCGGCCGGTTCCGGCCGATGAAATGTGGTATCTTCACTCTCAACGACCCAAACCGGGGTCTGGCCCGTAGATGACTCAGGGAGGTTCGTGGGTGCGAGCTGTTGGGCGGTTTGTGTCCCGCTTGAAGTGGCCCGCCGTACTGGGAATCTTGGCCGTGACCTTGAGCGGATGTGGCAGCTATTTCACATCGCGCGCCTCGGTGCTGTCGCCGGCCGGTCCAGTGGCGAGCCGCGAGCTGAGCCTGATCGAGATCTCGCTCGCCATCATGCTCGTGATCTTCGTCGTGGTCATGGGCCTGTGGGCATACGCCGTGATCCGCTACCGAGCCCGCCGCAACGATCCGCGTGAGCCCAGCACCTCCACCGGAGACACCCGTCTGGAGATCTTGTGGACGGTCGTGCCGCTTCTGATCGTGATCTATCTGACCGTGCTGACCGTGCAGAGCGAGTTCTATCTGACCCGGCGCCCGAATCCGGCCACGAGCCTCCAGGTGTCCGTGACCGGACACCAGTTCTTCTGGCAGTTCTCCTACCCCGGGCTTGGGATCAGCACCATCCACAACCTGTACATCCCGGTCGGGGAAAAGGTGAACCTAACCTTGACCTCGGCCGACGTGATCCACTCCTTCTGGGTTCCGGAGCTGGGCGGCAAGACCGACGCCATCCCCGGCTACCATACCTACATGTGGCTGGAGGCGAGCCGGGCTGGCAGCTTCTTCGGAGAGTGCGCCCAGTTCTGCGGCGTCGGCCACTACAACATGCACATGACGGTGATCGCCCTGCCTCCGGCCCAGTTCCAAGCCTGGGTCAAGTCGATGCAGAAGAAGAACGCGTCGTCGAGCTCGGCTCGAGCCGTTGAGCCGGGCGGCCAGCCGGTGCCCAGCTGAGATGGGAGGCGCGTCGCAGGGCTTTGAGATCAGCCTGAAAGGGGGCAGCCGAGATGGCAGCGGTCGCTGAGCTCGTCGGAACCAAGGGTCGACAGCGCAGCCAGAGCTACCTGATGAGCTGGCTGACGACTGCCGACCATAAGCGGATCGGCATCATGTACCTGCTCGCCGCCACCTTCTTCTTTGGCGTCGGCGGCATCGAGGCGCTGATGATCCGCATCCAGCTGTCTTCTCCCGGCAACACCTTTGTCACCCCTGCGCTCTATGACCAACTGTTCACGATGCACGGCACCACCATGATCTTTCTGGCCGTGATGCCGCTCTTCATCGGCTTCATCAACTGCATTGTGCCCCTGCAGATCGGGGCCAGGGATGTGGCCTTTCCGCGGCTGAACGCGCTGAGCCTGTGGCTGTTCGTGCTTGGCGGCATCTTGCTGAACTCCAGCTGGTTCTTGGGTGGGGCGCCCAACGCCGGCTGGTTCAACTACGCGCCGATCAGCCTGACGCCGTTCAACCCGGGCCCGGGCATCGATTTCTACGACATCGGCCTGCAACTGGCCGGTATCGGGACGCTGATGACCGGAGTCAACTTCATCGCCACGATCATCAACAACCGGGCGCCCGGTATGAGTCTGATGCGGATGCCGCTGTTCACCTGGACCACGTTTGTCACGTCGGTCCTGATCCTGTTCGCCTTCCCGCCCTTCACCGTGAACCTGTTCCTCCTGATGTTCGATCGCCTGATGGGCGCCAACTTCTTCAACATCCTGAAGGGCGGAAACGTCCTGCTTTGGCAGCACCTGTTTTGGATCTTCGGCCATCCAGAGGTCTACATCCTGATTCTGCCGGCCTTTGGCATCATCTCCGAGGTGATCGCCACCTTCTCGCGGAAGACGATCTTCGGCTATGACTCGATGGTGCTGGCCACCATCGCCATCGGCTTCCTGGCCTTCACGGTGTGGGTGCACCACATGTTCGTGGACGGGTTCGGGCCCTATGTGAACTCGCTCTTTGCCATCACCACGCTGGCCATCGCCGTGCCGACCGGGGTGAAGATCTTCAATTGGATCTTCACGATGTGGGGCGGCAAGATCAAATTCACGACCGCCATGCTGTTCGCCACCGGCTTCATCCCGCTGTTCGTGATCGGAGGGATCAGCGGCGTGATGCTGGCGATGGCGCCAGCCGACTTCCAGTACAACGACTCCTACTTCGTGGTCGCCCACCTGCATTACGTGCTGATCGGCGGCTCTCTGATGGGCGTGCTGGCCGGGGCCTACTACTGGTTCCCCAAGATCACCGGCCGCCTGCTCAATGAGACGCTCGGCAAGTGGCACTTCTGGCTGATGATGATCGGCTTCAACGTCACGTTCTTCCCGATGCACTTTCTCGGCCTGCTCGGCATGCCCCGGCGGGTGGCCACCTATTCGGCCGCCATGGGTCAGGCTGTCGCCTTCTGGAACCTGGTGGCGACGATTGGAGCCTTCATCCTGGCCATCTCGTTCCTCTTCTTCTTCTACAACCTGATCAAATCGCTCAAATCCGGAGAGCGGGCGGGGCCTGACCCCTGGGATGGGCGCGCCCTGGAGTGGGCGACCGAGTCGCCAGCTCCGGTCTACAACTTTGCCAAGACGCCGCTCGTGCGCGGCCGCGACGCCTGGTGGGTGGAGAAGACGGAAGGCGATGGACAGCTGAGATCGGCCGAGCCTGAGCAAGACGGGGAGAGCGCCCATCATGCGCATGGCATCCACCTGCCGACCGGGTCCATCTTCCCGTTCCTGATCGCACTGGGGTTGACCATCGCCGGATACGGCGCCATCTTCGGCCTGCTCCTTTTGGTGGCAATCGGCCTCGCCTTGGCCTTCTTCTCTATCCATCGCATGATCGTGGACGAAGACCCGGGCGAGATTGTCCAGCCGGTCGGGGGTGCGGGCGAATGATCGGGAGCCATGAGCTTGTGCCCGCCCAGCCGGGGCAGACCCCGGAACAGGCCAAGGCGCAGGACAACCGGGTGCTCGGTTTTTGGATTTTCCTGTCTGGAGAGTGCGCCTTCTTCGCCGCCCTGATCGGCACCTACCTGTCGCTCGACACCCACACCGCCGGAGCCGTGACCCTGGCGTCTTTGATCGACCTGCCGCTCACCGGCGTGATGACCTTGTCCTTGCTTTCGAGCAGCCTGACCATGGTCTTTGCCTTCTTGGCCATGAACAAGGGCGAGCTGCAGGCGATGAAGATCTGGCTGTGGGTGACGGCGCTGCTCGGCGCCATCTTCCTCGACCTACAGATCTTCGAGTTCACCCACTACATGGCGTCTGGCTTCACGATGGGGGCCAGCGCCTCCGCCTCCGCCTTCTACGCCCTGGTCGGCTTCCATGGTCTGCACGTGGCCTTCGGGCTGTTCTGGATCATCTCTTTGCTCGTCTATTCCTTCAAAGACGGGATCACGCCGGCCAACACGTCCAAGGTGTGGATCGCCGGTCTCTACTGGCACTTCGTGGACGTGGTCTGGGTGATCATCTTCACGGTGGTCTACCTGATGCAAAAGGTGCACTGAAGAGGATGAGCGAGCAGGTGACAGCCACAACAGAGTCCGCAGAACGCCAGCATCGCCGCCGGTACTGGCAGGTGATGGCGGCGATGGTCGTCCTGACCGTGATCGCCTTCGCCCTGGTCATCACCGGGGCGCTCCCGGCCGTGTTCATCGCCGCCATCTTGCTCGTCTTCGCCGCCATTCAGGTGGTGCTTCAGGTGTACCTCTTCATGCACTTGAACGTCGGCCGACGTGCCTACGGCATGTTCTTTGGCATGGGACTCGGTGTTGCGGTCCTGATCTCGATGGCGTTGTTCGTGCTGCTCCGATTCTGAGGTGAGCGAACGAGCGGACAGCGCAGCCATCCGAGAGGAGGCGTGAGCTGTGCCGGCGATGCTCGCCAGATGGGGATTTTCGGCTCTGTGGAATCCAGACATCATGATCGGGGTCGTTGTGATCGGCGCCCTCTACGCCTGGGCGGTCGGTCCGCTGCGCCGCAAGCTGGGCAAGGAGCTCCCGGTTCCGACCGGTCAGCAGGTCGCCTTCTACCTGGCGCTCTTTTTGCTCTACCTGGCGGTGGGGTCGCCGCTCGACGTCATCTCGGACCACTACCTGTTCAGCGCCCACATGCTGCAGCACATGATGCTGGCGGTCGTGGTGGCGCCCCTTTTGCTGATCGGCAGCCCGGCTTGGTTCTGGCGGCCGATCTACCAGGCACCGGTCTTGGGTCGGCTCCTTTCCTTTCTGACCCGGCCGGTGATCGCCGTGGTGGTCTTCAACGTGCTCTTCTCCTACATGCACTTCCCGGGTTTCTACGAGCTCTCCTTGCGCAACCCGACCGTTCACTTCTTCGAGCATGCCACCATCCTGGTCACGGCCCTGTTCATGTGGTGGCCCGTGTTCAGCCCGCTGCCAGAGCTGCCGGCCCTCGCCGACCCGATCAAGATCCTCTACCTGTTTGTGGACGGACTCCTGATGATGGTGGCCTTTGCCACCATCACCTTCGCACCGACGCCGCTCTATACGTTCTACGAGCAGGCGCCCCGCCTCATCCCTGGGCTCAGCCCGCTCGAAGACCAGCAGGTGGGCGGGCTGGTCATGCACTACATGACGCTCCTGGCGTACGGTACCGCCACGTTGTGGGCATTTTGGCGCTGGGCCAGAGGCGAGCGGATGAAAGAGGAGTTTGGCCTCTTGCCCCGTCCCGAGGGGCGCGCCAAGCCCCAGACCCACGGATCGTGGAACAGGGGGGCGCACTGAGATGTGGCTGGCCTATCTGAACGAGGCGCTGATGATCTCGTCGGCGGTCTGCCTGGCCTTCGGCTGGCGGGCGATTCGGCAGCACAAGATCGGAAGACATCGCCGCCTGATGGTCTCGGCCGCCTGGTTGGGTGCGCTCTTCTTCATCACCTATGTGGTGAAGACGCTTTTGATCGGGGACACCACCTTCGGCGGCCCGGTCAGCTGGAGCATCCCCTACCAGGTGTTCTTGCAGACGCACGCCACCTTGGCCACGGTGGCCGGCGTGCTCGGGATCATCACCCTGCGCCTTGCCCTTAGGGCCCGCTTCGGGCGCCACCGCCGGGTCGCCCCCTGGACGGCCACCCTGTGGCTGATTGCCGCCGGCTCCGGCCTGATGGTGTTCTTGCTGCTCTATGTGGTGTTCCCCTCGGGAGCCACCACCAACGTCCTCCAGGCCCTGCTCGGCCGATGACCCTCCTGGGGAGGCCTTGACCTTGCGCGACCAGCCGGCGCCGCGGGCGATGCGGCTTTTGGCATGGATCTCCGCTGTCGCCACCCTGCTGTTGGTGGAGATGGGCTTTGTGGTCACCTTCACCAACTCCGGCCAAGGCTGCGGGGGCTCCTGGCCGCTGTGCAACGGCCAGTTCATCCCAGACATCGCCTTTCACCCGCTGATCGAGTTCAGCCACCGGGCGCTTGCCGCCATCATCACGGTCCTGGTCGTCGGGCTCGCCATCTGGGTGTGGCGGCGGCGTCAGGTGGCGATCGAGCGCTGGCTGGCCGCGGTGGCCGTTTTATTCATCGTGGTCCAGGCGGCCATCGGCGCCGCCGATGTGATCGCCCCGGAGTCGGCTCCGGTCTTGGCGCTGCACTTTGGCTTCGCCCTGATCGCCCTAGGCGCCACCTCGCTGCTGGCCATCGCCTTAAGCCGGCGGACCGTCCCTGAGGGCGGCCTGCCGCTCGGCCAGCGCTGGCTGTCCGTTGTGCTGTTCTTCTACCTCTATCTCGCCGTCTACCTCGGCGCCTTCGTAGCCCACCAGAATGCCGGCATCGCCTGTCTGACCTGGCCGCTCTGCACCGTCACGCCGTCGGCCAGCGCGCTGCCGCTGGTCCAGCTGGACGAGGTGCATCGATCGGTGGCGATCGGCCTCTTTGTGCTGGTCGTGGTCATGGTCCTCTTGGCCCGGCGCAGCCGGGTGAGTCGCCCGGACACCTATCGGGCCGCCCACGTGGCGCTTGGCATGGTCGTCTTGCAGATCCTGAGCGGAGTGCTCCTCATCCTCTCGCACATCGCCACCTGGGCGATCTTGATCCACGTCGGCCTCGTCTCGGTGCTGTTCGTGGCGATCGGCTACCTCTTGGTGTCGGCGCTCACGAGTGGAACGGAGGCCGCGGGCGGACGGTCATGAGGCCACCTGGCTAGGCTGAAGCCAGTTGGGAACCTGAAACAGCAGCATGACGCCCAGAGCCGAGACGACCGCCAGCAGCCAGAACGGCGCTGAAAAGCCGGAGTTCGTGATCATGAGGCCGAACACCACCGGTCCGACCATCAGTCCGACGGCCCGGGCCACCGCCACCAGGGAGAGGGCCTCGCCCAGCTGGTCCTTGCGGTAGAGCAAGGTGGCGAGTCGGTTGATCGGCGCACCGAGCGTGAAGGCGGTGCCGAAGCCGAAGAAGGCCATGGCGATGACAAAGCGCACCACAGTGAGGTCGGGCAGGGCGATCAAGACACCGCCGACACCGGCTGCCGCCAGGCCAACCTGGAGGACCCGGCGCGCACCCAGGCGATCCACCAGCACGCCGGCGGCACCGGCCAGGACGGCTCCGACCACGGCGGCGGGCATCAGGGCCACGCCCGACAAGAGGACCGAGAAGTGGAGCTCCTGCTGGGCCAAGGCTGGAACAAACACGGCGGCAGCCAGATCCAGTCCGATGATGCCGGCAGCCGCCATCATGAAGGCACCAGAAGAGGTCTTGAGCGGGGCGGTGTCGAGAAAGGGCGTGGCCGCCCGCCGCTGGCGCAGGCTGAAGGTGATGCCAGAGACGAGGGCGGCCATGAGCCAAACCACGCTGAGCATCGACGCGGCGCTGAGCGCCAGCAGCAAGAAGACGAGCGTGAGCGAAAACGCCACCCCTCCGAAGACGTCCGGCAGACCGCCGGGGTGATCGGCCTCGGTCTTGGGAAGGCGGCGGCCGAGCCCCAGGACGATCACGGCCAAGGGCACGTTGACCAAGAAGATGGCCGGCCAGCCGAAGGCCTGGGCAAGGAGACCGCCGAGGTTGGGACCGATGATGGCGGCCAGCCCAAAGACAGCCCCGAACAGGCCCAGTGCCATGCCCCGCTTTTCCTCCGGGAAGGCCCGCATCCCCTCGGCCTGGGCGTTGGGATAGACCAGGCCGGCCCCGGCGCCCTGCAGGGTTCTCGCCACCAGGAAGAGCGGCAGGTTGCCGGACAGGGCCGCCAGCAGGGAGGCCGCCCCGAACAGGGCGATGCCGACCAGAAAGAATGTGCGTCGGCCGACGCGGTCCCCACCCGGACCAGCCAGCACAGTGCTGGCGATGTAGGCGGCCGTGTAGGCGGTGATCGTCCAGGCGGTCCAGGCCAAGGTGGTCGAGAAGGCATGGGCCACCAGCGGCAGGGCCGGGCCCAAGACGTTGGTGTCGAGCGCGCCGATGAACACCCCGAACAGATAGATGGGCAAAAGACGACGCTCGGCGGGCAAACGGTCAGCCTCCTCATTTTGCCTCCCCAACTCTAGACGAACGGCCGCACTGCGGCCAGAGGCCATCGGCCGGGTATAATGAGGGAGATTTTGGCTCTGAAGGAGAGGACATCTGTGCCAGAGACGGGTCCCGACTACCTGCAGATCGAGCGGCTGCTCACCGACGACGAGCGTTCGATCCGCAACCTGGTCGCCGAGTTCGTGGCCGCTGAAGTGGCTCCGTCGATTGGGCGGCACTGGCAGGAGGGCACGTTTCCAATGGCGCTGGTGGCGCAGATGGGCGAGCTCGGCATCTTCGGGCCGACCCTGCCCCAGGAGTACGGCGGCGCCGGCATCTCGGACGTCGCCTACGGACTGATCATGCAGGAGCTGGAGCGCGGAGACTCCGGGCTGCGCAGCTTCGCCTCGGTGCAGAGTGCTCTCAGCATGTACGCCATCTGGCGCTTCGGATCGGAAGCGCAGCGCCGGCGCTGGCTGCCCAAGATGGCCAAGGGCCAGGCCATCGGCTGCTTCGGCCTGACCGAGCCGGACGCCGGTTCCGATCCCGGTGCCATGACCACCCGGGCGCAGCGCGACGGTGGCGGCTGGGTGCTGAACGGCGTCAAGCGCTGGATCACCAACGGCACCCTGGCTGACGTGGCGGTGGTGTGGGCCAGGGAGGAAGGCGGCGCCATCCTCGGCTTTCTGGTGGAGCGGGGAACAGAGGGCTTTTCCGCCGAAGACGTCCACACCAAGGCCTCGATGCGGGCATCCCACACCTCAGACCTGATGCTGGACACAGTTCGTCTTTCAGATGACGCCCGGCTGCCTGAGGCCAAGGGCCTTGGCGCCCCCTTGGCCTGTCTCACCCAGGCCCGCTTCGGCATCGCCTGCGGCGTGGTCGGGGCCGCCATGGACTGCTTCAACGAAGCGCTGGCCTACACCGGACAGCGCATCGCCTTCGGCCATCCGATCGCCGGAACCCAGCTGGTGCAGGAGCACCTGGTCGACATGCTGAGCCGCCTGACTGCGGCCCAGCTCACCGCCCTCCAGCTCGGCCGGCTGAAGGAGGCGGGGGAGCTGCGCTACGCCCAGGTGTCGTTGGCCAAGCGCAACAACACCCGCGCGGCCCTCGAGGTGGCCCGGATCGGCCGCGAGCTGCTGGGCGGCAACGGGATCACCACCGAGTACCGGGCGATCAGGCACATGGCCAATTTGGAGACGGTCGACACCTACGAGGGGACCTACGAGATCCACACCCTGATCGTGGGCCGCGACCTGACCGGATTGGACGCCTTTCGGGCACCCGGTGCGGCCGAGCGGAACTAGAGCGGCTAGCGGCTCATCACCTCGAGCGTAGGCACGTTGCCCTGGGACAGGATCTCGTCGCTGTAGCCGAGCGCCCGGCCCACCACCATGGCCTGGAGAAGCTCGCCCGGCGGGTAGATGACCTCGGTCAGACCGGTGCTGGGTGGAACCAGATTGGATAGGTGCGTCGTGATGCCCGACTTCTGAAGCTGGGCAGCCGACAGCTTTCCTCCGCCATCGTTGGTCAAGAAGACGGTCAGGGTGTTGGGTGCGGGAAGCGTGGGCAGTCCGGTTGAGGGGTTCTTGGCGCCGTATGGTCCGACCGCAGACAGGATCTCCTGCGGAGTCAGGATGTCGTAGTAGGCACCGGAGATGGAGCCCTCCTGGTTGAGGCCGGCAAAGGTCGTGGTCCGAATCTGCATCGAATCTCCCAAGACACCCACTGTGACGTGCGTGATGGTGGCGTGGTCGGCGACGGCGGCGATCGCCGCCTCCTGAACCGGATTCAGGTTGGTCGCCACATCCTTGTTCCAGGTGCCCATCAGATTGAGCACCTCGCCCGGCGACAGGTTCTTCACCGCCTGGGCCTCTACCAGCTTGATGAAGGCGACGGCCGTCGACATGCGCTGGAAGTCGTTCACCCGGCAGCCGCTTCCGGCCAGGTTCTGCCGGACCCGGATATAGGCGAGGGCCTCTGTCCCGTTCAGCAGCTGGGTCCCCGGGTTGAACACGGCGTGGCTGTGCTGGGGATCGTAGATGCGGCAGGGAATGTCGACCGTCACGCCGCCGATGGCGTTGATGGCATCGATGAATCCCTGAAAGTCGGACACCACGTAGAACTGAATGGGCATGCCCAGCACTTGGCTGACCGACTTGACGGCCAGGGAGGGGCCCCCCATCAGGAACGAGGACTTCAGCTTGGGAATGGTGTCACGGTAGCCCGGGTAGGCGACCATGACGTTTCTCGGCACGGTGATCAGGACCACCTTGTGCTGCACAGGCTCGACGTGGGCGACGATGATCAAGTCCGCTTGGCCGGGGGTCAGCGGTGAGGTGGCATTTCTGGCATTGTTGCCGATCAAGAGGATGTTCACCGGCTGACTGCCGAGCACCCCGGTGCTCAGATCGGTCTTGATCTGGGTCGTGATCGAGACGTTTCCGTTCGGGTTCGAGAAGTGGTCGTAGGCGAGTTTTCCGACTCCTGCCGCCGCTAAGGCGACCAGGACCCAGATCACGATTTTGGCGACAGTTCGCATCAGCAGTGAAACCCCATCTCCATCAGACTACGGGCCGGGAGGCTGCCCGAGCAGGCAGCGCCGGTTGAGACCGAAGCGACCCCCAGTGGTTCAGATCCCGAAAGGGCTCTAAACGGGTCCCCCGCAACGGCCGGCCAAGTGAGGACGCTCGCCGGATCGCACGCGGGTTCTCTCAGGGCGAGAGAAGAGTACCACTCCGATGCCTTCCTCGCACTACGAGGTTTGCCTCAGGTTGTCAAGGTTCTGGGCCAGCCTGGTAACGCCTGGGCCCGGCGCGGAGGGGATTGTGCGGATGGCGTCTAAGTATGCCGCCAGCCTGGCGCCTATCTTGCAGCCCGTGAGCCGCGGCAAGAAGTGTGCCGGCCAGGCCTCTTCGCACACTTGATCGAGCTCGGCTGCCGCGAGCTGTCTTTCACCCACCGCATTTCGCCCGGGAGGTGGTCTTGGTGCCGTCTTCCAAGGTGGCCACCTCCCAGCCGGCGGTGCTGGCGGGTGTGCGCGTGGTCGACCTGAGCCAGGTGCTGAGCGGTCCGTACTGCACCATGATCCTCGCCGACCTCGGCGCCGAGGTGATCAAGGTGGAGAAGCCGCCGATCGGCGATGACGCCCGGGCCTTCGGACCGCCGTTCGTGAACGGGGAGAGCACCTATTTTCAGTCGGTCAACCGCAACAAGGCCAGCATTGGGCTGGATCTCAAGCGGGACAGAGCCTCCGAGGTGCTATGGCGACTGATCGACCGGGCCGACGTGCTGGTCGAGAACTTCCGGCCGGGCACCATGGAGGCGCTCGGATTCGACCCGGAGGCCTGTCTCGCCCGACGGCCTGGCCTGATCTACGCTCGGGTGAGCGGCTTCGGCCAGCGTGGGCCCGAGCGGGCCACGCCTGGGTACGATGTGATCGCCCAAGGCCTGTCTGGTCTGATGGCATCCAGCGGCGAACCAGATGGTCCGCCGACCAAGGCCGCCTTCTCCATCGGAGACATCGGCGCTGGGATGTGGGCGGCGATCGGCATCCTGGGTGCACTTTTCGAGCGCACGAAGAGCGGGCGCGGCCAGGTGGTGGCCTCAAGCCTGATGGGCGGGCTGGTCAGCTGGCAGGCGCACATCTCCCAAGCGGTGCTCTCGGCCCATGCCAAACCGCGGCGGCTGGGCTCTCAGCATGCATCGATCGTGCCCTACCAGCGATTCATGGCCAAAGACCGCCCCTTTAACCTGGCCGTCGCCAACGATCCCCAGTGGCAGCGACTGTGCACCGTGCTCGACCACCCACAGTGGGCGAGCGACCCACGGTTTCGCAGCAATCCGGACCGGGTCGCCAACCGCCAGACGTTGATCCCCATGCTCGATGCCGTCTTCGCTGCGGACGAGGCCAGCGAGTGGGTGGCCCGATGCCGGGCGGCGGAGGTGCCAGCCGCCGACATCCTGGAGGTCGACGAAGTGCTGACCCACCCGCAGATTGAGGCCATGGGACTGATCTGGGAGCTTCAGGGCGAGGATCAGCCGTGGCGGACGGTGGGATCGCCGGTCGAGCTCAGCCGGACGCCGGCAAGGGGGCGCAGCACACCGCCCAGGCTCGGCCAGCACACCGACCAGGTGCTCGCCGATCTGGGCTACACTGATGCGGAGATCCGACGGCTGCGAGAGGACGCGGTAGTGGCTTGAATCTCGCTCCCTTGCTCCACCAATACGGCTATGCCGCCATCTTTCTGGTCCTCTTTCTGGAGGCGGTTGGGATCCCAGCCCCCTCTGAGATCACCCTGGTCACGGCCGGTGTGATGGCGGCCCAGGGACAGCTGTCGGCACCGTTGGCGATTGTGGTTGCCGCCTGCGGCTCCACGGGAGGCGCCTGTGTCTCCTACCTGATCGGCCGCACCGGCGGGAGAAAGCTGATCTTGCTCTACGGCAGGCGAGTGGGCATCACCGAAGAGCGAATGACTCGGGTCGAGAAGCTGTTCACCCGCTGGGGGATGGGGGCCGTCATCGTCGGCCGCATCCTGTCCGGGGTGCGCCTTCTGATCTCCTATCCGGCCGGCTTCTTCGAGATGCCCTTTTCCCGCTTTCTGGTCGCCACCGTGATCGGCGCGCTGGCCTGGCCGATCCTGGCCGTGGAGGCTGGCCGAGTGCTCGGCCACTACTGGGATCAGGTGGTCGACGTCCTGATCGGCACCGGCCCCTGGATCCTGGCTGGCTTGGCGGTGGCAGGGCTCGGATACTTGATCTGGCGGCTGCGCCAGCGCCATCGCACCCCGCTTTGACAGGGCTGAGTGCCAGGCATACACTTGGGCCGCGAAAGAAGGTGATCCCTCGTGGATCTCTTGTCGCCCATTCACCTGATCGTGTTGCTGGTGGTTGCCCTGCTCATCTTTGGACCAAAGCGCCTGCCGGAGATCGGCAGCGGCCTGGGCAAGAGCATCCGAGCCTTCCGGGCCTCGATGGAGGGCGAGATGGCGAAGGACACGCAGACAATTGCCCCGGGTGAGGAAACCACGCCCCATCCGCACTGAGCGAGTGCGGTCGACCCCCAGAGCCGGGTCACGGAGCCCGGCTCTGGGCGCGTAAAGGCTCCCAGATGCCGTCTTCGAAGACAGCGGAACCAGACTCTTGACGACCGAGAAATCGTTCATACAATGAGCGATGGATGCTAGCACTCACCTCAGGAGAGTGCTAACAATATGGGGTGTAGTCATCTAAGGACAGGGGGTTGGTGTGTTGCTGAAGCCGCTCGGTGATCGCGTGGTGGTCAAGGTGTCGGATGCCGAAGAGAAGACCAAGGGTGGGATCATCATTCCGGACACGGCCAAGGAGCGCCCGCAGGAGGGCGAGGTGGTGGCCGTTGGCCCGGGTCGGGTGCTGGACAACGGGCAGCGGGTTCCGCTCGACGTCAAGGCCGGTGACAAGGTGATCTTCTCCAAGTACGGTGGGACCGAGATCAAGGTCGACGACGTCGAGTACCTGATCGTGCGCGAGAGCGACCTCTTGGCGATCCGCTAAGGTCGACCGAGAGAAGCTAAGGAGGAATTCAGATGGCAGCAAAGCAGTTGATTTTCGACACAGAGGCCAGGAAGGCGCTTGAGCGCGGCGTCAACGTCGTCGCCAACGCGGTCAAGGTGACCCTGGGACCCAAGGGCCGGAACGTGGTGCTGGACCGCAAGTTCGGCTCCCCGACCATCACCAAGGACGGCGTCACGGTGGCCAAGGAAGTCGAGCTCGAGGACCCGTACGAGAACATGGGCGCTCAGCTCTGCAAGGAAGTGGCGTCCAAGACCAACGATGTGGCCGGAGACGGAACCACCACCGCCACCGTGCTGGCCCAGGCGATGGTGCTGGAGGGCCTGAAGAACGTGGCGGCTGGCGCCAACCCGATCTTCCTGAAGCGAGGCATTGACCAGGCCGTCGAGGCTGTGGTCGAGGCGATCAAGGCGCGGGGTACCCCGGTCGAGGGCAAGGACGACATCGCCCACGTCGCCGCCATCAGCGGCAACGACCCGGAGATCGGCGAGCTGATCGCCGAGGCCATGGAGAAGGTCGGCAAGGACGGTGTGATCACCGTCGAGGAGTCCAAGGGCACCGCCACCACCGTCGAGGTGGTGGAGGGCATGGAGTTCGACCGCGGCTACGTATCGCCGTACTTCGTCACGAACGCCGAGAGCATGGAGACGGAGCTCGAGACGCCCTACATCCTGCTCTACGAGAAGAAGCTCTCTGCTGTCGCCGACCTGCTGCCGGTCTTGGAGAAGGTGGCCCGCAGCGGCCGTCCGCTCCTGATCATCGCTGAGGACGTCGAGGGCGAGGCGCTTGCCACCCTGGTCGTGAACAAGCTGCGCGGCACCTTCCAGGCGGCTGCGGTCAAGGCCCCCGGCTTCGGAGACCGGCGCAAGGCCATGATGGAGGACATCGCCACTCTGACCGGCGGCACCTTTTTGTCAGAGGACCGCGGCATGAAGCTCGAGAACATCGAGCTCTCGATGCTGGGCCAGGCAAACCGGGTCAAGATCGCCAAGGAGAAGACCACGATCGTCGAGGGCAAGGGTGCCAAGGCTGACATCGACGCCCGCGTCGCTCAGATCAAGCGTCAGATCGAGGACACCGAGTCCGACTACGATCGCGAGAAGCTGCAGGAGCGCCTGGCCAAGCTGGCCGGCGGCGTCGCCGTGCTCAAGGTCGGAGCGGCGACAGAGACCGAACTGAAGGAGAAGAAGCACCGGATTGAAGACGCCCTGGCGGCCACCCGGGCTGCTGTCGAAGAGGGCATCGTTCCTGGCGGCGGCTCCCCGCTGCTCACCGCCCAGACGGTGATCGACGGCCTGAAGCTCGAGGGCGACGTGAAGGTCGGGGCGGCAATCGTCCGCCGCGCACTGGAAGAGCCGCTGCGCCAGATCGCCGCTAACGCCGGGATGGAAGGCTCGGTGGTGGTTGAGCACGTCCGAAACGCCAAGCCAGGAGTCGGCTTCGACGCCATGACGTCAGAGTACGTCGACCTCTTGAAGCGAGGCATCGTAGACCCGGTCAAGGTCGTGCGCTCGGCGCTGCAGAATGCGGCTTCTGTCGCCTCCATGGTGTTGACCACTGAGGCCTTGATCACCGAACTGCCGGAGAAGAAGAAGAGCCCGGCCGCCGCCCCGCCGAACTACGGCGGCGACATGGACTTCTGATCCTGCTCCCGATCGGACGAGCCCCGCCAACCGGCGGGGCTCGTCGTGCCTTTGAGATGAGGATTGCATTACACTGACGCAACAGGGAGGGTCGGCCATGGGAGCCAAGCCACCAGTTGCCGACGAGCGTCCGCTCGGCGCCGTCTTGGTCGGCGGGCACAGCGTGCGCATGGGCCAGGACAAGGCGACTTTGCCGTATGACGGCAAGACCCTGGCCGAGAGCGCAGCGGACCGTCTCGCTCCCCTGACCAAAGAGGTCGTGTTCGTCGGCAGCTCAAGGCGGCCTTGGCCGGGTCGCCAGCTTTTGGACATCGCCCCAGGGCGCGGGCCACTGGCCGGGCTGGCGGCAGCCCTGCGCGAGGGTGATGTGCTGGTGATGGCCTGCGACCTGCCCCATGTGCCCAGGCGGTTCATCGAAGAGCTGCTTGCGACCGAAGACGGACTCGATGGGGCGCTCTATTTGGGGCGGGCTGCCGGCATTCAGCCCCTCGCGGCCCTGTACCGACAGTCGGCGCTCGCGGTGGCCGAGGCGACGGTCAGCTCGGATCGACCCAGCATGGAGGCCTTTGTCAGCCAGATCAACGTGCGGCGGCTGGACGACCAGGACCTGGCCAGACTGGGGCTCGATGCCACCATCTTCACCAACGTCAACCACCCGGATGACTACCGCAGGCTCGTTGGAGCGGAGGGGAACCATGCGTGAGGTGCCGCTGTCCGAGGCCGTGGGTCTGACGCTCGGCCATGATCTGACCCAGGTCATTCCCGGCCAGTTCAAGGGCGTGCGCTTTCAGCGCGGTCATGTGGTGGCGGAGGCCGATCTGCCCGTCCTGCGGGCCATGGGCAAAGAGCACCTGTTCGTCTGGGAGCAAGCAGACGGACTCGTGCACGAGCAGGACGCCGCCAGCCGGGCAGCCAGCGCCCTGGCCGGCGGCGGACTCGAGGCCGAAGGGCCCGAAGAGGGAAAGGTGACCCTGCGGGCAGCGCACGACGGCCTGTTGCAGCTGAACACGGAGGCGATCAGGGCGCTGAACGGACAGGGCCAGATCCTCGTCGTGACCAGGCCGGACCGGATGCCGGTCCACCGCCAAGAGCGGGTGGCGGCGGTCAAGTGTGTGCCGCTGCTCGTCGAGGAGGCGGTGGTCGAGCGCGCCGTGAGCTACGGTGCGGTGCTGCGGGTCAGGCCCTTCAGCCAGCTCGGGGTTGCGCTCCTGACCACCGGTCAGGAGGTGTTCAGCGGCAAGATCACAGATGCCTTTCGGCCCCGGGTGGAGTCAAAGCTCCATCCTTTCGGTGCCCGCATCGTCCGCCACGCCCTCTTGCCAGATGACCGCTCCCTCATTGCCCACGCCATCGCAGCAGCCGCAGCCGACCCCAAGGTGGACATCATCCTGGTCAGCGGCGGGATGTCGGTCGATCCCGATGACCGCACGCCCGGCGCCATCCAGGACAGCGGCGCCCGCCTGATCTGCCATGGGACGCCGGTCCTGCCAGGTTCGATGGCGATCGTGGCCGTGCACGGCGATAAGCCGATCTTAGGGCTCCCGGCCTGCGTGATCGCCGATCCGGTCACCGTGTTTGACCTCTTACTGCCCAGGGTGCTGGCCGGGGAAGTCCCGACGGCCGACCAGGTGGCGGACCTTGGCGTGGGCGGGCTGCTGGAATGGATGGCGCAGGCGGAAGGTGCAAGTCCGTGGCGATGGAACGGCTGAGCCCGGAGCAAGCCGAAGAGATCCTGGCCAGTCACGCCCCGAGGCAGGGCGTGGAGCGGATCGGCCTGGACCAGGCTCTGGGACGGGTGGCCGCGCAGGGCATGCGGGCTCTAAACCCTCTGCCCGCCTTTGAGACCTCGGCCGTCGACGGTTTTGCCGTCGTCGGAGAAAGCCGTCAGAGCTGTGCGCTGATCGGCCGGCTGTACGCTGGCGACGGTCCGGCGCCGACCCTGGGCCCCGGCCAGGCCCTGTTTGTGGCCACCGGAGCCGTGGTGCCCGCCGACGCAGGTGTGGCCTGGCAGGAAGAGGTGACGGTGGAGGGGCAGATGGTCGTGCTTCGCCACTGGCCCAGGCCAGGGGACAATGTGCGGCACGTCGGCGAAGAGGTGCGCAAGGGAGCGAGCATCCTTGGCCGCGGCGAGCGACTGGGGCCCGGCCAGCTGGCGCTCTTGCGCGCCACCGGGGTAAGCGAGGTCAGCGTCCGGCGGCCAGTGACGGTTGCCGTCTTGTCGGTCGGCTCCGAGTTGGTGGAAGAGGGCGCGTTTGGTCCCGGGATGGTCCGCAACACCAACGGCCCCTGGATGGCTCAGCAGCTGGTGGCCCTGGGATGTGAGGTGATCAGCCTGACCCTCGGCGACGACGAGGCCCGCTTTGAGGCGGAGGTGCGCAGGCTGGACTCGCTGTGCGATCTATTGCTCACCACCGGTGGGGCCTCAAAGGGACCGCGCGACTTCGTGCGTCGGGTGTCCGCGCGCCTTGGCCGGCGCACCCTGGTCGACGGCCTCTTGATGCGTCCAGGGCAGCCGTTGCAGGCGTTTTCTGGCGGACACGCCCTCTGGATTGCCCTGCCCGGAAACCCTCTCGCCACCGCCCTTGGCTTTGACCGACTGGTGCGGCCGCTGCTGGCGGCGATGGAGGGCCGTGGCTGCGAGGCCAGATCGGCGCAGGCGTATCTCAAAGCAGCGCTGCCGCCGAATCGGGGCAAGGTGCCGAGATTTTGGCCGGCCGAGCTCGGCCTGGACGACGGACGGCTGGAGGTGCGCCCGGCGTCATACGGCGGATCGGGAGCCGTTTCCGCCCTGCGCCAGCTAGATGCCTGGGTGCGCTCGGAACCGGGTCAAGGCCGGATCCGGGCCGGGTCAGTTGTTCCGGTGTGGATCGCACACTGGGGCGGCCGATGACCGAACTGCACGTGGTCGGTCCGTCCGGTTCCGGCAAGACCACCTTGATCCTCGGCCTGATCGCACTCTTGCAGCGAGATCGGGTGCAGGTCGCCGCCATCAAGCACCACCATGGCGGGCTGAGCCCGGAGCGCAAGGATTCGGCCCGACTGTTTGCGACCGGGACGCCGACCGTTCTCTTGGCCCAAGACGGCGTGCTGGAGATGGCGCGAGCCCCGAGTCTGGACGACGCCAGACGCCGCCTCCCTCCATCGACGCGCCTCGTGCTGGTGGAGGGCATCAAGGAGTATCCCGGCCCCAAGGTCTGGGTCGGCCCAGGCTGTCCGCCTGACTTGCCTGGTCTCTTGGCGGTGGTGGCCGGCGCGGCGCCTCCGGGCTGCCTCCAGATCGCTGAGCGCGATGCCCGGGTCGTCTATCGACAGGTGATCCAGCCGCTTCTGGCCGGGCCTGACGGCCGATGAGCCGGCCGCTGCTGCAGCTGGAAGGGCATCTGGGAGAGCTGCGCAACCGCATCATCACGTATCTGGTCGTGTTTCTGCCGGTGGCGGTCTGGTTCTTCTTTCATGCCACCGGCCTGACCCAGTTTCTGCTCCTGGCCACCGGCGGTCGGATCAAGGAACTCATCTTCATCAGTCCCTCGGAGCTCTTTTTCACCTACATTCAGGCCTCTTTGGTGGCGGCCCTGATCGTAACCTCGCCGCTTCTGATCTATGAGGTGGCCGCCTTCGTCTGGCCCGGGCTGACCCGAGAAGAGCGCCACCTGGTCATTTCCTATGCTCCGGCTGCGCTCTTTCTGCTCTGGGCCGGGGCCGCCTTCGCCTTCTTCGTGTTTGCGCCGGTCGTCTTTCGCTTCCTGTTTTCTTTCACGGGACCGGTCGTGCACCCGATGATCACCTACAGCAGTTACGTCGATTTCATCATTGGCCTGATGCTCCCCCTGGCCATCGTCTTCGAATTCCCGTTGGTCGTGATGGCGCTGACCCGGCTGGGCCTGATCTCTGCGCACTGGCTTCGCCAGAAGCGGCGGATGGCCATCTTCATCATCTTTGTGCTGGCCGCCGCCTTTGCGCCGCCGGACCTGATGTCGATGCTGGTGCTGGCGAGTCCGATGCTGGTCCTATACGAGGTCGGAGTGTGGCTCTCGGCGCTGGCCGAGCGCCAGAGGCGACGGAACGAGCCGCCCGAGGACTCAGACGAAGAGCCTCCTGCCGAGGAATGACGCAGATGAGGGTCAGCGTGTCTGCTAAACTAGGCTGGCGTTGGTGGAGACCCGTCGATGTGGGGGCAGAGGTGGGGCTGGTGTCCCCCTTGGACTTCAAATCCAATGGCGGGCGCGTCGCGTCCGCGGTAGGTTCGATTCCTACCTGCTCCCGCCACCAGGCACAGCACCGCGATCTGCGTACCGATCAGTCGAGCGAGGGGTAGACCATGCAAGACCACAGCCGCCATGTCTGGCGCCAGATCAGGCACTACTTTCTGACCGGCCTGGCGGCCATTTTGCCGGTGGCCCTGGCGCTCTACGTCGCCGACAAGGTCCTGGTCTTCTTCGACGGACTGGGTCTGCTCTTGCCAGCTGGCATCCGCTTCCCCGGCCTTGGCCTGATCCTGACTCTGATCGTGATCACGCTGTTCGGTCTTCTGGTCAGCAATATCATGGGCCAGCAGCTGGTGCGGCTCGTGGAATTGGTGCTGAGCCGGGTGCCGGTGATCCGGGTGGTGTACGAGGGATCGAAGCAGGTGCTGAAGGTCCTGTTCGATCCCGATGCCAACAGCGCGTTTCGGGCCGTGGTGCTCGCTCCCTACCCTGGTCCGGCATCCCTGGTGGTCGGCTTCGTGGTCAGCGACGAGGTGGTCGCCGGCCGGGTCGGCGTCTTTATCCCCTTTGCCCCCCCGACCGGCGGCGTGCTGCTCTTTTATGCGCCAGATGACCTGCAGCCGGCCGACATGACGGTCGAGCAGGCGATGAAAATGCTCTTGTCCGGCGGTATGCTGACACCGAACCGAAGCACGGGCCCTGGAAGGAGACGGAGTTCATGACCGACCAAGAGCAGGAGATCTGGCGGCGGCTCGCCGAGGTCACAGACCCGGAGCTGCACCGGCCGCTGACCGAGCTCGGCATGGTGGAATCCGTCCAGGTCAACGGCCAGAAGGTGACGGTGGCGGTCAAGCTGACGACGGCCGGCTGCCCGCTCAAGGGCCGGATCGAGGGCGACGTGACAAAGGCCATGGCAGGCGTCCAAGGCATCGCCGATGTGGCGGTCGTCACCTCTGTGATGACGCCAGAGGAGCGTCAGAAGCTGACCCAGGAGCTCCGCCCCGTCCGCCACTCATCGGTGACGAAGGAAGGCTCTAGGGTTCGGGTGCTGATCGTCGGATCCGGCAAGGGCGGCGTCGGCAAGTCGACCGTGGCGGTCAATCTGGCCGTGGCGCTGGCCCAGCTGGGGCGAGCCGTTGGCGTGTTGGACGCCGACATCTACGGCTTTTCGGTGCCGCGCATGATCGGCGTCGACCGCAGACCGGTGGTGCTCTCCGACGACATGATCCTGCCGGTGGAGTCGCTGGGGGTCCAGGTGATCTCGATGGGCATGCTGGTTGACGAGGGTACGCCCGTGATGTGGCGGGGTCCGATGCTGACGAAGCTTCTGGAGCAGTTCATGGGCGACGTGATGTGGGGCGACCTCGACTATCTGGTCGTGGACTCGCCGCCGGGCACCGGGGACGTTGCCATCACGCTCGCCCAGCGGCTGCACCAGGGGCAGGTGCTCTTGGTCACCACGCCGCAGGTGGCGGCGTCCAAGGTGGCGGTGCGGGTCGGCGAGATGGCGAAGAAGGTGGGCCAGCGCGTGCTCGGCGTCGTCGAGAACATGTCCTACCTGCGCTGTCCCTCCTGCGGCGAGCCGACCCGCCTGTTCAGCGGCGAGGGAGGCCAGGAGCTGGCGGCGGCGCTGGGGGCGCCGCTCTTGGGCAAGGTTCCGGTAGAGGCAGCGATCTCCGAGGGCGGAGACTTGGGTCAGCCGATCGTCTTTACGCATCCCAAGAGCGAGTCCGCCGCCGTCTTCGGCCTGCTCGCCAAGGCGGTGGATGAGGCCCCTTGGCAGGTCGAGACGGCCGTGTCCTGAGCCGGAAGGACGTTGTGAAAGATTTCTTGAGAACGTCGAAAGACAGACGCACAGCGGTTTTTGGGCATTGCCACGCGGTTGACGCACCTGGGAGCGCAGGCTACAATCGGGATGCTTTAAACCGGCCAGGTTCCAACACAGGGCGTATCTTGCCAAGACTTGGGGGGATCGCGCGATGACGGTGGACACAAGGTTGCGCTGCAGCATCTGTGGGAATCCGGTGGACGGCGATGGGGAGGTCTGTGCCGACTGCATCGCCGATGGGCGGGCAGAGCGGGAGCTCGGCCGTCGCAAGTTCTTGAGAAACAGCCTGATCGGCGCCATGGGCCTGTTCGGCGTCGGCTATCTCGGACTGGCGCTGAAGAATCTGTTCCCAGCCAGCGGACCCCTGGGCAAGCTCCAGAACATCGGACCGATCAACAAGTTCACGAACAACTACACCCTGATCGACTACACGGGCGCCGGCTTTCCGGACGGTGTCTACGTCCGGCAGAAGTCGCCTGGCGTGATCCAGGCCTTCGACTTTCACTGCGCCCATCTGCAGTGTCCGGTGCAGTGGAACTCAAGCTTGAAGGAGTTCCAGTGCCCGTGCCACGGCTCTGTGTACAACGCCAACGGCCAGCACATCGCAGGGCCGGCGCCTAGGGGCCTGTGGCCGCATGTGGTCAAGATCGCGAACGGCAACGTATACATCGGGGGGCAGATCGATTGAAGCCCGCCAACTGGGTGATCGACCGGATGGGAATCCGGTCGTTCATCAATCTTCAGCTCTACCACCGGGTGCCGCGCCGAGTTAGCCCGCTCGACTTTCTGGGCCTGGGGACGCTCTTCGTGTTCATCAACCAGGTGGTCACAGGCATCATCCTGGCCACCTGGTACAACGCCTCGGTCACCGGCGCCTACCAGAGCGTACAGCGGATCATGCACACGGTGCCGCTGGGGTGGCTGATCAGGGACCTGCATTACTGGGGCGCCAACTTCATGGTGGTCTTGGTCTTCCTGCACATGCTGCGCGGCTACTACATCGGCGCCTACCGCAAGCCTAGGGAACTGGTCTGGCTGTCTGGCGTCGGACTGCTCCTGATCACCATCTTGTTCTCGTTCACCGGCTATCTCTTGCCCTGGGACCAGCAGTCCTACTGGGCGACGATGGTCGGCACCTGGATGCCCTTTTACATGCCGGTGATCGGCTATTACATCGTGCTCCTGATGCGCGGCGGCCCCTACATCACCGGGGTCACGCTCACCCGCTTCTACGCCATCCACGTGCTCGTTCTGCCAGCGCTCTTCCTGCTCGTCTTCGGGCTTCACTTCTACATGGTGCTCAGCAAGCAACTGACCATGGTGGAAGAGGCCGAGAAGCTGCCCAAGGAGAAGCAGCGGGGGCTCGTCACCTTCTTCCCGACCACCGTGTTTCAGATGACCATGTTCCTGGTCATCCTTTCGGCCGCTCTGCTCTACTTCTCGATCAATTTCCACGCCCCGCTCCTGGCCATCGCCGACCCCTTGAACAAGGCCCACTACGTGCCGATTCCGCTCTGGTTCTTCTTCTCCATCTACCAGCTCTTGAAGTACATCCCGCCGGCCTTGGACGCCTTCGGCATCATCGGGCTGCCGACGATCGGCATCCTGATGCTCGTGCTCTTGCCCTTCATCGACAAGATCCCCGACCGCAAGCCATCTGAGCGCAAGGGCTACGTCTACTCCGGCGGCATCGTGGTGGCGGCGATCGTCGTTCTGACCTATCTGGGGGCCGTCAACCAGGGGGTCGCCGCACCGGTGCAGGCGGCCAGCAGCTACCTTTCCACCAACGCGGCCACCAAGACGGCCACCCTCACCCTGCTCGGCGGCTACGGCACCACCAACGGAGGGTTCAACTTCAACGGGGCTGCAAACGGGGCGATGGTGGTGACCATTCCCCAGGGCTGGACCCTGGATGTGGCGTTCACCAACGACGGCAGCCTGAACCACTCGGCGGCGATCACGGCGTCGCAGACCTCGAGCACGGCGCTTGCAGCCACAGACGAAACGCCGAACCCGGTGCTCGGCGACGCGCCGGGGGCCAAGTCCAGTTTCACCTTCAAGGCCACAACCGCCGGCAACTACGTGATCGCCTGTCTGGTGCCCGGACACATCCAGCTCGGTATGTGGGCCAAGCTCGTCGTGGCTCCGAGCGGAACGCCCAGCATCAAGCTCTGACCCAACCGCCCGCCTTCGGACGCACCGACCCCCCTCCAATCAGCGCTGGAGCAAATGGCGCTCGCCGCCATGACCAAGAAGGATGGGATCCGTGATGAGTGAGACGCTCCCAGGCGGCGGCGATCTGGTCGAGTTCGGTTCCGGCAAGATGCGCACGCCCGATCACCCGCTGATCGCCTTCATCGAAGGCGACGGCATCGGACGAGACATCTGGCCGGCCACCAAGGCAGTGACCGAAGCTGCGGTCGAGCGCGCCTACGAAGGGCGCCGGAAGATCGTCTGGGTCGAGGTCCTGGCCGGTGAAAAGGCCAAGGAGCGTACCGGGAGCTACCTGCCACCGGCCACGCTGGACACCCTGCGCCAGGTCAAGGTTGGGATCAAGGGGCCGCTCACGACACCGGTCGGCGGCGGCATCCGCTCCTTGAATGTGGCGCTTCGCCAGGAACTCGATCTCTACGCCTGTGTCCGCCCCGTCCGCTACTACCCAGGTGTCTCGAGCCCGCTGCAGCACCCGGAGCAGGTCGACATGGTCATCTACCGCGAGAACACGGAAGACGTGTACGCCGGTATCGAGTGGCCCTCTGGATCGGCCGAGGCCGCCCTCTTGGTCGCAACCTTGAAAGAGCGGCTTGGGGTCAGCATCGATCCTTTATCCGGCATCGGCATCAAGCCGATCAGCCCGGGTGCCTCCAAGCGTCTGGTGCGGCGAGCGATCACCTACGCGATAGAGGCGCACCGCCGTTCTGTGACCCTGGTGCACAAGGGAAACATCCAGAAGTTCACTGAGGGCGCCTTTCGGGACTGGGGATACGAGGTGGCGTCCGAGTTCAAGGGCCAGGTCGTCTTGGAGCAGGATCTGAGCGGCCCGCCGCCCGAAGGGCTGGTCGTGATCAAGGACCGGATCGCCGACAACATGTTCCAGCAGGTGCTGCTGCACCCGGGCGCCTACGACGTGATCGCCACCACCAACCTGAACGGCGACTATCTGTCGGACGCCATCGCCGCCGAGGTGGGCGGCATCGGCCTGGCGCCAGGCGCCAATTTATCGGATCAGGCAGCGGTCTTCGAGGCCACCCATGGCACGGCCCCGCGCCATGCCGGAAAGGACGAGGCCAACCCCGGCAGCCTGATGCTGTCGGCGGCGATGATGCTGGAGGCGATGGGCTGGACCGAGGCGGCCAAGTTGCTGGAGGGCGCCCTGGCCCAGTCGATCGCCGATGGCATCGTCACCTACGACCTGGTGCGGCCGGGAGCGACCAAGGTGTCCACCTCCGAGTTCGCCCGGTCGATGATGTCCCGCATGCAGAACAAGGGAGTGAGCTGAGGTGACCAAGCGACCGAAGGTGACCCTGGTCGGAAGCGGAAACGTGGGAGCCACCACCGCCATGTGGCTGATGGCCCGAAACCTGTGCGACCTGGTCCTCTTCGACGTGGTGGAGGGCTGGCCGCAGGGCAAGGCGCTGGACCTGGCAGAGTCGGCACCGATCTTCGGGCACACCGTGTCTGTGACCGGCACCAACGACTTCGCCCCGACGGCTGGCTCGGATGTCCTGGTGGTGACGGCCGGGTCGCCGCGCCGGCCCGGCATGACCCGCGACGATCTCTTGAAGGTGAACAACGACGTCATTTCAGACGTGGTGTCCCGGGCGGTGGCCGCCTCGCCGGAGGCCGTCGTGATCGTGGTCACCAACCCGGTCGACGTCATGACCTTCGTCGCCCACCGCGCCTCCGGGCTCTCCCATCAGCGGGTCTTCGGCATGGCCGGCGGATTGGACTCGGCCCGCTTTCGGACCTTTCTGGCCTGGGAACTGGGCGTTTCGGCCAAAGATGTGTTCGGCTTCGTGATGGGCGGCCACGGTGATCAGATGGTGCCTTTGGTCCGCTATTCCACGGTCGGTGGCGAGCCGGTCGAGCGGCATCTCAGCCAGGAGGCGATCGACCGGATCGTCGCCCGCACTAGGGGCGGCGGCGGAGAGGTCCTGCAGCTGCTGAAGAACGGATCGGCCTTCGTCGCTCCGGCGGCGGCAACGGCGGAGATGGTGGAGGCCGTGCTGCTCGATCAGCGCCGGACCATTCCGGTGGTGGCCTACCTGAACGGCGAGTACGGCCATCGGGGCGTCTACGTCGGCGTGCCGGCTGTGATCGGCAAAGGCGGCGTCGAAGAGGTGGTCGAGATCGGCCTTGAGCCTGACGAGAAGGCGGCCTTCGACGCCTCGGTGGAAGCGGTGCGCGCTCCCCTGTCGGTGCTGGGCTTCTGAGCCGGCGCTGGCTGAGCCGCGATCGGGCCCTGCGCTATCACAGCGAGCACAGGGGCAAGATCGAGATTGCCGCCAAGATGCCGGTGGACGACATGGACGGCCTGTCCCTGTCCTACACGCCAGGAGTGGCCGAGCCCTGCCGCGAAATTCATGCCCATCCTGAGCAGGTCTTCACCTACACGAACCGTGCCAATCAGGTCGCCATCCTGACCGACGGGTCGGCGGTGCTGGGGTTGGGCGATATCGGCCCGGAGGCCTCTCTTCCCGTGATGGAAGGAAAGGCCGTCCTGTTCAAGCGCTTCGGCGGCGTGGATGCCTTTCCGATTCTGGTCAGAAGCCAGGATCCCGACGACATCTGCCGGGTGATGGAGCTGATCGAGCCGGGATTCGGCGGCGTCAACATCGAGGACATTGCCGCCCCGCGCTGCTTCGCCGTGGAGCGCCGCCTGCAGGCGTCGCTCGCCGTCCCCGTCTTCAACGACGACCAGCACGGCACCGCCATCGTGGTCGGCGCCGCCTTCATCAACGCCGTCCGGGTGGCCAACAAGACGGTCGGAGACGTCCGGATCGTGATCAACGGCGCCGGAGCGGCCGGCATCGCCGTGGCCCGCATGCTGCTCGCCCTCGGCGTCAACGACCTCTCCCTGGTCGACCGCCGCGGCCTCATCTATCGCGGGCGGCCAGAGCTGAACGAGGAGAAGGAGTCGATCGCACAGCACACCAACTTGGACCGTCGCCAGGGCGAGCTCGCCGAGGCCGTGCGCGGCGCGGACGTGCTGATCGGACTGTCTGTCGCCGGCGCCTTCACCATGGACATGCTCTCGGCCATGCGCCCAGGTTCCATCGTCTTCGCACTGGCCAATCCGGTGCCGGAGATCTGGCCGGTCCAGGCGCTGGAGGTCGGCGCCGCCGTGGTCGGCACCGGCCGATCGGACTTCCCCAACCAGATCAACAACGTGCTCGGCTTTCCCGGCGTCTTTCGCGGCACCCTGGACGTGCGGGCCCGTCAGATCAGCGCCGGTATGCACCGGGCGGCGTCCTTGGCCATTTCGGAACTGGTCGGGGACGAGCTGCGCCCGGACTACATCATCCCGTCGCCGCTCGATCCCAAGGTGGCGCCGGCGGTGGCCGAGGCGGTGGCCCGCGCCGCCATCGACGAGGGGCTGGCCCAGGTGACCGATCTCGACCCCAAGGAGATCGGACATCGCCTCGCCGCACTGACTGGGGCAGAGGAAGAAGGAGGGACACCGAACTGAGGCTTTACGAGTATCTGGCCAAGGGCGCGCTGCGCCAGGCCAACATTCCGGTGCCGGAGGGACGGCTCGCCACCACGGTGGACGAGGTGGTGGCCGCAGTAGAGGCGATCGGTCCCGCCGCTGTGAAGGCCCAGGTGCTGGTCGGCGGCAGGGGCAAGGCCGGCGGCATCCGCTTCGCTGAGAATCGAGCCGAGGCCGAGACGGTCGCCAAGGCCATCTTGGGCATGGACCTGAAGGGCCACCTGGTCAAGCAGGTCTACGTCGAGCAAAAACTCGAGGTCGAGGCGGAGTACTACCTCTCCGTGACCGTCGACCGCAGCGCCAGAAAGCCCTTGATCATGGCGTCGGCCAAAGGCGGCGTCGAGATCGAGGACGTGGCCGAGCGAGACCTCGTTCGCCGCCATGTCGATCTGTCGTTTGGCCTGCCGGCCTACCTCTGTCGCGAGATCGCGGCGGAGATGGGGCTCGTTGGCGATGAGGCCAAGCAGGTGGCCAAGATCGTCGGCCAGCTGTACGACGTGTTTCGCCGCACCGACGCCGAGCTGGTCGAGATCAACCCGCTCGTGAGGTGTGCTGGGCGGATCATCGCTGCCGACGCTCGACTGAACATCGACGACAGCGCCCTCTTCCGCCGCGGCGATCTGCCAATGGTCGAAGAGGGCACCGCCCTGGAAAAGAAGGTCCACGCCATCGGACTCGCCTATGTGGAGCTGGATGGCGATGTGGCGATCATGGCCAACGGCGCCGGCATGTCCATGGCCACCTTGGACGCCGTCCAGCACTTCGGCGGCAAGCCAGCCAACTTTCTGGACGCCGGAGGCGGCGCCAGCGTGGAGCCCACCGCCCAGGCGATCGAGGTGCTGATCGAGATGAAGCCAAAGGTGATCCTGATCAACATCTTCGGCGGCATCACGCGCTGCGACGACGTCGCCCGAGCGATCACCCAGGTGAAGGAAAGCCGCGGCATCCCCGTTCCGCTCGTCGTGCGGCTGGTCGGCACCAACGAAGAGGCCGGGATCGAGATCCTGAAGCAACAGGGCATTCAGGCGTACCGAGACATGGACCAGGCGGCGGAAGAGGCCGTCCGGCTGAGCCGAGGAGGCGCGTGATGGGCATCTTGATCGACCGCTCGACCCCGATCTTAGTCCAGGGCATCACCGGCAACCAGGGCTCCTTCCATGCCGGCCAGATGGCGGCCTACGGCAGCCGAGTCGTGGCCGGAACCTCCCCGGGCAAGGGCGGCACCATCCACCAGGGGGTGCCCGTCTTCGACCGGGTCAGCGACGCCGTCAACGAGACCGGGGCCAGCGCCTCTGTCATGTTCGTGCCGGCTCCTTTTGCCAAAGATGCCGCCTTCGAGGCGCTGGCCGCAGGGATCAAGCTTCTGGTCATGGTGCCGGAGCACGTTCCAGTCCAGGACACGATCGCCATCTTGGAATATGCCCGCTACCAGGGCGCCGTGGTGCTGGGGCCGAACACCTTCGGATTGGTCACCGCCGGTGAGGCCAAGATGGGCATCCCGCCGGGCCACATCTTCGCACCGGGCCCGATCGGTCTCGTCGCCCGCTCCGGAACCCTGTCCTACGAGATCGCCGACGCCCTGACCCGAGCCGGACTTGGCCAGACCACGGCCGTGGGCATGGGCGGCGATCCGGTCGCAGGACAGACCTTCAACGAGATTCTGCATCGCTTCTCAGAGGACGAGGCGACCAAGCTGGTGGTGATGGTGGGCGAGATCGGCGGCAGCGCCGAGGAAGAAGCGGCTCCCTTCATCCAGAAGATGAACAAGCCGGTCGTGGTCTACTTGGCCGGCAAGGCGGCACCGGCCGGCAAGCGGATGGGGCACGCCGGCGCCATCATCGAGCGTGGTCGAGGAACCCTGGAGTCAAAGCGCAAGGCCCTGGAGGCCGCTGGCGCCAGCGTGGTCGAGATGCCCTGGGACGTGGTGCCGGCCGTCAGAGACCGCCTGAGCTGACCGCCAGCGCCGGCTCAGATGAAGACCCGGGCCTCGTGCCGACGGAACGGAAACGGCCGGCAGACAGGCGGCCGCTTCCTGGAGAGGAACAGGGGACCAATGTTGCCGACGACTGTGCGCTTGTCAGCATCTTGAGCCGCCGATATACTTGACCCTATGCTAAGAAACTCAGACACAGATCCATCATCTGTCCGCCGGGTGGCCTCTGCCTATCTGAACGCGCTCGAACGCGCCGAATCTCTCCAGCTGGACGTCTGGCTGTCTTTTGGCATCACCCTGAGCCAGCTGCGCACCTTGCGCCAGCTGGAGGGCGGGCCGCTCGTGGCCGGTGACCTGGCGGAGCGAGTCGGACTGCACCCGGCGTCGATGACCAGAACGCTCGATCGATTGGAAGGCGGCGGATGGGTCACGCGCGCGTCGTGTGACAAGGATCGTCGCCGGGTCTGGGTGGAGCTGACCAAGGACGCCAAGGTGCGGCTGGGGTTGCGGCAGGGTGGCCTGCGTCGGGTGCTGGAGGAGGCTGCCTCGACGATGGCGCCTGAGCAGCGGCAAGCCCTGATCGCCGGTCTGGCCGCCTTTACCTCTGCCCTGCCCGAAGACCTTCTAGCGCACCCTGACGCCAAGAGGGCGGTGGAAGTCCGCTCGTGAGCGCAACAGCGAGGACGATTTCCCCCAAGTTGAGGCGCGGGCTGGAATACAAGTGGGTAGCGCTCGCCAACACCACGGTCGGGACCTTGATGGCGACGATCAACTCGACCATCATCATGATCTCCTTGCCCGTCATCTTCCGCGGCCTGCATGTCAATCCGCTCGCTCCGGGGCAGACCAGTCTGCTGCTCTGGATCCTGATGGGCTACAACCTGGCGACGACCGTGCTCCTGGTCACCTTCGGCCGCATCTCCGACAACCATGGCAAGGTGCGCTTCTACAACCTGGGCTTCATCGTGTTCACGCTCGGATCTCTGCTGGCCACGTTGACCCCCAGCCTGGGACTGGCCGGCGAGTGGGAGCTGATCGCCTTTCGAGCGATCCAGGGCGTGGGCGGGGCCTTCTTGTTCGCCACGTCGGCGGCCATCTTGACCGACGCCTTCCCCTCCGACCAGCGCGGATTGGCCCTTGGCATCAACCAGATCGCAGCCATCGGCGGCAGCGTGCTCGGGTTGGTGCTGGGCGGCGTGTTGGCCGCCGTGGACTGGAGACTCGTCTTTTTGATCAGCGTTCCGATCGGCATTGCCGGCAGCATCTGGAGCTATCTGAAGCTGCGCGAGGTCGGCGTCACGGTTCGCCAGCCGGCCGATGCCTGGGGCAACGTCACCTTTGGCCTCGGACTCACCCTGCTGATGGTGGCCCTGACCTACTCCCTCCTGCCCTACGGCAAGCAGGCCATGGGCTGGGGCAGCCCGGTGGTCGAAATCGGCGGAGCTCTCGGCGTAGCCCTCCTGCTGATCTTTCTTGTGGTGGAGCGAAAGGTGGCCTATCCGATGTTCCAGCTCCGCCTGTTCGCCATCCGCTCGTTCGCCGCCGGAAACCTGAGCGGGTTTTTGGCGGCGCTTGCCCGCGGCGGCCTGCAGTTCATGCTGATCATCTGGCTCCAGGGCGTGTGGCTGCCCCTGCACGGTGTCGCCTTCTCGCAGACGCCCTTGCAAGCGGGCATCGACACCCTGCCCATGATGGTCGGGTTCATGGTGGCGGGTCCGCTCAGCGGCAGCCTGTCAGACCGCTACGGCGCCCGCATCTTCTCCACCGCGGGCATGCTGGTCTCCGCCTTTGGCTTCTGGCTGCTGACGACCTTGCCAGCCGACTTCGCCTTCGGCCCCTTCGCCCTCTACCTCGGCATCCTGGGCGTCGGCATGGGGCTGTTCGCAGCGCCGAACACGGCGTCGATCATGAACGCGGTGCCAGCCGCCTACCGCGGTGTCGCCTCCGGGATGCGCGCCACCTTCCAGAACGGCGCCATGATGATGAGTCTCGCCCTCTTCTTCACCATGGTCATCTCCGGCCTGTCCTCTCGTCTTCCCGGCTCGCTGCTCACCGGCCTCACCCAGGTCGGGCTTTCGCCGGCAGTGGCCGGACCGCTCTCCCACATGCCGCCGGTGGTGGCACTGTTCTCGGCCCTGCTCGGCTACAACCCCTTGGCCCATCTGCTCCCAGCCGCCATCCTGAACGCCCTGCCCAAGGCGGCGGTCACCCATCTGCTCGGCACCCGGTTCTTTGCCAGCCTGATGGCCGGGCCGTTCAGTGCCAGCGTGCATGTCGTCTTTGACATCTCAGCCGTCATGTCGGTGGTGGCGGCCTTGGCCTCCCTGATGCGCGGCGGCCACTTCGTCTGGCAAGAGGAGGGTCAAGGGGATAGCCTGCCGATGGTGGCGACCGCCGCGGCTGGCCTCAAGACGGCATCTGAGCGACCTGAGGCCCAGGGGGAGCAGGGAATGGCCTGATCTGACCTCGAACCCTCTGAGCCAAGGGCGCCGATCGCAGGCGCCAGCGCAAGGAGGTGTGAGATGGGGTCGGACTGTGACATCGCCATCGTCGGCGGTGGCCCGATCGGCATCTGGGGACTCTACCACAGCCACCTGCGCCAGGTGGACGCCCGGCTGTTCGACAGCCTGCCGGAACTGGGCGGCCAGCTGATGGCGATGTATCCGGAAAAAGACATCTTCGATGTCGCCGGCTTTCCCAGGGTGCTGGCCCGAGAGCTGGTGGAGCAGCTCGTGGCGCAGAGCGTTGACGACCACAGTCGGGTCCGGGTCGGCGAAAAGGTGCTGTCGCTCACGGCCGACGAGGGCTGCTGGGAGATCGGCACCACCCAGGGCCAGCATCGGGCCAAGGCCGTGGTGGTGGCGACCGGTCTCGGCGCCTTTCGGCCGAAGACCCTGGGCGTGGCCGGCGAAGAGCGGTTTGAAGGGCGGGGCGTGGCCTACTTTGTGAAGTCGCTTCAGGCCCTGGCCAAACAGCGCCTGGTGGTCGTCGGCGGCGGCGACTCGGCAGTCGACTGGGTGAACACGTTCTCTGAGCGCAGCCAGGTCACGCTCGTCCATCGTCTCGAGCGCTTCCAGGCACACCCTGCGTCTGTGAAGCGGCTTCTCGACTCCGGAACCGAGGTGCTGATGCCCTGGGAGGTGTGCGCCCTCGACGGCGCGGACCGCCTGGAGAGCGTCACGGTCAGGGCGCTGGACGGCAGCGAGGAGCGTCGCCTGCCCTGTGACCAGCTTCTGGTCTGCATCGGCTTCAACGCCGACCTCGGCCCGCTGAAGGCCTGGGGGCTCACCCTGAGCGGGGGCAAGGTGGAAGTCGACCGCGAGATGCGCACCAACCAACCCGGCGTGTTTGCCGCCGGCGACGTCGTGACCTACCCCGGCAAGCAGAACCTGATCGCCATCGGATTCGCCGAGATCGCCATCGCCATCAGGTCTGCCACCGAGCACGCCTTCCCCGGCGTCAAGAGCGGCCTCACCCACTCTAGCTCAAGAGGCTTCTAAGCGCCCGGCGGGCGAGCTCGCGGCTGTATACTGGGCAGGGGGGCAAGGCCGTGGAGCGACTCAAGGAAAAAGACGTCACCTCGTTGTTCGACCGGATCGCGCCGGTCTATGACCCGATGAACCGCGTGATGACGCTCGGCGCCTATGGGCTGTGGCAGCGGGCCCTGATGCGGCGGGCCACGCTTGCTCCTGGCCAGAAGGTGCTCGACGTCGCGACCGGTACGGCCGACCTTGCGGTATTGGCGGCCAGGCGGGTGGTGCCCGGCGGAGAAGTGACCGGGTGCGACCTGTCCGCCCGGATGCTGGCCCTGGGTGTTCAAAAGATCAGCCGGCTGGGCGAGGCGCTGCCGATCCGCCTGCAGACCGGAAACGCCCTGGCCCTGCCGTTTCCCGATCAGAGCTTCGATCGGGCGCTGGTCGGGTTTGGCCTGCGCAACATGCAGAATTTGGTCCAGGCGCTCTCCGAGATGCGGCGGGTGGTTCGGCCCGGGGGACTGGTGCTCTCCCTCGAGATGAGTCATCCTGAACACTGGCTGTGGGCGTCTTGCTTCCACCTCTATTTTGATCACCTGGTGCCCTGGCTGGGGGCGCTCGCCGGGCGCAACAAGGCAGCCTACGAATGGCTGCCCAGGTCCCTGGCCCTATTCCCAGACCGCGCCACCCTCAGTGCCTTGTTCGAAGAGGCGGGACTGGTGAACGTCCAGTCCTGGCCGATGGGGTTCGGCGCCGTGGCGATTCACAGCGGCCAGGTACCGGAGCAAGGAGACGACTGACGTGGATCTGGTGAGCATTGGCTGCGATCACACCAGCGCGCCCCTGGCCCTTAGGGAGCGGCTGGCGATCACGGCGGAACAGCTGCCTGAGGCGCTGGAGGAGCTTGGCTCGCTGGCAGACGAGTGCGCCGTCTTGTCCACCTGCAATCGCACAGAGGTCTGGCTGGCCGGCGCCAGCGAGGAGCGTCTGGCCCAGGTGCCGGCCGTCTTGGCCAGGCATTCTGGACTCGAGGCAACGGAGCTCGACAGCTGCCTGCGCCTCTATCGGGACGAGGCGGCGGTGCGCCACCTGTTCCGGGTGGCCAGCGGGCTCGAGGCGCTGGTCGTCGGCGAGACCCAGATCATCGCCCAGGTCAAAGACGCCTATCAGGCGGCCGTAGCCGCCGGGACCAGTGGGGAGATCCTGGCGCCGCTCTTCCAGCAGGCGCTGCGGGTGGCGAAGCGGGTGCACAGCGAGACGGCGGTGGGCCAGGCGGCCGTTTCGGTCGCCTATGCCGCGGTGGCGCTCGCCCGAGAGGTGCTCGGACCCCTGACCGGCCGCGGCGTCCTGCTGCTGGGGGCCGGCGAGCTGGCCGAACTCTGCCTGGTGCATCTGAAGGAGGCGGGCATCGGCCAGGTCCTGATCGCCAACCGCACCTTTGCCAAGGCCGAGTCCCTGGCCAGTCGTCTCGGCGCTGAGGCCATCCCCTTCACCCAGGCCGCCGTCGACCTGGCCCGGGTGGACATGGTGATCGGCTCGACCGGTGCTCCCCACGCCGTTCTCGATCGCGACGACGTGGAGCGGATGATGGCGAAGAGAGACGGTCGTCGCCTGTTCATCTTCGATCTGGCCGTGCCCCGCGACATCGCTGCCGACGCCGCATCGGTGCCCGGTGTAGAGCTGTTCCACATCGATCATCTGCGCCAGGTGGTTGCAAAGAACGTCGACGGCCGGCGTCAGGCCGCCCGCGCCGCCAGCCGGCTGGTCGACCAGGCGGTGCAGAGCTACCTCGCCGACCAGCAGGGTCGCCTGGCCGTGCCCTTGATCGTGGCGCTCAACCAGCAGGCCGAAGCCATCTCTGCCCAGGAGTTGGACAAGCTGTGGCGGCGACTGCCGGAGCTCACTCCTGCCCAGCAGCAGGCGATCGCCGCCGCCACCTCGCAGATCAACCGCAAGATCCTGGACGCTCCGATGCGCCGGCTGCGCATGCTGGCCGCTCGGCCGGACGCCGATCAGACCCTGGGCCTCGCGGCCGAGCTGTTCGACGTTGGCGAAGATACAAGGTCAAAGACGGCTCCTTCCGCCTGATGGGAATCATCGGCGGCGCCCCGCTGGCCTACCAGCGGACCCCGTCCGCTGGGCCGCACCCGATCCTGCGCCTGGCCTCTCGCCGCTCGGTTCTGGCTCTGGTCCAGCTGCGCCAGGTCGAATCGGCACTCAAGGCCTCCGTGCCGGACATCGACCTGCTTGAGGTCCTGCTCACCACCACCGGCGACGACGGCTCTTTGCCGCTGAGCGTAGGTGATGAGGTCGGGCTCTTCACCTCGGCACTTGAGGCGGCGGTCAGCCACAACCAGGCGGATGCGGCGGTGCACAGCCTGAAGGATCTGCCGACCGAGCCCTCCGATCTGGCGATTCTGGCCGTATTGGAGCGCAGCGCACCATGGGATGTGCTGGTCACTCGAGAGGGACACACACTCGAGGAGTTGCCGAGAGGAAGCCGCGTCGGCACCTCGTCGCCGCGCCGGGCCGGATTTCTGGCCCTGGCCAGACCTGATCTTGAGCTGGTTGAGATCCGCGGCAACATCGACACCCGGCTGGCCAAACTCGATGCCAAGCAGGTGGACGCCCTGGTCTTGGCCGAGGCTGGGCTGGTGCGACTGGGTGTGGCCAGAGCGTGGCAGAGGCTCGGGCCAGAGCCCCTCCTGCCCGCCGCCGGCCAAGGGGCGATCGCCGTCCAGGGTCGAGCGGACCACCCGCTGGCCCAGGCGGTGCGCAGGATCGACCATCGGCCGACCCACCGGGCGGTCGAGGCCGAGCGGGCCTGCCTGCAGGCGCTCGGCGGCGGCTGCAACCTGCCGCTCGGCGTGTGGGCCACGGTCCAGGGGAGGCGGCTGCAGATCCGGGGCAGCCTGCTCGAGGGCGGTCACGTGGGATCGGCCTCGGCAGAGGGCGATCTCGACGCGGCGCAGGCGCTGGGAGAGCAGTTGGCGCTAGCGCTGCGCCGTGCACTGGGTTCGAGCTGACGTGACCCGTCTGAGCTGGATCGGCGCCACGCCTGGATGGGAGCCGGCTCCTTGGGAGATGCGACGGCCGGAACGAGGGGCTGAGATCTGGGTGGAAGAGGGGCTCTCTGGGGCCGATCTGCCAAGCGGGGCCCACCGCTTCGCGGCGGTGCCGGAGCTGGGGGGGTGGTCACGAGCACAGCCCCAGGTCATCTACGCCAGTGGCAACCCGATTGCCGAGCATCGGCGGCCGTTTTGGCGGCTGGCATCAGCGGAGTGGTCGACCCGGGTGGTCCCAGACCCCTTTGCCGCCCTGGCGCTGGCCGCCGAAGATGGGCTCTGGCTTCAGCCGGGCCGCCCCTATGCGGTCGAAGAAGGCCAGCTGCAGGCCGCCCTAGAGCCCGAACGGACGGGGCCGCTTGCCAGGACGGATGTGCTGGTGATGCGCTCACCGGAGCGGGCAAGGGCCGTCGTCCGCACCCTGAACCAGCTGGGGGCTCGCACGCTCAGTTGTCCGATGTGGCGCTTCGCGCCTGCTCGTGACCGAGACGCCCTGGCGGCTTGGTCAGAGAGCGGAGCGTGGGACGGCGTGCTGGTGACCAGTGCCCAGGCGGCGATCACGGCGGCGGCGGCCATCTTGCGGGTGGGGCCGGCCCAGGTGGCCGCCGTCGGTCCGAAGACAGCGCTGGCCCTCGGGCGAGGCGGGGTCGCCGTTCAACTCATAGGCGAAGAGGGCGCCCTCTCCCTGGCGGCAGAGCTCGGCAGGCAGATCAGGTCGGGCGGCCGGGTGGCGGTGCTCAGGGCGGAGGATGCGCCTCGCGATGTGCTGGTCGCCCTGAGCAGCCAGGGGCTCGAGGTGACAGAGGTCGCAACGCACCGGCTGATCCCGGCGCCGGGCCCGGCCCTGAAACCGCTCGGTCCCTTGGTGCGGCAAAGCGAGCGGCCCTGGGCCCTTATCTTCGATGGGCGGGCGGCTGAGGTCCTGGCCCTGGCCCTGGACGAAGCGCAGCGAAGTCGTCTCCAGGTGGCGGTGATCGGCCCGCAAACGGCCCGCACAGCGCGAGAATGTGGATTGCAGGTCGCCGCGGAGGCAGCCCGGCCCACTGCAGAGGAGCTGGTCCGGTGCCTGGTGGCGCAAGGAGGCAGGGTGCGGTGGATGTGATCACTGAAACGACCGGAGAATTCCTACGCGGCCGTCGGCTGCGCCAGCGTCCGGCCCTGCGCCGGCTGGTCCGGGAGACCAGGCTGGACGCAAAGAGCCTGATTCAGCCCCTGTTCGTCTGTCCAGGCGTCGGGGTGCGTGAAGCCATCTCCACCCTGCCTGGCCAGTTCCACCTCAGTCCGGATCAGGCCGCCGAAGAGGCGCTGCGGGCTGCCGAAGTCGGCGTGGGCGCCGTCTTGCTCTTTGGGCTGCCAGCGTCCAAGGACGCGATCGGCTCAAGCGGCCTGGACGAGAAGGGGCCGGTGCCGGAGGCCTGCCGCCTGATCCGGCAAAGATCTCCCGAGACCGTGGTGATCACCGACGTCTGCCTGTGCGAGTACACCGACCACGGGCATTGCGGGCTGATCGACGAGGCAGGCCGGATCGACAATGACCGCACCCTGGCACAGCTGTCGAAGATGGCGCTGGTCCACGCCGAGGCCGGCGCTGAGATCGTCGCTCCGTCCGACATGATGGACGGCCGGGTATTGGCGATCCGTCGCCACCTGGACCAGGTCGGGTTCACCGACACCGCCATCATGAGCTACGCGGCCAAACACGCATCGGCGTTCTACGGTCCGTTTCGGGAGGCGGCGCAGTCGACGCCCGCCTTCGGTGACCGCCGCACCTATCAGATGGATCCGGCCAATGGCCAAGAGGCGATGCGCGAGATCCTGGCCGACCAAGAGGAAGGCGCCGACCTGATCATCGTCAAGCCGGCGATCACCGCGCTCGACCTGATCGCGAGGGCGCGCCGCCTGACCCTCTTGCCGATCGTCGCCTACCAGGTGTCGGGCGAGGCGGCCATGATCGAGGCGGCGGCCGAGCGCGGCTGGCTGAACCGCAAGGACGCCATCTTAGAGTCCTTGACCGCCATTCAGCGCGCAGGCGCCCACCTGACCATCAGCTACTTCGCCCAGGAAGTGGCACGCTGGCTGGGCGGCAGGTAAGATAAGGGCGTAAGGAGATGTCGGCATGCAGGTGATCCGCATCACCCCGCGCGGATACTGCTACGGCGTGGTAGACGCCATGACCATGGTCCGGAGGGCCGCTCAGGACCCGGCCATGCCGCGGCCGATCCACGTGCTCGGCCTGATCGTGCACAATCGCCACGCCGTGGCTGAACTGGACAAGTGGGGCGTCGTCCATCTGGACGGACCAGAGCGGCTGGGGCTGCTCGAGCAAGTGCCCTCCGGCACCGTGATCTTTACCGCTCATGGTGTCTCGCCGGCGGTCAAGGAGCGGGCCCGCGCCCGCGGCCTGAACGTGCTGGACGCCACCTGTCCGGATGTGACCCGCACTCATGACCTGATCGGCCAGCTGGTCGCGGCCGGGTCGGCCATCATCTATATCGGCAAGAAGGGCCACCCCGAACCGGAGGGGGCGATGGGCGAGGCACCCGCCGGACGGGTGCAGCTGGTGGAGACCGAAGACGACCTCGCCGACCTCAAGGTTCCGAAGGGGTCTCCGGTGGCGATCGTCACCCAGACGACGCTCAGCCGCTGGGACACGGCGGCCCTGATCGACCGGCTGAAGACGATGTTTCCCGAGGCTGAGGTGCACAATGAGATCTGCCTCGCCACCCAGCTGCGCCAGGAGGCGGCCGTCACCCAGGCCGACCAGTGCGACCTCGTGGTCGTGGTCGGGGACGAGCGCTCGAACAACTCCAACCGGCTGGTCCAGGTGGTGCAGGAGGTGGCGCACCGGCCGGCCTATCTGGTCGGGACAGTGGACGACATCGATCCCAGGTGGCTTGTCGGCAAGAAGACGGTCGGCGTGACTGCCGGCAGCTCAACGCCGAGCCAGCTCACCCGCCAGGTGATCGAGTTCCTGGAGGCGTATCGGCCAGACCCGGTGGCGGTTTCACACTAAGGCCCCAGGGAAGGAGGAGGCCCTTTGCCCTACAAGCTCTGCCCGCAGTGTTCCAGCTGGGCCTATTCAGCCAGCCGCCTGCCCAAGTGGGAGTGCCCGGAGTGCGACACCGACATCACCGACGTGGAGAGCCAGGACGTGACGCCGCCAGGCGTCCACGAGTACTTCAAGCAGCTGTCAGAGACGGTTTGGAACAAAGATGTGGTGATCACCCTGAAGCGGGTGCCGAAGACCTGACGGCACGACCTCAGGTTGGTTCGGACCCGGACGATCGGAGGAACGGCGAGGAATGGACGTGTTGCAGCGCAAGATCCGGGTGCTGGTCGCCAAGCCAGGGCTCGATGGCCACGACCGTGGAGCCAAGGTGGTGGCCCGGGCCTATCGCGACGCCGGGATGGAAGTGATCTACACCGGACTGCACCAGACGCCGGAGCAGATTGTGGAGGCCGCCCTGCAGGAGGACGTGGATGTGGTCGGGCTCTCCATCTTGTCCGGCGCCCACAACACGCTCGTCCCCAGGGTCATCGACCGTCTGCGCCAAGAAGGGCTGAATGACGTGATGGTGGTGGTCGGCGGCATCATCCCGGAAGACGATGCGGCCCGCCTTCGGGAGCTGGGGGTCAAGGCCGTCTTCGGCCCGGGCACGCCGACCCAGGAGATCGTCGACTTCACTCGGGACCACGTTCGCAGCCGATGACCGAACTCGCTCTGGCCGTCCGCTCGGGAGACCGGCGGGCGCTGGCCCGTGCGATCAGCCTGGTCGAATCGCAGAGCGAAGACGCCCACAGGCTGCTGGCTGACCTCTGGCAATATACGGCGGCCAGCCTGGTCGTCGGCCTGACCGGAGCTCCTGGCGTCGGCAAGTCCACCCTGGTCGACGGCCTGGCCCGGGCCTATGCCAAGGCCGGACGGCGGGTCGGCGTGCTGGCCATCGACCCCAGCTCCCCCTTCTCCGGCGGCGCCCTGCTCGGCGACCGCATCCGGATGGATGACCCTGACCCTAGGGTCTTCATCCGCTCGCTTGCCACCCGCGGCCATCTGGGCGGCGTCAATCGGGCTCTGGGCGGGGCGATCGCCCTGATGGCGGCCGCCGGCCACGACCTGGTTCTGGTGGAGACGGTCGGTGCCGGCCAGAGCGAGGTGGAGATCATGAGCCACGCCGATCTGACCGTGGTCGTGCTGATGCCCGGGCTGGGCGATGACATCCAGGCCAACAAGGCCGGCATCTTGGAGATCGGCGACCTGTTCGTCGTGAACAAGGCCGACCTGCCCGGCGCCGACCTGACGGTGCGCGAGATTCGCTCCATGTTGAGCCTCGTCGACAAGGAGCGGGCCCTGGTGCCGATCACGAAGACCATCGCCACACAGGGAGAGGGGATCGACGCCCTTTTGGCGGCGATCGACGCCTTTGGCCGGAACCCCGAGGAACGGATGCTCCAGCACAGCCGCCGCCTGCAGCAGGCCGACCGGCGGCTTGGCGAGGCGCTGGCCGAGCTGGTGGTGGCGAAGATCAAGAGCTCCGCCGGGCCTGGCCACTGGGAGGCGGCCGTCGAGCAGATCGCCGCTCGGCGCCTGGACCCGGAGGGAGCGGCTCGAGAGCTATTGCGACCAACAATTGAGGAGGCGTAGGACACCGTGGACTTCCAGCTGACCGACGAGCAAGAGGCGATCCGGCAGGCCGTCCACCAACTGGCCCAGGAGGTGATTCGGCCGAGGGCGGCTCAACGGGACCGCAGCGGCGAGTTCCCGTGGGACTCGGTGCAGCTGATGGCCGAGCAGGGATATTTCGGTATGCATCTTCCGGCCGAATACGGCGGCGCCGGATTCGACTACATCAGCTACGCCATCACCCTGGAGGAACTGGCCCGGACCGACGCCACCACCGCCGTGATCTTAGATGTGCAAAACAGCCTGCACGCAGAGTGCATCTGGAAAAACGGCTCGCCTGAGCAGCGTGAGCGTTTCTTGCCGCCGCTCTGCAGGGGAGAGGTGCTGGGCGCATACTGCCTGACCGAGCCGCAGGCTGGCTCCGACGCCGCCAATTTGCTGACCGTGGCCAAGCGGGTGGCCGGCGGGTACGAGCTGACTGGGCGCAAGGTGTTCGTCACCAACGGGTCGATGGCCCATCGCTACGTGGTGTACGCCGTGACCGACAAGGACAAGGGCAAGCGCGGCCTCAGCGCCTTCGTCGTGGACAAGGACATGCCAGGGGTCAGCTTCGGGCCGCTCTTGGAGAAGCTCGGCATCCGAGCCAGCGCCACCTGCGACGTCGTGCTCGACCAGGTGATGGTGCCAGACGACCGCCGGTTGGGGGCCGAAGGAGACGGCTACAAGATCGCTCTGCTCACGCTTCAGGGCGGCCGCGTCGGCATCGCCGCCCAGGCCGTCGGCATCCTCCAGGGCGCCATCGACACGGCGACTTCCTACGCCCTGAGCAGGGAGCAGTTTGGCCAGAAGATCGGAGAGCACCAGGCCATCCAGTGGATGCTGGCGGACATGGAAACAGACGTCCAGGCGGCCCGGCTCTTGACCTACCGGGCCGCCTGGCTGCACGGACGGGGCGAGCGCGCTGCGGCGGCCATCTCGATGGCCAAGCTGTTCGCGTCGGAGGCGGCCATGCGCGGCACAGTGAAGGGTGTGCAGATTCTGGGCGGCTATGGCTTCACCAACGAGTATCCCGCCGAGCGGCTGATGCGCGACGCCAAGATCACGGAGATCTATGAGGGGACTTCCGAGGTGCAGCGCATGCTGATCGCCCGTCATGTCCTGGACCTGCATGCGGCGCAGGAATCGCCGCTTGTAGGTTGAGCGAGGGTCTGGAGGAGCGCGCCCATTCCCTGCTGCTTTTAGCCGCCCAGGCTGCTGATCGGGCCGTCGGACAGCTGGCGGTCAGCGAGCGGGCGGCCAAGGTGGCGGATGGCGCAGACGGCGAGCCCACCACCGCCGTCGACCGGGCCGCCGAGCAGGCCGTGCTCGACGCCTTGAGCGCTGTTGACATGCCGCTTCGCGTCATCTCTGAGGAGCGGGGGACGCTCACCCTGGTCGAGGGGGACGATCCCTTGGTGGTGCTCTGCGATCCGGTGGACTCCACCACGAACGCCACCTTGGGCCTGCCGATCTACACCACCGCCCTGGTCGCCTTTCGCCGCGGCCAGGCCCAGGCCGCTGTGGTGAGAAACCTGGCGACGCATGAGACCTACAGCGCCAAAGGTGCCGAGGCGGCCTTCTTCAACGGCCAGCCCATCCGCTGTCCCAAACGCGCTCTGGCCGACAGCGTCATCACCTACGGCCCGATCCGGGAGGCCTTCGCCCAACAAGTGCTGATCGACGTGGTCGGCGCCAGCCGGGGCATCCGCCTCTTTGCCTGCCCGTCTTGGTCGCTGGCGGCCGTGGCAGACGGCAGGGCCGGTGGCTACGTCGGGCTGGGCCAGACCTATCCCGTGCACCGCCTGTTCGATGTGCTGGCTGCCGCCGTGGTGGTGCGGGCAGCAGGCGGAGTCGTCTCAGACCACCTCGGCCAGCCCTGGCAGGTGGCGCTCGACGATCTGCACAGCGCGGTGACGGTGGTGGCGGGAAGCGCGGCGGTGCACGGCGAACTTTTGGCCCTGATCAGCCGACGCATCGGCTAAGTCCCGAGAGATCAACAGCAGAGAGGAGCACCCAAGATGGCAGCGCAAGAGACTCTGAACGAACTGGTGAACCGTCTGAACGGACGCCCTGAGCTGATGTCGGGTCTGGAGGTGCGCTATCGCCTGCGCCTCAGTGGCGAGGGCGGGGGAAACTTTGACCTGGCCATCGGCTCCGGTCAGGCCACCTTGACCGAGGCGTCCGATCAGCCAGCCAGCGCCGAGGTGTCGCTCAGCAGCGACGACTTCGTGTCCCTGGCCGGCGGCCAGACTTCGGGCATGGCCCTGTTCATGAGCGGCCGGATTCGGGTCGAGGGCGACCTCGGCACCGCACTCAAGCTGGAAAGCCTGCTTCGGTCCTAAGACCGAGATGAGCGTCATCCGGCTGATCGTCGGCGGGGCGACCGGCAAGACCGGCGCTGAGGTGGTGCGCTACCTCGCCGCTCAGGGGGATCTTCAGGTGATCGGCGCCGTCGGTCGCCTCCAGGCGGGGAGGGACCTCGGTGCCGTGCTCTCCGTGCCCTCGCTCGCTGGGGTGGCGATCAGTGGCAGCGTCTCCCAGGTCGCAGCCGAGGCCGACATCTACCTCGACTTCACCCTTGCCGAGGCGGCTGTGTCCTTGGCGATGGAGGCCTTGGCCCGTGATCTGCGCCTGTTGATCGGGACGAGCGGACTCGATGCGAGATCCGTGTCGCTGCTGGCGAGCGAGGCGAGTCGGCGCAATCTGGCGATGGCCGTGATCCCCAACTTTTCGATCGGTGCCGCCCTGCAACGGCGGATGGCCCTCGAACTGGGCCGCCGCTACGGCCGGGTCGAGGTGGTGGAGGGACACCATCGCACCAAGCGAGACGCCCCCTCGGGCACGGCCAAGGACCTGATGTCGGCGCTGGAGGCCCTGGGCGTGGAGGCAGCCGTGCATTCCCTGCGGCTCGAGGGCCTGGTGGCCCGACAGGAGGCGTGGGCCGGAGGACCCGGCGAGGTGATTTCGGTGATTCACGAGGTCACCTCTCGCCAGGCGTACGGCGCCGGCGTGGCGATGGCGGCCCGGCAGCTGATGGGTGCAAGCGGCTTCTTCAGCAGCCTGGCGGAGCTGTGCCCGGCACTTGGCCCTGGAGATTGACTCCGACGTCTGTGGTATACTCGTGCCGTTGCAGTTTGCGCCGGATGTGAGGAGGCCAATCGATGGTAACGATTACCGACAAGGCCGCGGAAAAGGTCAGGGATCTGATGACGGAGCAGGGCGGAGCAGGCAAGGGGCTGCGCGTCTTCGTGACCGGCGGCGGCTGCGCCGGCTATTCCTATGGGATGGCCTTTGACGAGCGCACTGCGGACGATGCGGTGGCCGAGGTCGGCGGCGTTCAGGTGCTGGTGGATCCGGAGAGCATGCCCATCTTGAACGGTGCCACCATCGACTTCATCGACGAACTGTCCGGCAGCGGCTTCACGATCGAAAACCCGAACGCGGTCAAGACCTGTGGCTGCGGACACTCCTTCACCACCGACCAGGAGAAGGCCGTCTCGTCCCACTGCTGAACGGATCAGCAGCCCACACGACAAGGAAAGGGCCTTCGCATCTGCGAAGGCCCTTTTGACTGTCCCGTACAGACCTGGGAGGTAGTTGTCATGCCGTCTTTGGAGGAAGCGACCCAGGCCATCGAGCGCTACCTGCGGACCGACACCTTTCCCCTGGCTATTGCCGTCGAGGGCGACCCCAAGAAGATCCCGGAGAAGGCCAGGCGGCCGAAACGGGACCTCGGGGTCTCGCTCTCCGTCTGCCAGGGCGTGTCGATCGCCCGGCGCTACGGGTGGACGATGGCGATGGACGCAGACGATCTCTCCTGCCCGATCGCCCAGGTGGCCTTCGGGTTTGAGACGCCGACCGCCACCTACGCATCGGGCAGACTGGCCGAGGGCATGTACGCCAAGGACCAGGCTGCGGCCAAGCGGACTGAGGCGGCGGTGGCGGGCATTGAGCCGGAGGCTTCGGGCACCATCCTGATCGCCCCGCTGGCCCGGGCCACCTTCACGCCGGAGGTGGTGGCGATCTACGGCAACTCGGCCCAGATCATGGTGGCGGTGGCGGCATCCCTGTTCGGCAAGGGCGGGGCCCTGACCTCGACCTTCAGCGCCCGGGCGGACTGCGCCGAGATCATCAATCGGACCAGACTGACCGGTGAGCCGCAGGTGATCCTGCCCTGCTACGGGGACCGCGTCTTCGGTCAGACTCAGGACCATGAGATGGCATTTTCGCTGCCCTTCGCCCAGCTGGACGAGTTCGTTCTCGGGCTGGCCGGCTGCCACCAAGGCGGCGTCCGCTACCCGGTGCCGAACTACCTGCGCTATCAGGCGGAGTATCCGTCCACCTACCAGACGGTGATGCGCGAATTCGCCGACCGAAGCGACTAGGATGCGCCAGCGCGAGGTGGCGAGCGGGGGACTTGTGGTCGACGCCAAGGGCCAGGTGCTGTTGGTAGTGGATCGCCACGGACGGTGGGCCCTGCCCAAGGGGCATCAAGAGAAGGGCGAGCGGATCTGTGAGACGGCCTGCCGCGAGGTGGCGGAGGAGACCGGTGTGCAGGCAGAGGTGGTCCGCTACCTCGGTCGCCTGCGCTACCCGCTGCCGCGCCTTCCTGGGGTCGAGAAGGTGGTCGTGGTGTGGCTGATGCGGGCCCGATCTGGCCATCCGCGTCCCAGTGACGAGACAAGTGCTGTCGCCTTCTTACCCTGGACCGAGGCCCGGCGCCGGCTGGGCGAGCAGGGCTGGCCGGGCGTCGCCGACCAGCTCGAGGCCTGGCTCGCCAGGCGGGTGCCAGAAGGGCTGGTCCGGGCAACAAAAAATGCCGCCCTCAAGCACGGCATCGAAATGACTGGTCGGGTGGACAGGATTTGAACCTGCGACCTCTGCGTCCCGAACGCAGCGCGCTACCAAGCTGCGCCACCACCCGCTGAATCACCTGCCCATTGTAGGGGTGGCCACGAAACCCCGTCAAGGAAACCTATCGCCGTCTCATGGGAAAATTTGGAGACACCCGGGCAGGAGGGGCAGGATTGGCGGAGCAGGTGACCGATACCCACCTGATCATTGGCACGGCGGGCCATGTGGATCATGGCAAGACCACCTTGATCCGGGCCTTGACCGGGAAGGAGACCGACCGCCTGCCTGAGGAGAAGCGGCGCGGCATCTCGATCGAATTGGGGTTCGCCCCCTTCGTTCTGCCATCCGGACGGCGGGCCGGCGTCGTCGACGTGCCGGGCCACGAGCGGTTCGTCCGCCATATGGTGGCCGGGGCCTTCGGCATGGACGCCGTGCTCCTGGTGGTGGCGGCCGACGAGGGGGTCATGCCGCAGACCGAGGAGCATCTGGCGATCTTGTCGCTGCTCGGCTTGGGCCGAGGGCTCGTGGTGCTGACCAAGGTCGACCTGGTCGATCGCGACCAGCAGGCCAAGATTGAGCGCGCGCTGCGCTCCCGCCTGGCCGACACCTTCTTGAAGAATGCGCCGATCCTGCCCTTTTCAGCCCCGACCGGGGCCGGGCTGGCCGACATCCTTTCGACCATCGACCAGCTGACCGCCGACCTGCCCCCACGTAGCGCCGAGGGCCCGGCCCGGCTGCCGGTGGACCGCACCTTTGTCGCCAGCGGCTTTGGCACGGTGGTGACCGGCACCTTGTTCCGCGGCCAGGTGGCGGTGGACGACCGCCTCTTGGCCGTGCCGGCGCAGAAGACCGTGCGCGTCCGCCAGGTTCAGGTGCACGGAGAGAACCGGAAGAGCGCCCAAGCCGGCGAGCGGGTGGCGCTCAACCTGGTTGGCGCCGAGGCCAGCGAACTGGGGCGGGGCAGCCTGGTGCAGGGAGCCGGCGGCGGCGATCGCACCGACACCGTCTATGCCAGAGTGAGCGTGTTAGCAGGGGAGCACGCGATCAAAACGGACCAGAGACTGCACATCCACGCCCTCACCTTTGAGGTGGTGGGCAGGGTGGTGCTCTTGGACGCCGATCGGGTGAGCGGTGGTGAGACGGCGCTGGTCCGCATCCGGCTGGAACACCCCCTGTGGCTTCTGGCCGGAGATCGCATGGTGCTGCGTCAGGTTGCCCCGCAGGCGACCGTCGGCGGCGGCGTGGTGATCGCCACCTCTGGCCATTTTCGCCGCCATCACCAGCAGGATCTGGCCGACCTGACCAAGATGGAGACCGGCGGCGCCGGCGGCCGACTGGAGGTTGCGGCCAGTCGCCTGCTGCGCCTGGGATCTGTCTCTGGCGCCTCCGACCAGCTATTGGTCGATCTGGAGCGCAAGGGCGTGCTCGTGCGCATCGGCGACCAGTGGCTGGGCCAAGCGGTACTCCGAGCCAGGGAGCAGGCGCTGATCGCCTACCTGAAGCGCCTTGGCCAAGAGCATCCAGAGCGCTTGGGGGAGCGGGCGGAGACGATCCGTCAGCGACTGTACCGGGAGCTGGATGGTCCTACCTTCGCTCAGGTGATGGCCGCCTTAGAGCGATCGCAGACCATCCGCCTGGGCGACGGTGTGATCGGCCTGCCCGAGCTGCGGGCAGATCCTGAGAATCCGCTGGAGCAACCGGCCCGCCGCCTGCTCGAGCAGCTGGCCAAGACGCCCTTCATGCCACCCAGCGCCGCCGAACTGGCCCGCTCGCTGGCTGCCTCCGAGGGTGAGGTGGACCGGCTCGGCCGCTATCTGGCGGCCAGTTCTCGGGTGGTGCGCATTGGAGAGTGGCTGTTCACCCAAGACGCCCTCAAGGAGGCCGCAAAGCGGGTGAACGACTGGTTTGACACGCACCCGCAGATGACCGCCGGAGAGTTTCGCGATCTGCTCTCTACCTCGCGCCGCTATGCGATTCCGCTGCTCGAGTACTTCGACGGCCGGCGCCTGACCAGACGGGTGGGAGAGGTGCGGCGCCCGTTTCGCTAAGCGGCGTTGTTGGGCGGAGGCTGGTGGTGGGCCGTGGGTGTTCTGATATAATCCCCGTGGCCGGCTCGTGTGGCGCTCAGGCACTCAGATCGACCTAGGGAGGTCTCCCATGACGGGCAGAGGAATCAGCGGGCTGGTCGCCATCTTGGTGTTGCTGGTGGGACTGGCTTACTACTTCACGAGCGTCAATCCGGTGCTGCGCTATGTCAAGCAGGGCCTCGACCTGCAGGGCGGCGTGCAGGTCGTGCTCCAGGCGACCAAGCCGGTGACGGCCGCCGACATGCAAAAGGTTGAGACCATCATCGCCTTTCGGGCCAACGGCTTCGGCGTATCGTCTCCGGTCATCCAGATCCAGAACCAGAATCAGATTGTGGCCCAGCTTCCTGGCATCAAGAACCAGCAGCAGGCAATCACGGCCCTCGGTCAGACGGCCCAGCTCGAGTTCAAGGGACCGAAGGGCCAGCCGATCCTGTCCGGGGCCGATCTGGTCTCGGCCCAGGCCGCCCTGGCCGGAACCGGAGGCAGCGGAGCGGTGATCAACCTCACCTTCGACGCCGCCGGAACCAAGGCGTTCGCCACCGCCACCCAGGCCTATCTGCACCAGCCGATCTCGATCTACCTCGACGGCAAGAACATCGAGACGGCCACCGTCCAGGCCGTGATCACAAACGGCAATGCCCAGATCACAGGCATCGGCACCCTGCAGCAGGCCCAGACGCTGGCCACGCTGCTCAGCTCGGGCGCCCTGCCGGTGCCGCTCAAGATCATCGAGGCGACCGCCGTGTCCGCCACCCTAGGGGCGTCTTCCATCCATGCGTCAGAGATCGCCGGGCTGGTGGCCATGGCGCTGATCGGCCTGTTCATGGTGGCGGCCTATCGGCTGGCTGGCTTTCTGGCCGACATGGCGCTCGTCTTCTACCTGATGCTGTTTGTCGGCGTCTTGGTCGCCCTTGGCTTCGTGATGACCCTGCCGGCCGTGGCCGGCGTCATCTTGTCCGCCGGCATCGCCGTCGACGCCAATGTCATCATCTTCGCCAGGGTCCGGGAAGAGCTCCGCAGTGGACTCAGCATGAAGACGGCTCTGGACAAGGGGTTCAGGAACGCCTTTCGCGCCATCTTGGACTCGAACGTGTCGACCATCATCGCCGCCATCGTGCTCTACTATTTTGGCTCGGGCGATGTGCGCGGCTTCGCCGTGACCCTTGGTCTTGGCGTGGCGATCAGCTTTCTGACGGCCATTGTCTTCACCCGCTACCTTCTGCGCCTGGCCGAGGACTCGGTGCTGGTCGGCAATCTGAAAGTCTTTTTGGGATAGGGGCAGTCAACGGGCATGCGCTTTAACTTTGACTTCATGGGCCGCCGCCGCCAGTTCTACATCCTGTCGGCGGTCATCCTGGTGGTGGCTGTCGGCGGCTTCTTCCTGCGCGGCCTGAATCTGGGCATCGACTTCACGGGCGGCATCCAGATGCAGGTGCACTTCAACAAGCCAGTGCAGCTTTCGGCGGTGGACGCCACCTTGCGCAAGGACGGGATCAGCAACTACTTCGCCGTCTACCTCGGAAAGGGCGACCAGAACGTCCAGATCTCGATGCCGGCCGTTTCCGAGACCCTGCGGGCGAAGGTTGACCAGAGCCTCACCAAGAGCGTCGGGCCCTATACGATCACGAGCTTCACCAAGGTCACCGGCAGCTTCTCCTCGCAGGTGGTGCAGGGCGGCGTGATCGCCGTGCTGCTCGCCTCGCTCGGCATCATCCTGTACATGATGATCCGCTTCGACCTGCGCTTTGCCGTGGCCGGCATCTTTGCCGTGTTCTGGGACGCCTTCGTCTCTCTGGGATTGGTGGCCCTGATCCACTTCACGGTCAATGCGCCGTTCGTGGCTGGAGTGCTGACCATCATCGGCTATTCGATCAACGACCGTATCATCATCTTCGACCGGGTGCGGGAGAACCTGAAGAAGCGGGGCAAGGAGAGCCTGGCCGAGATCGTCAATCTCAGCCTGAACCAGACGCTGGGCCGATCGATCGCCACCGCCACGGTGGTGGTGGTCGCCATGCTGGCCATCTTATTCCTGGGCGGGGCCACCACCCAGGATCTGGCCGCCACGGTCGTCATCGGCGTGGTGTTTGGCGCCTACTCCTCGATCCTTCTCGCCTCGCCGATCTGGTTCGACTGGATGTCTAGGGTCGAGGCCGAGGCGGCGGCGACTGCCGTGCGCGTGGGCCGAGCGCCTGCCCCAAAGCGCCAGGCCCTGGTGGCTGACCCGGAGGCGGAGCAGGCCGTGCGCCGACGCACTCCTCAGAACCGAGGACGCGGCCGCAAGCGGCGCCGGCGCCGCTAAGGGGCATTGATCGAGCAGGCGCCCGGTCCCGATGACCGGGCGCCTCGTCTTGGCGGCTGGTGCGCGCAACCGAGGCCAGGAGCCACAATGAGACAGGTTTGCCCTTGCGTACGGAGAAATACGATACAGCGAGGGGGAATGCGTCGTGCGGAGCATGCTCGTAGGGTTAGTGCTCGCGATTTTGGTCGCGGTCTTCGCCGTGCAAAACGCCCACGCCGTGACGATTCAGGCCTATTTCTGGACCTTGCCCCAGGTCAGCCTGGTGCTGGTCATCTTGCTGTCTGCCTTGGTCGGCGTGGTCCTGGGGGCGCTTTTTGGCGCCAGTCAGATGTGGAGGATGCGGGCGAGCCATCGCCAGGAGCTGAAGCAGCTGAAGGCTGAGCGTGACCTGGCGGTCGGCGCACACCAGGCGGCGCTCAAGGAGACCGAGGGAGCCTCGAAGTCGGAAGAAGGCGCCCAGCCGCCACCTGACTCCCCCCAGTGACCCTGCCACTTGTGTTCAAGATGGCCCCGGCCGCCCGGGACCAGGTGGCGGCGTTTACCGACAAGACTGGTCTTGCCGGACCGCTGGCCGAGGTGATGGTGCGGCGCGGATTCGACGCCGAGACGTTCAATCAGGAGATCGCCCGGCCCGAGCCGCCCACCTGGCAGCAGTTTTTGACCGACCGAGAGCGTCAGGAGCTGTACCTCGCCGTGAAGGGCCGATCGGTGCTCGTGTTCGGGGACTATGATGTGGACGGCATGGCGGCGACGGCCATCACCGTCTTGGCACTCCGGCAGCTGGCCGGGGCGGTCAGCTGGCAGCTGCCCAACCGGTTCCAGGGCGGATACGGGCTGACCACAGCCGCGGTCCAGGCCGCCTTTGAGGCCGGTGTCGAGGTTTTGGTGGCGGTCGACTGCGGGATCACGGCGACAGAAGAGGCAGCCTTGGCTGCCGAGCTCGGCCTCGATCTGGTGGTGGTCGACCACCACCTGCCGGACGCAGCGTTGCCCCAGGCCAGGGTCATCATCAGCCCGGCGACCGCGCCGGGCCGGCCGCCGCTTTGCGGAGCGGGCCTCGCCTTCGTTCTGACCGAGGCCTTGGGTCTTGACCCTACGGGCGTGCTCGACTTGGCGGCACTTGGAACGGTTGCCGATCAGGTGCCGCTGCGCGGCGCCAACCGCTGGATTGTCCAGCAGGGCCTGCGCCAGATCAGCACAAGCGCCCGAGCGGGGTTGCGCTCCCTGCTAGACCAGGCCAGGGTGCGCCGGCCCCTGGACGAACAGGACGTTGCCTTTCGACTGGCTCCTCGGCTGAACAGCCTGGGACGGATGGGCTCGCCGGACGACGGCGTACGGCTGCTTCTGGCTGAGGTGGACGAGGCCAAGACGCTTGCCCAGCGGGTGGAGATGGTCAACGCCGAGCGACGGGAGGGACTGGCGGCGCTGGTGGCAGAGAGCGAGGCCGCGATCGCCGCCAATCCCGAGTCCGGCCCGATCCTGATCTCCGGAACAGGCTGGTCTCCGGGCCTGATCGGCATCCTGGCCTCCCGGCTGTGCGGGCAGATGGGCCGGCCGACTGTGGTCGCGGCCGTCAGCGGCGAGCAGGTGATCGGGTCAGCCCGCGGACCGATCGGCACCGATGTGCGACAGGCCCTGGCTGCGGCCGAAGGGCTGCTCTCGCGCTACGGCGGCCACGCCCAGGCGGCCGGCTTCGAGACGTCTGCCAGTGCCCTGCCTCGGCTCTGGGAGATCCTGCGCCGGGAGCTTGCCGCCCAAGAGGCCCCTACCCTAACGGTCGACGGCGTCCTGACTGCCGCCGAGGCCGCCCTGGTGCTCTCCGCCCAGGAGCAGCTGAAGCCGTTTGGGGCTTCGTTTGAGACGCCGAGATGGCTGAGGCCGAGTGCCGAGATTGGCGGCCTGCGTCAGATTGGAGACGGCGGCCGCCATCTCGCCTTTTCGCTGGACGCGCTGTCGGCCGTCTGGTGGGGCGGCGGCGAACAAGGCAGCCTGCCGACTTTGGTCGACGCCATCGGCGGCCTGGAGGACGACCCCTTCGCCCACCGCAGCCGCCTGGTGGTGGCAAGTCTGCGCCCGTCCCTCTGGGAGCAGGCCATGGACATCTGGTTCAGCGGAGCCGGCGAGATCGAGCCGAGCGAAGGCGCTTCCCTCGAACTGCTCCCCTGGCTCGACGACTGGCAGACCCTGGCCGATCAGGTCGGTTCGCTGCTCCTAGTGACGGCAGATCTGAGCCGGGCCTGGGCACGGCGGGAGTCAGAGCCGCAGGTGCTGCCGATGGGGCCAGGCCTTTCATCTGGCAGATGGCAGGAGATTGAGGATGAAGGATGGGTCAGGGCCTGGATCGGGTATCTGCCGCCGGCTGAGGGAATGGGTCAGACGATCGCCTTTTTGGACCCGCCGACAGTCCAGGAGATGCAGAGGTGGCGGGCGCGCGGCTGGCGCCAGGCGTACGCCCTGCCTGGCCGGGCCAAAGCACCGATGCTGGCGCGCGCGGACGTGGTCGCCCTCTGGCGGCAGATGGGTCGGGTGCAAGCCTCTTTGCCGGCCGACCCTGTAAAGCGCCAGCTCAGTGCACAGGTGCTGGCCGAACTTAAGCTGAACGGGTCAGAAGAGTCGGACCAGAAGGTGGATCTCCTCTCCAGCCCTACGTTTGGGCGTTTTGGCGCCAGACGCCATTGTGTTACGGTAGGCGTGGCGACTGTGCCGCCGGAGCCTGACAGTCGCGGGTGAGGGGTGTGTCGCCGTGGATCTGGCCCAAAAGCTCAGGATCGTCCCTGACTTTCCGCACCCGGGCATCCGCTTCGTCGACATCACACCCCTTCTGCAAGACCACAGCGCCTTCCGACAGGCCTTCGACCAGATCGTGACCTGGGCTTCTGCCCTGGAATTCGACCTGGTGGTGGCCCCGGAGGCCCGCGGCTTCCTGTTGGGGGCCCCCCTGGCCCTTCAGCTCGGCAAGGGGTTCGTTCCGGTGCGCAAGCCGGGCAAACTGCCGCACCAGATCGAGCAGGGCGCCTACCAGCTGGAATACGGAGAGGCCAGGCTGGAAATCCACCGCGACGCCCTTTTGCCCGGGCAGCGGGTGCTGGTGGTGGACGACCTTCTGGCAACCGGGGGCACGGTGCTGGCGACGGCGGACTTGGTCCAACGCCTGGGCGGCAAGACGGTCGGCTTTGGGTTTCTGGTCGAGCTCGCGTTCCTGCCTGGCCGCGCCTCTTTGGGAGATGCACCCGTGTTCTCGGTGCTCAAGGTGAACTGAGTCCTCGCTGGGGGGTGACGGCGTGAAGGCACCGGCAGACTTTTCGGCCGGTCTCGACTACCTCACTGCCGACGAGCGCAGCCTGGTCGATCGGGCGGTGGCGCTGGCCAGCCGCGTCCACGAGGGCCAGCGGCGAAAGAGCGGGGACGCCTTCGTCACCCATCCGTTGGCCGTGGCCCAGATCCTGGCTGAGCTGCGGATGGACAGCGTCACCCTGGCCGCCGCCATCCTCCACGACGCCGTGGAAGACACCGCGCTCTCCCTGGCCGAGATCGAGCGGGAACTAGGCGCCGAAGTCGCCAGCTTGGTCGACGGCGTCACCAAGCTGACCCAGCTCGAGGACAGCACGCACCTTGAGGCCGAGGCCGAGAATCTGCGCAAGATGTTTCTGGCCATGGCCCAGGACGTGCGGGTGATGATGATCAAGCTGGCCGACCGCCTGCACAACATGCGCACGCTGAAGGCGCTCAGCCTGCCCCGCCAGAAGGCGATCGCCCAGGAGACGCTCGAGATCTTCGCCCCGCTCGCCCATCGCCTGGGCATGAGCCGGCTGAAGTGGGAGCTGGAGGACCTGTCGCTCAGGCACCTCGACCCCGTCGCCTACCGCGACATTGCCGACAAGGTGGCGGACAAGCGCAAGGAGCGCGAGGCCCAGATCGCCGCCATCGTCAGCGCCCTGACCAAGGCGCTGGAAGAGCACGGGATCAGGGCCGAGGTGCAGGGCCGGCCAAAGAGCTTCTATTCGATCTACCAGAAGATCAAGCGCGAGGGTCGGGACTTTCGGGAGATCTACGACCTGATCGCCGTGCGCGTGTTGGTCGACTCCGCCCGCGAATGCTACGGGGTGCTCGGCATCGTGCACACCCTGTTCACGCCGATCCCGGGACGGTTCAAGGACTACGTGGCGATGCCGAAGTCAAACCTGTACCAGTCGCTGCACACCACTGTGCTGGGGGCGGACGGACGGCCCTTCGAGGTCCAGATCCGAACCGTGGAGATGCACCACACCGCCGAGTACGGCATCGCCGCCCACTGGATCTACAAAGAGGGCCAGACCGATCCCCGCTTCAACCAGAGGCTGGCCTGGCTGCGCCAGGTGCTTGAGATCCAGGGCGACGTCAGCGAGCCGCACGAGTTCTTCGAGAGCATGAAGGTCGACCTCTTCTCCGACGAGGTGTTCGTGTTCACGCCCAAGGGCATGGTGCTGGAGCTGCCGCGCGGCGCCACCCCGATCGACTTCGCCTACCGCATCCATACCGACGTCGGTCACCGGACGATCGGCGCCAAGGCAAACGGCCACATCGTGACGTTGGACTATCACCTGCATAACGGCGACATCATCGAGATCATCACCTCCAAGACAGCCCGCGGCCCATCGGCGGACTGGCTGCAGTTCGCCAACACCTCGACTGCCAGGAATCGAATCCGCCAGTGGTTCAAGGCGAAGAACCGCGAGGAGAACGTGCGCCAGGGCCGCGACCTCCTGGAGCGCGAGGCGAGGCGGCTGGGGCTCGATCCGGAGATGCTCGTGAAGGACGAGTGGCTGGGCGAGATCGGCCGTCGGCACCGCTACCAGTCGGGGGACGATCTTCTGGCCGCCATCGGCTACGGTGGCTTTTCGGTCGGCCAGGTCATCTCCAGGCTGCGCGAGAAACTGCCAGCGGCGCCTCCAGAACTGCCGCCCGATTCCGCTGTGGAGCACGTGCGCAGGGCGCCTGGGGCGTCCTCCGGCATCGTGGTGCAGGGGGCGGAGAATCTCCTGGTGCACCTGGCCGGATGCTGCTCGCCGGTGCCCGGCGAGCCGATCGTCGGCTATGTCAGCCGTGGCCGCGGCATCACCGTGCACCGCACCGACTGCTACAACCTGCGCCACCTGGAACAGGACTCCGGGCGGATGATCGAGGTGAACTGGGCGGGAGCCGTGCACAAGGAGTCCACCGGCAGCTACACGGTCGAGATCGAGGTGCGGGCGCTTGACCGCTCCGGTCTTTTGGCCGATGTCGCCACCATCCTGGCGGCCAACCGGGTGAACATTCTGTCCGCCAGGGCGCGTGGCTATCGCAACGCGACTGCGGCGGTGGTGGTCGTGGTGGAGATCAAGAACATCGGCGAGCTGTCCCGACTGATCGAACAGCTCGGGACCCTGCCGGAGGTGATCTCGGTGCAGCGGGTGGCCCGCCAGAAGGCGACCTGATGCGGGCGGTGGTGCAGCGGGTGCGCTCGGCCTGGGTCGAGGTGGACGGGACGCGGGTGGCCGAGATCCGTGACGGACTGATCGCCTTCGTCGGCGTGGCCGCAGGCGACGATTTGGAGACGGCACCGATCATGGCGGCGAAGATTGGCAATTTGCGCGTCTTTGAGGATGATCGTGGCAAGATGAGCCGCAGCCTGAAGGAGACGGGCGGGGAACTCTTGCTCGTGCCCCAGTTCACCTTGATCGGCGATGTGCGCAACGGCAACCGACCGGATTTTCACCGCGCCGCTGGCCGGGAGCGGGCGCTGACCCTCCTTGGCCTGCTCGCCGCCGAGGTGGAGGCCGAGGGGGTGCCCGTCGCCCAGGGCGTGTTCGGCGCCATGATGCGGGTCGTGTCCGACGGCATCGGCCCGGTCACCATTCTGATCGACAGCGAGCGCCAGTTCTGAGTGGATCTGATCGCAAGGAGTGGGTGGCAGTGAAGACGATGCAGGCGGTTGTGAAGACGGCTGCCAAGGCGGGAGCGACCCTCTTGGAGCGAAAGACGCCCGAGCCAGGCCCGGGCCAGGTGCTGGTCCGGGTGCTGGCGGCGTCGATCTGCGGCACCGACCATCACGTCTACGCCTGGGACGACTGGGCAGCGAACCGGGTGCGCCCGCCGCTCGTGATGGGCCACGAGTGCGCCGGCGAGGTGGTGGAGTTGGGGCCGGGAGCGCAGGGAGTCAAGGTCGGGGACCTGGTCTCGGTCGAAACCCACGTCAGCTGCGGCCTTTGCTATCCCTGCCGCACCGGCCAGGAGCACCTGTGCGAACAGGTCTCGATCCTGGGTGTGGATCGGGACGGCGCCTTCGCCGACTTTCTCGCCATTCCGGCCAAGAATGCCTGGGTCAACGCCCCGGGCACCGACCCGGCGCTGGCCGCCATCCAAGAGCCCTTCGGCAATGCGGTGCACACGGCGCTCGCCACCCCGCTGATCGGCCGCAAGGTGGCGGTGATCGGGGTGGGGCCGATTGGCCTGATGGCGACTGCAATCGCCCGTCAGGCGGGCGCAGAACAGGTGGTGGCCGTGGATCTCTCCACCTATCGCCTGCAGATGGCGCTGAAGATGGGCGCTGACCACGTGGTCGACGCCAGTCGCGAGGACACCACAGATGCCCTGCGCCGCCTGACCGGCGGGCGCGGCGTCGACGTCGTGCTGGAGATGTCCGGTTCGGGTAAGGCGCTCGACCAAGCGCTGGCCGCCTGTGCCAACGGCGCCACGGTGGCCCTGCTCGGGCTGCCGTCGGCCCCGATCCGGATCGACATGGGAAGCCGGGTGATCATGAAGGGCATCACGCTGCTCGGCATCACCGGCCGCAGGATGTTCGAGACCTGGTATCGAGGACAGGCCCTGCAGGCCTCAGGGCGGCTCGACCTGACCCCGCTGATCACCCACCGGCTGCCGCTTGGCGAGGTGGACCAGGCGATGGGTCTTTTGGAACGAGGCGAGGCAGCCAAGATCGTACTGTTCCCAGGAGGTGTCTAGGCGTGGCAGGGTTGGACTTTTTGAACCAGGAGATCGACCAGCTGAAGAAAGACGGGCTGTTTCGGAAAAACCGGGTGCTCTCCGGGCCGCAGGGGGCCAGGGCTGTGATCGACGGTCGACCGGTCGTGAACCTGTCCTCCAACGACTATCTGGGACTGGCCAACGACCCCCGCCTCAAGGAGGCGGCGATCGATGGCGTGCGCACGTGGGGGGCCGGCACGGCGGCGGTGCGGACGATCATCGGCACCATGACCATCCACCAGGAGCTGGAGCAACGCCTGGCCCGCTTCAAGCACACGGCGGCCGCCATCGTCTTTCAGTCCGGGTTCACCTGCAACTCGGGCGTGGTGCCGGCGATCGTCGGCGAGGGCGACGTGATCATCTCCGACGAACTGAATCACGCCTCGATCATCGATGGAGCCCGGCTGTCCAAGGCGGCCATCGTCCGCTACCGCCACCGCGACATGGGGGACCTGGAGACGAAGCTGAAGCAGGCAGGGTCGGCCCGCCGCCGGCTGGTGGTCACAGACGGCGTGTTCTCGATGGACGGAGACATCGCCCCTCTGCCCGAGATCGTGGCCCTCTGCCGGCGCTATGACGCCATCAGCTACGTGGACGACGCCCACGCCTCCGGCGTGCTCGGCGAGAGCGGCCGCGGGTCGGTCCACCACTTTCATCTCGACGGCCAGGTCGACATCCAGGTCGGCACGCTCTCCAAGGCGGTCGGCGTGCTGGGCGGATATGTGGCGAGCAGCCAGAACCTGATCGACTGGCTGGTGCACCGGGGCCGGCCCTTCCTGTTCTCGACCTCGCATCCTCCGGCCGTGACCATGGCCTGCCTGAAGGCGCTTGAGATCATGGAGACAGAGCCCGAGCGCCACCAGCGGCTTTGGTCCAACACGGCCCACTTCAAGGGCAAACTGCAGGCGCTGGGCTTTGACTGCGGCCACTCCGAGACCCCGATCACACCGGTGATGGTCGGCGAGGGAAGCCGCGCCATGGAGATGTCGGACCGCCTGATGGCAGAGGGTGTCTTTGCCCAGGGCATCGCCTATCCGACCGTGGCCAAGGACAAGGGGCGGCTGCGTACGATCGTCACTGCCGGGCACACCATCGCCGACCTGGATGAGGCCAGCGCAGCCTTTGCCAAGGTCGGCCGCCAGATGGGACTGATCCGCTAGTCTGAAGGCCTTGGAACCGTCGCCCCGCCTGGCGGGGCGGACCAGCGCTGACCCGCTGGCGATGCACAGATTGCTTTGACAACCATGGATCGTGCGCCTATACTCCCCATGGAATCCTGAGTGAGTCACTCATGATTGATCTCATGATCTTAGGGGGGCCATGCCGGTGCGACCCAGCCTCGAGATTCGGAACCTGCACGTATCGATCGACGACAAGGAAATTCTGAGCGGGGTGAACCTGGCGATCAAGGGTGGCGAGGTGCACGCCATCATGGGCCCGAACGGCACCGGAAAGAGCACGCTGGCGTCGACCTTGATGGGCCACCCGCGCTACCAGGTCACCGAGGGCGAGATCTTGATCGACGGCCAGAACATCGTCGGCATGAAGCCCGATCAGCGAGCCCGCCTGGGCCTGTTTTTGGCCATGCAGTATCCGCAGGAGCTGTCCGGCGTAACGACCGGAAACTTCCTGAGGACGGCCGTGATGAGCCTGCACCCGGAGCATCCGATGCCGGTCTTAGAGTTTCACAAGCTCTTGACCGAGAAGATGAAGCTGCTCGACATCGAGCCGAACTTCGCCCAGCGCTACCTGAACGAGGGCTTCTCCGGCGGCGAGAAAAAGCGCAACGAGATTCTGCAGATGGCCGTGCTGGCACCCCGACTGGCGGTGCTCGACGAGATCGATTCCGGGCTCGACATCGATGCGGTGAAGATCGTGGCAAACGGCGTGAACACCCTGCTCAGCGAGAACATGGGGGTGATGATCATCACCCACTACGAGCGCATCCTACGCTATGTGCGGCCGCACTTCGTCCACATCCTGCTCGGCGGCAAGGTCGCCGTTTCCGGCGGGCCGGAGCTGGCTGATGAGCTGGAGGCCCGCGGCTACGACTGGATCAAGACAGAGGCCGACCCGGCCCTCGCCGAGTAGGGGGAAGAGCCGATGGCGCAAACCCTGGTCCATAACGCCTATGTGGAAGCCTGCCGCAAGCGGGGCGAGCCTGCCTGGCTGGTCGGCCGGCGCGCGGACGCCTGGCAGGCCGCCTCGGACCTGGCCCTGCCCAAACTGGAGAAGACGATCATCGAGCGCTGGGGTCTGGAGAAGGTCCTGCCCGGCACCGCTCCGACCGAAGGGACGCCGCTCTCCCGCGACAGCAAGGCGGGCGCCAGTCTGGTCACCGTCAACGGCTGGGAGCAAGACGCCCACATCGACCAGGCGCTCCGCACGCAAGGGGTGCTCTTGATGTCGCTTGAGCGCGCCGTCGCCGAACACCCTGAGATCGTCGAGCCCTACCTGCTCACCCGCCCGCTCGCACCCGACCACCTCCTGGCGGCCCTGCACCGCACCTACCTCCAGGGCGGGCACCTGCTCTATGTGCCGGCGGGCGTCGAGATTGATCTGCCTGTGGAGATGGTATCCGCCCTTGGCGGCCAGGACGCCTACCCGCACACACTGGTCGTCTTAGAGCGGGGCGCTCGGGCCACGCTCGTCCACACCGAGCTGTCGATCGACGAGAGCCCGATCGGCGTCAACTCAGCCGTTGAGGCCTACCTGGGTGAAGGAGCCTTCTTGCGCTATGCCGTCGTGCAAAAGCTTGCCAGCCAGGTGCGCGCCTTTCAGCCCCGCCTCGCCCATCTCGACCGCGACGCCCGCATCGAGTGGATCGTGGTCCAGGCCGGCGGCGGCCGGGTGGTCACGACCAACCAGACCCTGCTCGAGGGCGAGGGAGCCAGTGCCGAGAGCTACGCCGTGTTCTTGGGCGCTGGTCATCAGATCCTGGACTTTCAGACCAAGATGAACCACCTCGCATCTCACACCACGTCCGACATCGATTCCAAGGGCGTGATGACGGATGAGGCGAAGGCCGCCTACACCGGCTTCACCGAAATTCGCAAGGGCGCCCACGGATGCGCCAGCTGGCAGAAGGAAAAGACCCTGATGCTGAGCGACTCCTGCCGCGTCGACCTGATCCCGGCGCTGTGGATCTACGACGACGACGTGCAAAAGGCCGGCCATGCCGCTGCCGCCGGACAGGTGAACCCAGAGCAGCTCTACTACCTGATGAGCCGCGGCATTCGCCAAAAGGACGCCCTGCTGCTCTTGGTGACCGGGTTTTTGGCCACCATCTTGGACCGCATCCCGCTGGCCCAGATCCGCGATCAGATCGCCGAGCTGGCCAAGGAGACGATCGCCCGATGAGCGGCCGGATCGATCGGCGCCAGGACTTCCCGCTGCTGGTCGGCCCCGAGGGCGCTGAGCTGACCTACCTCGACTCGGCCGCTACGGCCCAGAAGCCCGAGGTGGTGCTGGCGGCGCTTGCGCACTACTACCGCTACGACAACGCCAATGTCTATCGCGGCGTGTACAGCCTGGCGGCCCGTGCCACCGCCGCCTTCGAAGCGGCCCGGGAGAAGGTGGCTCGGTTCATCCACGCCGACCCGGACGAGGTGGTCTTCACCCGCGGCACCACCGAGTCGATCAATATGGTGGCCTGGGCCTGGGCCAGGGCCGAGCTCAAGCCTGGCGACGAGATCCTGACCAGCGAGGCCGAGCACCACTCGAACCTGGTGCCCTGGCAGGAGGCGGCCCGGGCCACCGGTGCCGAGCTCAGGTTTGTGCCGCTTTCAGAAGACAAGACCGTGTCCGTCGACTCTGTGCTCGGGGCGATCAGCCAGCGTACCAGGATCGTAGCCTTGGCCCAGGTGTCGAATGTGCTCGGCAACCTGCCGCTTGAGGTGGCCCGCATTTCCGAGGCGGCGCATCGGGTGGGGGCGGTTGTCCTGATCGACGGCGCCCAGAGCGTCCCCCATCTGCCGATCGATGTGCACGCCATGGATGCCGACTTTGTGGCCTTCTCCGGCCACAAAATGATGGGGCCGACCGGCATCGGAGTGCTGTATGGCAAGCGCCAGATCCTGGCGGCGATGGCTCCCTTCCACTTCGGCGGCGAGATGATCAGCCATGTGGATCCCGAAGTGTCCACCTACAAGGACGCGCCCCAGAAGTTCGAGGGCGGCACGCCGCCGATCGCCCAGGCGATTGGGCTGGGGGTGGCCTGCGACTACCTTTCTGGCCTCGATATGGCCCAGGTGATGGCGCACGACCGCCGGCTCGGGGAACTGGCGGCCAGCCGCCTGCGTGAGGTGCCGGGCGTCCATGTCTACGGGCCCAGAGGGGATCGGATGGGCGTGGTATCATTCAACCTAGACGGCGTGCATGCGCATGACGTTGCCACCGCCCTCGACCAGCAGGGCATCTGTGTCAGGGCCGGACACCACTGCTGTCAGCCGCTGATGAGACAACTGGGGGTGGCCGCGACGGCACGGGCCAGCTTCTACGCCTACAACACCGAGCAGGACGTCGACAAGCTCACCGCCGGCGTGCTCTCGACCATGGAGTTCTTTCACCATGTCGCTCGCTGACCTCTATCGGGAGATCATCTTGGAGCACGCCCGCCACCCGCAGCACAAGGGGCCGCTGGACGGCCCGGTCACGCTGCAGGCCGGCCTCGACAATCCGACCTGCGGCGACGAGGTGGTCGTCCAGGTGCGACTGGGGCCAGGAGGCCTGGTCGAGGCGGCGAAATTCGACGGGGTGGGCTGTTCGATCTCGATGGCGGCCGCCTCGATCATGAGCGAGATGCTGGTTGGACGCACGCTGGCCCAGGTCAAGGAGCTGACCGAGAGCTACACGGCGATGGTCAGCGGCCAGAAGGCGCCGACCGACGACCTTCAGGATCTGGTGGCGTTTGCCGGAGTGGCCCAGTTCCCGATGCGGGTCAAATGCGCCGCTCTTCCCTTCCACGCACTGCAAAAGGGCATCAGCCGCTACGAAGGAGGAATCTGAGATGGCGACACGCCAGTCGCACAGCGTCGAGGAATACCAGTACGGCTTCCACGACCAAGACGTGTCCGTGTTCAGTTCGGGCAAGGGACTGAACCAAGACGTGGTCCGCGCCATCTCCGAGATCAAGCACGAGCCGAAGTGGATGCTCGACTTCCGCCTGCGCTCGCTCGACATCTTCCTGAAGAAGGGGATGCCGAACTGGGGCGGAGACCTCAGCCAACTGGACTTTGACTCCATCACCTACTACGTGAAGCCGACCGAGCGCCAGGGCAAGACCTGGGACGACGTTCCGGAGTCGATCAAGGACACCTTCGAGAAGCTGGGCATCCCGCAGGCCGAGCGCAAGTTTTTGGCCGGGGTCAGTGCCCAGTACGAGTCTGAGGTGGTCTACCACAGCCTGAAGAAGGAACTGACCGACCAGGGCATCATCTTCCTGGACACGGACAGCGCCCTCAGGGAGCACGAAGACCTGTTTAGGGAGTACTTCGCCACCGTGGTGCCGCCCGAGGACAACAAGTTCGCCGCCCTGAACTCGGCTGTGTGGTCGGGCGGGTCGTTCATCTACGTCCCGAAGGGCGTGAAGAGCGACGTACCGCTGCAGGCCTACTTCCGGATCAACGTCGAGAATATGGGTCAGTTCGAGCGCACGCTGATCATCTGCGAGGACGACAGCTTCGCCCACTACGTGGAGGGCTGCACGGCGCCGATCTACTCCACCGACTCGCTGCACTCGGCGGTGGTCGAGATCATCGTCAAGAAGGGCGCACGCTTCCGCTACACCACGATTCAGAACTGGTCCAACAACATCTACAACCTGGTGACCAAGCGGGCCGTGGCCCACGAGAACGCCACCATGGAGTGGGTGGACGGCAACATCGGATCGCGCCTGACCATGAAGTACCCGTCTGTGTTCATGGTCGGCGAGGGAGCGAAGGCACACGTCCTGTCCATCGCCGTGGCCGGAAAGGGCCAGCACCAGGACGCCGGCGCCAAGGTGATGCATCTCGCCCCCAACACCACCTCGACCATCATCTCGAAGTCGATCTCCAAGGGCGGCGGCAAGACCACCTACCGCGGGCTGGTCCACTTCGGCGAAGATGTCTATGGCTCCAAGTCCAAGGTCAACTGCGACACCCTGATCTTTGACCCCGAATCCACCTCTGAGACCCTGCCCTACAACGAGGTGATGGACAGCCGCGTCACCATGGAGCACGAGGCGACGGTGTCCAAGGTCTCCGAGGACCAGCTGTTCTACCTGATGAGTCGCGGGCTGACCGAAGAAGAGGCCACCCGCATGATCGTGATGGGCTTCATCGAGCCTTTCACCAAGGAGCTGCCGATGGAGTACGCGGTCGAGATGAACCGCCTGATCAAGATGGAGATGGAAGGGTCGGTCGGCTAGGTGGCCCTCCAGCCTTTGTTCGAAGCCTCCGAGGTTCCGCTCGGCGAAGGCCGGGCCAAGAGCGTCGACCCCGATCTGACGATCGCGGTGTTCCATCTGGACGACGGCTTCTTCGCCATCGACGACACCTGCTCGCATGCCCAGGCCTCCTTGAGCGAGGGCGAGGTGGTCGGTCATGTCGTGATCTGCCCCCGCCACGGCGGACGCTTTGACCTGAGGACCGGCAAGCCAGCAGGACTGCCGGCCACGGGCAAGGTGGCGTCGTTCCCGGTGCAGGTGGACTCAGGCAGCATCTTGGTCGACTGGGAGGGCTAGCACAGATGCGGCTTTCTGCTCGCAGCGAGTACGGACTGAGGGCGCTGGCCGCCCTAGCTGGCCGCGAGGCGGCAGAGCCGGTGCCGCTGCGCCAGCTGGCCCAGAGCGAGGGCCTCTCGGAGCAGTTTTTGGAGCAGATCTTCATGGAACTGAGAAAGGCCGGCTTCGTATCCTCCACCCGCGGCGCCCATGGCGGGTACTCACTGACCCGGCCGGCTGAAGAGATCTTGATCTTCGATCTTTTGGAAACCCTGGAGGGAGACCTGGCGCCCTACGAGTGCGTAGCGACCGACCAGCCCGAGTGCATGCAGGTTCCCTTCTGCGTCACCCGCCAGGTGTGGCTGAAGCTGCGCGAGTCGATGCAGCAGGCGATTGGCACCATGACGCTGGCCGAGATCGCAGCCGGTCGCACGTGGGAGACAGCCAGCCGGTAGCGCTGGCGTTAGGTCAGGGGAGGCGGGCCGTCGGTGCTGATCGGTGACCGGGTGACGCTGAGAGAGGTGTCCTGGGGTGACCTGGCCGCCCGCCAGGAATGGTTTTCCGACCCCGACGTCACCCGCTATCTCGGCTGGATCGATGGCGTCCCTGTCCCTTATCTCCAAGACGACAGCTCAGGCTCGATCGAATGGACGGTGGCGCTTGGCGACAGCGGGGAGCCGATCGGGATCGCCCAGCTGGGCAAGGTGGATCCGCTGGCCGGACAGGCCTCCTTTGGCATTGTGATCGGGCGAAAGGATCAGTGGCGACAGGGCATCGGCGCCGCCGTGACCCGGCTGGTGTTGACCTACGCCTTCGAGGTGGCCGGACTGAATCGGGTGTGGCTAACGGTTGAAACCCGCCACGAGCTCGCCCGCCGCCTGTACGAGCGCGAGGGATTCGTCTCGGAGGGCGTCCTCCGCCAGGCCCGTCAGACCCAGGATGGCCTGCAGGACGTGAGCGTGATGGGCATCCTGCGCTCAGAGTGGGAGGCCCGCCAGCATCGTGCCACCTGAGCGGCAGCCGACCCGTTCGTGGACCCTGCTCAGCGCGCTCGGCGCTCTGGGCCCTAGGCGCTCCGGCACCGCCGGCAGCGCCCGAGCGCTCAGCTGGCTGAGCGAAACGTTGCAGCAATCTGGCCTGGCGGTCGATCGCCAGGCCTTCTTGGCGCCAAACCGCACCCTCTACTTCGGACCGGCTGTCACCGCAATCGTCCTGGTCGCCCTCAGCGTGCTGCAGATTGCGGATCGGGCACTCGTCGGGACGCTGGTGCCCTTTTTGATGTGGGTGGCCCTGGTGCCGCTTTGCGGCGAGCTGCTGGCCATGGGCCTGAACTGCGACCTGATCCTGCCCCGCACCCTGACCTACAATCTGGAGGCCGAGGTCACCGGCAGCGGGCCGGGCGAGATCGTGCTTGTCGCCCACCACGACACCCAGTGGTCGAGCTGGCTGTTTCACCCCAAGCTCGGCCTCCGCCTGCGCTGGTACTTCGCCGCCTTCTACCTCGGGCTGTTCGGCGTGCCGGCGCTCTCCACGCTCGCCGCCTTCAATGGACATCCCTGGGTCCTCCCTACACTTGGTGCCCTGACCGCGCTGCTGGCCGTCTTGACCCTCTCGCTCGTGGCGGCGGCCGTCTTTGGCCAAGACGTGGTCGGCGCCAACGACAACGGGTCCGGAGTGGCCGTGGCCATGGCCTTGGCCGAACGGGCCAAGGCGGCTGTGGCGGAAGGCACCTGGCCCGAAGCCGCCGCCCGGCTGCGCCTGCTCCTGACCGGCGCCGAAGAAGTCGGCGAGCGCGGCATGCTGCACTGGCTGAAGACCCATCGACCGCAGCCGGCCGAGGTCGTGTTCGTCAACCTGGACAATGTGGCCGGGGGCACCCTTCGCTATCTGGAGAAAGAGGGCATGCTCCTGCCGCTGCGCTATTCGCCGGCCCTGCTCCAAGTCGCCCGGGGCGTCGCGGCGAACTCGGGCGGCGCCCTGACCACGGGAAGTCCGCTTCTTTTGCCGACCGACATGATGTGGACGAGCGCCCAGGGCTACGCCGCCATCACCTTCATCGGCCAGCGAGATGACGGGACCATCCCGAACTACCACTGGCCGACCGACACGGTGGATCAGATCTCGATGCAGCATCTGGCCGAGGTCGAGGACACCCTGTTCGCCTATCTGTCCGCCGTCTGGCAGGAGGCGGACCGCAGCCTCAATACAGCGGAATCCTAGGCCGAAGAGGCTTTGACACCGCTTTTGGCCGCCCCTAGAATGAGCCAGGCAAGTCGTTGAGGAGGATGCACTCGTGCTGCAGCGGCCCCGGGGCACTGCCGACGTGCTCGACCCCAAAGAGGCCGAGCGCTGGCAGTGGCTGGAATCGACAGCCCGCCGGGTCTGCGCGCGTGCAGGCTTCTCCGAGGTGCGCACCCCCACCTTCGAGGCGACCGAGCTGTTCGCCCGGACCAGCGGAGAGTCGTCCGACGTGGTGCAAAAGGAGATGTACACCTTCCAGGACCAGGGTGGGCGCGCGCTGACTTTGCGCCCGGAGTCCACGGCGTCCGTGGTGCGCGCCTATCAAGAGGCCAAGCTGAGCGGTGTCCACAAGTTCTACTATCTGCAGGCCCACTTTCGCTATGAGCGGCCGCAGAAGGGCCGGCTGCGCGAACACCACCAGTTCGGATGCGAGATTTTAGGCACCGACGCCCCCCTGGCCGACGCCGAGCTGATCGGAGCGGCCTGGACGTTTTTGTCTGAGGCTGGTCTCGGCGACCTGATGGTGTCCTTAAACTCGATCGGCGACCCCAACTGCCGCCCGGCCTACCGCCAGGCGCTACAGGCCTACTACCGGCCCCACCAGGCCGAGCTGTGCACCGACTGCCAGCGGCGGCTCGAAGACAACCCGCTGCGCCTGCTCGACTGCAAACAAGATGGCTGCCAGGCCCTGAAGACGGGTGCCCCCAAGAGCCGCCAGTACCTGTGCTCCGCCTGCCAGGAGCACTTTCGCGAGGTCCTGCGGCTGCTCGATCAGGTCGGCATCCGCCACCAGTTCGACGACCTCTTGGTGCGCGGCCTCGACTACTACACCCGCACCGTATTTGCGATCAGCCACGCTGCGCTGGGCGCCCAGTCCGATGTCTGCGGCGGCGGCCGCTACGACCAGCTGTCGGAGGCGATCGGCGGCGAGCCCCTGCCCGGGGTCGGATTCGGCCTCGGCCTGGAGCGGCTTTTGATCTCGCTCGGCGAGAGCGACCGTGTGGCTCAGCCGGTCCGGCTGTATCTGGCCGTGACCTCTGAGCAGATGCAGGGGCCGGCTCTGGCTCTGGCCATGGAGCTCAGGCGGTCCGGCCTGACGGTCGAGGTGGAGCTTGCCAGGCGGTCGCTGAAGGCCCAGTTCAGACGAGCGGACAAGGAAGGCTTCAGCCATGTCGGCGTGTTCGGACCAGACGAGATGGCTTCCGGGGCGTTGACGGTGCGCGATCTTCTCGCCGGCAAGGAGTCCCGCCACCCGACCACAGAGCTCGCAAACATCTTGCGAACGGGAGCGCCGGCCCTGTGAGCGTGGACTGGTCCAAGCGCAAGGCGACCGCCCAGCTGGCCGAGATGGCGGCGGGGGACACGGTGCTGCTGGCTGGCTGGGTGCACCGCCACCGCCATCACGGCGGACTCGTGTTCTTCGACCTAAGAGACCGCAGCGGTGTCGTTCAGGTCGTGGTCCATCCAGAAAACCCCGCCTTCGCCCTGGCCGCCAGGCTGCGCCCGGAGTGGGTGGTTGAGGTGCGCGGGCAGATCGCGCTCAGGGAGACCGCGGCCGTGAACCCAAAGATCGCCACCGGCCGGATCGAGGTGGTGCCGAGCGAGCTTGCCGTGTTGGCCGAGGCAGCACCGCCGCCGATCTCGCCGTCCGACGAGGGGGAGATCGACGAGGGCCTGCGCCTTCGCCACCGCTATCTGGATCTGAGACGCCCGCAGATGCAGCGCAATCTCGAGATCCGCCACCTGGCCCTGCAGACCGCCCGCCGGGTCCTGACCGAACAGGGCTTCTGGGAGGTCGAGACTCCGAACCTGACCCGGTCCACACCCGAGGGGGCGCGCGACTTTCTGGTTCCGAGCCGCTTGGCCAAGGGCCGCTTCTACGCCCTGCCGCAGTCGCCGCAGCTCTTCAAGCAGCTATTGATGGTCGCCGGCATCGAGCGCTACTTTCAGGTGGTGCACTGTTTTCGCGACGAAGACCTGCGGGCCGACCGGCAGCTCGAGTTTGTCCAGATCGACATCGAGCAGAGCTTCGTCGACCGCGAAGACGTGATTGCCTTGGCCGAGCGGCTGACGGTGGCGCTGGTTCGGGAGGTGGCCGGGTGGGAGGTCCCGGACGCCTTTGATCGCCTGACCTACCGGCAGGCCATGGACCGTTATGGATCTGACCACCCGGACGTCCGCTTCGGGATGCCGATCGAAGACCTCAAGCAGCGGGCGGAAGGCGGCGTCGTACCCTTTCTCGCCCAGGCGCTGGGGGCCGGTGAGCGGGTGGTGGCCCTGAACTGCCCTGCCCGGCTGAGCCGCAAGCAGGTGGAAGAGATGGCCGAGAGAAGCGGCCTGGCGCTGGCCTGGCTCTCAGTGGAAGCGGGAGAGACCAAGGGCTCGCTCGCCCGCTTCTTCGATGCCAAAGGAGCCGGGGCCTGGGGTGTGGCTGACGGCACCCTCTTGGTGGGGCACGGCGTGGGCGACGAGTTTTTGCAGCAGATGGGCGGCCTGCGGCTTCGCATCGCCCGAGAACTGGGCTTGATTCCGGAAGGCCGCCACCAGTTCGTGTGGGTGACCGACTTCCCGCTCCTGGAGTGGAACGCGGAAGATGGCCGCTGGCAGGCGGTGCACCATCCCTTCACCGCTCCTCTGGACGAGGATGCCGAGCAGATCGAGAGCCACCCGGCCCAAGTCCGCTCGAAGCAGTACGATCTGGTCCTGGACGGCAACGAGGTGGCGGGCGGCTCAATCCGCATCCACCAGCGGGACGTGCAGGAGCGGGTCTTTGCCCGCATTGGCCTCAGCGCCGAGCAGGCGGCGGAGAAGTTTCAGTTCCTGCTCGAGGCCTTTCGCTACGGCGCGCCGCCGCACGGCGGCATCGCCTTCGGATTCGACCGGCTGGTGATGCTGATGGCGGGCATGCCCACCATCCGCGACGTGATCGCCTTCCCCCTGCTGTCCAGCGGAGCCGATCCGCTGACCGGCGCCCCGACCGAGGTCGCAGATGACCAGCTGCAAGAGCTCGGCATCTCGGTCCGGCCACCGGCCGCTCCCGGTCGACCAGACCCGGCTTGAAGGCCCCTCGGGCCAGGGTGTAGAATCACAAAGCATAAATAGAGCCCTGCCGTGTGCGTGTCTCCCTTGCGTTCGAGCCCAAATCGACGACATGGGAGCCCGCTTCTCCGGACGGCGAGAGAAACTGTGCAGTGCATGGGACTCGGTAACCATCTGGGAGGGCACCCACCTGCAATTGCAGGTTCTGAACCGGTCGGGATACGGCATGGTGGGGCGACGGATTTGGGGGGCTCGTTCGAGCCCCCTCTCCGCGTCCAGCGATGCGTCGAACCCGGCGAAGGGAAGGTGTGGGCCCTGATCATCGACCTGCGTTCGGATACGGTGACCCGTCCGACCTCGGTGATGCGCCAGGCGATGGCGGTGGCGGAGGTCGGAGACGATGTCTACGGCGAGGACCCGACCGTCCGCCAGTTGGAGCAGCGGGCAGCCGATCTCGCCGGAAAGGAGGCCGGGCTGTTCGTCCCGTCGGGGACCATGGGCAACCTAGTTGCCGCCATGACCCATCTCCATCCCGGCGACGAGCTGTTCGCCGAGGCCGAGGCGCACATCCTGTACTACGAGCAGGGCGGCTGCGCCCGCCTGGCAGGCGCCATGCCCCACCCGATCCGGGGCCAGGCCGGCCGCTTCAGCGGGGCTGACCTGCGCCGGGAGGTGCGGCCGGCCGATTTGCACTTTCCCCGCCCTGGACTGGTGGCTATCGAGAACACGCACAACCGGTCAGGCGGTGAGGTGTGGACCGAGGCAGAGACCAACGACGTGCTGACGGCGGCCCATGAACTGGGCCTTGCCACGCACCTGGACGGCGCCCGCCTCTTCAATGCGGCGACCGCGCTCGGGGTCAGCGCCGCCCAGCTGGCCAGCGGTTTTGATTCGGTGTCGATCTGCCTGTCAAAGGGGCTCGGCGCACCGGTCGGATCGGTGCTGTGCGGCTCAAGGGACTTCATCGGCCGGGCCCGCCGCAACCGCAAGGTGGTGGGCGGCGGCATGCGTCAGGCCGGGGTCCTGGCGGCAGCCGGTCTGGCCGCACTCTCAGACGGCGTGGCCGGCTTGGCCGACGACCATCGCCACGCCGCCCAGTTGGCGGAGGGGTTAGCCGCACTGCCTGGGCTACAGGTGGCCGCTGTCCGTGAGCGCACCAACATGGTGATGGTCGACGTCGATGCCCCGGCCGGTCTGTGGGTGGCGCAGCTGAAGGCGGCGGATGTGCTGGTCAACGCCGTCTCGCCGCACCGGCTGCGCCTGGTCACCCACTTGGACGTGTCCGGGCCAGATGTGGAGAAGACGCTCACCGTGTTCGCCAAACTGGCCGAGGAGGCGACGCGGTGGTCTTGATCGACGGCCGCCACCTCAGCCTGGAGGATGCCTGGCGGGTGGTGGCCGGCGCCGAGGTGGCGCTCTCGCCGAAGGCGCTGGCCCGGGTGTCGCGCAGCCGAGACCTGGTCGAGCAGATGATTGCCCGCGGCGACACCGTCTACGGCGTGACCACAGGCTTTGGCCACCTCGCTCAGGTCAAGGTGTCGAGCGAGGACGCAGCGGCGCTCCAGGAGGACCTGGTGCGCTCCCATGCCGCCGGTGTCGGTCCAGACCTGCCGACCGCCGTGGTGCGCGGCATGCTGCTTTTGCGCCTGAGCGCCCTCGCCCGCGGCAATTCGGGCGTGCGGCCGATCGTCTTGGAGCGGCTGATCGCCTTTCTGAACGCCGGCCTGCACCCGTGCATCCCGTCTCAGGGCTCGGTCGGCGCCTCGGGCGACCTCGCGCCCCTGGCCCATCTGGCCGCCGCCTTGATCGGCGAAGGAGAGGCGGAGATGGGAGGAGTGCGGGCGCCGGTTTCGACGCATCTGGCGACGCTCGGGCTGCCGCCGCTCGCCTTGGCCGCCAAGGAGGGGCTCGCCCTCACCAACGGCACCCAGCTGATGGCCAGCCTGGGGCTCGTCGCCTGGCATCAGGCACGGGCCCAGCTGCAGGCGGCGGCCTTCGTGGCGGCGCTCACCTTCCAGGCGCTGGGCGGCATCAGCTCCGCCTACGACCAAGACCTCTTGGCAGCCCGTCCCCATCACGGCGCCTTGGCCGTCGGCGCCGAGATGCGCCGGCTCCTCGAGGGTAGCGCGCTTATGACCACCGCCGGCGAGCGACGGGTCCAGGACGCCTACAGCCTGCGCTGCATCCCGCAGGTGCATGGGGCCGTGCTGGACGCCTTTCGCCATGTGGAGTCGATCTTGCTGATCGAGGTCAACGCCGCCACCGACAACCCGCTCGTGTTCGCCGAGCGCCAGGAGGTGATCTCGGGCGGGAACTTTCACGGCCAGCCGCTGGCCATCGCCCTGGACTACCTGGCGATCGCCCTGACCGAACTGGGATCGATCAGCGAACGGCGCACCGAGCGGCTGGTCAACCCGGCCCTCTCCGGGCTGCCCGCCTTCTTGTCCGACCAGCCGGGGCTTCAGTCCGGACTGATGCTGGCGCAGTACACGGCGGCGGCTTTGGTCAGCGAAAACAAGACGCTGGCCCATCCGGCCTCGGTCGACACCATTCCGACTTCGGCCAATCAGGAGGACTTCGTGTCGATGGGCGCCTGGGCAGGGCTGAAGCTGTCACGGGTGGTCGAGAACCTCTGGCAGGTGCTGGCCGCAGAGGCCCTGTGCGCCAGACGGGCGGTGGCCATGGTCGGAAAAGACGGCCTTTCGGCCGAGACGGCACCGTTCTTCCGTGGGCTGGAGGAGGCGTTGCCGGCCGAGCCGACGCTCCTCGCCCAGCAGCTCTACGCCAGCGCCGACTTCCTGCGCACCTGGTTTGGAGGGCAAGGGACATGAGACTGATGGAGGCCATTCCCAACTTTTCTGAGGGTCGGCGGCCCGAGGTGGTGGAGCGCATCGCCGCCTCGTTCCGGCGGCCGGACGTGTTCTTGCTGGACCAGGAGATGGACGCCACCCACAACCGGGCGGTGGTCACCGCCGTGGGGGAGCCGGACGCCCTGCGCCAGGCCTGTCTTGACGCCTGTGCCGTCGCCTGCGAGCTGATCGACCTCACCCGTCATCAGGGCGAACACCCGAGGATGGGTGCGACCGATGTGATTCCGTTCGTGCCGCTGTCCGGCACGACCCAAGACGAGGCGGTGGCCCAGGCCCGTGAGTTGGCCGAGCAGATCTGGCGCACGTTGGCCATTCCGACCTATCTGTACGAGGACGCCGCCCGCGACCAAAACCGCCGGCTCCTGCCGGCCATCCGCAAGGGAGGCTTCGAGGCGCTCAGGGACGGAGCGATCCATGAGCAGGGACGGCAGCCGGACGTGGGCGGCCCGGACGTCCACCCCACAGCCGGCGCCACGGCGGTGGGCGCCAGAAAGCCGCTGGTCGCCTTCAACGTCAACCTGGCGACCACGGACCTGGAGCTCGGCAAGAGCATCGCCAAGGCGGTGCGCGAGTCCTCCGGCGGTCTGCCCAAGGTGCGGGCAATGGCCGTCGACATGCGCGCAAGGGGCCGGGTGCAGGTGTCGATGAATTTGACCGACACCGAAACGACACCGATCTTTCAGGCCTACGAGTTCGTGGCCGAGGCGGCCCGGGCCGCCGGTGTCTGGGTGGCGGAGTCAGAGGTGATCGGCCTGGTCGGCCTCAACGCCCTGACCGATGTGGCGAGACACGCCCTGCAGGTCGAAGCCTTCAGCACCGCTCAGGTGCTTGAGAACAAGCTGCTCTCCGTCCTCGCCGAAAGAGACCATGAAGCATCCTGACCTGCTCTTGTTCCACGGACGGCTCATCTCGCCGCCGGAGAGGCCGGTGGCGCTCGGCCCAGAGCTAGCGCTGTCCGAGATTGCGGACGGAGCGATCGTCGCCCACCGCGGCAAGATCGTGGACTTAGGCCCGACGGCCGAGGTCTTGGAGCGGACCACACCCGGACCGGACACCCGCATGATCGACGCCCAGGGACGGGCTGTGCTGCCCGGACTGGTCGACCCGCACACCCACATGCTCTACGCCCTGGACCGGATGGACGAGATGGAGCTGCGCCATCAGGGCAGGGGCTATCTGGAGATCCTGGCCGCTGGCGGCGGCATCTTGAAGTCGATGCGCGACTTTCGGGCCACCGACGACGACACCCTGGCAGCGCGCCTGCTGGAGAGGCTGAAGGAGGCCGTGGCCAGCGGCACGGTGGCGCTTGAGGTGAAGTCTGGCTATGGCCTGAGCCTCAAAGAGGAGATGCGCGCCCTTGGCGTGATCGAGAAGGTCAGGAAGCTGACCGCCTTCCCGATTGTGCCGACCCTGATGGCGGCCCACGCCCTCTTGCCTGACGTGGAGCGGGAGGCCTATCTCAAAGAGTGCGACCAGGCGGCCACCCGGGCGGCCAAGGCCGGCCTCGCCAAGGCGGCGGACGTGTTCGTGGAAGAGGGCGTGTTCACCCCGGAAGAGGGCCGCCGCCTGCTCACGCATGCCCGGCAGGCCGGGCTCAGGGTGCGCCTGCACGCCGATGAGCTCGCCCCCTCCGGCGGCGCCGAACTGGCGGCCGAACTCGGCGCCGTCAGCGCCGACCACCTGACCGCCGCCACGGACGAGGGACTGGCTGAAATGGCCCGAGCGGGTGTGACGGCGGTGGTGCTGCCCGGCACGTCGTTTTTCCTGCACCGGGCGCCGCTTGCGGCCGAACGGGTCCGTCAGGCCGGTCTGATCGCCGCCCTGGCCACCGACTGCAATCCCGGAAGCTCCCCCTTTCGCTCGATGGCGATGATGGTCGCCCTGGCCTTTCACCAAAACCGGTTCACGGTGGCGGAGGCGCTGACCATGGCCACCATCAACGCCGCCCACGTGATCGGAGAGGCGCTGTCCTTGGGCAGCCTGACCGTCGGCAAGCGCTGCTCCCTGTTCGTCCTCTCCGGCGAAGACGTCAGAGATCTCGTATACCGGCCGGGAGCCCCCTTGGCCTGGGCGGTCGTGGAGAGCGGGCGGGTGCTGATCGGGCAGGGGAGACCGACAGAGGAGGTGGCGACATGGACGATTTCCTAGACCAGCTGGCCGCTGCGACGCCGGTGCCGGGCGGCGGCTCTGCCGCCTGCTACGCCGCCGCCCTGGCGGTGGCGCTGGGCGAGATGGTGGTTGGCCTCGGCGCCAAGAAGCAGGGCATCGACGCTCCGCTCGGGGCCATCCTGACCGACCATCGGCGCTGGTTTCAGGCCGCCGCGGCTCAGGATGCCGAGAGCTTCTTGGCGGTGCTGGCCGCCTATCGACTGCCTAAAGACGACGCAAGCCGGAAGCAGGCGATCGCAGAGGCCCTGCACCAGGCGGCCCGCTCCCCGCTGCGGATGATGGGGCGCATGGTCGATGCCAAGGCAGATCTTGTGGCCAGCCGCGACCTGTGCCCGAAGAGCGCCCTCTCGGACTGGCGGGCTGGCCTGGTCCTGCTCGACGCCGCCTTCGCCGTGGCCGAGGAGAACGTGCGGGTCAACCTGGACGGAGCGCAGGAGCGCCAGGAGCTGGAGGAGAGCCTGGACCAGGTGCAGCAGGCCTACAGCCAGCTGGGCGATGGCTAGACCGCCTGCCGGCGGGCTGTTCAGCGAGGGAGAGGGCAAGCGGCCGCTGGCCGCTCGGATGCGTCCGACCCAGCTGAAAGACATCGTGGGATTGGGCGACCTCTTGGCCGAGTCCGGCTGGCTGAAGGCGGCGCTGGCCGCAGGCCATCTGCCCTCAATGGTGCTGTACGGACCGTCTGGCACCGGGAAGACGACATTGGCCAGGATCTTGGCCGTCGAGTCACAGTCGGCCTGGGTTGGGATGAACGCGGTCACGGCCACCGTTCAGGACCTGCGCCAGGTGCTGGCTGAGTCTCGGCAGCGGCTTTCGGTCGAAGGCAAGACCACCATCTTGTTCTTAGACGAGATCCACCGTCTGAACCGGGCCCAGCAGGAGGTGCTGCTGCCGGACGTGGAGGACGGCAGCGTGGTCCTGATCGGAACCACCGCCGGGAACCCCTTCTTCGACATCAGCCGAGCCCTGCTCAGCCGGGTGCGGACCGTGGCCTTTGTGCCGCTCTCCGAAGCGGAGATCGCGACCATCGTCGACCGGGCGCTTACGGACGAAGGACACGGTCTGGGCGCTTGGAAGCTGGCACTGGAGCCTTCTGCCAGGACGGTATTGGTCCGCCTGTGCGGCGGGGATGCCCGGGTGGCGCTCAACCTGTTGGAGGCGGCGGCGACGCGGCGCCACGCCGCTGGCGGCGATACGGTGTCGGCACAGGATGTGGAAGACACCCGCCAAGGAGTCTACGCATCCTACGACCAGGCGGGAGACGAGCACTATCACACCATCTCCGCCTTCATCAAGAGCGTGCGCGGATCCGACCCGGACGCGGCCATGGTCTGGCTGGCCAAGATGCTGGAGCTGGGCGAAGAGCCGCGCTTCATCGGCCGCCGTTTGGCCATCTTGGCCGTCGAGGACATCGGCCTGGCTGACCCCGACGCCCTGCCCTACGCCATGGCGGCAGTGCAGGGGCTGGAGCTGATCGGAATGCCGGAGGGGGCCCTGCTGCTTGCCGCCGCCACCATGCGTCTGGCGCTCGCACCCAAGTCCAACTCGGCGGCCATGACCCTCGGCGCGGCCCGCAAGGTGGTGGAGGCGTACGGCCGCCTGACCGTGCCGGCCCACCTCAGGAACCTGAGCGGTCAGGCGAAGAGGGACGCCGACGCCGACGACTACCGCTACCCGCATGGCTTTCCTGGCCACTGGGTGGACCAGAACTACTGGCCGGAGGGTGTGCCGAGATCTGCGCTGTACAGACCAGCGACGAGCGGCCAAGAGCCAGAGCTCAACCGACGGAAGCCGGGGCCGACCAAGCTGCCCTGAGCGAAGGTTGGCATCAGAGGGCAGGGAGTCGGCCGTCTGGCCCCAGGACCTCCAAGCCGATGTCGTCGCCAATCGCGCCCCAGGCTCTCGGGTCCAGCGATCCTCGGACGCCGAAGCGGGCAATCACCTCGTGCATGGAGGTGTGCCGACGGAGCAAGGTCAGCGTCAACGATCCTGGCGCAGGCACTGCAAAGAGGAGCACGTCCCCAGGTGCGATGCCGGCAGCCCGCCGCACGTCTTGCGGAATCGTGACCTGCCCACGAGCCTGCACCTTGCCGAGATCCACGAGCCGCCCCTCCTTCTCAGCGCACCTGGGTCACCACCTCAATACATGCCATGATGATACAGATCTGGCTGTGAGACCATGCCTAGGCCGCGGCGCGATGCAGCACACTGAGAAGCGAGATGGCCCCTCGTGCCGGACGCGACGACGGATCAGAAAATGGCTCCACTCTTTGGGGAGGGTTGAGCGATCAGCTCTGGGACCTTGACACCGGGACAGTCGCCCTCTACGGTTATCTGAGTGAGATGATCGGATATGGAGGCGGCCGATGATATCGACCAAGAGCCGATACGGGGTGCAGGCCGTGGTGGATGTGGCCCGCCATGGTCTGCAGCACCCGGTCTCGATCCGGGCGATCGCCGATCGCCAGCGGCTGCCTGAGGCCTATCTGGAACAGTTGGTCGGGCCCTTGCGGAAGGCCGGGATCCTGCGCTCGGTGCGCGGCAACCAGGGCGGCTATGTGATGGCCAAGGCGGCAGACCGAGTCACCGCCCTGGAGGTCGTAACGGCGCTGGAAGGGCCGCTGAAGATCGCCAGCTGCAGCTGCGGCGGGCGGGACCCGGACTGCCTGGAGCACAGCCTGTGGCGGCGGCTGGAGACGGCGATGGCCACAGCGCTGGCCGATGTGACGATCGCAGAGCTGGTGCATCAGGCACGCTCCGAGCCAGCCTACCGAATCTGAGGAGGACGCTCGTGCACTACCTGGACCATGCCGCCACCACGCCGCTTGACCCCCGGGTCAGGGAGGCCATGCTGCCTTTCCTGGACGGTGCCTTTGGCAACCCCTCCAGCATCCATCGGGCCGGTCAGGAGGCGAAGCGGGCGGTGGAGGCCGCCCGCCGCCAGGTGGCCGAACTGGTCGGAGCCAAGGCGCCAGATGTGATCTTCACCGGCAGCGGCACCGAGGCGGACAACCTGGCGCTGTTCGGCCTGACCGAGGCCAAGGGCCTGAAGGGCGCCCACATCGTCATCTCAGCCATCGAGCACCACGCCGTGCTGCACGCCGCGGACCGCCTGGAACGCCTGGGCGCCGAGGTGTCACTCGTCGCCCCCAACTCATCCGGCCGGATCGAGGTTGACTCGGTGCTGGCCGCCTTGCGGCCCGGCACCCGGCTCGTCTCGGTGATGTGGGTGAACAACGAGACCGGCGTCGTGCAGCCGATCTCCGAGCTGGCCGCTGCCCTGGGCCAGCGTCAGATCCTGTTTCACACCGACGCCGTGCAGGCCGCAGGCCACCTGTCCATTTCCTTCTCTGAGCTCGGTGCGGCTGCGCTCAGCCTGTCGGCGCACAAGCTAAGCGGCCCCAAGGGTGTGGGAGCGCTCGTGGTGCGGGCGGGCGTGCCGATCGACCCGCTCCTGGTCGGAGGCGCCCAGGAGCGCAGCCGGCGGGCAGGGACCGAAAACGTGGCCGGCATCGTCGGCTTCGGCCGGGCCGCCGAGCTGTGGCGGCTAGAGCAGGCCGACCGCCAGCGCAAGCTGGAAGACCTGGGAAGACAGCTCCGAACGGGGCTTGCAGCCATCTCTGGGGCGAACTTTCATGGCGAGGGGGCCGACAAGGTCGGCCACATCGTCAATGTCCGCTTTTCGGGCGTCGACGGCGAGGCGCTCTTGCTCAATCTCGACCTGGCCGATGTGGCCGCCTCTTCTGGATCGGCCTGCACGTCTGGTTCGCTCGATCCGTCGCACGTCCTGATGGCGATGGGTCTGGACCGCGCGCAGGCATCCGGGGCGGTGCGCTTTTCGCTGGGCGTGGCGTCGACGGCGAAGGACGTTGCGGCGGCCGTCTTGGCTACTGGCCAGGTGGTGGACCGCCTGCGCCGGCTCACTGGGCCAAGCGGGGAGGCGGCACGATGAACCAGCGGGCCGTAGTGGCCATGTCCGGTGGGGTCGACTCTTCGGTGGCCGCTGCTCTGATGGTCGAGCAGGGCTATGAAGTGATCGGCGTCACCATGGAGATCTGGCCGGAGATGTCAGCGCTCGCTCAGTCCCGCCACGCCGGATGCTGCTCTCTTGCCGCCGTGGAAGACGCCCGTGCGGTGGCAGACCGGCTGGGCATTCGCCACTACGTCTTGAACCTGCGCCAGCGGTTTCAGGAGCAGGTGATCGACCCGTTTTTCAAGAGCTATGAGCTCGGGCGCACCCCCAATCCCTGCATCAGCTGCAACCACGGCGTCAAGTTCGACGTGCTGCTGAAGCGGGCAAGAGAGCTCGGAGCCGACACGCTGGCGACTGGCCACTACGCCCGGGTGGCCTCTACGGCCAGCGGCCGTCGCCTGCTCCGGGCGAGGAGCCAGGACAAGGACCAGAGCTACGTGCTCTACCAGCTGGGCCAGGACGAGCTCGCCCAGGTCGCCTTTCCCTGCGGCGAGTTCGACAAGCCAGCCATTCGCCAGCGTGCCCGCGACCTGGGTCTGATCACGGCCGACAAGCCGGACTCCCAGGACATCTGCTTTGTGCCGGACGACTACCGCAGACAGCTGAAGGACGCTTCTGCACCGCCGGCCCGCTTCGTCGACCGAAACGGTGTCGACCTCGGTCCGGCCCCGCCGGTCTCGCACTTCACGGTCGGTCAGCGCAAGGGGATTTCGATCCCGCACCAGGAGCCGCTGTACGTGGTGGCGCTGCGCCCCGAGCAGCACCAGGTGGTGGTGGGGCAGGAGGAAGAGCTCTTCCACCACCGCTTTGCCCTGGAGCAGGTCAGCTATGTGGCAGGCATCACACCGGATCGCCCCTTTTTGGCCGACGTGATGGTGCGCTCGCACGCCGTCGCCGCGCAGGGGCTGATCACGCCCGGCCCGGAGCGGCGGGCCGAGGTGGCGATGGCGTCTCCGATCCGGGCGATCACGCCCGGCCAGGCCGCCGTCTTCTACCAGGGCGACAGCTGCCTGGGCGGCGGCACCATCACCCGGGTGCTGACCGACCTGGAGGCGGCCGAGACGCCGCTACTCGGCGTCGGCCAGGCGACCTGCTAAGATGCCACCAGACACGATCTTGCCAGGGGGGCCCACATGAGTACGTCCGGCGACCTTAGACGAGCCTATGCCTCCTACTTTCAACAGCTTGGCCACCAGGAGGTGGCGAGCGCATCTCTCGTGCCGCAGGGCGATCCCACGCTCTTGTTCACCAACTCGGGCATGGTGCAGTTCAAGAACGTCTTTCTGGGACTGGAGAAGCGTCCCTACAAGCGGGCGGTGAGCGCCCAAAAGTGCGTGCGGGCCGGCGGCAAGCACAACGACCTGAGCGAGGTCGGCCACACGCCCCGCCACCATGTCTACTTCGAGATGCTCGGCAACTTCAGCTTCGGAGACTACTTCAAGCCAGAGGCGATCGATTTCGCCTGGACGTTTTTGACCCGCGACCTGGCCATTGCCAAGGATCGGCTCTATGCCTCGGTCTTCGAGTCAGACGACGAGGCGGCCGCGCTGTGGCGGAAGGTGGCAGGGTTCGGACCGGAGCGGATCGCCCGCTTCGGCGCCAAAGAGAACTTCTGGGAGATGGCCGAGACCGGGCCCTGTGGGCCGAACAGCGAGATCTTCGTGGACCTTGGGCCCGAGCTCGCCTGCTCGCCGGATTGCCACTTTCCCTGCACCTGCGACCGCTTCGTTGAAGTGTGGAATCTCGTGTTCATGCAGTACGACCGCGGCTCGGACCGCGAGCTGACACCGCTGCCCCGACCGTCTGTGGACACCGGGATGGGACTCGAGCGGATGGTGTCCGTGCTGGATGGGGTCACGTCCAACTGGCAGACAGACCTGTTCGTGCCGATCCTTCAGACGATCGCCGATCTGGCCGATCGTCCCTACGACAGCGGCGAGGCGGGCTTTCCGATGCGGGTGGTGGCGGACCATGCCCGTTCCAGCATGTTCTTGATCGCCGATGGCGTGCTTCCGGCCAACGGCGGTCGCGGCTATGTGCTGAGACGGCTGATTCGGCGCGCCGTGCAGATGGGGGTCGGGCTCGGGCTCAGCTCTCCCTTCCTGCCCAGGCTGCTGCCGGTTGTGGAGCAAACGATGGACGGGGCAAGGCCAGAGCTGAACGAGCGGCGCAGCCTGATCGAGGGGGTGTTGGCCGCCGAGGAGGAGCGATTTGCCCGCACCCTTGAGGACGGCAATCGGCTGCTCGCCCGCGAGCTTGCCTCTGTGCGCGACGGCACCCTGACCGGAGGCCAGGCCTTTTTGCTCTACGACAGCTACGGCTTTCCGATCGAACTGACCGAGGAGCTGAGCGAGGCGGCAGGCGTGACAGTGGACCGAGCAGGCTTTGACCGGCTGATGGCCGAGCAAAGGAGTCAGGCTCGGGCCGCCCGCAGCGTGTCCGGGGGCGACGAGGCGCGGTGGGCGGCTGCAACCGACCAGATCGCGGCCACCGAGTTTCTGGGATACGACCAGCTGAGCGCAGATGCGCCGGCCCTGGCCCTTTTGGCAGACGGGAAGCAGGTCGCGGCCGTCGGCGAGGGGCCGCTTGCAGTGGCGGTCACGGCCGCTACCCCCTTCTACGCCGCAGGCGGCGGCCAGGTTGGCGACGTCGGCGCCATCAGTTCGGTCAGCGGCCGGGCGCGGGTGGTGGACACGAGGCGGTTGGCCGGCGAGCGCACAGCTCACCTGATCCAGGTGGAAGACGGCGAGCTTGCGGTGGGCGACATGCTGCACCTGACGGTCGATGTCGAGATGAGACGGGCGACTGAGCGCAACCACACCGCCACCCATCTCCTGCACCAGGCCCTGCGCCAGGTCTTGGGAGACCATGTGCATCAGGCTGGCTCAGTCGTGGACCCAAGGCGCCTGCGTTTTGACTTCACGCACTTCTCACAGCCGGAACCGGAGCAGCTCGCGCAAATCGAGAGACTGATCAACGGCTGGATCCTGGACGACCGCACGGTCAAGGTCAGGATCCTGGCGCGCTCGGAGGCGCAGGCTCTGGGGGCGATGGCCCTGTTCGAAGAGAAGTACGGCGATCAGGTGCGGATGGTCGAAGTCGAGAACTGCTCTCGGGAGCTCTGCGGCGGCACCCATGTGCGCCGCACCGGAGAGATCGGGCTCTTTCGGCTGGTGGCCGAGGGATCGGTCGCCTCCGGGGTGCGCCGGATCACGGCCATCACCGGCTGGGAAGCGCTGACCAGGCTTCGTGAGCGCGATCTCCTGGTCGACGCCATGGCCCAGACCCTGAAGGTTCCCGACGATCAGATTCTCGGGCGGGTAAAGGGGCTCGTCGATCAGGCTCTCTCTGCGGCGGAGGCGGCGGGCCGCAGTCGGCGCCAGGAGCTCGAGTCGCAGTGGGCCGAGCTCAAGGGCAAGATCCGGCGGGTCGGCGATCTTGAGGTGATGGTGGCGGCGGTCTCAGGCTGTTCTCTTGACGACCTGAGGTGGCTGGCCGGGCGCTGGCAGGAGGCCAAGCTGGGCGGCGTGCTGGCCCTTTTGTCCAACGATCAGCAAAAGGCCCCCATGGTGGTCGCCCTCGGCCCAGACGCCCAGGAGCGCGGCCTCGACGCTCGGCAACTGATTGCCGTGCTCGGCAGGCAGGTGGAGGGTCACGGAGGTGGAAGGCTGGATTGGGCCCAGGGGTCTGGGCAGCGGCCGGACGGCATCGGTGCGGCGGTGGACAGCCTGCTCGAAGCCCTTCGCCCGCATCTCGCCAGGTAGCCTGAGTCAGGAGGAGGCAGGTAGCCGTGACCGACGACAAGACTCGGATCATTCCGCCGGAGCCCAATCGGCCGGACCAGGTCGAGCGGGTGCTCAGCCAGGTGCGCCAGGCGCTGGAGGAAAAGGGATACCAGCCGGTGGTGCAGATCTCCGGTTATCTGCTCTCCGGAGATCCGGCCTACATCACGGCGCACCGCAACGCCAGAGAGGCCATCCGCACGCTGCCGCGCGATGAAATCATCGAGGAGCTGGTCCGCCGCTACCTGGGGAGCTAAGGGTGGCGATGCTCGGGATCGACCCCGGCGAGCGACGCCTGGGTCTGGCGGTGACAGACGAACTGGGCCTGATGGCGCATCCCCGGCCCATCATGCCCTCGGGGCCGCAGGCGGTCGAGCAGATCGCCGCCCTGGTGGCTCGGGAGAAGATCGAGCAGGTGGTGGTCGGCCTGCCCATCCGCACGACCGGCGTTGAAGGGCCAGAGGCTCAGGCGGCGCGCCAGTTCGCAGCGGATCTGGCCGAGCAGGTGGCCTGCCCGGTGGTGATGTGGGACGAGCGGCTGACGACGGTTCAGGCGAAAAGCATGCTTCGAGAGCAGGGAAGGCTACAGGCTGGGAGAAAGGGAGGAATCGACTCCCTGGCAGCCGCCGTGATGCTGCAGGCTTACTTGGACCGTTCCCGAAGGCGAGATCAGGACAAGACGGTGCCCGATGGAAAGGATGGCGGAATCAATGGCTAACCCGCGAGACGATGTCCCCTTCGACGAGGAAGAGGTCATCACGCTCACGGACGAGGATGGCAGCGAACAGGACTTCATCTTCCTGGATGCCATCCAGGTTGGAACCAGCCGCTACGCCGTGCTAGTGCCCACTGGGCCGGTGCAGGCCACCCCCGATCTCACCGGAGGTACCGAGAACGGAGATGACGAGGACGCCTCGGAGCCGGAGGCGGCCGACCTGCTGCCGAATTTGGCGCCGCCCGAGGTCAGCGAAGACGAGGACGAGGCGTTGATCCTGCGCATGGACACCGACGAGCAGGGAGAGATGGCGCTCGTTGCCATCGAGGACGAAGATGAATGGCAGCGGGTGGTCGACGCCTGGGACCAGCTGGCCGACCTGGAGGAAGATGAGGACGAGGACGCTGACGACTAGAACCAGCTGGCCGCCGCCTGCTCTCGGCGGAAAGGAAGATCAGCCGGCGGATGGTCGCCGATCCCGGATGCGATGAAGATGCTTCGGACCTGGAGTTCGAGCGGCCGCCGACGAGCCGCCCTGGGTGGGCTCGTGGTCGCTCTGGCGCTGGCGCTTGGCAGCTGGTGGTGGGTGAGCGGCCAGCCGGTTGGCGGCACTGTCCGCACGCAGCTCTTCACGGTGCGCCCGGGGGAGAGCGCCGCTCAGGTGGCAACCGCCCTGGCGGCACACCATCTGGTGCGGAGCGCCCTCTATGTGCGCCTGTTCAGCGCACTGACCCACGCCGCTGGCCACCTGAAGGCTGGAACCTACCTGATCTCGGGACAGATCAGCACCGCCTCCATCCTGGCGCTGCTCGTTTCCGGCAAGGTGGCGACCCGCAAGCTGGTGGTTCCGGAGGGCTTCACGGTCCGCCAGATCGCAGCCCGTCTGGGGCAGATGGGCGTTGTTTCCGCGGCCAGCTTCATGACGGTCGCCCAGGCCTATCACAACCCGTACCTGCCAACCGGGGCTCCGGTATTGGATGCGGCCGAGGGCTACCTGTTTCCAGCCACCTATCAGCTGCCCTACGGGATCAGCGCCAGCGAGGTTCTCGCCGTCCTGGCCCACACCTTCCAACAGAAGTTCTCGTCCGCGCTGCGATCGGAGGCGAGGGCAGAGGGGTTGAGCGTGAACCAGGTGGTGACTCTCGCCTCGATGGTCCAGCAGGAGGCATTCTTGGCCAAGGACGTGCCCCTGGTGGCGGCAGTCTTCTTGAATCGGATGAAGGCGAACATGCCGCTTGGCTCCGACGCCACCATCTCCTATGCCCTCCGGGTGCCTGGCACCGAGCTGACGGCAACCGACCTGGCCTCGAAGAGCCCCTACAACACCCTGCACACCACGGGACTGCCGCCGGGCCCGATCAGCAACCCGGGGCTGGCTGCAATCTTGGCCATCCTGCACCCGGCGCACGTCTCCTATCTCTACTTCTTCAGCCTGCCAGACGGTCAGGAGATCTTTTCGAACACCTATGCGGAGCAGCAGGCGGCGCGCAAGGCCGCCGGCTATTAGGAGGTGGGGAGCATCGAGCCGGTGAGTGAGGACATCTGGCGCTGGGAGGTGCCGAGCGCCGACCCTGACCAGCCTGACTTGGTCGGCCATGTGGTGCGCACGGCGGACGGCTGGGTGGTGTTCGACCCCCCAGCTGCACCAGGGGTGGTGAGCGCACTGCGCGCGCTCGGTTCCGTCTCCGGCATCCTGCTCACCGGTGGCCACCATGACCGGGCGGCCGGAGCGCTTCGGGCGAGGGTCGGCATGCCGCCGATCGCCGCCCCGGCCCGGGATGTGGCCGGCCTGGTGGCGGCCGGTGTGCTGGTCGACCAGGCCCTGGCCGAAGGCGACCGGATCTTCGGGTTTGATGTGATCGATCTGCCGACCGTTCAGAACTTTGGCGCCGAGTGTGCCTTCTTCGACCCGAGGCGGCGCCTCTTGGTCGTCTCAGACCTGGTGGTGGCGGGAGCGCACGGGCTGATGCACTACGGAGAGGCCTTTCACGCCGATGTGACGGCCGTGTCGCTCAGAGCACATCTCAAGCGGCTGATGGAACTTGAACCGACAATCCTGTTGGCGGGACACGGTCAAGACCTTACGGAAGACAGCGCTCGTCAGCTGGCCGAACTGTACCGAAGAGGCTGAGGTGAGGCCCGATGCGAACGATCGGCCGACTGATCGTCTTCGCCCTGCTCGCCGTGGCCGTGGTCAGCGTACGGCCGGTGCCTGCGCTTGCTCCGACGGCGCCGCCCCACCCGCCCCAGGCAGTGCACCGCCTGAGCCAGGTAAACCGCGTCTTTGTCATTGTCATGGAAAACCTCGGCTACCGAGCGGCCCTGGCGGTGCCTGCACTGAAGGCGCTCTCTGTGCGCTACGCCAGCGCCAGCCAGTACTATGCGACCACCCATCCCAGCCTGCCCAACTACATCTCGTTGACCTCGGGGGGCACCTTCGGGATCACCACCGACTGCTGGTACTGTCAACTGGCCGTGCCCAATTTGGGCCAGGAGCTCAGCGCCAAAGGCGTGAGCTGGGGTGCCTACATGGAGGGGCTGCCCTCTGACTGCTGGCTGGGGCCGTGGTGGCCGCCCACAAACTACGCCGGCAAGCACGACCCGTTTCGCTACTACAGCTCGATCGTGCACGCGACGTCCCTCTGCCAGCATATCCAGCCGCTGACCAACCTGAACACGCGCCTTGGCGGATCGGCGTCAGCCATCCCGCGCTTTGTCTGGATCACCCCGAATCTCTGCAACGATGGGCACAACTGCCCGGCCAGCCAGGCGGCCACGTGGCTTGAAAAGGAGGTGGCGGCGATCACGGCCAGCGCCGCCTGGAAGCAGGGCGGGCTCTTGGTGGTGACCTGGGATGAAGGCAACGGAGCCGACGTGAGGGGCATCAACAACCAGGGGCAACTCAGCCCGACCGGCGGCGGCGGGCACGTCCTGACCCTGGTCATCTCGCCGCTCGTCCGCCCCGGTCTCGTCGTCTCGACTCCGCTCGACCATCTGTCTTTACTGAAAACGGTGGAGGAGGTCTTTCAGCTGCCGCTGCTCGGTGCCACCGCCTCGGCTCAGGTAGCGGACTTCAGCGCGTTTTTGAAGGCCCAGCCATAGCCTGATCAGGCGGCGTCGATCGCTGGCGACTGACCACGGCCAGGGTGCAGCGGCTGGTGGCGATCGCCCGTCCGGCCTGATCCGTGAGTGCGATCTGCCAGACCATGGTGGTGCGTCCGACCCGCACCGGCGTCGCTTCTGCCCGAAGCGTCCCCTCGCGCATCGAGCGCAGGTGGGAGATGTTCAGCTCGATACCCATCACGCCCTGGGAAAGCGGGTCGGCGAGCGCCAACTGACCACCGATGCTGGCCGCCGACTCGGCCAGGACTGCCGAGGCGCCGCCGTGCAGATAGCCAAAGGGCTGGTGCACGTGCCAGTCGACGGGCATCGTCATCACGACGCGTTGGCCAGAGGCCTCCTCGATCGTGATCGAGAGCACGTCCAAGAGCGTCTTGACGCCAGGCTGCACCAGGGCAGAGAGTCGGGCGGAAGGGTCGACTTCAGATGGCATGGCGGGCCTCCTCGCTATTTTCGGGAACCTTTTGCGGGACCATCAGCCTCTTGGCGGTAGGAGCCGGTAGCGTGACGAGGAGTGGGTGTGATGGACCAGATGGCGAGATGGGGCTGGTTGATTCCGACGGTGGCCGTGGTGGCGCTAGCTGCGGTGGTCCTGCTGAAGGGACCGGCCGCCGCGCCCTCGGCCGCGATCACAGAACTCGGCACCGGCACGGTTCAGGTCGCTCCGGACACGGCCGTGATCCAACTCGGCGTGATGAGCACCGGCGCCAATGCCCAGAGTGCGGTCACCCACAATGATACCTTGATGGCGGCAGTGGAACAGGCCATCGAACAACACCTCGGGGTGCCGGCCTCGGCGCTGCAGACCCTCAACTACAACCTCTATCCGCAGTACAACGGCCAGAGCAAGCTTGCGGGGGGCGCGCCCACCATCGTCGGGTACACCGTGTCTGACACCCTGCAGGTTACAGTCAGCAACCTGCCACTGGTGGGTAAGGTGCTCTCAGTCGGCATCGCCAGCGGGGCAAACAGCGTCCAAAATGTGCAGTACGAAGTGCTGAACCAAAACGCCGCCCTGACCAAGGCTGAGGCCCAGGCCATCGCCCAGGCCAAGGCCGAGGCCCAGACGGCGGCATCGGCCATGGGCAAGACGCTGGGGTCCGTGCTGTCGGTGGAGGATGTGGCGCCGACAACGTTCGCGCCTTATGGCGCCCAGTACAACGCCATGGCCAATGCGGGCTCTCCCGTTCAGTCAGGCTCCCAGCCGGTCTCGGTCACGGTGAAGGTGGTGTGGTCGGTTCGCTGAGCTCAGGTTCGGCTGCCCTCAAGCGGCGGCGGGCGCCTGGCTCAAACGGCATGAAGCCTTCGCCCAAGACCTCGTGGGCGTGATGGATGATCAAGAAGGCCGCAGGGTCGATTGCCACCACGAGCGCCTTCAGTCGCACCGTTTCCAGCCGTGAGACGGCGATCAGCAGCACCGGCCGCTCTTGTTTGGAATACATGCCCTGCCCCTTGAGGGCGGTCACGCCACGGCCCAGTTCGGCCATCACGGCGTCTGCAATCTCTTCGGGATGATCGGACACGACCAGGGCGACCCGCTGCACGGCCAGCCCGTCGATCAGAAAGTCGATGATCCGGCTGCCCACGAACAGGGCGAGCAGGGAGTACATGGCTGGGACAAGCCCCATCACCAGAGCGAAGAGAGCGATCACCACGGCATCGGCCCCGAGCAGGCCGACCCCCATCGGCAGGTCGAGGTAGCGCCTGAGCAGGCGGGCCACGAAGTCTGTGCCGCCGGTGGACCCGCCCATCCGAAAGATCAGGCCGATGCCGGCTCCGGACAGAAGGCCGCCATAGACCGCGGCCAGCAGCTGATTGTTGACCACGGGGTGGACCGGCAGGACGGTCAGGGCCACGGAGAAGAGCACGGTGCCAAGCGCCGTGCGCACCACGAACTTTGGTCCGATTGCCACCCAGGACAGAGCAACGAGCGGCACATTGAGCAGCAGCAAGATCGGCCCGACCGGCAGGCGAAACAGGTCATAGAGCAAGATGGCGATTCCGGTCAGGCCGCCGTCGATCAGGTGATTGGGGATCAAAAAGAAGTTCAGTCCCACAGCCCCAACCACGGCACCAAGCGCCATGCCGAGCGTCGAGCCGACTCTGATCGGGCCCTCTTTGGCCCACCCTTGCTGGCTCGCAGCCTGTCCCTCCCCTGGCGCAGGGCCCTGCACATCGTCGCGTGCAGGGCCCTGCGGCTGTGTCTGCGTGCGCTAGCTCGCCGTCAGGAGCGCGACGACGAGGCTTCTAAGGCGTAGCTGCCAAAGGCGTAGGTCAGGACGTAGGATCGTCCGTCGCAGTGGTACACGGTCCCCACCGGCGTCCCGCACACGATCTCCACCAACTGATCTGTGCCTGGGCAGCTCACCATCTGGACCTGCTGGCCCTGCAGCCGACCGGACATCGGCTGCAGGCGGAACAGAATGCCGGCGCACTCTGGACATTCGAGAAGGTCGCCGGCCTGGGCGTCGTCTGGGACCAAGATGGGCTGCCCGCAGTCGGGGCAGATCAGACGATCGCCGTGCGCTTCCATTTCAGGAAAGACCCAGCAACTCGCTCACCTTGCCGCGGTTAAAGCCCCGCAGCACGGTGCTTCCGATCACAATCACGGGCGTCCCCCGGACGCCTCCGGTGTGCTTCAGGAGTTCGTCGATTGCCCCTTCGTCTGCCACCACGTCACGTTCGACGAAGGGCACCCCCTGGGACTTCAAGAACTCCATCGCCTGATGGCAGGAACCTCAGCCTGGGGAATGGTAGACGGTCACCGCTGGATAGGCCACGAAGCCACCTCCTTAGAGCGCGATTGTACCCCAGCCGGTCTTAGATGTCGCCCGCGGCGGACGTCAGCGAGGAGAGGTGAGCGATGTCCGTCTTGGTGCGAGAGGCGGGGCCGCTGGTCAACACGGCTGCGGCGCTGGCCGGGACGCTGATCGGCCTGCTGTTGAGACGGATCCCGCTGACTCTGCAGGAGAGCGTGACCAAGGCGATGTCCCTGGCCGTGATCGCCATCGGGCTGTCGCTGGCCCTTTCGCACACGGATCCGGTGCTGCTCACCGCCTCGGCCGTGCTGGGCATGCTGATCGGCGAGCTGACCCACATTCAAGAGGGCTTCGACCGGGCCGGCGAGTGGCTCAAGCGCGTCCTGCACTCGGACGAGAGCCGCTTTGGCGAAGGGGCGGTCTTGGCGACCGTGGTCTGGTGCGTCGGTCCACTCGCCATCATCGGTGCCATCGACAGCGGCCTGCGGGGCCAAAATGCGATCCTCGACGCCAAGTCCGTCTTGGATGGCGTCTCTGCGATCTTCTTTGCCTCCACGCTGGGGGTTGGCGTGATCGTTGGCGTCGTGGCGCTCTTCTTCTATGAGGGCGGGATCGCCCTGATCGCCACCGTCGCCGCCAGTGTGCTGACCGCCG
>JAKAUI010000010.1 GCA_021827745.1 Bacillota bacterium | reverse complement strand
ACGGTAAACCTTCCATCAGCGACAAAGCCCGCTTCCCGAAAGGGAAGCGGGCTGTGATCTGGTGCGCCTGGAGGGACTCGAACCCCCGACCCACTGCTTAGAAGGCAGTTGCTCTCTCCAGCTGAGCTACAGGCGCATATCACCGGGAAAGGCGGCGCTGTGCGCCTCCTGGGGTCAGCCTAGATGGGGGTCGGAGGCACTGTCAAGGTGACCGTCGTGTTCGTGGCCTTCTATGCCTGCTGCCCGATGCCATGGGCCAGTTAGTGCGCTGGAGCGGGTGGCGGGAATCGAACCCGCGCTATCAGCTTGGAAGGCTGAAGTTCTACCATTGAACTACACCCGCGCCCTGTGATCCTACCATAGTCCGTCTCTCCCGCCAGATGCCGTCAAGGCAGGAGAATCCGGATTTGCCACCAAAGTGAATCGCTATTGGACACGGGAGCGCGCGGGAAGGGGGTTGGCGATGTCGTCCGCCATCTCTGAACCCGTCAGCGAAGAATTCCTAGGCTCGTTCCGCCTCGCTGCTGACCTCGCTCAGCAGCTGTTCGGAGCGGAACTGGTCGCCGTGGCATTGCCAGGCTCGGCTGACACCTTGCATTTTGTCGTCTCGGTCGGCTTCCCTCGAGAACTCTCGGAGTCACAGTGGGGCAAGGGTTTTTCGACCAGCGAGGGGGTGGCCGGGTTCGTCTATCAGACCGGCAAGCCCTACTTCACCTCCGCAGGTGGCGGCCGAGTGCGACCGCTTCCCTTGGCGCAGGCGATCGACTGTCAGAGCATGCTCACCGTGCCGATCCGGATCGATCAACGAGTGCTGGGCGTGCTCAGCGTCGGATGGAAACGACCCACTCGTCGGCCGGCGGCAAGCAGGGTTCACCTGCTGGAACTGATCGCCGACCAGATGGCGCGCACTCGGGCCCTTGAAGACATGCATCGCGAGCTGGAACAGAGCGAGCGGCGCGCCCGGCAGCTGACGACGCTGAACGCCATCTTGTCGCACATCAACCTGAGCATCGTCGGGGCCCGTGACCGCCAGAGCCTCCTGGCCAGAATGTGCGAGACGATCACGGCTGAGCACCACTTTGCCCTAGCCTGGATCGGCTTCGCCGACCCCGGCGCCCGCGACGTGCGCATCGAGTCCGCCTCCGGCGAGGCCATCGAGTACCTGACGCACCTCAGGGTCAGCATCGATCCGGAAAGTCCCTACGGACAGGGTCCGACCGGACGCACTCTGCGCGGCGAAGGCACCCAGATCATCTCCGACCTCTGGCACAGCCAGGCCTTTACGCCGTGGGTGGAGTCGGCCCGCCAGTTGGGTCTGCGTTCGTGCATCGCGGCCAGATTCCAAGACACAGACGGCACCCCCGGAGCCCTCAGCGTCTACTCCAAGGAGGTCAACGCCTTCGATCCGCCCGAGATCCAGGATCTGATGGCGGAGATGGTTTCCAGCATCACCTTCGCCCTCGCCCACCTCGCCCTGATGGATCAGCAGGCCAGCGCCGAACAGAAGGTCCGCCATCTGGCCTATCACGATCCCCTGACCGGCCTGCCCAACCGCTTTTTGCTCGAAGACCGGCTGCGCCAGATGCTGGAGGCGGGTCGGCGCCACCAGAGGTCGTTCGCAGTGTGCATCGTCGATTTGGACGAGTTCAAGACGATCAACGACAGCCACGGCCACCACCTGGGAGACCGCGTCCTGCGTCAGGTGACCGAGCGTCTGTCGGCGTCTTTGCGGGCAGTGGACACACTCGCCCGATTCGGTGGAGACGAGTTCGTGCTGCTGGTCGATGCCGTAGACGGCGAGGTCGGTCTCGCTCACACGCTCGCCCGTCTGATTGAGATGGCCCGCCAGCCGATCACGGTCGGCGCGCAGCAGTTTCAGCTCGGCATGAGCATCGGCGCCGCCGTGTTCCCCGCGGACGGCGATGAGGGGGAGGTCCTGATCAGCCGGGCCGATCGAGCGATGTACGCCGCCAAGGCCAGCGGCGGAAACTGCTACAGGCTGGCAGGCCAGGTCTGACACCGCTCTGTTCGAATGGCCCCGACGATCTGCTACTTCGCCATCTCTTGCCACCTAGCCCCACCGTCAGTGGTGAGATAGAGGACCTGATCGATGTTGGGATTCGTCTTGGGCGCGATCAGCGCCCACCCGATCTCCATCGAGACGAAGCTCATGTCAACGATCTGCTTGCTGTGAAACAGTCCCATCTGCGAGGCCAGAGGAGACACCTCCTGCCATGTGCGCGCGCCGTTCGTGGTGAAGTCCACCGCGCCCAGCCCGGGTGCGGCCATGGCGCCCAGCGCAGGTGCGGCCACGGCGCTCTCGCCGCTCACGACGTCCGCTGTCGCTCCGCCGATCCATCCCTGGTATTCCCACTTCTTCCCGGCGTCGCTCGTCCCGAGGAAGAGCACAGCCGGGAACTGCTCCGACTAGGGGAAACTCTCGGCCAAGCCACTGTTCCCTGAGAATCGGGGTGGACCGATGGAGATCCAGAGACCGGGCACCGGCTCGACAACCCAGCTCTTTCCGCCATCAGTCGTCCGATACATCTCGAGCGAGTTTCCACTTTGGCTCAGAGTCAGCGCGCTGGTAAACCCCACCTTCTCTCCCGTGAAGACAACCCAGCCAAAGCCCGGCAGCGTGCCGAT
>JAKAUI010000034.1 GCA_021827745.1 Bacillota bacterium | reverse complement strand
TCCTCTGCGAAGGCGCTCCAGGCGAGCTCCAGCTGTTCGGACAGCTCCTTGGCCTGAAGGGAAAGCCGCTTTCGGTCGTCGACCGAGAGGTCTCGGGCCGCCATCTCGGCGGCAAGCTGGCTCAGGCTTGCCTCCATCTTGGCGATCTCGGAAGGCCAGTCGCGTCCGCCTGCGGCAGGCGGCGCCGCTGACCGCCTCGCCTTCTCGCCGCCGACGTGCCGCTGCGTCGGCTGATCCGACCGGTAGGTGCCGATCTGAAGCACGTCAGCCGTCATCAGGTCGGCGAAGCGCTGGTCATGGGTCGCCACCACGACCGCCCCCGGATAGTCGGCCAGGGCCTGAGCCAATCCCTCCTGGGCCGTCTGGTCGAGGTTGTTGGTCGGCTCGTCCAAGAGGAGCACAGACGCCCCACTGACCTCCAAGGCGGCAATGGCGAGCCGGGTGCGCTCGCCGCCCGACAGCCGCGAGACCGCTGTCTCGCGCCGCTCTGCCAGGCCGTAGCGGGCGAGCAGACTGATCGCCAGATGAATGGTCGAAACCCCGACCACACGGATCAGGTGGTCGACCAGGTCGGCATCAGGGTTGGGCCAAGTCGGAGCCTGCGCCACCCAGGCGCGGCGGACTCCGTTGCCGAGCCGGATGCGGCCGGAGAGCGGGGCCAGTTCTCCGGACAAGGTGCGCAAGAGGGTGGTCTTTCCGGCTCCGTTCGGGCCCAGGACCACCAGCCGGCTGCCCTGTTCCAGGTTGATGGTGAGATCCTCAACCAGCACCTTCCCGCCGATACCGGCGGAAAGGTGTTCGGCCAGCAGCAAGATCCCCTCTCTTCCGTCCGTCCGAAAGCGGGGCCGGGCGATCGGACCCCTCAGCGTCGGCGGCAGTTCCTTCAGCCGGGAGAGCTTCTTCTCCCGATCCTTGGCCTGAGCCGCCCTGGTGCCGCTGCCAAACTTGCGGATAAAGGCCTCAAGCCGCTCGCGCTCTGCGGTCAGGCGCGCACGCTCGACACCGATCTGACCCTCGATCTGCTGGCGGGCCTTCAAATAATCCGAAAATCCCAGGCGATAGACCTCAAGCCCATGGGCATCGAGGTGCCAGACCTGATCGGTCAGGCCTTCCAGAAAGTCTGGGTCGTGGGCCACCACGATGAAGCTCTGAACGCCCTTCAGGCGCCGTTTCAGCCAAGCCCTGCCATCGCGGTCCAGATGGTTGGTCGGTTCGTCCAAAATCCACAAGGAGGCGTCTTGGGCCGAAAGCGCGGCGATCCGAATCCGCATCCGCTGCCCGCCGCTCAGCTCGGCCACCGGGCGCGACTCGTCGCTGCGCTCCAGCTGCAGAGACCTGAGCTCTCGGTCCAGTTCGGTCCGGACCTGCCAGCCGCCTAGCGCCGTAAAGCGGTCTTCCAGGCGGCCAAGCTGGCGCAGCTGTGCTGGCGACGGGTTCGAAGCGAGCCCAAGCTGAGCCTCTTCCAGCCGCCGTTGGGCGTGCGTCCAGGCTCCGAGCAGGGATTGGGCGTAGGGCGCCATGGCCATGTCGGTGGGTGGGGCATCCTCCTGCCACATGGCGGCGAGTCGCAAGCCTTTGGCCATCTTGACCGTTCCTTCATCCGGCGGCTCCAGGCCAGCCAGAAGGCGTAGCAAAGAGGTCTTTCCGGTGCCGTTTGGTGCGACGAGTGCGATCTTCTGCCCGGCCTCGACCACACCGTGCAGGTTTCTAAACAGCCAGCGGTCCGAGCGGACGAGTCCGAGACCATGAAAGGTAAGCAGTGGCATGGGTACCTCCTCGGCGGCAGAAGCCGCAGCCTGGCAGTCTGAATCCGTGTCGCCACCGATCAGGCCGCACGGGCCCACCGCGGTGACAGCAGCAAAAGGGCGCGTTCGCCCCTTTAGCCCGCTGCCACCTCGATGAGTCGCATGGAGGATCCCCCTTCACATTCGGTGCCCTGAGCATACCCAAGGCCCAAAGCGGCGGCAAGTGCCGCTTGACCCGCTGCATCCGCCCGGATAGACTCAGGGAACTGCATGAACGACTAAGGGGGTGACTGGTATGGCCGCCGTGGACTGCTCTATCCAGTCGCGTCCTTCGGTCTCAGCTTCCGACTAGGGATTCGACCAACCGGTCCATCCTCTTTCGGGCGTTGCGCCAGAAGGCGCGACGCCCGGTCTGTTTTGGCAGGCGTCTAAAAAAGAGGAGGACTCCAACACCAGATGGACATGACCCAACTTGGACTCGACGCGTCCGTTCGCTCCCACTTCGACGCCAACTGGCAGCCGACCCATCGCATCGGGCGGGTGCTGGCCGTGACCGGTGCGTCGTGGCTGGTCGGTTCAGATCTCGGTGAAGCGCAGGCACAGGTTTCGGGCAAGCTGCGCCATCTGGCGGAGCTTGCCTCAAGCGGCCTGCCGGTCGTCGGCGACTGGGTGGCGCTTAGGCGCGATACCGGCACCCAGGCCGTGATCGATGCGGTGCTTGAGCGGCGCCACACCCTGAGCCGGCCCGATCCAGAGCGACCCGGCCAGACAGAGGCGCTGGTCGCCAACGTCGATGGCGTGCTGATCGTGATGGGTCTCGACTTCGACTACAACCTGCGCCGCCTGGAACGCTACCTGGCCATGGTGGGCACGAGCGGTGCCGTTCCGGTCGTGGTCCTGACCAAGACCGACCTCGCTCCAAACTGGCAGCCGCTTCAACAGGCGGCAGTTCAGCTCGCAGCCGGCCTCTTGGTGCACCCGGTCTCTGCCGTGAGCGGTCAGGGACTAGATGATCTGGTGGCGACGCTTGGGATGCTACCCACGGTCGTCCTGATCGGCTCGTCCGGAGTCGGCAAGTCGACCCTTGTCCAGGCGCTGACTGGAGTGGACATCGCCACCGGCCCGACTCGCGCCTGGGACGGCCGCGGCCGGCACACCACGGTCGGCCGCCACCTCCATCTGCGGTCTGGGGGCGGCTGCCTGATCGACACGCCGGGGCTGCGCTCGGTGGCGGTGCCGATCGGCGGCGAGCTCGGCGACCTCTTCACCGAGATCGGCGCCCTGAGTCGAGCCTGTCGCTTCTCCGACTGTCAGCACCAGGGCGAGCCGGGCTGCGCGGTGCAGGCTGCCATCGCCGCCGGCAGCCTTGATCGTGAGCGGCTCTCGGCATACCGCAAGCTGCACCGAGAGGCTCGTCGCCAAGACGCCAAGCAAGACGTCCAGCTGCGCGCCGCCGAGGCGCAGCGGCGGCGGAAGCGGGCCAGAGAGATCCGTCAGGAGCTGAAGGCCAGACCGCCGCGGCGCTAGCCCACATCCCGCAGCGCAGCCAAGAGTTCGGTCAGGGACGTCTTGGCGTCACCGAACAGCATCCGGGTCTGATCCAGCAAGAACAAGGGATTGTCGATGCCGGCGAATCCCGGTGCCATGCTCCGCTTCAAGACCACCACGACCTTGGCCCGGTCGACCTCCAGGATCGGCATGCCGTAGATCGGGCTCCCCGGGTTGTTTCTGGCGGCCGGGTTCGTGACGTCATTGGCGCCCACCACGAGGACCACGTCCGTGCGCGAGAACTCCGGGTTGATGGCGTCCATCTCGTAGAGCCGGTCGTAGGGCACGTCCGCCTCGGCCAAGAGCACGTTCATGTGCCCAGGCATGCGCCCGGCGACCGGGTGGATGCCGAAGCGGACGTCCACGCCTCTGGCCTCTAGCGCCACCATCAGGTCGCGCACCTGCTGCTGGGCCCGGGCCACGGCCAGCCCGTATCCCGGGACGACCACGACGCGGCTGGCATAGGCCAAGAGTGTCGCCACCTCCTCCACATTGGTGGCGCGCACCTCGCCCACAGCGCTGTCCACAGCGCTGTCCTTCTGGCTGCTGAAGGCACCGAACAGCACATTGCTGATCGGCCGGTTCATCGCCCGGCTCATCAGCTGGGTCAGGATGGTGCCAGACGCCCCGACCAGAGAGCCGGAAACGATCAGCACGTCGTTGCCGAGAACAAAGCCGGTGGCGGCGGCCGCCAGACCGGTCAGGGAGTTCAGCAGCGAGATGACGACCGGCATGTCGGCTCCGCCGACCGGCAGGACGATCAGGGCACCGAGTGCAGCCGCCCCCGCGGCGAGCACGATCAGCGGCATCAGGCGGCCCAAGGGGCCCCCGCTCACCACCAGAACCGCTGCCAGGAGCAGCAGCACAAACAGGCTGGCATGGAGCAGCTTCTGGCCGCCAAAGGTGATCGGGCGGCCGCCGATCAGCTCCTGCAGCTTGGAGAAGGCGATCATGCTCCCGGAAAAGCTGACGGCTCCGATCAGCACGGTGAAGACACCAGGGATCGACACGGTCAGGGGCGGGACGGCACCCTGGAGCAGGATGTGCAACGACTCGCCCAGCGCAACCAGGGCGGCAGCTCCTCCGCCCATCCCGTTGAACAGGGCCACCATCTGCGGCATCGCCGTCATCCGCACCGTGCGGGCGGCGAAGGTGCCGACCATCGCCCCCAGCACCAGCATGGCGGTCATCACGAGCCAGTTTTCGAGCGGGATGAAGACGAGTGTGACGCCGAGCGTCAGCGCCATGCCCAAGGCGGCCAAGAGGTTTCCGGAGCGGGCGGTGCTGGGCGTGCGCAGGCGCATGATGCCGACGATCACGAGCGCGATGGTGACGATGTAGACAGCCTGGGTCACCGTGCCGGAGAAGGCGGTCATGGCTGGCCCTTCTCCTCGCGCTGCTTCGACCGGAACATCTCGAGCATCCGATCGGTGACCACATAGCCGCCGACCACATTGAGCGTGCCGAAGAACACGCCAAGGGCGCCAATCGTCAGCTCGACTGGGCCCTTAGCTGTGGCGCAGACGACCAAAGCGCCGATCACGATCACGCCGTGAATGGCGTTGGTGGCCGACATCAGCGGGGTGTGCAGGACGGATGGCACCTTCGCGATCAGCTGGAAGCCGACGAACACAGCCAGCATGAACACAAGGAGTTCATGCACCAGGGTGCTCCCCATCGCCCGCCATCTCCCTCCCAGACGCTGGGCAATCCGATCCACGGAGCCGTTAATCCCAGTTAGCTGACCCCGTCGCTCTCCAGCCGTTTCAGGGTCAGGGCATGAACGACCTTCCCGCCATGTGCCACGCAGGTCGCGGCCAAGATCTCGTCGGCCAAGTCCGGCTCGCCCGCCTTGTCGTTCAGGTGCTCGAACAGGTGGCCGACAAAAGCCAGCAGGTTGCGCGAGTAGAATTGGCTGGCCGCAAGCGGCATCTGGGACGGCACGTTCAAGCTGCCGTCGATGATCACACTGTGGGCGAGCGTGCGCTCTCCTGGCACTGTCAGAGCGCAGTTGCCGCCGGTCTCGGCGGCCAGGTCCATGATCACGGCGCCCGGATGCATCGAGGCCACCATCTTTTCCGTGATCAGCAGCGGCGGCCTGGCTCCTGGCACCATGGCCGTCGTGATCACGACATCGGCCTTTTGCACCGGTTCGGCCAAGACCTCCTGCTCAAGCGCCTCCTCGTCTTCGGCAAGCGTGCGGGCGTAGCCGCCCTCGGCCTCTCCGCCTTCGGGCTGGGGCAGGGTCAAAAAGACGCCGCCCAGGCTCTCCACCTGCTCCTTGACCGCCGGGCGGGTGTCAAAGGCCTGGACCACGGCGCCAAGCCGCTTCGCCGTCGCCACCGCCTGCAGCCCGGCCACGCCGGCCCCCAGCACGAGCACCCTGGCCGGAGCCACCGTTCCGGCGGCCGTCATCATCAGCGGGAAAAAGCGCTCGGCCAAGACCGCACCCAGCAAGGTCGCTCGATAGCCAGAAACGGTGCTCATGGCCGAAAGCACGTCCATGCTCTGGGCTCGGCTGATGCGCGGCATCAGGTCGACGCTGAAGGCGGTGACGCCCTGGTGCGCCAGGGCGGCAGCACGCCTGGGAAGGACCAGTGGTTGCAACAGGCCGATCAGCATCGACCCAGGGCGCAGGGCGCTCAACTCGTCGTCCTTGGGACCCTGAACCTTCAGCACAAGGCCCGCCTGGCCGAGCAGCTGGTCTCGGTCGGACACCAGCTCGGCACCGGCCGCCAGGTATGCCGCGTCCGGCATCTGTGCGGCCGCGCCAGCGTCCGTCTCGACGCCAACCGTGTGCCCCCAAGTCGCCAGTCTGGCAACCGCCTCAGGCACCAGGGCGACTCTGCGCTCGCCGTTCATCCGTTCACGGGGGACCGCAACGTACATTGCCAAACCCCCTCATATTCCAAGTCGAGTGTAGGTTTCGCAGGCCGCGCTGACCAGTAGTTTCGGGCCGCGTCGAACCTGCGTGGGGAGCTGACTGACCGTGCGGTGCATCTGGAATCCGGCTCCATGGCCGCAGGGCGCAGGTCGGCGCTGGGCTCAGCGCGGCTCGACCGCGCCGCCGGAGGCCGCCTGAAGTCGGACCAGCTGGCGCATCCGCTCCAACTCGTCCCGGGTCCCACTCACGAACAGATGGTCTCCGGCCTTCAGCGGGCGATCCGGATCAGGCGGGACATTCAGCGCTCCGTCGCGTTCTACGGCCACGACCACGATCGACGGCCCGTTGTCCTGACGCAGGTCGCGCAGGGACGTGCCTAACGCCTTGGAGTCCTCCCCGACCGTCAGATCGACGAGATCAAATCCGTGCTCCCACAGCCAGGAGGAGTCGATCAGCTCGGCCGAGGTGGGCTGCAGCACGAGCCTGGCCAGACGCCGCCCGCCGATCTGGGTCGGAACCACCACCCGGGTCGCTCCGGCCAGTCGGAGCCTGCGTTCGGATGCCGGATTCTCCGCCCGGGCCGTGATCACGAGGTCGGCGTTCAGTTCGCGGGCGGCCAGCACAACGTACAGGTTCTCGGCATCGGTGGGCAGGGCCGCGACCAGCCCGTGCGCCTCGGCGATCCCGGCTGCCTTCAGCGCATCCTGGTCGCTGGCATCCCCTTCGATGGCGACAAGACCAGAGCGCACCAGTTCCTGACAGCGGGCCGGGTCCGCCTCGATGATCACGGCCGCCGTGCCCTGAACTGCCCCGATCTCCTCGGCGGCCCGCTGGCCTACCCGGCCGCCGCCGGCGATCACCACATGCCTGCGCATCCGCAACACCCGCCTTTCCATCTTTCGTCTGCCCCAGGCTGCCTGCAGGTCTCCGCCGACTAAGTAACCGGTCAGGGTGCCCACCGTGTACAGTCCGACCGACACCCCGGTCAGGGCGACAACGGCGGACAGAAGGTACTGGGCCGGCGAGTGCGGCGCCGGGGCGTCCGCCCCCACCGTGGTCATGACCATGACGGCCATGTAAAACGCCTTCAGTGCGCTCACCCGGTACAGGGCAGAGAAGAAGGCGCTGGAAATCCCGATCAGCACTGCCAGCAAGAAGAGCGCCTCTCCGAGGCGCCTCTGGGCCTTGCCCACTGGCCACTCCCCCCTTGCCGGGCCGCATCCTTCGACTGCCCTGCCCTCGCCCTCTTCCGATCAACACTTCGACGGCGGATCTCGGGCCGCCCTCTCTCCAGATCTAGACACGACGAAGGGCGAGGAAGATGGTGCTTCCGAGCCAGGGCAGCGCGCGGCACTCGCCTGCCTGTTCCAGCCCCTGGCCCGGCCGCCGCCTCGCTTCCTTCTGACCGGCTGCGCCGACCCCAACGGATCAGGTGTCGTTATCAAGACCGTCACAACCGCCGCGCTCTGACGCTGAATCAAGAGGCAGCCGAGAAGACACCGCGTGTTGTCAGCCAGGCCCTTTCAAGGAGAAGGATGCTGAAAAAGGAATCTTTAGTACCTGAGTCGTATTTATCCTCGTTATCCCATCCCATCGTGCGAGCCGAGGGATGCCCGAACTGGATCGTGCGTGTTGAGCAGCCGATCTGTCGGCTGCGGAGTTGGCACGCTGGCCGGCGTCGGCTGTCCCCATTCGGGCTTCGGCACCGGGGGTGATTTGATGGCGGCCTGGGGCGATGTGGGCGCTGCGGTCCTATTGGCGCTCTTGGCTGTCTTAGCCACCGTTCGCTGGCTGAAAGACCGCCATCCGATCGACGGCGAAACGGCCCTCGCCCTCGGTCTGCTCGGCATGATCGGCGTGATCACGGCCCTGTCGTCCGCCTTCCATGCCAATCCCGCCGTCAGCAGCAGCCTGGTCGGCGCCTTCCTTCTGGCGCAACCCTATGTACTCTTGCGCCTCTCCCGCCACTTCGGCACGGTGCCCAGCTGGCAGTCGTGGGCGGCCGCTGTCGGGCTGGTCTCGTCTCTGGCGTGGCTGGCGGCCGATCGCGGGCACGCCACGCATGCCGCCGGCATCCTGATCGCCGTCTACTTCGTGGCGGTCGAGGGATTCGCCGGCTGGCGGTTCCTGCGGGAGGCCAGGCGGGTTCAGGGTGTCGTCCGCCAGCGCCTCACCGCCGTGGCCCTTGGCAGCGCCTGCCTGGCCCTCGCCATCGCCGTCGACGCCTTGCGGGAGATCGCCCCCGCGGGCGTGAGCGGACTGGGGCTGATCACGACCGCCCTGGCGCTTTTGACCGGCATCAATTATGCCGTTGGGTTCATGCCTCCCAGCTGGCTGAGACGGCGCTGGCAACTTCCGGTGCTCTATGCCCTGATCGATCGGCTGCGCACCATTGAAGACCCGACCCTCATTGAGGGCGCCCTCTGCGAGGCCTCGCTGGCCGCCACCGGAGCACAGGCCGTCGGCCTGGCCAAGCCGGGCTCGGACCCAGGGCGCCTGCAGCTTGCGTGGCATACCGGACCACTCAGCGCATCCGAGGCACCGCTCTTGATCGACCTGGCCGAGCCCGGCGTCATCGCCTCCTCGTGGCGGGCGGGTGCGCCCTCCTCGCCTGGCGCACCGACACCGAGTGCACAGGAGCAGGCCCAGCTAGACCGGCTGCTGGCCCGCTCGCTGTGGGCGACCTTGGTGACGGCGCCAGACTTCCCGCCACTGGCCGTCTTGGCGGTGGCGAGCTCCCGATACAGCCTGTTCGCCATAGACGACCGAGATCTGCTCGAGCTGATGGCCTCCCACGCTGCCATGGTCCTGGCCAATGCCCGCCTGCTCGCCGAGACCACCCGCCAGAATGCTCACCTGCAGGCAGTGGCGGAGGTCGCCGCCGCCTCTTTGATCCCGCTCGACGATCAGGAGATGCTCAATCAGGTGACTGACGCCGTGCTGCGCGGCACCGGTGCCAGCCGGGCGGCGATCTGGCTGATGGAGGGCACAGACCTCGTGCGCCGAGTCAGCCGCCCGGACGCCTTGGCCGAACTGCGCTGGGCCCGGGGCACGGGCCTGATTGGCCGATCGCTCGAGCAAAATGAGACCATCTACAGCCCAGACGTGCTGTCCGATCCCCGCTTCGTATTGGGGGAGGAGGCATCCGCCCTGGGCTATCGCTCGGTGCTGTCTGTGCCGCTCGTCGTGCTCGGCGAGCCTGTGGGCGTCATCGGCCTGTACTGGGCAGCGTCCGACGGGCTGGACAGGGGCGAGATCACAAACATCGAGGTCATCGCCCAGGAGGTGGCGCTGGCCGTGCGCAACCTGCAGCTCTTTAAGTCTGCGGAGCGCAGAAACGAGAGACTGCGGGCTCTGTACGCCTCATCGCTGGCGCTTGGAGTCGAGCTGGAACTGCCGGCCCTGCTCAAGCATCTGGCCGACGCCGCTCGAGACCTGACCGGCGCTCGCTATAGCGCCATCGGCCTGTCGGACGGTGGCCAGATGATGGCCCATTTTGTCACCTCCGGCCTCAGTCCAGAGGAAGTGGCAGCCATCGGAGCGCCACCCAGCGGCAAGGGGCTGCTTGGCGCCTTGGCTTCGGGAGACGGTGCGCTGCGGGTCGACGACATCGCCTCCGATGCACGCGCCACCGGTATGCCGGCCAACCACCCGCAGATGACCACCTTCTTGGGGGTGCCGATCCGCCACGAGCAGCTCTACTTCGGCACCCTGTACGTCACGGACAAGGCCAGCGGTCGTCCGTTCGACGAGGAGGACGCCCAGTCGCTGACAGCGCTTGCCGCCCAGGCGGCCCTCGCCATCCGAAACACTCAGCTGCTTGCGGACACGCTGCGCACCGCCGGAGAACTTAGGGCGGTCAATTCCGAGCTTGTCCAGGCGTCCGCCGCCAAGTCCGTCTTTCTGGCCAGCATGAGCCATGAGCTGCGCACGCCGCTGAACGCCGTGCTCGGCTTTACCGAGATCATGCAGGACGACCCGGACCTGCCGCCTGAGACCCGCCTGCACTACCTCCAGACCGTTCACCAGAGCGGCAGCCACCTGCTGGGGCTGATCAACGACATCCTCGACCTCTCGAAGGTGGAGGCCGGACGGATGGAACTGCAGCTGGAGACTTTCGAGCTCTCGGATCTGGTCGATGAGGTGCTGAACACGGTCAGGCCACTGGCCGAACGGGCCGAGGTCGCCCTGACACGCCGGGAGACCGCTTCCGTCCGGCTGGAGTGCGACCGCGGCAAGTGCAAGCAGATCCTCTACAACCTGCTCTCAAATGCCATCAAGTTCACACCGCCCGGCGGCCGGGCAACCGTCTCCTGGGGGCTTGAGGCGGAGCGGCTTCTTTTGGAGGTGACCGACACTGGGGTCGGCATTCCCAAAGACGAGCAGGAGCGGGTGTTCGAAGAGTTCCACCAGGCCGCCTCCGGCGCCGGTCGAGGCGGCACCGGACTCGGATTGACCCTGGCCCGCCGCTTCGCCGAACTCCATGGCGGGCGGCTGTGGCTGGAGAGCGAGGTCGGCCACGGCAGCACGTTTCATCTGGAGCTGCCGGCGATCGAGCAGATGCGTGTCCCTCTGGACGAGCTGCCAGAAGTGGTGGTGGCCGACAGTGCGCTCAGCCCTGGCGGGGCGCCGCTCGTCCTGGTGGTGGAGGACGATCAGCCGGCGGCCGGCCTGTTGACCAGCATGCTGCACCGCCAGGGATACCAGGTGGTGTCGGTGCGGAGCGGCGAGGAGGCGATCGCCCAGGCGGTGCGCCTGTCTCCGGCGGCGATCACGCTTGATGTGATCCTGCCCGGCATGAGCGGTTGGGACACCCTGCGCGCCCTCCGCCAATCAGCCGCCACCGCGCAGATCCCGGTCGTGGTGGTGACGATTGTGGACGAGCCGGAGACCGCCATTGCCCTTGGCGCCGCCGATTTTCTGCTCAAGCCGGTCAGCCGGCAGGCGCTTGCCAACAGCCTGAACCGTCTGGGTATGGTCGGATCCTCCGGCGCCGGCGCCAGGCTGGCGCTTGTGATCGACGACGACCCCGACGCCAGGACCATGATCGGTGCGGCCGTCCGCTCCTTCGGCCTTGAGGTGGCAGAGTCGGCGAGCGGCCCAGACGGGCTGGAGAGTGCGCGCCGGCGCGCCCCGGACGTGGTGCTCTTAGACCTGGTGATGCCTGGGATGAACGGGTTCAAGGTGCTGGAAGAGATGCGCTCTGATCCCGATCTGGCATCTGTTCCGGTGCTGATCGTGACCGCCAAGGATCTCACCAGCAAGGAGTCTGAGCAGCTCACGGCCTGCGCTGCCCAGATCCTGCACAAGGGCCGCTATGGCCGCCAGGAACTTGGCTCCTGGCTTTCCCGAACCCTGGAGTCGCGGTGAGCCCGGCGCCGGGCTCGACTGACCCTTGCATCCTGGTGGTCGAGGACAATCCGGCCAACATGATGCTGGTGCGTGCGCTGCTGGCCCGCCTGTCCTGCCGCCTGGTCGAGGCGACCTCTGGAGCCCAGGCTCTGGCCGAGGTGGAAACCCAGCCGCCGGACCTGATCCTGATGGACCTGCAGCTGCCGGACATTGACGGGTTGTCCCTCACTCGTCAGCTGAAGGAGGCGGAGGGCACCCGTCACATTCCGATCATCGCCCTGACCGCCCACGCCATGGCCGGAGACGAAGAGACGGCGCGGGCGGCCGGCTGCGACGGCTACCTGACGAAGCCCCTCGACACCCGGTCTTTTTGTCCGTATGTGGAGCGCTACCTGATCAACGCTGGAGGTGGAGAGTGATGCGGATCCTGGTGGTCGACGACGAGGTGGCGAACTTCGAGGTGGTGGAGGGTGTCCTCAGAAACGACCATCACGACCTGGTGCACGCCGTAAGCGCCGAAAAGGCGCTGGAGCAGGTGGCAAAAGGAGTGCCGGACCTGTTCCTGCTTGACCTGCAGCTGCCTGGGATCAGCGGCCTGAAGTTGCTCAAGGAGCTGAAGAGCCGCCCCGACACCAGGTTGGTGCCAGCGGTGATGGTCACGGCGCACACCGACCGGGCCTTTCGCCTGCAGGCGCTGGAAGCGGGCGCGGACGACTTTCTGACCAAGCCGGTCGACGCCATCGAGCTGCGAGCCAGGGTGCGCGCCCTGCTCCGGCTGAAGGCACACATCGATCAGTTAGAGGAAGCGGAAAACGTGCTGCTGGCCTTCGGCCGGGGGGTGGAGGCCCGCGATCCGGGCACCAGAGAGCACTGCGACCGGATGGTGCTTTTGGTCGATACGCTGAGCACCGCGCTCGGCCTTGACGATGGTCAGCGCCTGGCCCTCCGCCGCTCTGCCTACCTGCACGACGTCGGCAAGATCGCTGTCTCGGACACGGTGCTGCTGAAGCCAAGCCGCCTAAACTCGGCGGAATGGGCGATGATGCGGGTTCACCCGACGGTTGGGGAGGACATCTTGCGCCCCCTGTCCACCTTTCGAGATGTGCTGCCGCTGGTTCGCTCCCACCACGAGCGGCTGGACGGCACTGGCTATCCGGACGGCCTCAAGGGGGACCAGATCCCACTTCCGGTCCGCATCCTGTCCGTGGCCGATGTCTACGACGCCCTGACCGTGGACCGGCCGTACCGGTCGGCGCTGTCTCCGGTGGAAGCGCTCAGTGTGATCCGAGAAGAGGCCGCCAAGGGCTGGTGGGATCCGCTCGTGGTCGACGCCCTGGCCAAGCATGTGGTCCGGGACGGCAACCGCAAGGCGCTGTAGACTGGTGGCACCCAGGCCATGTCTTGGTCTGGGGGTCCGCATGACCGTTCAGAGATGGCGGCGCCCGGATGGACCGAGCCTGGGGGAGGACTCGCATGCGCCGGTTTGTGGGTAGACCGGTCACGGTCACGATGGCGGACGGCGTCCCGGTCGAGGTCTTCTGGGAGGGGACCCATCGGGTGGCCCAGGTGCTGTCGGAAGTGGACCGGCCAGATCTGCGGAGCGACTGGCGGCTGCGCCGCCACCACCGCCGCCTATTGGTCCGGGTGGAAAACGATCTCATCTTGGAACTGCGCCAGGACCGGAAGGGCCTCTGGACGCTCTACGCTGCCGACGACGGCGCCTAGGCGCCAAGTGATGCCGCTGGCGCCCGTCTGACGGGCGAAGCAACCGTCATGCGAACAGATACCACGTTCCGTTTGCCTGAACGAAGACGAAAGCCCGCTATCCCTTTCGGGAAGCGGGTTTCAATATGGTGGGCGGTAGAGGACTTGAACCTCTGACCTCATGCATGTCAAGCATGCGCTCTAACCAGCTGAGCTAACCGCCCGGATACAGTTGGTGGAGGCGACGCCCGGATTCGAACCGGGGAATAGAGGATTTGCAGTCCTCTGCCTTACCACTTGGCTACGTCGCCAAATTGGAGCGGGAGACGGGATTCGAACCCGCGACCCTCGCCTTGGCAAGGC